>CAZNGE010000043.1:0-1707 GCA_964572875.1 uncultured Methanosarcinales archaeon | reverse complement strand
TCTGCTTCAGCTCCTTTATCCATTCAGGATGCGTGAAGTCCCCTGTGCCCAGCACACTTACTCCCTTCACCTTTGCGTACTTCTCAAGGTTGTCTATGTCCAGCTGCTTGCTGCACCCTCTTGAATGCCTGCTGTGCACATGAAGGTCTGCTATATATCTCATGATACTTCCAGAATATCGATAGTATAAAAATATGTTGCATCATCTCAACACGACCCTTAATAGCAACAGCGCCACCACCGCTTCTGCGTGTCCTGAGAGAAAGGAGCAGCACACTGCCAGTATCAGTAAACAATCAAGACGAAGTCAATGCAGGAGAATATGCGATTTTGCAGTGAAAAGCGCTCTAGCAGCGTGGTGGTGCTGGTGCATGTGCTATCTCAACATCGGCGTCTCATGAAGGTAAGGCATGCCTATCTCGAACCCTGAAGTCAGGACCAGCTTCTTGCCCTCTGTCTTCCTTGTGCCGTCTGCGACGTAAGTCACATCCTTGAGCTGTTCTATTGTCGCATCTTTCACCATCTTGTCATACATGTCTTTTATCCCCGTCTTCTTTCCCATTAGGACTTTCGGGATTGCCATTACTATTCTCCAGGGTTCTACATCTCCTGTCATTACATGGAATCCTCTTTCGACCATGTCTTCAGGCATTTCTTCGCTTTCTCCTGCTTCATAATGTCGCGGGAAGCTATCGAATTCTTTCCAGGCACGGTAGAAAGGCTTCAGTCCATATAGGCTTCCGTTTATTGTTGATGCGACAAGCGTGGTCCTTTGTTCTATCGGGAGTTTTTGCCCGTCAAGTTCGACATTGCAGGGTATCTTCTTCGCGAGCTGGTGTATGAAGCCTCCTGGCAGGGGAAGTGACGCGATGGCTTTGCCTATCAGCCAATATGCTGTCTTCCTGTTCGGCTTGCCAGGGCCTTTGTCTTTGTAGTACTCGTCAAAGAATCTTCTTATGCCTGCGTCTGCGTACTGTAACATGACTTCCATGCGCGCAGGGTTGTCAGGCTCTTCTGCAGAATATCCTATGATGGTCGGGACATACACTCTCCTGAATGATCTCATGCCGTATCCTTTGTCGATGGCAAGCAGGGCGTTGTCGATGGCAGGTTCAAGATCATCTGTGAATTCCAGCATGCTTGAGCCGACATTTGTTGTGCCTGCTTTGACATTGTACATGTATATTAGTTTTTTTCCTTTCTTTGTGTTGAGCTGCTTGAGGAATCTGATCATATGCTCTTCGTCAGGCGCTCTGCACATCTCATCAATGGTCTTTTTGTTCCTTTCTACTATCCTTCGCGCCATGTTGGTGTTCATGTTGCCCGACGTCCCGTCCCCTCCTATAGTTATGACCAGGCAGACTTTGCTTTCAAGGAACTCATCACAGGTGTATTGCACGGCGTCTGCTTTTTTATTTGCTCCAATTATCACCCTGTCGCCGTATTTCTCCTGCAGGTAGCCGCCATCACCCCATCTGCCGATGAGCCTCTCAAGCTCTTTCTTTCCTTTCTTTGTCCTGAACATGCCTGCGTTAGGATTGAGGATGACTCCTATCTTATCGCTTAGCTCGCCCATATTTTTCACTGTTTTGAGCCTCCCGCTGTATTATTTAAAGATTTCCTGTCCCTTCACTCAAACGAAAACAGCAGATAAAACCGAAAAGCATTTAAATAGGGAAACTACTAAATAGTAGTTAATGTAATGTT
>CAZNGE010000042.1:0-2461 GCA_964572875.1 uncultured Methanosarcinales archaeon | reverse complement strand
TATAGTCCCCTGCGCCTCCATAGAATGTGCACTCTACAGCCATGTCTAACCCCCTGAAATAATGGGTGATGTGAAGATCATTACAATATGTCCGCTATGTCTATCTCAGGGTTCCTCTCCCCTTTCTTGAGGAACTCTGCGCTGAAGTATCTCCTTTTTCCGATGACCATCTTTACCAGTTGGGTCAGGCCATTGCTTTCTTCGTCTAGATACGGGTCATCTATCTGCCAGGGGTCACCGACAAAGACTATCTTTGATTTCTCTCCGAGTCGTGTGGCCAGTGATTTCACTATATGGGGTGTCAGGTTCTGCGCCTCATCAACCACGATGAACACCCGGGGCAATGACCTGCCTCTTAGGTATGTTGGCGTCCTAAGGTCTATATGCCCTGCCCGTATCTCTTCCATGTATGACTCTTCATCCCATCTGTCCTCGACCTTGCCATAATCGAATATGACTGCGAGGTTGTCATGTATCGCGTCCATGAACGGGCTTTCTTTCTCCTCCAGTGATCCTGGAAGGTAACCCAGATCCTTCCCTCCCATCACTGTCGTGGGCCTGACCACTATCATCTTCCTGTACCTCTCCTGATGGAGTATCTGCTGGACTCCTGCTGCAAGAGACAATAATGTCTTGCCAGTCCCTGCTTTTGAGAGTATGGACACTACCTTTATCGATGGGTCAAGGAGGGCGTCGAAGGCCAAGGTCTGTTCCAGGTTCCTTGCTTTTATGGATGCCACGCTCATCGACCGTCCATAGACAAGCCTTCTTACAGTGGTGCCTGATTCGTATCTTACAAGTACGGTCTGTTTGTCGTTGCTGAATGACTTAAGCACGATGCCCTGATTCATGAATGGCTGCAGTTGTTCTATCTCCTTCCTGGAGTCTATCAGGTCTATCTGTTCACCTGGTTTGCGATCGTATATGCTGTCTATGATATCACCAGGCATGTAGATCTCACTGATGCTGTTCTTTTTGAATATGTGCTCCAGGGTGTGCCCTTTCTTGTCATATTTGTAGTCTTCGCATGGGACGTCATAGCCATCGGCGATTATTCTTAGGTTGATGTCCTTTGTGACGAGTATTGCTTCATGTCCGCCTTCACTCAGCTTATTTGTTATTTCAAGACACAGGTTATCTACGCCTTCAGGACCGTCCAGTGACAGGCCCAGTTCTGATCCTATCTTCTCGCTGAAGACATACAGCTTTCCGGTGGATCCCTCGCCGATATCGACTCCTTTGTTCAGTGAGCTTCCTTCTTCCTTTGCCTTCACCCTCAGCTTTTCCAGCCTTCTTCCTGCTTCCCTCGCGCCTGCACCTCTTTCAGACGGCTCTTTCTTGAACCTATCCATCTCTCTTATGCATGCGCTGGGTATGTAGACATCGTGTTCATGGAACTTATAGAGGCAGTCCGGGTCGTGCACGAGCACGTTCGTGTCAAGCACGTACCGTTTTTTGTTTTCATCACTCATTGGCATCCCTCTTGTACCCTTCTTTTGCCAGCTCTTCCAGCATCTTCCCTTTAAGTTCCACGACATCGCCCAACAGGCCTTTTCTTTCCAGCTCTTCGACCATTCTGAGCATTATCATGTCATATTCCCTGTGCACTCTCCAGTGCATCTTCTTCCCTATCCCGTTGAGTTTCTTGAGATTGACATATTCCTGCGCGCCTTTCTTCACTCCAAGCCCTATAGCCTCAAGCACAGGATCTTCACTCAGGTCTGTGTTGCCCGAGTTCAGGGAAAGCACCGACTGCACAAGGTCTTCTGCAAATACGTTTGGGTAATTGATGCCCATTCGCCCCAGGAAGCTTTCCGCAGCACCAGGGTGCATATCGACAAGCCTGTAGGGACTCTCGACATCGGCCACTGATTCATCTCTTGTCTTCCTGTAATGCTCGATGCTCTTCAGGACATTATAGAATTCGATCCTTATGTGCGCCTGTATCTCGTTCTTCTTGCGCGCCATCTGCCTTATCTGGACCCTGTCAGTTATCTCTTCTATGCGGAGAGGCAGGGGAAGCGACATGATCTTGACTGAGAACAGCTTACCGATGTCCGGGTTGGTCCATCTGGCATGCAGATTATTCTCCATGAGGAAGTAAGGGTCCTGAAGGCCTGATACATAGACTATGAGGTTCTTCCTTTTTGCCTTTGTTTCTTCCCTATCGTATTGGTTTTCCACAGGATACGCCCCTTGCCGTCTCTATGCATATTTTTAATGGATTGTTTTATTTAAACCTATTCTTCGTACCAGGTTGGTGACGAAACATGTCGCGCCACTGCCGCCTGGCGAACTTTCAGCCAAAGAAGTGGGGATTATCGCAGTTCAGCTGGCAGAAACAGCAGGATGTGCGACAGCGAGCGCGTTGCTGCGCTGTTTGTTTTCATCAACTATATCCGCAATATATTTAAATGAAAGCATAGCCTGGAATGTTATCATCGGAGGTGGTCTGTTTGGT
>CAZNGE010000041.1:0-2904 GCA_964572875.1 uncultured Methanosarcinales archaeon | reverse complement strand
TCCTCAGGGCAGTCGTCCGCGTCCTCGCCGGATTCGCAGACGCCGTTGCCGCAGTCCGATTCGCAGTCATCGTCGTCATTGGCGTTGCAGTCCTTCGGGCAGCAGCCGTCGTCATCCCTGCACCTTAGTTCTGGCTTGGTTCCGCAGTATGCATTGACATGGCCTGCGAAGAAGCAGGTATCCCTCGTGCATGGGTCGTCATCCTTGCAGTCGCCGTTGGAGCCGCACTCAGGCACCACGCACCTGCCTTTGCTGCACTCTGCAGGAGAGGTGCACGCGCAGTCCTCGTAACAGGAATCACAGTTCTCATCACTGTCGCAATTGTTGTCGCCGCAGAAAGGGTCGCGCTTGAACACTGGAGCGGGTTCGGGCTCAGGTTTGTCCTCTTCAACGGCATGGACCTCCATCTCTGGCTGCTCAACCTCTGCAGGAGACTCTTCGGGAATATCTTCAGCAGGCCCATCGACAGACTTGACCTTGACCTGCCTCGAGCCCCCATTGCAGCCTGCAAGCAGCAGCAATGAGACCATGAACAGGATGCATAATGCAGAACAGACACATCCAGCAGATATTCTTCCCAATGCCGCACCTCTGACAGATGATAGGGAGGAGAGACATATTTAAAGATTTTGGATTATAAACCGGATGGATTGATGCGCGAGAGATGATCGAGAGCCATTTATAAACACGGGGAAAATTTTAAAAACACGTTCCCAAACCAGTAATGTATCCGTCACAGTCATCTACCACATTCACTACAACATTCACTACAACATTCACTATAACATTCGCCATCACATTCATCTTTTTCAACAGATCTTATCTAAACAGCTTTCATCTGAAAATCGGTGGTTGGATTGGAGAATATCAGGATAGGCATCGTAGGCAACATAGGAGTCGGAAAGTCGACGCTTGTCAACGCTGCCATAAGGCCTCCGTTATGCGACGTTCTTCTTGACGTCATACCGAACCGCAGCAAGCGTCTAAAGGTGCACGCATTCAAGGAAGAGTTCAATCCCATAGTCCTGGACGCATTCTACAAGGACCCTGTGGCGAACGCATTCACTGCGCAGATAGAGTTCTTCAATGCGCGGCTCGCAAGGCAGAAGAAGATAGAGCAGGCCACAGGCATAATCCTGGAGGACAGGACACTCGCAGAAGACCACTACATATTCGGCATGGCACAGAAGATACTCGGCAACATGAGCGAGGCAGAGTTCCAGGCATACCGCAAGTCATATGAGATGCTCACAGAGAAGATACCAGAGCCGGACCTCATGGTCTATCTCAAGGCAGATGTCGACACCCTGCTGCAGAGGATAAAGGAAAGAGGCAGGGAGAGCGAGACATCCATACCTGCGAGCTATCTCGAGACGCTCAACCAGCTGTACGAGCAGTTCATATCACGGCACGCGAAATGCCCTGTGCTGGTCATAGACACGGCCAAGCAGAACGGCAAGAGCATAGACGAGCAGATCAGGGACATAGTCCGCATGATAGCGGACAAGATACGGACGCTCGACCTCAGGATAACCGCTCCAGGGCTCAGCGAATGGGTGACGCTTCCGGAGACAAAGGCCACGATGAAGGCCATCGAGGCAGAGAAGAAGCTCGAGGAATACTTAAGGAAGAACCCCAAGCTGATAGCCATCGCAGGCAATGTGGGGCTGGGCAAGTCCACGCTCGCCGCGATAATGGAGCGCAGCCTCGGGCTGAAAGGGCTGTTCGAGAACCCTGAAGAGAACCCACTGCTGGAGAAGTTCCTGGCAGACAAAAAGGCGTACTGCTATGCATTGCAGATGCACTTCCTGAAGATGAGGTCAGAGCATCGCCGCCGTGGAAAGAGCGGCGACGGAAGCTATGTCAAGGACAGGTCATTCGCAGAGGACCTCCTCGTGTTCTGCCACCAGTTCAATAAGGACGGCTACCTGTCAGACAGGGAGCTGGAATCATTGTCGACAGCATTCAAGACAGAGAGCAACAGGCTGCCGAACGCAGACGTGCTCGTAGTGCTCAAGGGCAGCCCTGAGATGGCGTGGAAACGCATACAGCAGAGAGGGCGCGAGATGGAGGTCGAGGGCGGATGGAGCCTGAGCGAGATACGCGCCCTCGGCGAATGGTACAAGTCATACCCTAAGGACGTGAGCAGGTTCGGTTTCCATGAAGGACCCGTGGTGATCGTGGACATAGGGAAGCTTGACCTGACGAACAGGATACACGTCGGTTACATATTCCACCAGATATACGAGGCACTGACAAATCCCGACGATAAAAAAGATGCAGGAGAGACTCCGCGCAGCGTGCTCGCTGCGAGCATGCCTGATGATATGATGCCTGAGAAAGATGTCAGCCGCGCTTTCTGCGCTTCAGAGAGCCAAGATACTTCTTCGTGACGTCATTGTCGAAACAGACAATCACTTTCTCTATCGAAGATCCCTCGAATTCTTTGACTACTGAGAGGACAGTATTCAGGGACTGCGCAGGCGTGACGCCGTATGACTTCCTCGCGCAGCAGACAGGGACAGCTATGCTCTTCGACTTCAGGGAAGCGGCTATGCTGAAAGCCTTCCTGATGGCGCGCCTTATGGTGTC
Organism: uncultured Methanosarcinales archaeon; assembly: GCA_964572875.1. Taxonomy (GTDB): domain Archaea; phylum Nanobdellota; class Nanobdellia; order Woesearchaeales; family UBA11576; genus JABMQF01. The sequence continues at coordinate 312 of CAZNGE010000041.1, read as the reverse complement.
TTTTGTAGCAGGCAGGCGCTGCGCATGGGTTAGCGAGAGCTTATAGGACATGCACACAGCATGGATGAGATTCCTCTTGTCATGCTTTGACCATCCCCTGTCAAGCACTGCCTCGCCCCTGCGGAACTTCTTGTGCCTGTGCCTGACCAGAAGCCGGAGAGAGGAGAGCTGCGCACAGGTCGGGGTCCAACCGTTCTCTTCATACACGCGTATGTAATCATCCCTTATGCGCTCAGGCAGCTTATCAAGCAGGGAGAAGTATTCCCTCTTCTGTCCCATGCTAAGGCGTGGCGATGACTCGCGGATGCGGCC
>CAZNGE010000040.1:0-3068 GCA_964572875.1 uncultured Methanosarcinales archaeon | reverse complement strand
AACATTACATTAACTACTATTTAGTAGTTTCCCTATTTAAATGCTTTTCGGTTTTTGGGGATGCGTCGCAGCCTCTGCGCTTGTGTTCTACTCACCAGCGCCACGCTGCTATAGCACATACGCTGCAGAAGCGGAGCGGCAGGCTTAAGCTGCTGACGCAGGACTTTTGTACATTTCAGAAGAGGCAGCGGGGCGTTTCATCTTTCTGAAGACACGCTTAGAGCGGTAGCGCTGGCGCTATCGGGTTTTCGTCTGATGCCGGGGACAGCAAATATTTATAAAAATGTCCAGAGAGCCTCAGGGATAAAGGAGCTGAACACATGGGAATGACTACAGCAGTGAACATCAACTGCAATGCTAAACGTAACAGAGGCAGGGGAGCCAGAGGAAGAGAAAAAAGAAGTACGCACAGAGCGATATCACATCTCCTGGACGCGAGGCTGGACCTGACAACAGAACCAAAAGAAGTGACAGCCCTATGCGACGAATACACCAAACAACGCACCCAGATAGTCATCCTATCAGGCGGGGACGGAACAATCCAGACATTCCTGACGGAAAACTTCAAACATCTCTATAGGAGATTCGCTAAAGGAAACACGCCCATAGAGTTCGCGCACATGATGAATTCAATGGCGCTTGATCCAGGGTCAGACCTTATGATCCCGTCGATATATCACAAGAAAAGAGGCACACTCAACTGCTATGCGGACACCCTGGGGATGAAAGGAGACCTTGAAAGAGCCGTAGAAAACATATCGACAGCAGAAAGGAGATACAGCGGAGCAGGTACGAGGGCATTCCCCAGGAAGTACCTGAAAGTACTGATGTTATATGATAAAGACAACCCAAATGACCTCGACCACATATCCCTCATGACACTATACGCAGACGGACTCGTGTACAACTTCTTCAAAGAATACTACAGGCCAAAAAATGAAAAAGGCAAAGACGCAAGCATGCTGACAGCAGCACAGATTGTCGCGAGAGCAGCAGGGTCAGTAGCGCTGGACAAGCTCATGCCCCGCGACACCGCACTCGGAAAGATGTTCCCGAACAGGTATCTAGACACCATACTCAGGGATGTGGAAGGAAAAGTGGTCGTGGATGGTGAAACAGTGATTGGAGAGGGTGACATAAGGAAAACAATGGCCATAGGGACAATGAACGCCAGCCTGTACGGCCTGAAACCATTCCACAGGATGTCAGGTCTGGAAGAGGATTTCAGGAGATTGGGACTATACTTCGAAGCGTTTGAACAGGAAACAGAGTCACGACTGAACCCTCGCGAACATTATTTCCACATCCTTGTCGGAAATCCCGCACCTGCTGACATAATAAAAGCCATACCCATGCTGCTGAGAGGCAAACCGACAGAAATACCTGACCTGACAGACAGACTAGCAAAAAAGGTCGTGGCCTCAAACAGCAAAAACCTTGTATACATAGCAGACGGCAGCATCGAACAGAACGGCAGGAGAGGAGTCATAGAGATTGCATATCTCCAACCATTCATACTTCTTGATCACGTGCCAGGCGCATGATTTTTATAGTACTAGTATTCTGATACTCTCATGAAATATATAGCAGACCTTCACGTGCATGGCAGGTATTCAAGGGGGTGCAGCAGGCAGCTCAACATAGACAACCTTGAGAAGTACGCAAAGGTCAAGGGCGTCGGAGTGCTGGGCACAGGGGACTTCACGCATCCTGAATGGATAAAGGAGCTGAAGCAGAAACTAAAAGATGACGGAAACGGAATCCTTCGGACTGCTGGTGGACATCCATTCGTGATGCAGACCGAGATATCACTCATCTATTCACAGGGAGGAAAAGGCAGGAGGGTGCATAATGTCGTACTTGCGCCCGGCTTCGATGTTGCCGATCAGATCACTGATGAGCTGAAGAAGCGCGGCAGGGTGGACTATGACGGAAGGCCGATATTCAAGCTCTCATGCATAGAGTTCACAGAGATGCTCACAGGGATAAGCAAGGATGTGGAAGTGATCCCTGCACACATCTGGACTCCGTGGTTCTCGCTCTTCGGCTCCAAGTCAGGATTCGACTCTATCAAGGAAGCGTTCGGCGACCAGTTGAAGAACGTACATGCCATCGAGACAGGGCTGTCGAGCGACCCTCCGATGAACTGGCGGCTCTCGCAGCTCGACAAGATGCAGATAGTGTCATTCTCTGACCTGCATTCTTTCTGGCCATGGAGAATCGGGCGTGAATCGACAATCTTCGAGCTTGACAAATTAAGCTATGCAGGCATCATCAAGGCATTGCGCACCGGAGACGGACTTGCAGGCACAGTAGAGGTCGATCCAGCATACGGCAAATACCACGAGGACGGCCACAGGAACTGCGATGTGTGCATGACTCCTGCAGAATCAAAGAAAGTCAAGGAGACATGCCCGAAGTGCGGCAGGGCGCTGACTATAGGAGTGCATCACCGGGTTGAGGAGCTGGCAGACAGGCCTGAAGGGTACAAGCGGCCTGATGGAAAACCATTCTACAAGCTCATGCCATTATCTGAACTAATCTCCAATGTTTTCGGCAGAGGCATCGCCACAAAGAAGATATGGGAAGAGTATTATAATATACTCAAGCTGGGCAGTGAGATGGACGTGCTGATGGACGTGCCTTTCGACAAGCTCGCCTCTGTGACAACAGAGAAGATGGCGCAGGCCATAATCCGGAACCGGGTGGGCAGGATAACAGTGAAGCCAGGCTATGACGGCAAATACGGCGTGCCATTGTTCTCAGAGGCTGAACGGGAATATGCCGGACCTCAGATATTCTTCGGTGAAGGCGCTCCAGAGCCCGAGAAAGAGGAGAAGAAAGGCCGACCAAAGGCAGGAAAGGCCAAAAAAGACCCTTCGCAGAAGGGCTTAGGCGATTTCTAGAGCATAATCCAATCTAGAATACGATTAAAAAATGACCCGACCTTGTCTTTGGGGGCCGGGTATCAAACAAAAAAAACCCAGAATTTATTTCTTCTTTGCTTTCTTCTTGGCCTTCTTCTTCACTGCTTTCTTCTTGGCCTTCTTCTTCACTGCTTTCTTCTT
>CAZNGE010000039.1:0-3101 GCA_964572875.1 uncultured Methanosarcinales archaeon | reverse complement strand
TGACCCAACAAAAACCTTTAAATAGAATACTCCTCAACAGGGCGGTAGGATGGATACACATGAAAAGATAGAAATCCTAAAGAGAAACTCGCAGGAGATCATAACCGAAGAGGAGCTCGCGAAGCTCCTGGAAGAGAACGAGCAGCCGGCAGTGTACTTAGGCACTGCAGTGACAGGGAGACCGCATGTCGGATACTTCCTGTGGGTGCTGAAGATGGCAGATTTCCTGAAATGCGGGTTCAAGGTCAAGCTCCTTCTCGCGGATATCCATGGAGCGCTCGACAGGACGCCGTGGGATATACTCGACAAGAGGTTCGAGTACTACAGCCTTGTCATACCTGCTATGTTCGAGTCCATCGGAGCAGACATAAAGAACTTCGAGATAGTCAAAGGATCAGACTTCCAGATGAAGAAGGACTACATGATGGATGTCCTGAAGATGGCGACTTTCGCCACGATACATGACTGCAAGAAAGCGTCATCAGATGTCGTCAAGCAAGAGGAAAACCCCAAGATAGCAGGTCTCATCTACCCCATAATGCAGGCGCTTGACGAGCAGTACCTTGACGTGGACGTACAGTACGGCGGGCTGGACCAGAGGAAGATACTCATGTTTGCGAGGGAGTACCTCCCGAAGCTCGGCTACAGGCCAAGGGTCGAGTTCATGACGCCGCTCATCCCAGCACTGTCCAAGAGCGGAAAGATGAGTGCATCAGACAAGGCGTCGAAGATAGACCTGATAGACCCTGCAGATGATGTCTCTAATAAGATGAACTCAGCATTCTGCCCCGAAGGAGAAGTAGAGAACAATGGTGTCCTCGCATTCTGCAGATATGTACTAATGACGATAAAACAGGACAGAGGAGAAGAGCTGGTCATAGAGAGGCCTGAGAAATGGGGCGGCAACCTCAATTTCAAGACATACGACGAGCTGGAGACTGCTTTCGTCAAGAAAGAGCTGCACCCCATGGACCTGAAGAAGGCAGTCGCGCGAGAAGTCAACAAACTTCTTGATCCGATACGCAATAAGATGGAATCGCATCAGGATATCGTCAAGGAAGCGTATCCTGACGAGTAGAATATAGACAATCTTTTTCTAGCTTTTTTTCTGTATGTCTAGTGTCTCTTCAGCCAATCACGTATCGCTCTTGACATGGCAGGAAGATTATCCTTGAAGGCATGGTCACCTTTCTTGACAAGGACTGTCTCGCACTTTGTTCTCGGGTTCGCGGAGGCGCATATCTTATCGAGCCTTTCCTGATGCCTGCCTGGCGTGACATATGGGTCTGCGTCCCCGAGCAATGCGAGGATAGGGACGCGTATCTTTGATATGTATCCTATCTTCTTCTGGTTGAAGTCCAGCAGGCGGCTTTCGAGAGAGTGCGGTTTGTGAAGGTCATAGAACCTCTTCGCGCTGAGGCTTGTCACAAGTGCTTCTCCCCTGCCTTTTTTCGTCAGGTTCTTCGCCTTCCTGAAAAGCCTGTCGAACTCAGACTTTCCCAGGGTCACGATATCACCCTCAGTGTCATTCACGGGAGCCATGAGGATAACTCCCCTGACTTTCCTATCAGGGTGGTGCGTGAGGTAGTAGATGGATTTCTGGCAGCCTGTGCTACTTCCTGCGATGATGATCTTCCTGCAGCCTTTCTTCTTCAGGAAATCGACTGCAGCCTGGATGTCAAGGCGGCAGTCCTTGAAATTCTCCATGGACCCACCGGCGGTGAACCAGCCACCTTTCTTTGTGGTCTTCCTGAAGCTGTTCACCATTCCGAAGCCGCGGTTGTTGAAAGTGAGCATGTGATAGCCTGCAGAAGCAGCTGCATTGGCGATGCTCTCGAACCTCTTTCCTCCGCACATCATGCCGCACAGGCCGTGGAGGTAGATGATGCCCTTACGGCTGCCTTTCTTCTTTATGTAGAACCCGTCGAGAGATATCCTGTCCCTCGTGTCGAACACGACAAGCTCGCCAAGAATCTTACCTGCCATTTTCACCTTGTCTCATCCATATTATCATCTGCTGATTATTATCTGGGTGTAGTTCTTGTGCATGAACCTGTCCCTGACCCTGACCAGGTCATTCTTTGTGACTTTCCTTATGTCACGAAGGTATTTGTCTGCAAGCCTCGCATCATTTATGAATTCCCAGAACGCGAGGTCATCAGCGGCCTTCTGCGAGTCCTCCTTGCTGAGGAGGATCTTCCCTATGATGTTCTCCTTCGCATCATTAAGCTCTTTATTGCCTATGTTGCTGAGCTTCCTTATCTCTTCGATTATTATGCTCTTGCAGAGCTCAAGGTTCTTCTTCGCACAGTTGAGGTGGAACACGAAGAAACCGAAGTCCTTCCTGCTCTCGTGCGCGCTGCCTACTACGTATGCCAGTCCTCTCTTGACACGGATCTCGTCGCTGATCCTCCCTGACAGGCCTTTCGAGAATACCGCCGATATGACATCGAGCACGGCACTGTCCTTGTGCATGCGCGGGACTGTCTTGTAGCCCAGGACCATGTAAGCCTGAGTTATATTCCTCTTCTCATTATTGATCGTGGCCTTCGTATCTCTTGGCTCGACAACCTTCTTTGGCTTCGGGACTTCACTCTGCTTCATGTCTCCGAAGTATGATTCTGCAAGACCTTTAGTATCCTTTATGTCGCCGACAATAGACAGTATCATGTTCCCGGGCGAGTACCATTTCCTGTAATACTCAAGCATCTTCTTGCGGGTGATCGCCTTGACTGAGTCGAACCTGCCATAGACAGGGTTCTTTGTCGGGTGTCTCTTGAACAGGAACTTCTGGAAAAGCACCCACTGGTAGAACATGGGCTGGTCATTGACCATCTTGATCTCCTCAAGTATTACCTTGCGCTCCTTGTCAAGGCTCTTCTGCCCAATAGACGGGTTCTTCATCATATCAGAAAGGATATCAAGTCCAAGCCTCACCTTCGCCCTAGGTATCTTGACATAGTAGTATGTCCTTTCATTGGCAGTGGCCGCGTTGAGCTCGCCGCCACTGTTCTCTATCGCCTCGCTTATCTGCTTCGATGTCCTCGTTGTCGTGCCCTCGAACATCATGTGCTCAAGGAAATGTGAAATCCCTGCGACAG
>CAZNGE010000038.1:0-3203 GCA_964572875.1 uncultured Methanosarcinales archaeon | reverse complement strand
GTTCAAGAAGGGCGCCACGGTGGATGAGGTCAATAACAAGAGGACACTTGACCTTGTATGCATGGAATGTGATAATTCATACATAGAATAAATGTTTCTTCAGAAGAAAAGTTTCATTTAGGCAGTCTTACCTTGGACAGCACGACCGCAGGCTCATAGCCACCATCACGCCCGATAACCTTTGCTTTATGGACTCCTTCCTTCTTATAGCCATTCTTTTCTGCAACGCGTAGGCTTGCCTTGTTCTTCGGATGGACAAGTATCTCTATGCGGACAGCCTTCAGTTTCTTGAATGCTATATCCTCAAGCATCTTTACAACCTTTGTCGCGATGCCTTTTCCCCAGTGATCTTCATCGATGAAATAGCCCATCTCGACATTATGCTTACGATGCTGATCTATCTTTATTCCGCAGCCGCCGGCAAGCTTGCCATGATAGATTATCGCAAAGTTATACTCCAGTCCTTTACGCCTCTTTGCAGGACATCCCTTAATCCATTTGACTTCATCTTCAACGCTCTTAGGCACAGAAGAGAAGTACTTGAAATTAGGGTTATTGAGTATCCTGAAGAACGCTTCAGCATCAGAAACCCTTTGGTGACGGAGTTTTATGCTCATTTCAACCTCGTTTTGGAAAAGATTTAGATGCTCCGTGGGGGACTTCCGTCACCAGACACTTGTTCTGATGTATTCGAACCCCCGTCCTCGCCTTTCTCTGGCAGATGCCTCGAGAGGGCGAGATGATTGGTTACCCCCAGACGACCTTATGGTCAGCTGGTCCGGGCTACACCAACGGAGCCTGTGAAACAATTTGTGTGGGTAAGCGAGCGTTAGCGAGCGCATCCCGCACCTTGCCTATCAAATGGGCGTAACCATTTGCCGTTGACTACACCAACGGAGCCTGTGAAACAATTTGTGTGGGTAAGCGAGCGTTAGCGAGCGCATCCCGCACCTTGCCTATCAAATGGGCGTAACCATTTGCCGTTGACTACACCAACGGAGCCTGTGAAACAATTTGTGTGGGTAAGAAATCTACAGCCTCTTTTTAAGGTTTTTGCTTATTAAAAGGAAAAAAAGAAAAATCCGCATTCAGAATTCAACAGTGTCTTCCCTAAGGTCGTCTAATTCTACAATCCTGTGTGTGCCTTCCAGCACTCCATTGTATGCCTGTCTGCGCAGATATTCATCATCCCTGACAGGATGCGCCACTACTTCATAGCTGACAGCAGGCTCAGAATAATCCATTCTTGTCTCTGTATGCATTCCTCAAACACCTCCATGTTCTCGTTGGGAATTGTATGAATATCAGTCCTTCTTCTTCTGCACTAGATTTCCTGTTTTCGACCAGCCTTCGAAGGCCCTGAGGATCTCCAGAGGTATTGCGAACACGACTGTGTTGCTCTGGTCTGATGAAAGGTCATTGATTGACTGCAGCGTCCTGAGATGCAGTGCGCCAGGTCCTGTCGCAAGTGTCTTTGCTGCCTTTGCCATGTTGTCTGCCGATATGACCTCTCCCTGCGCCTTGACTATCACAGCCCTCTTCTCACGCTCAGCTTCTGCTTCCTTGGATATGACCCGCTTCATGTCCTGGGGCAGCTCGATGTCCTTGATCTCTATCTTTGACACGTCTATCCCCCACGGGTCTGTGTCCTTGTCGACTATCTCGCGTATCTTCTTGGCTATGTTCTCCCGCTTCTGCAGTATCTCGTCAAGCTCGAACTCTCCCACGATATTCCTCATGGTGGTCTGTGCCAGCTGCGAGACAGCGTACATGAACTCCTCGACCTTGATTATCGCCTTCTCTGCCTTTTCCACCTTGTAATAGAGAACAGCATTGACTTTTATCGAGACATTGTCCCTTGATATGCATTCCTGTGATGGCACGTCGACTGCCTTGACCCTCATGTCCACGCGCTCCCATGTCTGGATGAGAGGTACCAAGATCCTGAGCCCAGGGTTCATTATCCCTGCGTATTTCCCAAGTGTGAACTTGACCCCGCGCTCGTACTCCTTGACCACCTTGAGCGATGAGAGAAATATTACGACAAGGATGCCTATCAAGCCATACATTGAGATTATCATCAGACCACCCCTCTTGTTGATACAGTATTGCACAATAGCACCATTTATAAATTTTTGGTCATTTTATTAGTCAAACAATCAAAGCAAAGGCCTGACCGTAGCCACCAATGAGCATGCATTCAGTGAATAAAGCGCTGGATTAATCAAGCGCCTGCCAAACGGTATATGATACGGTAGCCTACTCAAGCATGCGTGGTGGCGCGAGAGGTTTGCGGAGCAAACCGGAGCAGGGCAGGGCTTTGCGGCAAAGAGAAAAATGAACTTCCAGGGGCTTTCCAAGATAGAGAAGCATGAGTGGTACATAGACCTGGCGTTCCGCAACGCGACAAAGAAGGCAGAGGACATAAAGTCGCAGATGAGGCGCAGGCCTGACACCATAAAGCGTGCTGAGCTTGCCAAGGTCAGCGAGATCCGCCGCACCCTGCGCCGCCACCTGGACATCATACTGAAGTCATTCCCGTCTCTGGATGGCATGACTGAGTTCTACCAGGAACTCGTAAGAGCAACTCTCGACTACGCAGAGCTGAAGAAGTCGCTTGGCGGCCTGAGATGGGCACAGAAGAAGGTGGATTATTTCTCAGACCTATATGCCAACAAGATAAGGCGATGCAGGGATTTCAGGCGCATGACCTCGTACTCGCGGGAGTACTATGGCAGGATAAGCTCTGTGATGAAGCAGGTCAAGAAACCTCTCCAGTATCTCGAGACCGCAAGGAAGGTGATGCGGGAATATCCGAGCATAAAGTCGAACATGTTCACCGTAGCCATCGCAGGCTTCCCTAATGTAGGCAAGACGACCCTGCTGGCGAAGCTTACGACAGCCAATCCGGAGATTGCTGATTACGCTTTTACCACAAGGAAGCTGAACATAGGCTACGCGACAATCAGCAATCACAAGGTGCAGTTCATAGACACCCCGGGAACCCTGAACAGGTTTGACAAGATGAACCCGATAGAGAAGCAGGCAGTCCTAGCGATCAAGTACTGCGCTGACCTCATAGTCTATGTATTCGACCCGAGCCCGCAGTCTCTTGACAAGGCAAAGCAGCTCAAGCTCCTGAAAGACATAAGGAAGAAAGGAAAGGATATAGTCATCTACATAAGCAAGACCGATCTGCCTGA
>CAZNGE010000037.1:2906-3411 GCA_964572875.1 uncultured Methanosarcinales archaeon | reverse complement strand
CACGACATGCTGGGCCCTCTGGAGGACGTCGGCGTGTTGTCAGCACTGCCCGCTGGCGCAACCGCCGCAGACCGGGTGCGTAGCTACAGTGCGACGCCGGCGTACGCCGCCGACACTCTGGCCTACCTGCGAGTTCTGGCGGTTGGTGAGAAGATGGCTGCCCAACCGTGGCGAAGCATCGGGGCCGAGGCATGGAAGGCAGCCATAGAGAGCGCTTATGACCCTGAGACCAACAAGGAGCAGAGTAAACAGGTCAAGTTCAAGGCAGTATGCAGGCCTGTTGCAGTAGGGCCGTCAGGTTCGATTGAGAACCTGGAGACGATGACTGCTGAGATAAAGTCAGGCAATGATAACAGGAACAATGCATCTTATGGGATGTGGGTGGAGACAAACTCCCTCGGACCTACAGAGAGTATCCGCGTCGGTAACTTCAAGTGGAATGACCGTAGTAAGATCAATAAAGCGGAGGGGTTCACACTTGACATAGCGACTACTGCTGCTAACA
>CAZNGE010000037.1:0-2896 GCA_964572875.1 uncultured Methanosarcinales archaeon | reverse complement strand
AACACAATACTCTACATAGACGTCAGCAGGATAGGCCTTATACCCCTGGAAACGACAAAGATCAACAAGGCAGGGCTAGGCGGGCTAGAATGGTGCGACAAGGCTGCAGGGCCTCCTTGCATACAGGGGATGACATCTGAATACGTCATGATCAGGCTTAAGCAGGGCGACCCTACGTTCAACTTCACAGGATTCGGCAAGCCCGCCGCACCTGTTGAGATCCAGGGACCTCCTGAGAAAGGGAAGGAATTGAGCGGGACCTGGGAGAATATAGAGCTTAATGTGAATAAGAAGATTGATGGTAAGAATCGGTTTGAGCTCATCAAGGACTATAAGCCCATCGACGGGAAATTGATTATCAACTTCAACCAACAGCCAACCGCCATAGCTCTTAGACTGAAAGCAGAAGGCCAGTCACAACCATTGCGGCTTAATGTTTATTTCAAGAGCCTGGGCCAGGCTCTTAAGCAGGATTCAAAAGTTTATGACAATAACGGTAAAGAATTAGGCTTGTGCAGTGCCTTCAGCCCACCCTGCATAGTTCAAAAGAATGTTGAGACCAATCTTCTTTCAATCGATCTGCCTGCAAACATAGATACAGGACAAGGATATGTGTGGATAGGTGCTACCAGTCCTAGTCTGCCCGCCGCCCCGCAGGGAACAAGCGACAATAAACCAGGCCAGGACATGTATGGTCAGCCCTGTGATAATGGTGCAGGTATGTGCTTGACAAGCAGTTACTGCAAGGAAGGGCAGGGTCAGACCAGCAGCCAGTGTGGGGCGAGCCTGGTGTGCTGCAAGGATCAGAGACCGCAGGATACCGGGACTCAATGCGGACCTAAATTCGATTTTGGTTTCCAGGACCCGGATTTCATCGGAACCCCTAAATGCGAGAAGGCCTGTCCTCAGGGAACAAAATTTTTCCCTAAAGGAGCAAAATGTGTGGATCAGTGCTGCATCACAGAGATAAAATGCTCGACACAGCCAGATGAGCAGCTTAAAGGTCTGACCGAAAAAAAACAATCTGCAGGGATAGATAAGATGACTTCGCTCATAGCAAGACAGACAGATAATAGCATAACCCCCTGTCCGGGCAGCGGTACTGGTCTGGCTAAGGAGATATGCCTGCCGGGCGTCACAGACGACACATCAAGCGTTGATTACGGCAAGTGCATTGCGCTCAATGACGAGCGGGTTCTGAACAAATACTGCAGGTGGATGACTGGCAATACCTGCAGGGCCACAGAAGGGCTTGCAAAGGACTTCTATGATGCCTGTGCAGCCAAAGGGCTCGTGACCTGGCTGTGCAGGTGCCTGCGCGAAAACAAGGATAATCCGAATGCAGACTGCACAGCGAAATCAAGCAATAAGAATCCTCCGTCTCAAGGCTGGATATGGGCAAATTATTGCAGAACACCCGGTAATGAATGTTATGTTACTGAAATATAGGATTTAAAATGCCTCAACAACCCCAACAACAACCCGCGCAATATCCTCAGCCTAGTCAGCAAACCCCATATCCGCAGCAGAGGCAGGGCCAGCAGCCGCAGCAGCAATACACTCAACAACCTGTCCGGCCGATAGACACCTCTCAGATGTCTGACCTCCAGAAAGTTCATCACATCCTTGACAAGAGGATGATAATGCCTATTATTGTCATAATACTGCTGCTCATAGCTGCAATAGTTCTGTATTCATACATGACATCCACAGAAGAGGAACTTGAGGGATACTTGGCTGAAGAAGGGATGGTCGAGCAGGTACCTGTTGTCGAAGCGGCTGTCGAGCCCGCCAGACCGACATACTGTCAAGAGTTGGTAGAATCAGGAGAGTATGCTGATGAGGAATCCTGTTTTGTCGCATTGTCAGATCAGAACTATAATCATGAATACTGCTTTGGCATAACAGATATCGGAAGAAGGGATGCATGTCTCAAGATTTTTGTCAACCGGACTTTAAGGCCTGAGGCATGTCTTGCTTTGTCTGATGAAGCGGATGTTGCAGAGTGCCTGTTCAGGACTGCCCTTGCCAGGGATGAGCTGGATCCTTGTTTTGACATACCTTACCGCAACGGGGAATTTTCTGAGAACCACTGCATCTTTGAGATTGCAAAGCAGAAGGGCAACACAGACATCTGCGGTTTCTTATCGACAGGTGAGGAGCCTCACACGATAGAGTTATGCATGGCGGCCATAACAGGCTCAGAAGGTGCATAGACCTTGACAGCGAAGAAGAAAAGCGTGATAGGGGAAGTCTTCTCTGACATAGGGAAGACAGACATAGTCAGGATAGCGAAAGCTTCCTTCACTGCGTGGTACAGGAGATGGCCTCTGGTCATCGTCAGCACGATAGTGGATTTCATTTTCCTTCTCATGCTCAGCACTGCCGCTTACCTTGTCCAGCTCAAGCTCTTCGAGAAGATGGACGCGTTGATGGAGATCACAGGCCAGAAGGCAGGTCTTATGGACATATACGGCCAGCAGGTGACGCAGGCGTCCCAGGCGCTCTTCGGCAACCCAGAGGTGCAGATGATAACCACTGCGATGGTCAAGTACCTTTTCTATCTTGTCCTGGCATCCTTCTTCATCTGCATAGTGTTCCAGGGGCTGAACTTCTTCATAGCGCACAGGATGAGCGCCAAGAATGCCAAACAGTCCTTCCTGGTATATATGAGGAACTTTGCGCTTGAGACCATCCCTTTCTATGTGCTGCACACCGTGTGGGTCTTTTTCACCATACTCCTGATGTTCAGGCTCAGGACAGGCGGATCGACATTGGGAGATGGCTTCTCGTATGTGCTTTTTGCAGTCCTGACAGCAGTGACCTGGTACTTCGGCACGCTCTGCTACACCATCACAAACCGTTCCCCGCTCAAGAACCTGAAAGAGTCATTCAT
>CAZNGE010000036.1:0-3843 GCA_964572875.1 uncultured Methanosarcinales archaeon | reverse complement strand
TAAGGAAGAAAGGAAAGGATATAGTCATCTACATAAGCAAGACCGATCTGCCTGAGGCGGATACATCTGCGATTGGGAAGATGAAGATACCATCATTCAGGGATCCTGAAGAAATGAAAAAGAGTATTTCTGGCTTCTTGAGCCATTCATGACCACTCAGGGACTCATAAATTTATATAATTTATAAATAACTCTTTAAAAAGGCATATTTCAGCCGATAGAGGCGTTCTCCGCACCATTATTTTTTTACTTTACAATAGTAAAAAAAAGAAATGTTTAAATAGAAGCCAGCATTACAAAGAACAGGCGAGATAGTTAATATTATAAAAATCCAAAATTGCAAGGGGGGCATCAATTCAGGTAAGATGGTCGCGAATAATAATCAGTCTTTTCCAAACATATATTCTATACAGCCTGGGGATTTGATAGGCGATTATAGGATAATCGGGAAGCACGCTGAAGGCGCGTTCAAGGTAGTCTATCTCGCAGAGGAGATAGTGCCGACATCAAAGAAGGAAGGTGAGGACCATAGGCTGAATGTCCTCAAGTTCCTGAAGCCCTATTCAGAGCTGACCGCAGAGACAGCTAAGAGAAGCTCAAGGCGCAGCAGCAAGCATGAGAGGATGGAGAAGTTCTTCCATGACATAGAGATGCTCATGGACATGTTCAAGAAGAAAGGTTCCCACGAGAATATAGCAGAGCTGGTCGGCAAGGGCGCATACAAGATAGGAGGCGGCGATGCCAACGAGGAGGGCCTGTTCTATTTCGTAGAGGAATACGTGAAAGGCAAGACACTAAGGCAGATCATAGACGAGGCAAAGGCAGACAGAAGCATACTGAGCCCGAAATTCTACTCATTCACGCTGAACATGATGGTGCAGCTCGGAGGTGCTGTCTCGCACATGCACGAGAAGGATCCGATCACTCCCCATCTCGACCTGAAGCCGGGCAACATACTGATTGAGGAGGCCAATAGCAACCCCGTGATAACAGACGTCGCGAACCTTACCATCATCGGTGAGGAGAGCTATGCTTTAAGGGTCGGGTCGAGGCTATACAGGGCTCCCGAGCAGCTTACCGTGTCCAGGGAGGACAGGATAAAGGCATCGGGCCTGCCCGCGGACATGTGGGCCCTAGGTGTAATACTGTATGAATGCCTTACAGGAGACTATCCCTTCGAGACGACCCCGCAGGACTGGAGCGACCTGAGCAACGGCGAGCTCAGGAAGGTCAAGGATCAGTTGAGGTACAACATCAAGCAGAGGGCAATCACCCCTGTCTATGAGAAGAACACTGCTAACGCCCCTAAAGGCTCGACCATAGCGAACCTGGTCGAGGCGCTTTTGGAGAGGGAAGTGGATAAGCGGCCGGGGATCCATAACACGCTCAATAGGATGAAACGGGCATACAATAAGTTTTTTTCATGATCTTGTCAGTATCTTTTCGCAAAGAGGTGTTCGGAGATGATGATGTCTATAGCAAAAGCTGACCTTCACTTGCATACTGTTTTCTCAGACGGTTTTATCTTCCCTGACGACCTTGCGAAGAGGATTGCCACATTGGACACGGTCACGCAGAAAGAGGTGCTCGAGTATTCAGGGCTCATGCCTGCGATCGACTTCCTGATAGAAAGAGGGGACAAGGACAGGATAAAGGATATCAAGGCGAGGGCGGACATGAGCGTGGAGGTCGCGAAGGGATTGCGCACTGTTGCGGTCCTGGACCATAACACGCTGCTCGGAGCAGAGGAGTTCATCTCCGCGATGGAGAGGTATGCGCCGGGCCGGAGGGTCGTCGTCGGTGTCGAGATGACAGCCATAGCCGATTTTCCCGCGACAGGGATATATGCGGTGCACATGCCTGTCTATTTCCATGATGATCAAGGCTTCGACGTGATGGCGCGCGACAGCGCCTCGAGGAAGATTTTCTTCAGGACCATTGCGGAGGATTACCTCCCGATAATTAACAGGGCGGCGAAGGCCAACAACCACCGCTTCGTCACCGAGATGAGGAAGAGATGCAACGACCATTTCTTTGACGGGGAGGAGCGGGTCATGGAGCCGGAGCTGATGGAACTGGCAGGCTCAAGGGTCGAGGCGCTGATATCTCCTGACAGCGTCATAAACCTCGAGAACAGCACCATGACTGTGTTCCACACCGACATAGCAAATTACCTGTCCCTGTCAGGGGTCGGAGGCACCGGAGCAGAGATCACGCAGAAGTATTTCAGGAGGGAAGGCCCGCTGTATATGCCTCTCAGGGAGAACGAGTTCACCTTCAGTATCGCGGAGCTTGCAGAAGAGCTTACTGCAGTATCAAGAAGGTCGGGAGTCAGGGTCAAGAAGGGAGTCGCGCATCCATCTACTTATGTGAGGGTCATAGCCCGGAACATCCTCAAGGACAGCGGGAAGGAACCATCAGATTTCTACAACAGCAGTGCAGAGGAGATCGGCCAGAGGCACGTCTTCGGGCTGGTCAGGGACTTGGCGGAGAAAGGGATCCTGGATTTCATAGAGAGTGATTACCCGAGATACTACCTGCGGCCGCCGAGCCCCGATGACCATGAGGCATTCGGCGCTTACCTGAGGCGGATCGAGGATGAGCAGGAGTTCGTGGCGCGCCAGGCGTCTTTCTGGAAGGAAGCGGCACTCAGCCTCCTGCTCAGGACCAGCGGCGGCTCTGACTCGCATTTCAGGAGGGGCACGCCCAACATGGGATATGGTTTCTGCGACCTTGACTTCAACGACGACAGGGTCGAGGATATATTCAGGTGAATCTAGGACTGACACTTACAGGTTCAGCGCGAGGTTCGCCGTGGCCATCTCATAGATCTGCGATATCACATTGCTGAGCGAGTGCAGCACCAGCCGCTCCTCAGGCCCTGCTTTCAGCATCTTTGCCAGAAGCCTCTCGCGCATCGGCTGCGCATTCATGAACACTGATTCTATCTTGCTCTTCTCGAACTTGTAGAAAGATGCATAGAACTCCTTGAACAGCACCCCCACATCCTTGAAATCCGTTATGATGTGCGGCGGAAGATTCATCTTCCTGTTCATCAGGGCGTCGCACACATCCCTGTACTCATCCGCAACCTGCTCCAGGTACATCACGATGGTATAGATTATGGTCAGCTTGTTGTGGTCCTTGTAGCCCCTGACGTTCAGCACCCTCTTGCAGAAGTCAGTGAGCTTGTTGTTCGTCACCTCGAGTATCCTCACCTCCTTGAGCTTGCTGTACTTCTTCTCCTTGAGGATCTCGACGATGTTATCGCCCATGGTCACCAGCAGGAGGAACACCTTCCTCAGTATCTGGTCGAACTCGTTCATCGACACCTGCGATATGCTCTTGATGTTGCAGAAGTTGTCACCCTGATTGACTATCTCGTACCCTATGCAGTTGCTTATCCTATCCTGCACCTTCGAGAGCGTGGTCTCGTCGTCATAGATTACATCGACATCCTCATACCCCATGTGATATGCGGCAGAGAGATAGTTCGGGTGGAATTTCCCGAGGGTATCGGATGACAGGGTCACCTTCTGCGGGACGCTGCTCCTCTCAGTGCTGACTATGAGCTTGTTGCCCTGCTCTTCCACATCCATCTCATCCCCTTTCTTTATGCCTACCCTATTGATCCAGGCCTTTGGCATAGACACAAGGTGTGTGGAACCTGCTATCTGTATTACCTTTCGTTTCAAATTGACCGACCCCCGATTTATAGAGATTATACTTGAATGCGTTATTTTAATGATTTTGATAGGTTATATAAAAAGTTAAGTTTTTGTGATGACTTTATAATCTTTATAAAATATATAGGATAATTATATATAAAACTTTCGCCATATA
>CAZNGE010000035.1:0-3908 GCA_964572875.1 uncultured Methanosarcinales archaeon | reverse complement strand
TATATGGCGAAAGTTTTATATATAATTATCCTATATATTTTATAAAGATTATAAAACCGGGTTTTTTATTAAATAGTCCGTCAGGTTTTAATGTCCGGGCAGCACAGCGGTTCGGCATCCTTAACCATCCAAAACATCACAGGGGGTAATCAAAATCAAGCGGAAAGTCATACAGATAGCAGGTTCTACAAGCCTTATCTCACTGCCCAAGCCCTGGGTCAACCAGTTCGAAATAAAGAAGGGCGATGAGCTCGAGATATCCTTGGAGAACGACAAGATCGTGGTCCATGCCAATGCAGACAACGCTCCTGAAGTCACGAAGATAGACGTGTCAGACACCAACCTATTCGTGTTCAGGTTCCTGAGCGCGATATACAAGTCAGGCTACGACGAGGTCGAGATAAAGATCGGCGACAAGACCCCGCTCAAGGAGCTGTCCCGCGAGATCAACTCCATGCTCCCCGGCTACGAGCTCGTCGACCAGTACGGCGACGTGTGCGTCATAAAGAACATATCAAAAGGGCTCGACTCAGAGTTCGACACGATACTCAGGAAGATATTCCTGATTACGCTGACCATGGCGAACAACACAGTCGAGGCCATAAAGTCGAAGGAGTTCGCGAAGCTCAGCGACGCAATCATACTCGAGGAGACCACCAACAGGTTCTGCAACTTCTGCGAGAGGATGCTCAACAAGAAAGGGTACAAGAACCCCAAGAAGACATCGTTCATCTACAACATCGTATGGGAGCTGGAGAAGGTCACGGACCAGCTGAAGTACCTGAACATGTACCTGCTCAGCAGGAAGAACGCAAAGGTGAGCAAGGAATGCATCGCCCTGTTCGAGAGAGTGAACGCAATGGTGAAGACGTTCTACGAGCTGTTCTACAAGTTCGACCCTGATAAGGTGCAGAAGATAGCACGGGACAGGAAAGAGATAATCGGCGAATGCAACAGGCTGTTCGGCATCAAGAGCAATGACCCCAAGGTCCTGCACCACCTGAGCAATATCACGCAGATGGTGTTCAACATGCAGGGATCATATCTCGGGACCGCATTCTGACGAGATCGACTGCATCCCTGAGAATAAGCGAATATTTTTCATTACAGCTTCTGTCCCTTGTAGATGTTCTGTATCCTGTCAAGGATTGACTTCACGACCTGCTCAAGCTCGGGGAGCCCCTTCTGCTCTGCCAGGTCCTGCGCCATCTTGTAGGCGCTGAGGTCTATGTTATCCCTCACGAAGTAGAGGCTCCTCAGCGAGTTCTTGACAGTGCCGATCATCTCTGACAGGAGAAGATATCTCTTCCTGTAATTGTCCTTGTTGTTCTTCTCAGGCCCCATCCTGTTGACGATGAAATCGCAGAACGTCCCTGCCATCAGCAATGGCCTGTGGGTGTGCGCGCAGTAGAACTGTCTGGTGAAGTCCTCAAGCACATTACTGTACTCCTCCGGACTCTGCTCAGGATCCGGGACGAACTGGTCCTTGGGCCTCATGTTCCTTACGAACGTCCCAAGGTCCTTTATGTACTCTACAGAAACAGGTGTCCTGCCTTCCCTTGCCTTGCGCCTCAGCCTGCTGAATGCCTTGGAGTTGAACTTCCTTTCCTGCATAAAATCAGCGAACTCCTTGAGCTTTGCGCTGCTCTCTGTCGGGTACTGGCCCATGTCGTGTTTTATCTCGTCCAGCATGAACCTGCTCTTGTCTGAGTTGAACTGTCCGACGATGCTGTTGAACGCAATGACTGCCTCCCGGTACTCGCGAAGGAACTTGTCCACGAAAGCGAGCTCCTTCGGGCTGCTCCTCTGCACGGGCTGGTTGCCGTGCATGCCCACGCTTGCGTAATGCCCGTAGCACAGAAGAGTCGAGAGGTCTATGGCCAACGGAAGCCTCTTGACGCTCCCGAAGTCGCTGACATATATCTTCATCGACCTTCCGCTCCTCTGGATTATCGAGTTGGAATACCATGAGTCCTTGTAGAACCCCTGTTCAAGAGAAGCGAGATAGCGGTGTATCGGCCTTGCCTTTACTATCATCGTCTCTGCCTCCTGCGCAGTGATGTTCTTCACGCCGGCGGCAGTGAAAAGCTTGTCGAATCCCCGTACTATCCGGTTGTATACCCTGTCCTCATAGTAGTCGTCGAGCATGTTTCCTATGCTCTCCGCGAGGTCGACAGGGCCTGCCGCGAGTACATAAGCGCACTGCGTGACGAGGTTTGAGATGACCTTTGTCTGGAACTCCCTGGTCTTCTCGACCCTGTCCTTGGTCTCAGGATCATCGGATGTCTTGAGGTTCTGGATCCTCCTCTCGAGACGCCTTATCTCGTCGAGAGCGCTGTTTCCCTCGACAAACTCCCTGTACATCGCCCAAGCCTCCTTGCCGTGCGCATGCACAACGCCCTGGACATCAGGCACGAGCATGAAATCCTGCTTAGCGCCCAGAAGCCTGCTGATCCTCCTGTAGAACAGGTAAAGCGCGGCCTCATTCCTCAATGAATCCTCGCTGATATCCTCATACCTGAGGCAGTCCCTCTCACCGACCCTGACCGTGGCTACATTGCCCCTGGTAGGCCTGATGGGCTTCTTGAGCTTGAGCTGGGCAGCGTTCTTCTCCACGTCGTTTAGGAGCTCCAGCTTGAACGTGGAAGGCTGCTCAAGGCTCGGGCCGTAGTCCTTGTGCGCGACACCCTCAACAAGACCCCTTCCGAGGAAGCTCAGCATCCTTCCCCTGAGTATGCGGAGAGACTCTATCTGCTCCCTGTGCTTGACCCTTCCTTCATCGTCAAGCTGTGATGCAAGGCCCATCGCCTGGTCAATCCATTCGAGAGGCCTCTGAATCTTCCCCTCGCCATAGAAATCCCTTATCGCAAGCTCCTGCAGTGCGGATATCTTTGTAATCTTCTGATGGCCTGACCTGGCAAGCCTCTCAAGGTCTTCCTTGTCAACATCCCTGGTCACGCCTATAATATTACTTATGTACTCTTCCACCCTGCTGGCGAACGAGTCCTTCTCAGGCTGCTGCTGCATCTGCTCTACAATCTCGGTGATCGAGTTCGTTACCTCGCCTGGTTCGTATTCCGGAGGCGGAAGCACCTGTTCATCATAATTATCAGGCAGCTGCCTCATGGTGTATGCCCTGACAACATCCCTTGCTATGTTCTCTGCAATTGCACTTATATCAGGCGCCTTCGGCTTATAGATGAAGTCGAGCGCGCCGCCCTGGACAGCAGATACTGCCCTGCGGGCAACTTCGGCGGGATCCTTCTCCTCGCTGAGAATCACATGATCAGCATAAGGCGAATGCTGCGCTATGCTCCTGAAAAGCTTTCCATTATTGCTGTCATTCCCTTCAGGCATGTGCTGGTCATCTGTGAGAATAAGGTCGTACGGCTTTCCAGGTATCTCTACATCGGCATCCTTCTCGATTATCTCAATCTCCATGTCAGGATGTCCCTCAAGAAGATACGACTTGATAGAATTCATGAGTTTCATATCCCCATCTACAATCAGGACTCTCTTCGGAGCTTGCACAAGCTCATAAATGGTTTCTCCTTGCGTCATTCTGTTTATACCCGGCTCTAAACAGACCATAAACCGCAGGTTTTAGGCTGCCATATAAAAATCCCCCTCTTTCATTAAAAAGAGCAGTTGCCCATATTTAAACTTTACTATTTAGTAGTGAAAATATTTTTTTGTTTTCGGGGCTCTCAGACTGTGGTTTTCAGGCTTTCCAGAGACCTTTTATAAGTCCAGGAATCCCTGAGTCTAGATAAGTGTAGAGATATGCTTACTAAGCTTTAAAGGGTCGTTGAATGAACCTATATGCAGGCCTTCTATTGCAGAGACGTCTTTTTCAGGCAGATCGGTCTTGCTTATGTAGATGACTATATCCTTTCCTTTCTTCCTTA
>CAZNGE010000034.1:0-4163 GCA_964572875.1 uncultured Methanosarcinales archaeon | reverse complement strand
TCATCTCCAGCTCATCTACTGGTATGGGCTTTTCAGCCTCTGTGATCATCTCCCATGTCACTCATAACACCCACTTCACAATCCCCGCCTCCACTATTTAAATCTTTCGTTTTTTCACTACTATGGAGACGTTACAAAACATCAACAATTCAGAATACCAATTTGTTGATAAAACCACACTGAGTTCTGAAAAGACCGAAAGCCTGGAAAGACACTGATCACCGGAAAACCCTCTCAAAACCGCCTCCAAACCATTGATTGATAAAAAAACCAACAGCATGATTAATAACAACATAAAACATATTCAATAACACCAACCAAACACCAACCTAACATTTTTTACTACGTAGTAACAATAAAAACAAAAACTATATAAATAGATAGTTACACCTAATTAGACGTTGAGGGGCGTTTTAAAATGGATGAATTAGATAAAACTGGAATATCTGCACCAGAAGAGATCCCCAGCTACAGGAACGGCAGGATAGTTACCGTACCTGAGGGTGTGAAGCTGAATGTCTTGTTTCTTTATATCGGAAGAAAGGAACTGATCAAGGGTTCAGAACCTGTGAAGCTACACAAGCTGGTGAATGAATATTTCATGGGCCCTATGTATGCAGGATTCAATGAGTACTTGACAGGATACGGGGTAGGGGTGCTGGCATGCGGCAGGACGAATGAACAGACCGCAGGTATCGGGCTGAGCCTGAACTGGTTTGACGAGAGGCGAAAGGAGGACAGTCCAGAGAGCATACCCACAATAACCGCCCTGAGACCTGACAGCGGAAGATGCCAGGGTTTTTTCTATGTCAAGGAAGTGGAAGGCAGGAGGCACTTGTATTGGCACGACCCGAACAGCACCAACGGCTCTTGTGTCGGCCATACATTGGAGAATCCAAAAAGCCAGATGATCACGGCCATGAGCGATAAGATGCAGGTGCTCAAAGGAAAAAGTGGATATTCCCAAGAAGATATCCTGATTGCCGCTGCAGACCACCTGAGGAAGAGACTGCTCAATCCGAAACTCGCAGGCGACGCAGAATACAGCCTTGAGACAGCGGTCAGGGAAGCGCAGTCGAGCATGGAGAAGAAAGATTCCACGCAGTTCAATGACAAGCAGATTCTGACAGCGATAGCGAATTATTTTGTCATAGGCAACATCATAGATACATTGCGCAATGATCATGAGATGGACACCCTGCACGCCAAGAGCATCGGCTCGCCGTTCATTGATGATGATTTTTTCCAGGAGTACGCATCATACCTCAGGAACAAGTACGCGGCAGACAGCAGGCTGAGAATACACACGATATTTGACCCTTCACTTCTATTCGAGAAGTTCCAGGGGCAGGAGCAGGAGTATGTGCGCCCGAAAGGCGCGCCACGGTTCCAGCACATAAGGCTCATGGATCTCGACGATCCGGAAAAGAGATTTGTCTTCATTGAGTTCGGAGGCATCCAGAAAGGCAGTTTCGGCAGGAAATACGACTGCCAGATGCTCGTGACCAACGCTGACCTCGAGATACAGAAATAGAACTAATTAAGGTGAGACCATCACTCCTCCAGAAAGAGACGATTTCGACGCTATTGTAAAGAATCTTGACGAGAATTTCAGGTCAGGGCAGCGTGAGGGATATTATATTCATCCCAGGCCTGAAAGCAATCTCAGGGACACCATATCGAGGGAGAATGAGCTGGAGCAGAAGCTGCGCGACAGGATGGCGCACAGCCTCGTAGGCATCCCCGACGAGTTTCTTCATAAGAAGCATTTTACAGTAAGTATAGGCGATACTGACAATCAATACACCTGTAACCTTGAGAAGAAGACAGACCTTTTCATGCCGGGCAAGCTGGTGATCGGGTATGGCGACTACGAGAGATTCAGCAAATTGCTGCAGGAGCCGCGCATCACGCGGCAGGATGCCATGTGGCAGCTGCTGTACGCCCACCTTGGCATGAGAATCCCGAGCGAGATGGTGATCAAGCTCAGCGGGAAAGAGGAGCTGTCGTTCGATTCTGTCGAGGCAGTGGTGAGGGCGACATCCGAGAAATGGGTGCAGTACATGGAGGCGGAGCTGCGGCGCTTCACAAGGAATAACATGTCTGTATTTGACGACGGGAAAGAGGAGGACAGGAAAAAGAAGAGGGAAATAGTTAATAATACTGCTGATATGTTCGGCAGGGTGCGCGGCCTGCACTCCAGGCATTTCGTAAAACAGGATGACCTGAAGAACATCAGCTACATCACAGGCAACACAGCGCTCATACTGTCGGCAGACTTCCAGGAGACCTCCCGGATAGTGACAGTCGACGAGAGCGTGCTATTCAAGGATAAGGCCAACAACAGACCCAGGAAACTGGTCCACGTCGTGACTGTAAATGAGGATGAATGCAGGGCATTCTTCGCAGATGATTTCTACACGTCGACCGCTGGAGGGAAGAAGAAACCAAGGAACCAGTGGGAGCTTGTGAACCATTTTATCAGGAAGTTCCTCGACCAGGAACCAGCAAAGGACATGTATCCCCTGCTGCTCGTGCCGAGCAGGAAGGAGGCATTGTTCCACAGGAAAAGGCTTGGCAGAGAAGGCTACAATGACGTCAGGGTCAAGAAGATTGAGAGGGAACCGATGAGCGGCAGTTACCTGCCCCACCCGCACATACGGGAAAGATAGGAAAATGCTGAATGAGAAGCTTACCGAAGAGCTGGAAAAGATAAGGAAGGCGCAGAAATCCCACCACGGCGAAAGGATATGCGACGATATAGTCATGCTTGCGAAGATCGGCCAGGGAGGTATGGGCGAGATATTCAAGGCAGTCGAGGTGATTTCAGGAGGTAACGGCCTTCAGGAGAAGGTGCTTGCTGAGATGCTGACGCTGTCCAGGATAGAGGACGACCTCTACCTCGCAGAGCTGGATCTCGCAGCCAAAGAAGCAGCCAAGATCACATACCAGCATGAGATACCGCAGCTAAGGGAAGTCGTCTCAGTCCTCAAGCGGGAGCGCGCGATGCAGGAGAGGGACAAGAACAGGGGCCTGGTCAACAACAACGACGACATAAAGAGGCTCGAGAGCAGGCTCAACATAAGGGAGCCGCAGTTCAGGCTGGTCGCTGCCAAGCACCTTGCGAAGATCAGGCTCATCGACGAAGCGCATCTCGGACACAGGTACAAGAGGGAGATGGGCATCCAGGCGTCGCTGTCTTCACACACGAACATAGTGCCTGTATACAGGACTATCGAGACTTCTGAGTCGCTTTGGAGCATAAGCGAGTTTGTCGACGGGCTCAATATGAAGAGGCTGATTGACAGCAGGGAGAGGGAGATAGCAGACGGCCACAAGCATCTGGACGCAGTCCCTGCGCTCATCATAGGATACTACATATCCCATGCGTTGAATCACCTGAACAATCATCTTATCACGCACAATGACCTGAAGCCGAGCAACATCATGGTATCCAATGAAGGCATCGTGAAGCTGCTTGACTTCGGCATAGCTACAGGCAAGGAGAGGCTCCACCTTACTGATGAGGAGAAGAAGGAAGATACCACGCTTGACATAGCTGCGGGCACTAGGTTTTACAGGTCACCTGAGCATGTCAGGCTCTACAACGAGTTCTCGAAGGATTCCGGCGCAGCCCCGGCCAGGAAGCCCGACAGCAGGGACATACGCTCTGACATATTCGTGCTCGGCATCATCATGTATGAGGCGCTGACAGGACAGAAGCCTTTTGACGACCCCTCAGGCAGCAAGACCCTCATAGACGGCAAGATCATGAACTCAAGACCTGCACCTTTGAGGAGCTACATAAGCAACAAAGACTTGACCAGGCAGGCATACAGGGATATCCAGGTGCTAGTCTCAAGATGCATGAGGAAGAAGAGGGAGAAGAGATACCAGAGCCCTCTTGACATCGCCATAGGCATAGAGCACATACTCAATAAGCATTTCGATGTGAAGATCTCCCAATACCAGCAGAGGCTCCGCGAATACGTCGCCACGACAAAAGCCCCTGTGACTGCAACTTCAGGGATGGACGAGACAGGCATAGCATAGGCTGTTCTTCATTTTTTCACAAGCTTTAAATATACCCTATTTTTCCTTCAATACGATGAGCTCAAGATACTATACCAAGAGGCAGTCCAAGAAAAGGCCGAAGCAGGGAC
>CAZNGE010000033.1:2419-4330 GCA_964572875.1 uncultured Methanosarcinales archaeon | reverse complement strand
ATGCTCAACAAACTCATCGGCAAGAAAAAAGGATCTCCTGAACCCATGAAAGAGAAGCGTGCCAAGACGATCCCTTCTGCCCGCTTCAACCAGATGATTGACTACTACACTGCAGAGCTGAAGTCCCGCATAGGGGAGATAACAAGGCTCAAGCAGGAGAATGAGATGCTGATAAAGACCTCCCTGAAGAACGCGTCGAGATCAGATGAGTTCCAGCTCCAGGTCAAGAAATTGCAGGAAGAGATAAGGCTGCTCCAGCAGAAGCTGGTTCAGAAGAGATAGATTAAGGCTGTTCAGAATTCAGTAGGTACTTCTTTCACCTTCTTGATGCCCCATGCATTGCATTTCTCATCGAACTCTATGTGGAATGCTCCGTCCTCGAGGTCGATGTCCATCGATACAGGGCATCTGCGGTCCTCGTACCAGTCAGTCCTTGCCCTGTACGTCCTTCCGCCTTCTTTGCGCTCGTACAGGCTCACTACGACACCGGAGACGTACTCGTCCGGGCCTCTCTTCTTGAGCGTGTATTCCGCTCCGCCGCACTTCAGCACTTCTGTCTTGCCTTCAGCGCGCACAACCTCGCACACAGTGCCTTTTTCATCGAGCTGGAGCTTCATGGACTTGTTCACCACAGCGCAGCCTACAGCAGAGCTTAGGGCTAATGCAGAGAACAATGATACTACCTTGTCGAACAGTCTCTCGCCCACCATGCGTATTTTTACTGTTCAGCCATTTATTAATCTTTCGATTATTAACCACGATTAAGTGGTCATAAAGAAACAGCCCTCTTGTCCTTCTGGAGCGCCTTCTCGGTCGCATAGACTGCGAACCCTATCGCCCAGAGGTTCAGCGCTATCAGTGACGTGAGGAACACGATGTATGGGTAGCTGAAGTTATGCACCACGAACACTGCGAAGATGTCGCCCAGCACAGCGACAGTCGAGTATATCAGCAGAGGCCTTGTCCTGAAATAGTAATGGAACTCCCTGTCTGCTTTTGTCCTGCCTCCCAGGAACACCACATTGGCTATGACTGTGAAGGCGACCACCATTATCGCGACTGTGGAGAATATATCCCGCAGTATCGTGTGGCTGCCTTCGAACTCTGTAAGGATGTACAGGTTAAATGAGGCGAACACCTCTATGATGACGATGATCACGAGGACCAGCAGGTACATGAGCAGGAGCCTCTTCACTCCGACCTTCTTCACGTGCTCACGCATCAGCTGCATTTCTTTCTCAAGCACCATCTTGTTCTCAACCCGCGGTTCCCTGCACCTTGCCTGTCTTGTCGTGCGGCAGGCCTGAGAATCCGACATAGTTCATGTATATCTCTTTCTTGACCTTCTTCTCCATTCCAGGGCATCTGAACTCGAAGAGCGCTTTGGTGTTCGGCCGTATGTACTGGTTGACCTCCCCTTCGCACCCTTCTATGCTCAGCGTCATGTTGTAATCCTCTTTCAGGAAGTTGTGCACCTCGAAGCTTATCATGCCCTGCCCCAGCTCGAGATTCTCGCAGTCTATGCCTGGCATGAGCGAGCACTCATCCGTGAACAGGACTTCAGAATCGATTATGATATAGATGATCACAAGGACGAGTATCACTGCGGTTATTATTGTCAGGGTCCGCTTGGAGGGAAGGTATGATCTTTGGGGCTTCTTGAACAGCTCTTCTACGACTGCCTTCCTTACCTCCTCCTCTTTTCTCTTCTTGTCCCTGATCCTTTTCTTTGCCAGCAGGTCCATATCTCTATGGACGCCGACAGGCTTTAAAAACATTTGGTTTATAAATGAACATCTTATGCGAATTTGAAGTACCAATAACTTTTTATATCAATCTGCATATGACAATGCACATATATTAATTATTCAAATGAGGTGAATGCATGAAAGGAAGAAAAGCGATGTTTTT
>CAZNGE010000033.1:0-2319 GCA_964572875.1 uncultured Methanosarcinales archaeon | reverse complement strand
AAAATGAACAAGGATATACAGCCTATTTTCATAATGCCTGAGGGCACGCAGCGCAGCACAGGCAGGAATGCGCAGCGCAACAACATAATGGCGGCAAAGCTTGTCGCAGAGACAGTCCGCACCACATTAGGCCCTAAGGGCATGGACAAGATGCTCGTGGACTCGCTCAATGATGTCACCATAACCAATGATGGTGTTACGATACTTGAAGAGATGCAGATCGAGCACCCTGCTGCGAAGATGATAGTGGAGGTCGCCAAGACCCAGGAGGATGAGGTCGGTGACGGCACCACAACTGCAGTTGTGCTCGCAGGAGAGCTCCTGAAAAGGTCAGAGGACCTGCTTGAGCAGGAGATACACCCTACTGTGATAGCCAAGGGCTACCGCATAGCTGCAGAGAAGGCGCAGGAGATACTCAACAGCATCGCAGAGCCTGTGAGCATGAAAGACGTCTCGACATTGAAGAAGATCGCCATGACCGCGATGACAGGCAAGGGCGCAGAGTCTGCGAAAGAGATGCTCGCAGACCTGACCGTCAATGCAGTGAGGAATGTCGCAGAGCAGTCTGACTCTGACCTTTTCATAGACACAGAGGACATCAAGATAGAGAAGAAGGTCGGCGGACGCGTAGAGGACACAGAGCTTGTCAAGGGCATAGTGCTCGACAAGGAGAAGGTGCATTCTGCCATGCCGCGCGTAGTGCACGAATCTAAGATTGCGCTCATCGACTCTGCGCTTGAGATAAAGAACACAGAGATCGATGCCAAGATACAGATCACGGACCCTAACCAGCTGCAGAGCTTCCTAGACATGGAGGAGAAGATGCTCAGGGACATGGTAGCCAAGATAGAGAAGGCAGGCGCGAATGTCGTGTTCTGCCAGAAGGGCATCGATGACCTTGCCCAGCACTATCTCGCCAAGAAAGGCGTGTACGCTTCAAGGCGCGTCAAGAAGTCTGACATGGAGAAGCTTGCGAAGGCGACAGGCGCGTCCATCATAACCAATCTTGACGACCTTTCGGCAAAGGACCTCGGAAAGGCAGGCATGGTCGAGGAGGCCAAGGTAGGCGATGAGGAGATGACCTTTGTCAGGGAGTGCCGCAACCCCAAGTCAGTAACTCTTTTGGTCAAGGGCAGCACAGAGCATGTCGTTGACGAGGTCAAGCGCGCTCTTGACGACGCCATCGGCGACGTGACAGCGGCGTTGATGAACGGCAAGGTCGTTGCCGGAGCCGCCTCTGTAGAGGTTGAGCTTGCCAGGCAGCTGAGGAAGTTCGCCCAGTCCCTCTCAGGCAGGGAGCAGTTCGCTGTGCATGCTTTCGCGGATTCCATGGAGATAATACCCAGGACTCTCGCCGAGAATGCAGGCCTCGACCCTATTGATGTCCTGACTGAGCTGAAGTCAGCGCATGACAAGGACAGGAAATGGGCCGGCATCAATGTCTTCACAGGCAAGGTCATGGATGCATGGCAGCAGGGCGTGATAGAGCCCCTCAAGATAAAGACCCAGGCAATAAGCTCAGCGAGCGAGGTCGCGATAATGATACTCCGCATCGACGACGTCATCGCAGGCGGCAGTGGCGGAGACGGTGGTGGTATGCCTCCGGGAATGCCACCAGGCGGTATGCCCCCAGGTATGGGGATGTGATTATTTTTTATTTTTCATTAGTTTTAAATAACCTTCTTCTTTACTCGCAACAATGCTCCCGAAACTCCGTAAACTAATAAGAGAAGAGATAGGTGAAGAGAACTGGCTGCTTCATGTGGCTATTGTAGTTAAGTACGCAAGGCATCTGGCAAAGCATGAATGTGTTGACCAGGACATTGCAGAGATGGCTGCCCTTCTGCATGACATCGGCAGGTACAAGTTCGGCGGAAAGGACCATGAGATAACAGGAGTACCTGAAGCAGAACGAATCCTGAAAGATTTAGGCGCATCAGATGACATCATAGAAGAGGTCAAGCACTGTGTAGCTACACACAGAGCGAGCAAGGAAACTCCTCCTAAGACAAAGACTGCTGAGATAATAAGGGATTCTGACGCTATGGCCCATTTTGATATAGTGCCCACACTCGTCCAGGTAGGATTGAAGAAGCATGACAATGATATCAAGAAAGCATTGGAATGGCTTGACGCAAAGCTGGACAGGGACTGGAACAACAAGATGCATCTTCCTGAATCAAAGCGTCTCATAGGAGAGAAGTACAGGGCAGCAAAGCTTCTTCTGAAGGCGAATCTTGACCTTTACCCTGAAGAATGATTAGACCCCTATTAGCAACAGCCTCATCAAGCCGCCCACGACCAGTGCGGTCACTATCA
>CAZNGE010000032.1:0-4723 GCA_964572875.1 uncultured Methanosarcinales archaeon | reverse complement strand
AGTATTCCCTCTTCTGTCCCATGCTAAGGCGTGGCGATGACTCGCGGATGCGGCCAGCGCCGCTCGTGCCAAGAAGGAGGAAGCCATTGGCAGAATTGATAATGGTCTCTGCGCGCTTGTCTATCGCAAAGCCTGCTGCGTACCTGACCCGGATCCTCTTTTTCATCTTAATGATTATCACGCCCACTACCCTGCTAAAGATTGAAATCATGGATGAAACCCTTTATCATCCTGTACTGGTCGATGTACTTGAAGCCGTTGTCCGTGAGGGTGATGAATCTCTTGCCTTTCCTGTCCTTTATCTCTTTCACAAGCCCCTTTTCCATGAGCTCATTCATGTAGTCAGTGAAGCTCTGGCTCGAAAGATTGGAGTAACGCAGGAGAGGCGTCGGCCTTATGGAATTATGATTGTCCCTCACTATCTTCAGGATATCATGTATCACCTCTAACCTGTCTCTCTTCTTCATTTTAGCTCTATTTCGCCCATCTAACTACTTCGTCCATCTATACACCTTGTAGAATATCAGCCCGAACACTGCCGCTGAGACCGCATAAGACACCACATTGACCCCGAAAGGTATGCGCCATCCAGGGCTCATCACGAACACGTTCGCCACCCAGCCGACGAAAAGCAGGGCATATATGATGAAAAGCCTCGAGAAGCCCTTCGAGTGCCTGCTCTTCACGTAAGCCAGGACAAGCGTAGCGACTATGATGAGCAGCTGTATCAGGCAGATGACAGGCGCAAGCCTGAACAGGAAAGCGAGCACGGCGACAGACAAAGCCACGACATGCGTGACCGCAAGGAAATGCTCAGTGTTGACGCTCTTCCACAGCAGGCTCATGAGCAGGTAAAGTATAGCCACAGTGCTGAAATAACTCGTGAACAGCAGGGGCAACGGCCCGATTATAGGCCTCGGGAACATGAAATCAAAGACCATCCCTGATATGCTGAAGAGATGGAACGCGAACCTGAAAAGGAACGCGAGGGCAAAGAAAAGGAAAGTATACCTGAAATAGCTTATGCCCTTGTGCTTTGTCAGCTTGTACATCTCCTTTGTCCTGAAGAATATCATCAGGCAGAGGATTATCACCAGGGCAGAGAACGCAAGCTCAACGCCCATCCATAATGGATTGCAATGAGGACATCTTATCATGGTACCACCAAGAAACATATCATATTTAAACGTTTATAAAAAATATGGACTTAAAGTGCATGTTGTCAAGTCCCTGACCAAAAGGGCTGCAGCTTCGTCCGGCCCTCTCTTATCCCTGGTTTATGCACTTCAAATCCATATTGTTTATAAATACAGACGTGCAGGATATGACAGCATGAACAGCAAAAAGCAGGTCCTCATAAGCCTCAGGAACGTCTGGAAGATATATCAGATGGGAGAGGTAGAGGTTCCTGCGCTGAGAGGGGTGACGGTAGACATAAACAAGGGGGATTTCGTCGCGATAATAGGCGCGTCAGGTTCTGGCAAATCGACGATGATGAACCTTGTAGGCTGCCTCGACCTTCCCACAAAAGGCAGCATATTCCTGAAGTCAAGAGACATAACCAAGCTATCTGAGTCAAATCTCGCAGGACTCAGGGGCAGGACAATAGGCTTCATATTCCAGCTCTACAACCTGCTTCCGACAATGACCGCATACGAGAACGTCCTGCTGCCCCTTGAGCTCCAGGACGTACCAGACATCAAGGCAGAAGAGCGGGCAAGAAAAGTGCTCGATCTCGTAGGGCTCAAGGACCTGATGCTCCACAGGCCAGGACAGCTTTCCGGGGGCCAGCAACAGAGGGTCTCGATCGCCCGAAGCCTCGCAGGAGACCCTGACATAATACTCGCGGACGAGCCCACAGGCGCGCTCGACAGCATCACGGGAAGGCAGGTCATCGAGATGCTCTACAAGTTATGGAAAGACGAGGGAAAGACCGTGATCATGGTCACGCACGACCTCCATCTCGCAGAGTATGCCCACACGCATATCGAGCTGAAGGACGGCAGGATAATCAGCACTTCACTAAACAAGAACCAGAGGAAACCAGGGTGAAAAAATGAACAAAAGGACAATAATCATATTGCTCGCACTTATGTTGTGCATACCTGCAATCAGGGCAGAATACACATACATAGCAGACTCGCAGGTGGTCACGGCAAGCCTCGTGAACCAAATCCCTGACCCTGCAGTAGCGGGAAACACGGTCGAACTTAGCATAGCGATCGAGAACTACGGAGGACAGGCTGCCGAAGGGTATGATGTGGAGATCGTCCCGAAATACCCTATAGAGACTCTCCCCGGAGAGACATATATCAAGAACACAGGACTGCTCCAGGGCTTCCAGGTCGATAATGAACAGAAGATAATCAAGTTCAAGGTACGCACTGACAAGGACGCGACAGCAGGGACGTACGACTTTGACATACTCATATACAAACCAGGAGAGAAGGACTATGCCGTGACAAAGAAGACGCTCAGCTATGACCTCACCGCCAGGGAAAGCGCAGAGATAATACACATAGACAAGGTAGAGCTGATACCAGGCCAGCAGACGCCGATCGAATTCACAATAACCAATGTCGGATCGGCCCCGCTCAAGGAACTGTCATTCTCATGGTCAAATGAGGACGACGCAGTCCTGCCTGTAGGCTCTGCAGACAAGAAATACGTCAAATACCTAGGAGTGGGGGAGAAGGTGACACTCACATACGATGTCATGGCAGACACCAACGCAGATACAGGGCTCTACAAGCTCGACCTGCTGCTCTCGTACGAAGATCCTGTGACAAACACCTACACAGACATAACCGACCATGCAGGAGTCTATGTCGGCGGAGGCACTGACTTCGACGTAGCATTCTCAGAGAGCACGAACGGCGACACATCATTCTCAGTCGCGAACGTCGGGAGCAATCCCGCATACTCTGTATCGGTCAGGATACCCAAGCAGGACGGCTGGAGAGTAAGCGGACCAGACAGCGCAATAATAGGCAACCTCGACAAGGGAGACTACACTGTAGCGACGTTCGCCCTGCAGCAGGCCATGGCAAGGCAGCAGACGCAGGCAACTACCGGAAATGCGCAGGCACAGCGCACCTTCCAGAGGAACGCCACGCAAGCAGGCCAAGCAGGCATGATCCCCAACACAGTGACTGTGGAAGTGGACTACACAGACACCATGGGAAACAGGCTGACAGTAAAGAAAGACGTCTCTGTAAGCGGCAGCACGAACATGAACGTGACAGGAGCGTTCCGGAACGGCACAAGGATGACTACACAGCAGACAGGCTTCTTCTCCCAGTACAAATGGTACATAATAGGGATGTTCGCACTTTTCGTATTGTACATAGCGCACAAGAAGTACAAGGAGCGCAAGCTGCTAAACCCTAAATTCAAGCTATCCGACCTGTTCAGGAAAAAACGAGACTAAGCAGATGAGACTAAGCAAGTGCCTAAAGCACGCCTTCAACATGGTCCTGCACAGCAAGCTGCGCAGCTGGCTGACCATACTCGGTATCGTCATCGGAGTAGGCGCAGTCATAGCAATAGTATCGCTCAGCGAAAGCGCGCAGCAGGAGATGGAGTCACAGCTCAGCGGCCTCGGAGGAGACCTCATCACGCTGACAGCCGGGTTCTCAAGAGGAGGCATGGCGTTCCGCGGGCCCGGAGGGGATTTCGGCGGCGGCGGAGCAAAAGCCACCAAAGAGGATATAGTCCTTGACAGGACAGATGTCCAGACCCTAAAAGGGGTACCTGAGATCGCATACATAGACACAGAGATACGGGGATCAGTCGATGTATCCTACCTCGGCAGGTCAGGCACGGTGACGCTAACAGGAGTCGACCAGAAGACATGGTCGCATGTGACCACCGAGACATTGAGCGACGGAAGGTTCCTAGACTCCGCAGACCAGAACGTCATAGTCATCGGCGGAGGCCTGGCAAGCTCATACTTCGACCAGCCCCTGGGGATAAACAAGATGCTCACGATAGAGGGCAGCACATACAGGGTGGTCGGAATACTGGACGACAACGGAAGGAGCATATACATGCCGATACAGATGGCATTCCAGGTCATACCAGACAAGGAACAAGGCGTCTATGATACCATAATAATAAAGGTCAAGAACGAGGACACCGTCCTGGAGGACCTGACAAAGATAGAGCAGAGACTGATGGTCACGAGGCACGTGACCAACAGGACAAAAGACTTCTCGCTCAGCTCGAACAAGCAGATGCAGGCGACAAGGGCAGAGATGATGTCGACGATGAGCATGTTCCTGATCGCTCTCGCGGCAGTATCGCTCATAGTGGGAGCTGTCGGGATTGCCAACACCATGTTCACCTCGGTGCTCGAGAAGACAAGAGACATAGGGATAATGAAGGCGATAGGCGCAAGGAACAGCGACATACTTCTCATATTCCTGTTCAACTCAGCGATCATCGGGCTTGTCGGAGGCATACTCGGAATCATATTCGGCGGCGTGCTCTCAGGATTCATACCCGCACTGCTCGGAGACGTCCGTTTCTTCAGAGGCGGAGGGTTCGTATCCATGAACGCAATCATGATGGCAGTATCAGTGTCCGTAGGCGTGGGAGTCATCGCAGGGGCGATACCTGCATGGAAAGCATCGAAGCTGAAGCCGGTAGATGCTCTTAGGTACGAGTAGGTACGAGTGAAAATTCAGAAACCTTTAAAAAGGAAATTCCATTATACAGCAGA
>CAZNGE010000031.1:2242-6211 GCA_964572875.1 uncultured Methanosarcinales archaeon | reverse complement strand
GCGTACTGCACCATGTCGACCCTTATGCCGAGCTTCCTGCCGAGCCTGTCAGACTTCCTGAATATGGATTGCTCCTCTTTCTCCGATGCCCTCTTGAGGTTTGGGTCGAATCGAAGGTCAAGACGAGCAAGGTTGATCCTGTCCGCGCCAATCTTCGCGCCCCACCTTATTACATCGAATATGTTCCGCGACTTCCGGGCATGCATGGTGGACTGCAGCACGACCTTTGGCCGCAAAGCTTTCTTCTTACGCCGGATGCTAATTATCTTCTCTATGTTCCTGAGAGCGGCCTTGTTCGGGTGCCCGAAGTCAGGATCCCCTCTTATGTGGTCTATGGAGAATGTTATCTCATCAAGCCCGGACTCAAAAATCTTGTCTATCTTGGCATCGTTCAGCAGAA
Organism: uncultured Methanosarcinales archaeon; assembly: GCA_964572875.1. Taxonomy (GTDB): domain Archaea; phylum Nanobdellota; class Nanobdellia; order Woesearchaeales; family UBA11576; genus JABMQF01. The sequence continues at coordinate 5,811 of CAZNGE010000031.1, read as the reverse complement.
CCCCGTTGGTTGTCAGCTTCACCTTGAGGCCTTTCTTCTTGGCATACTTTATGCAGTCGAATATTTTGTCATAATAGAACGGCTCTCCCCAGCCTGTGAGCGTTAGCGTATGGACGCCGTCCAGCCTGTCCACGACTTTCTTGTATACTGCAAGGTCCATGTGCCTGAAAGGCACCTTCAGGAAGTTCCTCGGGCACATCTTGCAGTTGAGGTTGCATGAGTTGGTTATCTCTATCTGTGCGAACTTCGGCCTGCCGGGTATTATGAAGAACATCCTGCCGAGGAACTCCAGCACTATGTTCTGCTTCTTCCTTTTTCCGAGTCCTGTTGTTATGTAGCTCATTTTCCAAAGACGCTGGCGATGACATAGCACACGCCTGCGAATCCCCATATGATGTTGCGCCATATGTGTACGAACGGCATCAGCAGCGCGCTCGCGCTTTTTTTCTTACACATGACATAAATAGCTTCCTCATACCGCTCAAGCAGCAGAAGCCCGAGGGCAACTGTCCCTGCAATCCATAGCGGCGCATACAGCAATGCGCCGAGGTAGAGCAGCACGACCAGTCCTGTTACCGGGACCTGCATGAACATCCTGGCCCCTGACACCTTGTCCCCTTTGACATTTGCCGCCTTCTTCCTGACAAGTTTCATGCGCCAGTATGACACATTGAACTGCTGTTTTGTGTATCCCCAGAATGTCTCGCGCCAGTAATGCACACTTCCGACATCCTTGAGCAGCACTATCCTGTAGCCTGCGTCCCTTACGCGGTAGCTGAAGTCGACATCCTGTGAGTAATGGTATCTCTGGTCGAAATATCCGACCTTCTTGAAAACCTCTCGACGGTATGCTGTGTTGTTCGGGCTGACATGCTCGACCAGCGCCTTCTTTGCCTTGAGCCCGCCGATATGGTCATACCGGTACTCGAGGTCATAGCCCATCATGCGAGCCCAGAACCTCTTTGGGTTTGCTGTGCCTATGTATCCTGCGACAACGCCGATATGCTTTTTCCGGTCCTTGTTAAGCACTCCGACAGCATTCTTTATGAAATCCTTGTCAAGCACAGCATCAGAGTCGACCGAGATGATGATGTCCCCTCGCGCAGCCTTTATCGCCGCATTTGAGGCTCCTGCAGGGCCTTTGTTCCTCTGCGATATGAATTGGTATCGCTTGAGCTTCCTGAATCGTTTCTTAAGTTCAGGCCCGAGTCTTTTCGGGTATTCTTTCACGACTTGCAGCGTGCTGTCCCTGCTGCCGTCATTGACTATGATTATCTCGTCAGGAGGCAGTGTCTGCATCAGCACTGCGTCCAGCACCTTCCTGATGTAGGGTTCAGCATTGTATGCTGCTATCACGACGCTGATCATTTTCTTAATTCTTGCCCTTGATGAGCTGCAGACCGCCTTTTATTGTGTCGAGCAGGTCCTTGAATGATCTTATCCTGCCCAGCTGTCTCAGCACCCTCTTAGGCCTGAGATAGAATCGCCTGTTGGCCATCCTTGTCAGCCTCTCCATGTCCTCGCTGCTGAGGTGCGGGTATGAGATGAGCGCGCTCTTTGACGGGTCAAGCTCCTTTAGCATCTTGTTGTACCTGCTCTTGATCACCCAGCCCTTCTCGAGCGCTACCTTCTCGAACTCTGTGCCTGGGAAAGGTGTGGTTATCGAGAACATGCAGTAGTCCACGGGAAGTTCGCAAGCTTTCTTGATGGTCTTCTTTATCTCCTCTTTCGTGTCGAGGGGGCATGTTCCGAACATGATGTTTATCTTGGGCTCCATCCCCGCTTTGCGGATGTTTGCGATGCTCTTCGGGACTATCTTGGGGTCCAGGTCCTTCCTTATGTATTTTAGTATCTTCTCGTTGAACGACTCCACTCCAAGGTCGATGTACTGGCACCCTGCCTTTTTTAGGGCCCGTAGAACATCCATGTCGAGCGTATGGTCTGCTCTTGCGAGTATGCCGAACTCCATCTTCAGCGGCGCCACGCCCTTGCATATGTCGAGTATCCTCTGTTTTCCGCCGAGAAGGAACATGTCGTCGATTATCGATATCGATTTGTATCCGAGCTTCTTTATCTCCTTGAACTCCTCGATTATGTTCTCTGCGCTACGTATCCCGACAGGCGGCTTGTGGCCCTGGTGGTCCTTCTTCCATTCCAGCTCTCGCGCCCAGCTCAGCGAGTTGGGCACGCAGAAATAACATCGGTATGGGCATCCGCGCGATGTCAGCATGACTGTCATGGGCCTCTTGCCGAGCTTCGGGTTGAAGAACTTGTGCTTGACATGACCGATGAGGTGTCTTGCAGGGAAAGGCACCTTGTTTATGTCCTTGATTATGCCGAAGCTCTTGTTGTGTACTTTCTTCCCGCCGTCTACATAGCTGAGACCCAAGATTTTGGAAAGGTCAGGGTTTTTCTTTCCTAATTCATCGAATAGGTCCTGCACGCTCTCCTCTGGCTCTCCCCGTATTATGTAGCTGCGCTCGTCAAATAGGAATGGCTTCGGGAAGTATGTCGGCTGGGGGCCGAAGAACACGATATGCGCGTCCTTGTCCTTCTTCCGTACCAGCCTGCACGTCTGAAGGTCAATCTTCTGTGAGAGAAGTACTGTGTGGAACACGTAAGCGTCGAACTTGTTGTTCCTGATGAACTCCTCAAGGTCTTTCCACTTCTTTTCCTCACTGATGAAGTCCTTGTACGCCACCTTATGTCCTTTCTGCTCAAGGGCTGCTGCTACATAGAGCAACGGAAGGTCTGGCTGCGGATAGATGTTGTAGCTGCAGCCGTATATCCTCTCCGGGACCTTGAAATCTCCCGGAGCAGGCGGTATTATCATGCATATCTTCATGGTATCAGGGTCTTTTAAGCCAGGTGGTGATAATTAAACCTTTTGGTTAAAAGTATGTAATAAGTCTGTATTGGCTGCCCAGTAATCCTCCTTTGAGTGGCTTATGCCGCCTAGCGAGCTTATACTGAACAGAACAGTCCGCATCGCAGTTGGGCATCGTGAAGCGCTTTTTTGTTAACTGCGAGCGCGGCATAAGCCACCTATAGAGGATTGCCGGGCACATTGGTAGATTTATTACATACGGTTAAAACACCGCAGAATATGCTTTTAAAGGGTTAGAAATATATTTAAATGCACTGTTTCACATGCCTGCAAGGTGGTTTTGGTTGGGAAAAGATAAGAGGGCAGGCAGAAAAAGCGGCAAAAAAGGCAGTGCTGCGGATGCTGCCCGTGCTGCATACAAGGTCAAGAGTCCCAAACTGAGCATTCTCATGCCTGCCTATAATGAGGAGGCGACCATAGCTGCGATAGTCCGGAAGATAGATGCTGTGCCGCTGGAGAAGAGAGGAATCTCCCGGGAGCTGATAATCGTTGATGACGGATCAAAGGACAGGACTGTTGAGATTGTCAAGAAGCTCCAGAAGAAGTACCCCTACATCAGGTTCATACAGCACAGGAGGAACAAGGGCAAGGGCGGCGCGATAAAGACTGCCATAAGGAACGCTACCGGCCACGTCATGATAGTACAGGACGCAGACCTCGAGTATGACCCTCAGGATTATTT
>CAZNGE010000031.1:0-2142 GCA_964572875.1 uncultured Methanosarcinales archaeon | reverse complement strand
GCCACGTCATGATAGTACAGGACGCAGACCTCGAGTATGACCCTCAGGATTATTTTAGATGCGTCATTCCTATCCTGCAGGGCAGGGCAAAGGTCGTGTATGGCTCAAGAAGGCTCAACAAGAGCAACCAGAAGCACTCAGCCCTGTCGTTCTATCTGGGCGGTATGGGCATAACTCTGATATTCAACATACTTTTCCTGACGCGACTGACTGATGAGCCCACCTGCTACAAGACATTCAAGTCTGATGTCATAAAAGGCATCAGGATAGAGGGGGATAAGTTCAACTGGGAGCCCGAGGTCACGGCGAAGATAGTAAAGCGCGGGATACGGATAATGGAAGTGCCTATAAGGTATTATCCGCGATCGATAGAGGAAGGCAAGAAGATAAAGTGGAAGGATGGGGTCGATGCCATCCTGACCATGCTGAAATACCGTTTTGTCGGTTGATTGGTTAATAAGGATAAGAGGTAGATATGATGATAATCCCTATATTGTATTTTTTCGTCCTGACCTGGTGTCTTGGATACTCCATAACGTTCTTCATAAAGAATAAGCCTGAGAACTTCTGGGAAAGGAACCTTATGAACCTGGGGTTTGGTCTTGGGGTAATCCCTGTGCTTGGAATAATCATAGACCATCTTAGGATAATTATACATTGGGGTGTTTTCCTGGCTATTGCGCTTGTAATCCCTGCATATTCCATCTGGAAATTTGTCAGGAAAGGGGGTAAGGTTCACATAGATAAGAAAATATTCAGGCTCACCAAATCCAATTTCTATCTTCTTCTGGTCTTGATTATGTGCGCAATAATATTCGCTGTCTATCTCAAGGGTTCGTTCTCTTATCCCTATCTAGCGGATGATGACCCCTGGACGCACGCCAGCGGAGTCAAGTTTGTCAAGGAGACCAACAGCATATCTTTTCCTTCCGAGCTTATGAACACCGAATTCAACGGATATCTAGAGCCCTACCCGCCCGGGTATGATATCCTTATGGGGCTGCTCTACCAGCTGGATAGTAGCGTGATATGGACCTTGAAGTTCTTCAACGCGCTTCTGATATCATTGATGGGGATTTTCTTCTATTTTTTTGCTGAATCATTCCTGGGAGACAGGAAGAAAGCCCTGTTCGCCACTTTTGTAATCACGATAATCCCCTGCTTCGTGAGCCATTTCATCTGGGCTTCGACGCTGGCGATACTTCTTTTCTTCCCTGCGTTGTATTCGCTCGAGAAGATGCGGGAAGATTGGCATTGGGCCATACCCGCCGCTTTGTGCATAGCAGGGATGATAATGACGCAGATGTCGAACCCGTTCATATTCGGTGTGTTTTTCATCGTCTATTTTGCGGTGAAATCGATATCTTTCAGGAAGGTTCTGTGGAAGGTCCTGCTTGCAGGCGTTGTCGGAGCTTTGATCGGCTTCAGCCTTTTCTGGATACCGACAGTGGCGAAATACGGCCTTGAGGAGACAGCGAGAGGAAATTCCCTCAACCTGAACGATATCAGTAGCATCAATACTGCTGCCTCTGGCGGGGGTCTTCTTTACAGTTGGGCTGATTTCATGATTGCAAAGACTTCCAGCAAGATGGACAATCCGATAGGCGTAGGTGTTTTCCTGTTCTGGCTGGCAGTGTTCTCGGTCTTGATACTGATCTGCATATTCGTACGCCATCCCAGGAAGATATTTTCGCGCGAGAACTCCTGGAAGTTAATATCCCTTATTTGGATGCTGATTGCATTCATCGGCATACATGGCAACCGCCTTCCTTTCCCGATGTTGATGCCGCACAGGTGGTGGTCTATATTCGCGATAGGCCTGGCTTTCGTCTCAGTCGAGGGTTTCTTCTTTTTAGGGAATATGTCGAAGAGATTGAGGATTCCCGCGTTCTTCACGCTAGGGATAATCATCATAGGAATAGTGCTGACTTCGGGCTATCCTAAATACGTGGTGGAGACATCATTCTGGCCGCCAGGAGTCAGGTGGGGGTCAATGGATGAGCTTCAGGGATACATGACATATGTCCAGCCTCTGCCTTACAACACCAAGGTTTTCCCTCTCTGCTCCACGGATTTCAAGGTCCTCGCTTTCGACAAGCTGTCAGAGCCGTGGGATGTCGATTACTACGAGTTCAAGAAAGG
>CAZNGE010000030.1:0-6863 GCA_964572875.1 uncultured Methanosarcinales archaeon | reverse complement strand
GCGCTACTGTGTATCTTTTGACAGCTTTCCAAACTCGTCCAAGCTTGGAAGGCTTATTGATCATTTCCTCGAGTGAATCTCCCATTGTTCAGCCACCTCCCGAAATAACATCATTTTATAAGATAGAAACAGAACTTATATTTAAACCTTTCGTTTTGTAGTCACTGCATAGTGGTGATAAAAACCCTCAAACACCTGAAAACAACCCTTTGAAACCCAAGAAAACAGCACTTACAGCCACTCAGCAAACTCATCCTCACTCACCCTTGCCAGCTTAAGCACGCCTTTGAGTGTACCTATCTTAAGCTCTTTATGGTCAGGCACCACTGTTCCCGCCTTGCCCTGCACTGTCTCTTTCACCAACACAATATGGCTGCCTTTCTGCCGGGCAATAGAGAAACCGAACTTATTGCACAGTACACGCACAAATTCTCTGCCGGATATCTTCTTAAGTCCTGGCAACTTCCTCCACCTCGAAAGTCGTCAGGAAAGGCTGCTCACCTTTCAGAGGAAACTCTTTCAGATAAAGCTCTGTGGCCTCTTTGAGGTTGGCAACTGCTTCTTCAACAGTCTTGCCCTGGCTTGTAGTTCCTACCTCAGGGCACTTTGCCACATACATATCCTCTTCCTTATTGACTATCGCGGTAAAGGTTCTCATACCAATCATTATGTCTTCATCCATATTTAAACCTTGCGCGCAGAAAAGGATATGATCTGCAAGCACCTCCTTGTCTATAGATATGTTTTCAGGATTCTTAAACCTGCTTGCTCTTTTTCCAGAAACCTTCCGCGCAATCCAGAAATCATGCGGTCCAACAGATCAAATTTTCAAGAATAAGGGAAAAATGCGAAAAAGATTCAGAGAGATTAGAAACCTCACAGACTTCCAGGCAATGCCCCTCTTACCATAGCAACGCGTGAAGCCTTCTCCACAGCAAACGAAAGCATCTTGTGCTTGTCGAATGACCTGAACAATGAATACACGACTGCTGCGGTAAATGCGTCCCCGCAGCCTGTCGTATCGACCACATCGACCTCAGGAGCATCTACATAGATAACTTCCCCGCCAGTGTACAGCGCAGCCCCTTCCTCGCCTAATGTCACGAACACGTGCATGAGATTGTTCTCTATCATCAAAGCAAGCACAAACTCCTCGTCATTGCTCTTGCTGCCGTATGCCTTCTTGAGCAGTTTCAGCTCTTCTGCATTCAGCTTCAGCACGTCTGTATACCGTATTGATTCCCTGAACATCTCTTCCCAGTTCCTTATGCCTTTGCGATGGTTGAAGTCATACACAGTCACGCCTTCAAAGCCTTTGAGTATCTGCCGCAGGGTCTCCCTTGACACCTTGCTCCTCTGCGCAAGAGTGCCGAAACAGAAGAAGTGCGCGTCAGACAACGCCTTTGCCATCTCAGCATTAGGCTTGATGTGATCATACGCAACATTTGGCTTGATGTCAAAGCTGGGATTCTTCTTCCTGTCCAGCTTCACGTTCACTGTGCCTGTCGCAGACGCATTCCGTTGCAGTATCAGTTTCGTGTTCCCCTCTGCCTTCTTGACCAGCTCATCCCCAAGTATATCCTTGCCAACTGCGGTTATCATCGCTGTCTTCATCCCGAGCCTTGCCCCGATAGCAGCGGCATTGAAAGGTGCCCCGCCTATCTTCTTATCCCTGCCGAACACATCCCACAGCACCTCTCCGAAACACACAAGATCATACATGACAGCACACCTCCATCCGACCATAAAGACCTGACCGTGGCCGCCTGTCAGCATGCTTCAAGGAGATGTTACGCTGAACAGACTGGTCGGTTGATGAATCAGTATAACTACTCAGGCATGCGTGGCGGCGCGAGAGGTTTGCGAGCGCAGTGAGCGAACCGGAGCAGGGCAGGTCTTTATGGATGTTGTTGTGCCTCACCGTATCACCCTCTCATCAGTGAATACATCCGCCTCATCCAGACTAGGAGTGGAGAACTCGAGATACACTGCGCCTTCTGCTCCTGCAAGCACTGAATGCTTTGCATGCTTGGGCAGCAGCACCTCACTTCCAGGAGCAAGATACACCTTCCTTGAAGTCGTAACCTGAACCCTGTCAAGCTCTGAGTTGAACCTGTCAGGTATCACATTCGTATCCACAGGAGAAGACAACACAACAGCATCATCTGAGAACAGCACAGCATCGCCGTATATCATCTTGAATGTCTCTGACTTGCCTTCGAAATGGAACACAGGCTCTGAGGAGAGCTTCGAGTCCTTCCCTTCTGACGCGACTATCACATAATCAGAATCCCTGAACCTGTACTGCTGCTCACCTTCGATGACCTTCGGCGCTCCGTCAGCATCGTACTCCTTTATCCCGGCAAACTCATTCACTTCATCGCGCAGCAGCACATAGCCATCGGGCACAGAGCTGCCCTTAGGCAGCACATCAATGTCCGCATGCTCGTGCTCTATCAATACCTGCCATGGAAGATTAAGAAGTACTTTGCCTGTGTGCCCTGTCTGAGTATTCCCTGTCTCTAAAGAATATATGACGATGACCTTGAGCCCCAACCCATACTTCTTGAACTCATCCAGATTAGAGTCGATGTTATATGATGCTATCTCAATGTCCTCAAGCGCGACCTCTCCTGCATGCGGCAATGCCTTGGAGTACAGCCTCTGATACAACTGCCTAGCTACGAGAAGATCGGTATCAGACAATGATTTTTTCTCCACTTTACACCTCTTTTAGGATTACACTGCTGGCTATGCATCATGCATTTATAAGTTTTTTCAAGAATAAAAGAGGTTCATGCCCTGTACTTCTTGTTTATTTCCATCTGCAGCCTGAACATGTTCTCGACAGCATCAGCAAAATGCTCTAGCGAATCATTCGATTTCCTCAACTGTTTTATCCAGTCTGCGCGGAACTTGAGACCCATCTCATGCGAACTTTTCTGCTCTACAGGCACATAATACATCCCGAACGAGAAGAATGAGGGGGTTGCAGATGCGCTGCCCCAGGTCATGGCGTCCAGCTCTGTGAGGTGCTTGACAGCGGATTCAAGTAACTCTTTTGCCTTGCGCGCCTCAGCGATGACTTTCTCGTCTGCTGGCAGGAGCCCGGCCACGCTCGTGTCTGTCTTATGGCCCAGGATCCACTCCTTGACTTCCTTGGCTATTGTCTCGATGGCAGGAAGATGTATCCTGGCGCTGATCACGCATTGCAGGGATCCTTTTACCAATCTTTTGAACCGCTTGTACCTGAATCTGCCTCTGATGCCGAATGATTCCCCGAAGATGTCTGTCTTGTATGGCCTGACCAGCTTTATTGCGCGCCTTGAACTCTTGAATGCTGATCGGACTTCAGAAAGAAGCGCTTTCTCCTCTTTTTTTGCTGCATTGAGGAGTCCTGCGAGTGTCCCTTCAGGTTCATCCTTGACCTTTTCCAGGAGGCCGCTTGTATGGCTGGCTGGTTTCGGATCTACCATCACAAGGATTGACAGGATTGTTGATTTATAAATGTATGCCTGGAGAAAACATTGCGGATACGGGAATCATCCCTTTATGCGGCCATACCCTATCAGCCTGAACCTTGATCCGAGCCTCCGGGATATGGTGACACGCGAGCCTGCCTCTGCGCATATCGGCAGCTTCAGGACGCATTCGAAATAGTTCTTGTGCAGCTCTGTCACGACTCCTACAGTCGCTGCTGAGTTGACATTGAGCATGAGGGGCTCGTTGAGCTTTATCGGCTCTACTGTTAGGTCGTCTTTCGCTCCGACCACCCTCTCAAGGAGATGTGTCTCGAGCTTGAGCTGCCTCCAAACAGGAGGTAATTTATCCTTATACCCTACGACGCATCCTGTGAGCTTGTCCGACTTGACTATGGACGGGTCAAGGTCTGTCATTATGCCTACGCTTCCGCCTGGCACTATCTCCTTGACGTCCTTGCCGCCGGTCTTCAGCGCGGTTATCTTTGTGAACAATGATTTCCAGTTCTTCCTTCCGCCGAACTCGTACTCGTAGCCAGGTCTCATCTCTATCTCGTCGCCGACCTTGAACTTTCCCTGGCATAACGCCCCTCCGAGTATTCCGCCGAGCATCTTGGCAGGCTCTGAGCCTGGCTTGTTGATGTCAAAGCTCCGCGCGACAAAGAACATCGGGTCCTTTGTCAGGTCTCTTTTCGGAGTAGGTATCATCTTCTCGATGGTCTCTATAAGCAGGTCGATGTTGATGTTGTGCTGCGCCGATACAGGGACTATCGGCGAGTCAGCGTAGTCTGTGCCTTTCAGGAATTCCTTGATCTGCTCGTGGTTCTTGATCGCGTCCTCTTCCTTGACAAGGTCTATCTTGTTCTGCACCACCACGAGGTTCTTCACCCCCATGATCTGCAGTGCCATCAGGTGCTCCCTTGTCTGCGGCTGAGGGCAGGTCTCGTTCGCTGCGACGAGCAATAGCGCGCCGTCCATTATAGTGGTGCCTGCAAGCATCGTGGCCATGAGCGACTCGTGCCCAGGAGCGTCGACGAAGCTGACCTTCCTGAGCGGTTCGGCATCTCCGCCGCACTTGCACTTTCGGCTTACGCCGAGCGAATCGCATTTCGCGCACTTGTAGAATACCGCGTCTGCGTAGCCGAGCCTTATGGTTATGCCGCGCTTCAGCTCTTCAGAATGCGTGTCTGTCCATTTGCCTGACAGCCTCTCTGTAAGTGTCGTCTTGCCGTGGTCGACATGGCCGACAAGGCCTATATTGACCTCTGGCTGCAAAGGTTCCTCTGTCTTCTTCGAAGCGGCCTTCTTCGTAGGCTTCTTCTTTGCGGGAGTTTTCTTCTCGCCTTCCTTCTTTGTCGTCTTCTTCTTTGCAGGCATTATGGATCCTCAATAAAGGAAAAAGATTGATTCACTCCTCTTTCTTCTCTTCTGCAGGAGCCTCTTCGCCCTTCTCGGATTCCCCGAGCTCTTTCTCTATCTTCTCGATCTCTTCGTCATCCTTCTTTATCTCTTCGTCATCCTTCTTTATCTCTTCGTCGATCTTCCCTACTTCCTCAAGGGACTTATCTTCCTCAGCAGGAGCTTCTCCCTCTTTAGGTTTTTCTGCGGGTTTCTCCTCTTCCTTTGGCTCTTCTTTCTTCCCTTCTTCAGCAGGCTTCTCTTCTGCAGGAGCTTCCTTTTTCGCTTCTTCGACAGCAGCATCATCCATAGAGGTCTCCTTTTCTTCAGGTGCTTCAGCAGCTTCTCCTCCACCCAGAGGCACTTCCTCTACATCTTCCTTGACCTCTTCAGTCTTCTCTGCGACTGTATCCGGCTCCTTGACCGGCTCTTCTGTCTTCTTTTCTTCTTCCATTTTTTCTTTTCCTCCTTTCTCTTCCTTGGATCCTGATTTTTCATCGGCAGGCGCTGCCTCCTCAGGCTTGTCAGAAAGCTCTGCTTTCTGAGCACGCTCAGAACCTTCTGGTTCTGACATTGCCTCTGCGAATATGTTCTCCCTTCCGATCTTGAGCACCTTGAGGTTGACCTGCGCGGTCTTGTCATGCACTGTGTTGCCCGCGACTGTCTTCTTGAGCCTCATGCCCTTCATCTTCCGCCATCCCTTCTTCTTCGGGTTCGGCTTCCTGAGCTTGTTGTGCACTCCGACTCCCTCGACTGTGGTTATCCGCTTCCTTGCAGATCCTGCCACGTCCTTCCTCATTGGGAAGCCTGCAGAGTCTGATCCGCCTCTCAGCTCGAACTCATATCCAGGCATGTCGATCAGCTCACCCTTGAAAGTGTCGCCTATCTTCTTGCCCACAAGCCCTTTTGCAGAATCATCTTTGATATCCTTCTGCACTGACTTGCCTGTCTTAGGGTCAGAAATCACTAATTTAAATTCAGCCATTGTAGTTCCTCCCGAGGCCAAGTTCCCTATAAGGAATCCCCTTTCAGGTGCACAAGAATCTACGATTCTTGGCACCAAAACGCTTTGCGTTTTGAGTGCCTCAGCACATTATATACAGGAGGAACCGGGGGGTCTATATAAAGGTTGTGGGGTAAATAAACAAACATTAATTACCACCACCCAATGACGACAAACCGAAAGCCTTAAATACCAGTTCTAAAACCACTCAACAAGTGATTATTATGCCTAGTAAAGAACCAACAGCAACAGATATGAATGTGGTTTTTGCTAGGCCGCGCCTTATTCTTGCAGGGGCGGGCTTTGAAAAGGCCTAGCTTCAGCTCTATCTTTCAGATCTGAGTTAAGCACAAGACAAACAACAGGCAGTCCTATCTGCCGGCGAGCGCGATGCGGCGCTGCCGAATGCCAAAATTTCTGTCTTTGCTTTTGATCTGACTTGCTGGACCTGTGACGATTCACAGTCATGAGTCCGATTTCTGCTGGAGCTGACTAAGACCACCATTAGATTCACCCATGCAGTCCCTCAAGACTGCTCAACGACGGGCTAGACAGCTTGGAGGAAAGATGAGATCAAAGCGATTGGACAGGAAGATGAGAAGGAACGTGAAGCAGTATTACCTGTTCCGTGTACTGTGCACCATGAACTTTGTCATGCCTATCTTCATGCTGTTCCTGATAGACAAAGGCCTGACATTATTCCAGATCTTTGTCACGCAGTCGGCATATACGTTGACAGAGCTCCTGCTCACAGTCCCGTCAGGCGCGTTCGCGGATAAGGTAGGACGGAAGAAGACCTTGATACTGTCAAGCGCAATCTACGCGATTGCGTATGTCGCGTACGGGTTTTCAGGCACATTCATCCAGGTCCTGCTGAGCGAGCTGCTGTTCGCAGCTTCATCAGCTACGTTCCACGGCACAGGCGAGGCGTTCCTGTATGACACCCTTGCTGAGGCAAGGCAGGAGAAGCGATACAAGAAGGT
>CAZNGE010000029.1:0-7448 GCA_964572875.1 uncultured Methanosarcinales archaeon | reverse complement strand
ACAGGCCTCATCCCGGGCATCCACATAAACTTAGTGTCGCTCCTGCTCCTTTCAGCATCTCCGCTCCTTCTCAGATACACGAATCCCATAGTGCTATGCTGCTTCATAATTGCGATGGCGATAACCCACACGTTCCTTGATGCGATACCAAGTATCTTCCTCGGAGCGCCTGACGCAGACCAGGCATTGAATGTCCTGCCAGGGCATAAGCTCCTTCTCGAAGGGAAAGGTTTCGAGGCTGTAAAGCTCACAGTCATAGGCTCCCTTCTCTGCCTGCTGTTCGCGATAGTCATCGTCCCGATGATGCTTCCCATCTCTAGCGCAATCTACCCTCTTATGAAAGATTACATCGGATACATCCTCATAGCGATCGTCCTGTTCATGATATTCAAGGACAAGAAGAGGCTCGCTAACCTGATAGTCTTTCTCATATCCGGAATCCTGGGACTGATAGTGCTCAACATGCCGACACTCAAAGACCCTTTGTTCCCATTATTGTCAGGACTTTTCGGCACGTCGATGCTCCTGCTAAGCCTCACGCAGAAGGTGCGCATCCCCAAGCAATCTTTTGATGAGACAATCCATGTAGAGAAGAAGCACATCGCACAAGCAATAGGTGCAGGCACGATTGCAGGCTCGCTCACAGGATTCTTCCCAGGCCTTGGACCTGCCCAGGGCGCTGTCCTCGCGTCCCAGCTCACAAGGGACATCGGAGACTACGGATTCATGATTCTCGTCGGAGGCATAAACACAGTGAACTTCGTCCTCTCCCTTGTCACATTATATACAATAGAGAAAGCAAGGAACGGGGCAGTAATTGTCGTATCAAAGCTCCTGGAAAACTACACCGCTATCACACTCATAACATTCATCTGCGCTGCATTGATAGCAGGGGCAGCCGCGACATTCCTTGCGTTGAAGATCTCAAAGCTCTTCGCAAGGCTCATATCAAGGATAAACTACACAGTTGTGGTCTGCTGTGTCATAGGACTCATCGCAGGCCTTGTCTTCTGGTTTTCAGGCCTGCTCGGCATACTTGTCCTCATGGTCTCCACAGCAGTAGGCATCATCCCCGGCATCACAGGCGTGGCGCGTAACCATCAGATGGGCTGTCTCATCCTCCCAGTCATCCTTTTTTTCGTCTTATGACAGATTTGCCGGAAAAAGTTTTATAAACTGCACTGTATTAACTATATTGCAGAATAAATCATCTAATAATAATGTGTGGGGTGTTTACATGAAGAAAGTGGCAATCATTGCAATTCTTGTGATAGCGGTATTCCTTGTTGGCTGCGCAAAGCAGGAGATAGGCGCTGCGGGAGAAAAGGAAAGTACAGACGCACCGGTAAAGACGGTTGCACAGACAACGGCAAAGACTGCTCCTGAGGAAGTGGCTAGTGAAGCAGCAGCAGAGGAAGACACGGCCGAAGAGCACGTAACAGTAAAGACTGATGAGGGAGATGACGTCACGTTCAAGAAGCTGCCTGACTACAGGCGCGAGAGGGACACGACAGAGATCTGCGACATGGACTATCCGATAGAGTGCTCCAAGTTCCTGGCCAAGGACGGCGTGGAGTACATATCAATAAAGAACGCAGGATACTCCTCAAAGATAGACCAGGTAGTCCTCAGACTTAATGGAGAGGCGTGCGACCCTAAAGACTCTTACATAGAGCCAGGCCAGCTGAAGGATTTTGAGTGCTATGCTGACCCGGACGATGATGGCTATGTCAGGGGTGACTTCGAGATGGAGTATTACGCACCTATAGGCCAGAAGGACTTCCTCAAGACAGGATCGCTGGTCGTGCTGATGGAATAAGCTCCTTAATTTTTTGTTTTCCTTTTTAAACCTGATTCTATGGACCATAGCAAACCTTTATATATAGCCTATTTTTCCAACAGTATCAGCTCTCATGAGCTATGATGGCCTGGAAAGGCCTGAGCGAGGAGTACTTGTTGCTTCTCATATTACATAATAACATAAGCAGACCGTAGGGTCTTGCGGGGTGAGTACAATGGCTGAGAAAGAACTTACAGAAAGTGTTTATCGGGCCATCGAGGCTGCGAAAGCCTCTGGTAAGATAAAGAAAGGAGTCAATGAAGCCACTAAGGCTATCGAGAAAGGCACTGCAAAACTTGTCGCTTACGCTGGAGACATCACGCCTCCTGAGATAGTGATGCATCTCCCTCTGCTGAGCAAGGAGAAAGGCATACCTTGCGTCAAGGTAGGTGGGAAAGAGGAGCTTGGTGCTGCAGCAGGACTGACAGTCCCTACAGCAGCTGTCGCGATCGTGCAGGAAGGCGATGCCAAGGACCTGATAAAGCAGATTGCAGACCAGCTTAAGGAATAGGTATAGGAGCGACTGAAAATGGCTGGACCAACAAAGATGACCGGAAGAGGGAATAAAAGATCGGATGAAGGGCCGAAAGGCTCTGTACAGTTCAGTCCCGCGTTCCCTGCAAAGGTCGAAGAAGTCATCGCCCGTACAGGCACAAGGGGAGAGGCGATCCAGGTGAGGTGCAAGATCCTCGCCGGACGGGACCAGAACAAGATCCTGAGGAGGAATGTCAAGGGTCCGGTCAGGGTCGGCGACATACTGATGCTGAGAGAGACAGAGATAGAAGCAAGGGCTCTCAACAGGGGCAGAAGAAGATAAGGTGATCACGATGGTTAAATGCTCTTTTTGCGGAAAGGAAATCCAGAAAGGCACTGGCAAGATGCTTGTCAAGAACGATGGCAGGCTTCTTTATTTCTGCGGGACCAAGTGCGAGAAGAACCTCCTGAAGCTCAAGAGGAAGCCCAGGGAGCACAAGTGGACGGCAGAGTCCCGCGCAGTGAGGGGGAAGACTGACTGAAAGGAGGGATATACATGATAGAGAAATCACTGGTGCTGATAAAGCCTGATGCGGTCCAGCGCGGCCTCGTCGGGGATATAATAGCGAGGTTCGAGAGGTGCGGCCTGAAGATCATAGGCATGAAGATGGTCTATGCAGACAAGAACATAGCAGGCGAGCACTATGCAGATGACGCGGAATGGCTGAAGTCGGTCGGCGCGAAGACAAAGGGCTCCTATGCAAAGAAAGGCGTCACGCTGAAGGAGAGCGAGCTCGAGATAGGACAGAAGATCAGGCAGCAGCTTATGGAGTTCATATCGATGAGCCCCATCGTGGCATTATGCATCGAGGGCCATAACGCTGTCGCGCATATACGGAAGGTGGTGGGTGCTACCTCCCCAGGGGATGCGGAGCCCGGCACCATAAGGGGCGATCTTTCCTTCGATACCTATCAATTGGCTGATGCGAGCGGCAGGCCGATACAGAACCTCATCCACGCCAGCGGGACTGTTGAAGAGGCTGAGCGTGAGACAAAGGTGTGGTTCACAGACAAGGAACTTCACGCATGGGCGCGCATTGACGAGCCCCTCTTGTACAGGAAGAGCGGATGAACAGTAAGACATGCTAAGACAGGTGATAATCAATGGCAAAGATGGTTGAAAGGGTTATGGGAGCGATGAAATATCCTGACAGGATAAGAAACATCGCCATCTGCGCCCACATAGATCATGGTAAGACCACATTCTCAGACAACCTTCTCGCAGGCGCGGGCATGATGTCTGAAGAGCTTGCAGGAAAGGCATTGCAGCTCGACTTCCATGCAGACGAGCAGGCGCGGGGAATCACTATAGACTCTGCAGCTGTCTCGATGGTGCACGAGTTCGAGAACAACGAGTATCTTGTCAACCTCATCGACACGCCGGGCCACGTGGATTTCGGCGGTGACGTCACGAGGGCGATGAGAGCTGTCGACGGCGCCATAGTATTGTGCTGCGCTTCAGAGGGAGTGATGCCGCAGACAGAGACAGTGCTGCGCCAGGCCCTCAGGGAGCGGGTCAAGCCGATCCTTTTCATCAACAAGTGCGACCGCCTGATCAAGGAGCTGCAGCTGACTCCTGAGATGATGCAGGAGAGGTTCATCAAGATAATCAATCACGTGAACAGGCTGATAAAGCAGATCGCCGAGAAGGATTACGGCGAGAAGTGGCAGGTCAATGTGCAGGACGGGAGCGTGTGCTTCGGATCGGCATTCCACAACTGGGGACTGTCCATCCCGTACATGAAGGAGCATAACATAACATTCAAGGATGTGATCGACGCTTATGAGCAGGACACATGGAAGGACCTGAAGAAGAAGTGCCCTCTGCACCAGGTCGTGCTGGACGCTGTCATCGACCACCTGCCGAATCCCGGGGACGCGCAGAAGTACAGGGTCCCGAAGATATGGCACGGAGACCTTGAGAGCGAGGAGGGTAAGGCCCTGGTAGGCTGCAACAAGGAAGGGCCCATGTATTTCGTGATAGTCAAGACGATTGTCGACCCACAGGCAGGGGAGATATCCACAGGTAGGTTGTTCTCAGGTACCATGGTCAAGGGCATGAACGCTTACATGAACATGGGCAAGACCGAGACGAGGATCCAGCAGATATTCGTCATGAACGGCGCAAAGCGCGAGATCGTCGACAATGTGCCGTGCGGAAACATCGTCGCTGTCGGCGGACTCAAGTCAGCTCCGGGTGAGACCATAACAGAGAAGCCTTCTGAGCCGTTCGAGAAGATATCTCACATCTTCGAGCCTGTCGTCACAAAGGCCATCGAGGCCAAGAACCCTGCAGACCTTCCGAAGCTTATCGAGACATTGAGGGTCATCGGCAAGGAGGATCCGTCCATAAAGATCGAGATCAACGAGGAGACAGGCGAGCACCTCATGCACGGCATGGGCGAGCTCCACCTCGAGGTCATAGAGAACAGGATAAAGACAGAGAAAGGGGTGGAGATAACAACTTCACCGCCGATTGTCGTATACAGGGAGGCAGTCACCAAGCCGTCTACAGCAGAGGCTGAGGGCAAGTCCCCTAACAAGCACAACAAGCTCTACTTCAGGGTCGAGCCTCTCGAGCCAAAGGTGAGGGAAGCGATCAAGAAAGGCGAGATACCTGAGATGAAACTGAGGAAGAAGGATACTGAAGTGTTCAACAAGTTTGTCGAGCTCGGATATGATTCCAAGATCGCGAAAAAGGTCATTGAGGTGTTCAACGGCAGCATATTGGTCGATGAGACCAGGGGTATCGTCTATCTGCACGAGATTATCGAGCTTATCATGGACATGTTCGAGGATGTGATGAACTCAGGACCTCTTGCCAGAGAGCCATGCCTTGGAGTCAAGGTCAGGCTCATGGACTGCAAACTGCACGAAGATGCGATCCACAGGGGACCGGCGCAGATGTATCCTGCAGTGAGGGAAGGTATCAGGGGCGCGATGGCCCTTGCGTCACCGGTCATGTTCGAGCCTGTGCAGACATTGAGGTTCGAGGCGCCTGCAGAATACATGGGTGAGATATCCAAGCTCATCAGCAACAAGAGGGGCCAGCTCCTTGACATGCAGCAGGAAGGGGAGATGGTGACTGTGCTGGGCAAGATGCCTGTAGGCGAGATGTTCGGCCTTTCAAATGACCTTAGGTCTGCGACCGGCGGCAGAGGCAACTCATCCCTTGTAGACCAGACTTTCGAAAGGATGCCTGGAGAACTTCAGAACAAGATAATAAGGCAGATTAGGGAAAGGAAAGGGCTTAAACTCGAGGAATGATAGTTTTTAAGCACAAAAAGCGTTTTAAAGAGGTTTTGCCGCTTTTTCGTGTTTTTTTTCACTTCACAGAAAACCTTTTAAATAAATGGTATATCCTAACAGGGTAGCTTAGAAGGCCGTATATGGCTGAAAAAACTAAAAGCTGCCTTGATTAGACATTAAAATCAAAAAAAAGCATGGAGGTTTTAATATGGCTAAAGATAAGACGCATATAAACCTGGTTTTTATCGGGCACGTCGATCACGGTAAATCTACTACAGTAGGTCGTTTATTGTTCGATTCAGGAGCAATAGAGGAACAGGTTTTGAGGAAACTGAAAGATAAGGCTCAGGAGCTTGGAAAAGCTGGTTTCGAGTTCGCTTTCGTCATGGACAATCTGAAAGAAGAGAGGGAGAGAGGAGTCACGATCGACCTGTCCCACAAGAAGTTCGAGACCGACAAGTATTATTTCACGATAATCGACGCACCAGGACACAAGGACTTCATAAAGAACATGATCACAGGCGCGTCCCAGGCAGATGCCGCAGTCCTCTGCGTAGCTGCCAATGACGGCGTCATGGCCCAGACAAAGGAGCACGTGTTCCTGTCAAAGACACTTGGTGTCGGACAGATGATCGTCGCGATCAACAAGATGGACATAAAGGGTGTCGAGTACAGCGAAGACAGGTTCAACAAGGTCAAGGAGGACGTATCAGCTCTTCTGAAGACCGTCGGATTCAAGCCTGATGAGATTAAGTTCGTCCCTATCGCATCGCTTGTTGGTGAGAATATCACCAAGAAGAGCGAGAAGATGGCCTGGTACACAGGACCCACGCTGCTTGAGTCGATCAATGCGCTAAATCCGCCTGAGAAACCGACAGAGCTTCCTCTTAGGCTTCCTCTGCAGGACGTCTACAACATCACAGGCATCGGCGTCGTCCCTGTCGGCAGGGTCGAGACCGGCGTGATGAAGGTAGGTGACAAGATCATCGTCGTTCCTGGAAGGGAAGGCAAAGGAGTCAGGGGCGAGGTCAAGTCAATAGAGATGCATCACGAGCAGATGCAGCAGGCAGAGCCCGGAGACAACGTAGGATTCTCAGTCAGGGGAATAGGCAAGAAGGACTGTACGAGAGGCGATGTCCTCGGTCACGAGAGCAACGTACCTACAGTCGCAGAGGAGTTCACAGCCCAGCTGGTCGTGCTCAACCATCCGAGCGTCATGACTGTCGGATACACTCCGGTGTTCCACATCCACACTGCTCAGGTTGCGTGCCAGATAGTCGCTATAGAGAAGAAGCTGAACCCTGCTACAGGCGAGGTCCTGCAGGAGAACCCAGACTTCATCAAGAACGGCGACGCTGCGATAGTGAGGATCAAGCCTACAGTGCCTCTCTGCATCGAGACGCAGAAGGAGATACCCCAGATGTCGAGGTTCGCCATCAGGGACTCAGGCACTACAGTCGCTGCAGGCATGTGCATCAGCCTGAAGAAGAAGGAAGGCGCTTAAATCCTTCAAATTTTTATTTTATTGTTATTCACTCGGACTATAGCAAACCCGAGCTTTTGTTATACCAATGGACAGGACGTGAAAGATGCAAAAGGCAAGAATAAAACTGACCAGCAATGACATAGCAAAGGTGAACGAGATATGTTCTCATATCATGGACATTGCTGAGAAGACAGGAGTGACGATGCGCGGACCTATCCCTCTTCCTACCAAGAAACTCAAGATAACAACCCGCAAGAGCCCCTGCGGCGACGGAAAGGCCACATGGGAGCGCTACGAGATGCGCGTCCACAAGCGCCTGATCGACCTCGGCCTGGACGA
>CAZNGE010000028.1:0-9672 GCA_964572875.1 uncultured Methanosarcinales archaeon | reverse complement strand
TACTGGCATGTGCAAGCCTTAGGGTTGCCTGGCGGAAGGCAGCTTCCAGGGCATAATGAGTCGTTTCCTATGATATCACCTGTCGCGTTCCTTATAGGCTCGTCAGGATTATCCTTGTCATAGTAATCACACTGCTCGTATTTACCCTTAGAGTTCGGGAACTGAATTATGCCGTCTCCGCAGAACGTTTTCTTGCAGAAGTCATTAGAGACGCAATCAGTATCTGCGCAGTCTGTAAATCCATCGCAGTCATTGTCAAAGCCATCTGAGCATTTGGTCTCGGTCCCTTTCTCATAATATGTCTGGGTCACGGTCTTATCTAAAAATGCCCTGCCTTCCGACCTGAGATAATCAGGGTTGCAGTCAGTATCACAACGGTCAGCAGCATCCGCTGCTTCATCCGGCTCTTCAGGACTCCAAAAAAACTGGTCTCCGTCGTTGTCAATACCATCTGTGCAGTCCTCAACAGGGCCGACAGGACCTGCAGGTATGTCAAGAACGATTATGACATCATGAATATCTGCTCCTGAAATATGAAACTGTTCTGTTATGTTGATCGTGTTGTTCTTTATGGCCCTCAATGTGAAATGGGAGTCGTCAGCTATCAGCTCCAATGTGAAGTTGCCGTTCTCATCTGTTATTGTGTTCTTAGGACCTTTGACCTCTGCGCCGGCAATAGGCACTCCATCAGGGCTCTCGACGCGACCATAGACATTGTAGAAGTTCTGCGCCCTGCAGCTCGCGCTCTGGGAGCAGGTCCCGAAGCTCGTGAAAACAGAATGGTCCTTTGCGCAGCAGTACTGCGCAGAGCCGCTAGTGACAGCAGAGCCGCACATGCAGTCTGTCGGGTTCGCCTGCTCGCAATTCACATAAGTGCAGGGAGGGACAGCACCTTCGCAAAGGCTTGAAGCATAAGCGGATTCAGCAGTAGGATTCGTCACGAAAGGCTTGATATAGGTCATGGCGACCTCTTCAGCCATGCCCTCACAGGTAGAGCGGTACTGGGCCTTGGACATGCCAGGTATGTCATGGCAGCAGGCCACTATGTCGCAGTCCGGTATCTCCTCGCATTCAGACGGGTCAAAAGCAGCCAAGGCAGAACACTCTGTCTGGAAGAAAGCCCTTGAGCAGCCTATTATACCGACACAGCATCCTGCAAGGACCTCAGTGGATGTAATTAGCAGAACCAGAACTAGTAAAATCGCTACCAAAAACCTCTTTTTCACCATCAATCCACCACTTGTTCCGAAGCCTGAAACAGCAATAAAACATGGTTTCAAGCTGTCTCTAACTTAACTGCAGTCCGGGCTTGATAAAGGATTACCTATTTAAAAAGGTTTTGGTATTTTTAGTGGCTGAAACGCGTGAATTTGGCGGCATCTTGTTGGCGCAGCGCCACGCTGCTCTTTCAGCACCTTCTGCGCTGTAAGCCTTCAGGCCGCTTCGCGTCCTGAATTAGTGATGCGTTGCCCTGTAAGCGATGAATTGGTTTGCTGATTCTTTCGAGGCGCATACTGCCGGAGAAGTGCAGGGTTTCTGATTTAACGCTAGCACTAGCCCAAGGACACGCATAGAGCGGTGGCGCTGCTTGAATATTGGAAAAGATTAAATAACCATAGTGGGCAATGATAATGCGAAAAAAGGGTGTGATATGAGAAATCTTATGCAGAGGCTTGAGCTGGGAATTGATGAGCTGATACTCGGGTTCCTCATACTGATAGAAGTCCTTGATTTCTTCACAGTCATACCTGCTCCGCTGGAGTATGTCGAGAAGGCCGTGGCTGTCGCAGCCATATGCTACCTGTTCTACAAGGCAAGCCTGACAAGGATCATATTCGGGCTCAAGGAGAAGAAGTATGACCTCATGATAGTGCTGGGGTTTTTTCTTCTTTCGCTGAAGACAATAGTGGGTTTCCTGATGTCTGCAGTGCGTGAGGAATCTGCGATGCAGGAGTTGTACTCTTTCGTCCTTGCCCGTGCAGACCTTATCGAGAAGATGGGATTCTGGATCGGCGGAGGGCTACTCATGGTCGCAGCCGTGCTGCTGGTGCATGAGAAGATAAAGAATCCATGCGTCATGGGAATAATACACGAGGATGCTATCGCAACAGGCCTTTGGCGCAAGATCATAAGGTTCTTCAGCATCTATCTCGTGCTTCTGGCGGTTTTCGTAACAGTGTTCACGTTCACGCTGGAATGGCTCGGCCTCACTGTTGATGCACCAGTGCTCATGATAATACTGTTCTTCTATCTGTTCGTGATCGTGAAGCGCGGCAGAGGGATGAAGACAGAATCATTCCTGAAAAGGGTCAGCGAGTCAAGCGAGAAGTTCTATGGACGCTTTGTGTCGCTGTTCCACAGCAGGAGGACAATAATGACCGCGATAACCGGCCTGCTCGTGCTGCATCTTCTCGTCGACATAGGCCATTTCATAATACCATACACCACGGGGCTCCTGTACCCCTGGTATTTCAGGCAGATGGGCGCAGGGCACCTGCCTCTGGCAGAGATGATGGCGCGGGATTTCACGCTCGCTTCAGGATGGCTCATGCAGCTAGGGGTCATGCTGACTTATATTCTAAATGTCCTTGCCATGCTGATGCTGTTCTTCGGGCCGGCATACGCATGGGTGTATCTCTACAAGCGCAAAAAAGTCAGGATCATGAACATAATGTGGCTGTTCTTCGGCAGCCTTGCGGTGTTCATCATGCAGCCCGTGTTCAGGATAGGCCAGATGACCTCACCATCCCTTATAGGCGTGGACATAACCACCCAGCAGATACCTGTGCTTGAGAATGTCGGGAATGCCCTGCTTGTCGCTGCGCTCGTCATGGGGATATTCTACATCCTGGGCCGCAAGGACATCAGACGGACTGCAAGGGTCGGTTTCTTTGCCATATTCGCGTATTTCGGATTGTACCTCTATCATTTCTTTTTCGATATCGCAAAGTATTACGTGGGTGCGGTCGTCATGATGACAAAAGCAGGGCAGTATTTCATCTCAGCCCATCTGCTGCTCTTCTTCATGATAACGATAATGTTCTATGTCGCTGGTTACCTGATGTTCCTATGGCAGCTGTATGCCAAACAAAAGATTTAAATAAATATTGAGCTTAGGTGAGGGTTATGTTCGCAATAAAAAAGATGATGAAAAGGCTCAACGTGTTCGAGAAGCTCCTGCTTCTCGTCGGGCTGGCTGTCACTGTCGTCGGTTTCTACTACATCAACAGGATATACACCGGAGAAGGGAACATAAGCTGGGCCCTGCTCCAGGCAGCCTTCCTGTGGCTCCTGCTGCTCTTCATGATCATACTGACGGACAGCAATGAGTCGATAAAGGAAGAGCTCAAGGAAATGATAAACAAACACATAGAAGAGACAAAACTTCTCAAGGATATATCCAAAGAGCAGCTCGCCGAGCTCAAGGTCATAACTAAAGTCCTGAGCCAGAAAAGGAAGAAGAAGTAGCTTCACTTCCTTCTCTTGTGCGCCATCTCTACAAGGAATATGAAGATGAAGCCTATCACAGGTATGATAAGCAAGGGTATTAGGTCGAAGTACCAAGCCCTCTCCATAGGTTCTGACCCTTCCGCAATCGTTATCGTCGATGTCTTGAATGCGGCATCCTCTATCTCACCAATGACCTCATAACTGATTTCAGTCTTCTCATCCAGCTCTGCGAAGTGCCACGCGACAAGAGGGTCCTCGCGGATGATCTCAGGCTGGATGCTGAACTTTATTTCGTCAGTGGAATGGGCGACGAACTTCGGAATGTACTCGAAGATGGTCATGTTCTTCATTGCCCGGATAGGGATTATCTCTATCCTGATTGCCGTCCGCTCATCCGAGATTACCGATGACTTCCTGATGCTGACGAACCTTCCAGTCTGCCTGTGCTTCTCAAGATAAGCATCCCAGTCATAGTTGCCCCTGCCAAACATTATGTTAAGGTACTGCTGCAGTGCAAGCTCATCCTTCGACAGGTCAAGATTACAGTCCTCATCTGTCTCGCCATTGCAGTTGTCGTCTAGACTGTTGTCACACAGCTCCTCTGAAGGGAAGATGGCGTCGCAGCCGGTCCATACTCCTGAGATGCAACGCTCTGTTCCGAAAGTGCAGATGCCTGTGTCTGTCATGCCGCAGGCGCGGGTCAGGTGCTCGTCTATCATGCTGTCGCAGTTGTCATCCCTGTTATTGCAGATCTCGACCGCGTCAAGGTTTATCGCTGCGTCATCATCATCGCAGTCAGGGCCCTTCACGCAGTCTGTGCCGAAACCGTCACCGTCAAGGTCAATACATTCACGCTGAGGTATTGCGCGGTCTCTCAAGCGTGTGTATCCTGAAGCAGGCTCTGGCTCTGCTTCGGGCTCTTCAGCCGGCTGCGCCGGTCCGGGTTCTGGCTCCTGCCCTACCTCGCAGGCCTCATCTGTAAGGCCATTGCAGTTATCGTCGAGGCTGTTGCCGCAGACCTCATCTTTCGGGCTGATTGAGCCTTCGCAGGCAGACCACCTGCCCCCGATGCAGGTCTCTGTGCCTTTTTCGCAGGCGCCTGTGTCGATGCCGCACTGCCTCTCTGTGCTGTCGATGCAGTCACATCCCTCGTCGGTCCTGCCGTCACAGTTGTTGTCCTTGCCGTCGCAGACCTCTGGCGCAGGAGGTATTGCGGTGCATACGCCCCATGAACCATCCTGCTGGCATGTCTGGGTGCCTTTCCTGCACTCCCCTATTCCGGAGCCGCACCCCTTCTGCTGGCCTGGAATGCAGTCGCATCCCTCATCTATGGTCCCGTCGCAGTTGTTGTCCTTGCCGTCGCAGACCTCTTCTGCAGCAGGGTTTATGCTGTTGTCATCATCGTTGCAGTCTGTCGCGAGGGTGAAGGTGTCCTGGTCTGCATCGATGCAGCCGGAAAGTCGGGAGCAGTCAGGGTCAGCGCAGTCTATAAGACTGTCGCAGTCATTGTCGAGATTGTCATTGCAGCCAGTCTCAGTGTCTGCTATGGAACAAGGATACCATTCAGAGCATCCCCCGTCGCACAATGTGTAACGGGTCTGCGTGCCTCCGCAACCGCAGGACTGTATGTTAGGAAGGCACTTTGGAGAGAAGTCGCATTGCTGGGCGTTAGCAGCCAAGCTGAGAAGGATAAAAGCAAGTATTGCGAAAATATATCTTGATGTCAAGTGAAAACCCCCTGAACATGGATGAAAAGATTATGGACCCCTTACCAGAATCACGTTCTCGCTCCTGAAAGTCACGCCATAGGCATCGATGACAGTCACCTTTATCGTCGGCTTGACAATGCTGTCCTCGAACTCGTACACATGGGTGGCGGAGAACCTGCCACCTGTTACCTCACCATCCCCATCGGTGATGTCTGCGAACTTAAATACATCATCAGGATCCATGTCAGCATCCGCATCCGCGTCTGAGCTGCCCTGATTCGATGTGCCGTCACCCCAGTCGACCATTATGTTGAAATCCTTATGGCCTCCTGATATCAGGAATTCCATATCCACGGTGCTATCGGCAGCATCATCGTCTATCCTCTCTATCACGACAGACGGGCCGACAGCCACGTGCAGGTCCTTGAATGTCCTGCTCGCGATGTTGTAGTTAGAGTCCATGACCCACAACGTGACATTATAATTGCCTTCTGCCTCGTACATGTGCTTTGTGGTGATGTTGTAGGATGAAGATGCCTTCTTGCCGTCCCCGAAGTCCCAGGTCCTGGCTATGAGGTGTGAGTTCTCTCCTGGGTCGATGACTATATTGAACTCCATGGGCGTGCCTACAACAGGATTAGGCGCTCCTGTATCAGGATCTGTCGGGCTTATCGTGAAATCAGGAGCATCTAAATTAGAAACAGTCAAAGGTCTTGATGGCTGCGTCCTTATCTTCGCCGTGAGGTCATTCCAGAAGTTATCGGCACCCATCTTCCAGACCCTCACGTCCCTCAGGTCATCCGGAACCCTGTCAAGAACCGGATCTTCCACGTATATTGAATGCATCCATTCATTGTCATGCTGGTCGTCATTGAGTATCACCGGCGTGCACTGTATGTTGCGGCCGTCCTCAGATATCTGCCTCCTGAGGTCATTGTAGTTGTGCTTGTAGAAGAAATTGCAGATGTCTGCCTGGTAGTTGTGATACTCTGCAGAAAGGAAGGTGACAAAATCATGCTTATCCGAGCTGTACCTGGTCTCCCGGATGGCCTTGATATAACGAGGCTTGCCGAACAGACCTGCTGGAGGAGAGTAGCTTATGTACAGCTTGTCGAAAGAGCCTGCCTTCTCTATGAAGTCCAGCTGGTCCTGCTGGACAAGAGCTGTCTGCGGCCGCGCAAGGCCTGTTATGCTCAACAGGCTGTCGAACACCCTCTTGACGATGTCGAATATGACATCTATGAATGTCTTGCTTTCAAAGGCATTCAGAGGGACCTGCTGACGCGTGTCAAAAGGCATGTCATGCATCTTTGTGAAAAGCACGTTGTTGAGCTTTGCATTGTAATACACATCAGTGCCGTCGCATTCATGGTACAGGCCGTCATCGATAGGATTATCATTATCATCCACTATTGCATGGTCGCAATAATGGTTCTGCTCATCGCCCTTGAGCATCTGGAGGAATGACTTTGTCTCTCCGCCGCCTGTCACGCCTATAAGACAGCCTTTGTCATCACAATTCCCCTCATCGATGCACTTGATGCCTCCAGGAACACAATCGCCGCCTCCTGAAGACTCGTTGATCTCCATGTTGAGCGAGACTCCTGCTATGACCTGGCTGTTGAGCTCCATCACGCAGAACTCGTTTATGTTGCCTGAGGTCATTGCCTGCACTATGTTCTCCCCGAGATAGTCACGATAGTAATTCATGAACTGGTCGGCGTTAAGTGAGCGGTCGAAGCGGTCGCAGAAGATGGTGTATGTGTTGTCTGTGCTCTGGTTGGCCATGTTCATCATCTGCAGGGCAATCTCCTTGGTCCTCGTGGTCCAGTTGCCCTTGTAGCAGTAGAAGGTCTCTATCTCTCCCGACTCTCCCTGCGTGAAATTGAACGTGTCTGAAGCGACACAAGCCTTGTCGACCGTATCCCCTCCGCCTATGAAGCACTGATTGTCATCAGGGCAGTAGCCTGCAGCATCATACAACGGGGTGAACTTAGGCCTTGAGAACTTCCACTTCCCGTCGATGCACCTGTATCCGTTCGGGGATTCAAGGAACTTCTTCTCAGTGCTGAACTCCTCCCAGCCGATAGGCGGCATGCTCACGTTCTTCTCATAATAATCGTCATGGATGCAGCTCGGATGGTCCGGTATAAGTCCTCCTGTCCAGCAGAAGTCATACGGGCAGCAGCCCACATCAGCTGTCTCGAACAGGTTGAAGATGGTAGGCTCAGGGGCTATCTCAAGCTGGAGGTTGTCCAGGAAGAATATCGTGTTGTCTCCAAGAGTGAAGATGAGCTGCGCTGTAACCTCATCATCTCCTGTCCTGAATGTCGCATGAAATGATGTCCAGGTGTTCTTGTCCAATGTGTTCGTCGGAACGAGCTCAGAACCGTCTACCCTGAAAGACATCGCAGCACCCTGCTCTTTCTTGTACCTGAAAGAGATAGTGTACTGAGTCTGCGGCTCGAGCAAAACATCATAAGCTATGTAACCATCAGCATCACCATACACCATAAGTGTCTTGCTGCTCTCCCTGTTTGCGATGGCAGTCGGGTCCCTTACTACGAAAGCCCTTGCGCCATTGTCTGCAGACCAGCCGTCAAGATTACCCTTGTAATCAGGATTGTTGATGTCATCATGCACCTGCAGGATGCAGCCGGACTTGTTGTAGAGGAAAGAGTACGAGTCGAGGATCTCTTTCGGAAGACCATCGGAGTTGTCCGAATCAGGAGGGAACTGGTCCGGGCACTGGTCAATACGGATATAATTCCCGTCAACATCCCAATACCCGTCAAAGAGAGTATCATCATCGGAATTCACGCTCTCCTCCTTGATGGCGTTGCAGTTCTCGTCAATCTCACTGCCGGGAGTATTGCTGAATTCAGTTGCTTCTGGGTTCCTGCAAATAGCGCATGCAGCGGTGCTTACGTCGCATTCTTCAGGAGAGGCAGGCGACGCAGAACAAAGACTAAAATCATTAGTATCATTACAGTCATCACCGCCAGGGGCGGGTGCGAAGCCGTCGCCGTCAGAGTCTGTAGGAACTGAGCAGCAGACGTGGAGCCAGTCACCGAATACCTCCCTGATTACTGCATCTTTGATTACTTCATTTATAGTGACGCCAAAATAAGTACTATCCATATAACCATTCATCTCATTTTTTGTTGCGAAAGGAGGCAACACATGAGAATCATGGTAATCAGAGACACGGGCGATAGAAATCTCATTATTTGAACACGATCCTTTCTGTATCCTGCACCTGACAGACGGCTTCTTGATGTCGCTGTGCAGGCACACAGCATAATTAAAGCCTGATCCTGAGACATGCGCTCCGCTTAAGTCTGAAAGGGTCAACACGACATCAGCGTTCCCTGTGCAGACATCATTGCCAGAACCTGCAGTAAGTCCGCGTATCGGCTCTCCTCCAACAGATTGAGGGAGACCCAATACTGTATCATACAATGGCGAGCCTGCTATCTGGGCGTGACCTTTCTCTATCCTGAAGAGAGTCATCGAGGCGTTGCAGAAGCCTTCATAGCAGGTCCCGAAAGGACAATCATCATCACCTTTACAGGTCGGTATACACGAGTCATCAATACATGCTAAGTCCATGTCTGCAGGGCAATTAATGTCATCTGCAGAATCTTCATGTCCGATGTCGCAGGCAGGCAGGCAAACACTGCTTTTACATGTATAATCCTGCGGGCACTGCCAATCATCGGTGCAGCCAGGTGCGCAGAAGCCTGCTGCGCAGATGGTATTTCCAGGGCAGGATGCGTCCGGACCAGGAGAGCATGAAGCAGTGCAGAACCCACTTACTTCCTCAAGACCGAGATTTGCCGGGCAGGTCCCTGTCGTATCCAAACAGGCTCCAGCCACGCACCTAAAGTCACCCAGACAGTCTGAATCTTCTTCACAAGCAGGTATGCACCTGCCGTCTGTGCAGGTCATTCCATATTGACTGCAGTCTGATTCTAAAGTACATTCAGGGTGACAAACCCCTTCATAACAGATTCCTCTGCTAGGACAATCAGCATTAGCAGTACATTTAGGTAAACAGACATTATTCACACAATTAAAGAAAGCACCGCAAGCAGCAGGCGATTCGTCGCACGAACCTATGCACCAACCATCTACGCAATTGAAACCGGAACTGCACACGTCATCTATTCCGCATAAAGGGGAACATACTTTTGTGAACCTGAGGTCTGGAAAACCGAGATCATCCAGGTCTTCTATTATAAAGTCCCGAGCACAAGACAAACCTTGCGGGCAGTCAGAAACATATTCACAACGCTGAACGCAAGTCTCTGTTTTTTCAAGACATTCCCATCCGCCAGTACAATCCCATGAAGCGGTACAATCTTGAGCATTCGCGTGTCCGCTTAGAACCACGAAAAAAACAAGGATCGCTAATGCTGACAAAATTCCAGATTCTCTCTTATTTGGATTGGCTTCTCTCATACTTCCTCGAATCCTGGGTTCCTTATCAGGTTGTAGCCGTGCTTTGTGG
>CAZNGE010000027.1:0-12323 GCA_964572875.1 uncultured Methanosarcinales archaeon | reverse complement strand
CAGTCCTCAACGAATATCTTCACAGGCTGCGCCTCCAACGGCACCTCTTCAATAGTCGGTATGAACTCCGCAGGTATGCCCTGCACAACCTGGCCTCTTATGTAAAACAATAACGCTGATGAGAACAGGAGGATTATGCCCACGATCATGAACACTGTTATCTGCGCCTTCCTGCCCCTAAGCAAATCAAGTGCACCTCTTTTCTGTGATATGTCTGTCATTTTTTGTGATTCTTCCGTTATCCTGAGATCGACTTCATGCATGTGAAGCGGTAAAAGTCAGACTCTATGTCGGCGCACAAGCCTGCAAGCTCCTCGTAAGGCCTCTGCTTCCCGCTCATGGCTGTCGCGACCACAAGTGTGCAGACGTCGCGCTCAGTCCCTGTCTTCTTCTCGCAGGCGAGCTGGCCACGGTAGTAGTCACCGTGGATGTCCCTGATAGAGTCATCTATCATCCTCTTTGTGTCCTTGTAGAAGCTGACGCCGAGAGTACCTCCTATCAGGAGGGCGAGGGTCCAGAATGCTACCATTATGTAAAGGAATAATTTGTCCCTGTGATGCGCAGGCCGGTCCTTGAACCTCTCTGAATAGAAATACTTCTTCTCATGAAGTATGTACCATATTATGACTATGTTCATGAATACAAGTGATACGAAAGAGAGCAGGAGTAGCTTCCTGAATGTCGGGTGCTCTGCAGAGTTGAACATCATGAGCGAGACCACTGCGTTCAGGGCTGTGAAGGCGAAGAAGCCTATCGCGAGGTCGAATGTGAAAGCCTTGCGCTTCCAGAAGCCGTATATCATCACGAGGACTATGAGGAGCAGCACGCTGTTTATGACAAGAGCCCGCGTCCCGATCATCAGCTGGCCAAACAGTATCGTGGTAGGGAATGTTATCCCTGAGATGAAAGATATTATGTAAAGCAGAGCGAGGAATGTCAGGTAGCCTATGAGGAACTTGATACCAAGGGGTATGCTGTATCTGCCCCGGTGTATCGGGGACGGGACAAAGAACTCCTCCTCGAGCTCGTGCGGGGGCCGGGTTATATCCTCTTCCAGCCTCGGCTTCGTGATTGCCGTCAGCCTTCTCTTCAGCTTGTCAGGCTTCTTATGACCCTTCCCTGCCTTGGCTGGCTTACGCTTTGCCTTGTTTTTCTTAGAACTAACCTTCTTAGCTCTCTTCGCTTTCCTGACACTGTGTTTCGGCGTAGCCTTACCTCTTTTTCTGGCCATCAAATACTACCCACTCTCTTTTATTCACTTGTCCGTCTGCAGTATAGCAAAATCCCGAACTTTCGCTACCTGTACTCCCCCTATAGAGGATAGCCAAATAATTATGGATTTATAAACCTTTCTCTTTCATTTATAAATGTTGCTTAAATATAATATAATGTAGAAACCGGTTTTCCCGACGAGAAACTACTGAAAAGTGAAAACTTTACTTCTTCTACCTTACCTTCGCCCCTGCGCTGACGCCTTTTGCAGTGACGAACTCGACAGGGGTCTTGAGGCGCTTCTTAAAATTCCCGCAGACTATGTGGGCCTCGCTGTCGACCACGAAGCTCAGCTTCGCGAACTCCTTGATGTCAAGCTCTGCAAACGCCTTGACATGCGGGATGCCCTTAGGCGCGACCTCATCGCCAGGATCAGAATCAGGAGCCTCCAGCAGCGCGACCTTCTTGCCGTCATCCGCTGCGAGCAGCATGCCCCTGCTCTCTATGCCGCGCAGCTTTGCCGGCTTGAGGTTGCACACGACAATGATATTCTTCCCAAGGATGTTCTCCCTCGGTATGTACGCCTTAAGCCCTGCGACCAGCTGGCGCCTCTCTGTGCCGAGGTCGATCTGAATCACGTAAAGCTTTCCCGCGTCAGGATGGTCCTCGACAGACTCCACCTTCGCGACCCTGAGGTCAAGCGGGAACTCTTCCATCCTCTCGACGGGCTTTGCCGTCTCTTTCTTCGCCTTACCGTCTCCGCCGAACTTTCTCTTGAGATCATCTATCTCCTTGTCCTCGAGCTTCCTGAACAGCACCTTAGGCTCGTTGATGGTGTGGCCGGGGTCGATGTCAAGATGCATCTTGTAGTCTATGCCCTTGCCTTTGGCGTCGAGATTGAGCTGGCGGAATATCTCAGCAGACGTCTCCGGCAGGAACGGCCCGACGAGGATCGCCAGGTTCCTGACGATGTTGCAGCATACGTTCATCACGGTCGAGCATCGCTTTTTCTGCGCTTCGTCGTCGCTCTTGACCAGCACCCATGGCTCGTTCTCCTGGAAATACTGGTTGCCGAGCCTGGAGATGTGAAACACCTCCCTGAGCGCGTCCTTCTCCTTGACAGCGTCCATGAGGTCGATGTAGCGCTTTATGCTCTCGCTGACCTCTCCTATGAGCTTATCGTCTTTCACGTCGAGATCAGCCCCAGGTATCTTCGCGTCGAAATGCCTATGGGTAAATGTGAGGGTGCGGTTGACGAAGTTGCCCAGGTTCGCGAGCAGCTCGTTGTTGTTCCTGTCCTGGAAATCATTCCAGCTGAAATGCGCGTCAGATCCCTCAGGCCTGTTCGCGAGCAGGTAATAGCGCCACACGTCGGCAGGTATTCCCGAAGACTTCGCGTCATCGCCGAACACCCCTGTGCCTGCGCTCTTCGAGAACTTGCCTGACTCATAGTTCAGGTACTCTGTCGAGTCTATGTGGTGCATCAGGGTCCAGCCATCATTGGCTGCGAGCAGTGATGCGGGAAATATTATCGTGTGGAACGGGATGTTGTCCTTTGCCATGAACTGGTACAGAAGGGTGTCCTCGGACTTCCACCACTGCTCCCATCCTTCCGGGAACGCATGCTTTGTTATCGAGATGTACCCTATCGGCGCGTCGAACCAGACATAGAACACCTTGTCTGTGTACCCGTCGAGAGGTATTGGCACTCCCCATTTGAGGTCGCGCGATATGCAGCGCTCCTTCAGTCCTTCCTTGAACCATGCTGTCGTGACTGTGCGCGCGTTCTGCGTCCAGAACCCTTCTTCAGCAGCATTCTCTGACCACTTCTGGAGCTCAGGCCCTATCTTCGGAAGGTCGAGGAAAAGATGGTTGCTCTTCCTGACCTGAGGCTTTGAGCCGCACACCTTGCACTTGGCGTTGACCAGCTCCGTGGCGTTGAGCAGCTTCCCGCAGGACTCGCACTGGTCGCCCCTCGCGCCCTCGTAGCCGCAGTGCGGGCACGTGCCCTCGACAAAGCGGTCGGCGAGGAACTTGTCACACTTAGGGCACCAGGCCTGCTCAAGGATGTCCTTCTTTATGAAGCCGTTTTCATACACCCTCCTGAAAATGGACTGGGTGACCTCTGTATGGGTGTCAGTGGAAGTGCGGCCGAAAGCATCGAAAGAGCATCCGAACCACTCATAGATCTCCTTGTGTATCTTATAGTACTTATCGCAGATCTGCTGGGGCGTGAGGCCCTCCTCAAGCGCCTTTGTCTCGGTCGCAGTGCCGTGCTCATCAGTCCCGCAGATGAACAGGGTCTCATTACCGCGGGCCCTGGAGTAGCGGGCGAACACGTCTGCGCTCAGCACGCAGCCTATTATATTGCCTAAGTGAGGTACGTTGTTGACGTACGGAAGCGCGCTCGTAACAAGGATTCTCTTGCCTGCCATGATGATGGGTGTTCAAGGACCGTATGTTATAAATTTTTCTGTATCTGTCCAGCAGGCATCCTGCAGCACCGCGCTGCTAGACTGGTTCAGGCATGCAATCTGCTTAATCTCATGACCTTGCTTGCCCTCTGGGCTGCGCAATATGTGCAGATAATTGATTTAAGTGCAGCCCATTGCGCATAGATTGTTTTAGGACACGCAGGAGCGGCGGCGCTGCAGGACATAGCCAGAACAGAAGTTATTTTTCTTTTTAAGTCTCCAAAAGGCTTTTATACCTGTCCTCATTGACTTTTCCGCATGGGCGATGCAAAGATATACCAAGCTAGCTGCTCAAATACAGGTCTCTTCGCAGAGGTTGTCCTCTACCTGAATGAAAACGGTGCAAAGACGGGCATTGTAGAAGGATATGATCCGCATCAGGCTGACCTGTGGGACGTAGAGTTCCAGGGTCTCATGTTGGCTGTCTGGTCGGACCCCCTGGACAAGACAAAACCTGAGAATGGTCAAAGAGTCACGCTCAGGGCGAACGGGGAAGACATTTCTGACAAGTTGGTCAAGGTCCTGCATGAATTCGATTTCAGAGAGTTGCCAGACCCAAATAAGTAATATTTATATATAAATCTCTATCTCCTTTATATAACAAGTTTTTTCGGGGGTGCAAAAAATGAAAAAGATATCAATTCTACTGGTAATACTTTTGGTCGCGTTCAGCATAGTATTGGCTGGATGCAAGGAAGATGTTGCTAAACAAACGGCTACAAAGTCAAGCAGCCCATCAGCAAGCAGCAGTGGAGAAGCGCAAGCAAGCTCCAGCGGCAGCGCAGAAGCAGATGTCGAAAAGGCATCAGCAGGCAGCGATTGGGCAGACAAGTTCTCAAGCCTGGCGGCAATGAAGAAGAACCTCGAGTTCAGCGTGACATACGATTATTCGATGGTTGATGAGAGCACAAACGCAATCGAAAGCTATACCATGACACAATACTTCGCCAAAGGCAAGTACAGGATGGACAGCAAGATCGGACTGAATGAGATGAGTGTCTTCATGGTAGACAACAAGTACACCACATGCAACAAGCAGGACGGGGCATGGCAGTGCTTCATCATGCCCTCAGATGAAAAGCAGGACGACCCTACAAGTCACTTCTCAGCGATAGAAGACAACCCCGTAGATACTGACACCACTTACGAAGGCACAAAGAGCATAGCCGGCACGACAGCATACTGCTATAATGTCAGGTGGTCAGGGCAGGGAGATGAAGGAGGGATTGAAGCCTGCTACAGCAAGGAAGGAGTCCCGCTTTACATGAAGACCGTCTCAGGCGCATCCGAGATAGAGATGAAAGCGACCAAGTACAGCACAAGCGTGAGCGACTCTGATTTCGAACCTCCTGCAGAACCCATGGACATGGAAGCGATGATGGCACAGTATAGATAGCAGAAGCCTGATCATCAATCAATTTTTTTATTTTTAATAATCTTTTTTGATTGTTTTCGGGATTTTAAAAACAGGTGTTTCTGGATTGGATAGGTTGTTGAGGAGAAAGGACTATGGACAGAAGGGAATTTTTGAAGCTTGCAGCAACATACGCAGCTGGAGCTGCAGTTACAGCTGGAACGGTAGTTCTTGGCAGCGCAGGGTGCACACACAGGCTTGTCAGCTCAGACGACCTGAAAGTGCGGGAAGGATGGACACACCCATATACGCTGATGACGTGGGAAGAAGGCTCGTCAAGGCTGCACAGGATCGCAAGCTCATACCAGACAGACAAAGAGGAAGCATGGTTAGTGTTCAGGGTGCCCAGGAATGAAAAGCTGCTATGGGTGGATACTGGCTACCTGCAGGAAAGCGCAAGTCTGAGCATAAGCAAACAGATTGTCGATGGAGCCGTTGATGTGGCCAAGACGCACCTACCCAACAGCACCGTGGAAGATAACGCCCTGTGTCACATACACCCGCTCAAGGCAGTGATAGAAGGCCTGAAAGAGAAAGAAGGCAGACTGGACGGCGAGCCAAGACTGGATGGCCTGATCAGGCAATACCACATCGAGATAGGGTCGTTGCCAAGTGCTGACGACCTTGTGACACACATGGAAATAAGGAAATATCTCAGGGAAGAGAAAGATTACCGGCTGGGCCGAGGCTGGGTGGTCACGCCGACAGGCATGTTCATGTATGACCCTGGACCATCGCTGGAAAAACTGTACCGCAACAGCGGCATGGAAGCGATGGAATTCGTGGTCATGTGCGCGTTGATAGAGGGATTCAAGAGCAGGGATCTTGACAAAGCTATCAGGTGCTTCAGGAAAGAGGGGCTTGATATAAGCTATTACATGATACCGCCTTCGATGATCAGGTTCCCGATAAAGATATAGAGAGTTCTAGACGCCATACATCAGCCAGATATAGCCCGCGCTGACGATGACAGAGAACACAGTGAAAGGGAGCCCTATTCTTACAAATTGCCAGAACGTTGTCTTGTAGCCGTGGCTCTTTAGGAGCCCCACGCCGACGATGTTCGCCGCGGCACCGACAGGGGTTATGTTGCCGCCGACACTTGCGCCGATGAGAAGGCCGAAGTAGAGCACGTACGGAGAGACTGCTGCCTGCTCTGCGATGAGCTGCGTGACTGGCAGCATAGCGACAATGTAAGGCACATTGTCGACGAAAGCGGACATGGCCATGGATATGACCACAAGGGTGATGAACGTGAAGAGCACGTGCGTGCCTGTTATGCTGTATATCCCCTTTGCAATATCCGCTATCACTCCCGTCCTCGTCAATGCATCCACCATTATGAAGACGGCTATTATGAAGAAGGCGGTGCCCCAGTCAAACTTCATTATCGTATGCACGAGATGCTTCTCATGCTTCCTCCCCTCCCTGATCAGCCATAACAGGCAGACAAAGCCGAACACGACGCAGATCAGGCCTGCGGAGTACTTCACGCCATCCTCCAGGGAAGAGCTCACTGCAAGCGTGACTATCATCGCCAGGAGGATAGCTGTAGGGAAGATGCTCCTTATCTTCACCTCCTTGAAATGATGCACCGTATGGTTGTACTTCCTGAAGAAAAGGTAGAGCACCACAAGGGAGGCCAGCATGCCAAGCTGAACTGCGAAAAAAAGATTCGGCTTTCCCTGGAAGAAGAAGAAATCATTGAACGTCAATCCGGCGTGGCCTGCGAGAAGCATGCTCGGCGGGTCGCCTATGAGGGTCGCGACACCCTGCAGGTTTGATGACACTGCGCAGCCGATGATCATGGGTATAGGAGAGACCTTTATCTTCTTCGCTATCGCGAATGCTATCGGCGCGACAAGGAGCACGCACGCGACATTCTCTATGACTATAGATAGAATCCCGGTTATCGCGCAGACAAGGAGCATCGATACCCAGACGCGCTTCGACCTGTTGGTCACCCATATCGCGACGTAGTCAGGCATCTTGGAATGGACCAATGCCTCTGCGATGAAGAGCATGCCCACATAGATACCTATCACATTCCAGTTTATCGAGCTGTATGCGGAACCTACAGTTACCGCGCCGATGAGAAAGACGAGGAGCACCCCTGCCCATATCACCCAGACCTTACGCTGGTAGAACTTCACTATGAAAGCGTAAGTGATGACGAATATTATCGCGGTTATCAGCTCAAGCGCAACAGGCTCCAATCAATCACCTCTTCGGATGGTAAAATGTACTTTTAATATAAAAAACTATGCCTGCGGGGTATGTGTATAGCAGTCAAGAAGCGCAAAGCCACGCCCTGCGAGATGAGGGGGCACGAGGGCTAAAGGAGGTATCTCTGCCTGTAACGTATGATGTAGAACGCGAGCACGCCTATCATGGAACCTATGATGTTGACGATTATGTCCTCCATCGTGTCCACGTACTGCGCCCTGAAGTCACTGGCATCGTATCCGCTGTCGCCATAGCCGGTGAAGAACATACCTTCCCCCGGGCCGAGGAACATGAAGCCCCCGAACTCGATGAGCTCCACTATGGTCCCGAGCATGGCTACAGACGCCATGACAAGGAATATGAAGATGACCTTGTGCTCGTCCACCACTGTCCGTTTCACGCGCCGCTTGCGCTTCACATGGAGCCTCCTCGAGGCAAAGTTGAATATTATGTATGCCGCGACCATGGCACCGAAAAGATGCACTATCGCATCATAGGCGAAGAAGCCGCTCCCGAATTCGTAGAACCCGAAGCTGCCGAGGTTGTGGGTCAGCAGCGCGAGGTTGAACATGAGGTACGTGCGCCAGCTCAGCATGAGCCAGCGGTATATCGAGAACACGAATATCAGGAAAGCTATCGCGACAAGGTTGTCAAAGAGCCACTGGGAGCGGTTCACGAAATTGTATATGGAAAGGGCTATGAACACAAGAAGAAACAAGACAAATACAGTGTGCTTCGCAGCATCGCCCTTTGATAACATATTCCAGCCTGTAAATGCTGCAGAGAATAAAAGCTTTGCTGTCCGAAAAACAAAAACATTATAAAATCCCGCCTACTGAACGCTGATAATGAAGTACATAATAGAGCACATGGATCCGGAGATGTGGGAGTGGAGCGCGATAGAGTATAAGCACACTGCCGCTGCTGTCGGTCAGGGCAATCTCATGATCACCAATGTCAGGCAGGAGGATGAGGACAAGCTCGATGGATTGGAGACAGATACCGTAAGCGTAAGTGCGCTCGGATTGAACAGGGTGTGCGTGCTCGACCCTGCAGCAGAGAAGACGCTCGAGCCAGCAGATGCGTCGGAGTTCGACTACCTCGTCTTCGGAGGCATACTCGGCAACTATCCTGCTGAAAAAAGGACGAAGGGTCTTGCCGTCAGGGGGGCTGAGAGGAGGAACCTGGGCAAGGACCAGTTCTCGACAGACAACGCAGTGATGGTGGCGCACCAGATAATGAGCGGCAAGAGGCTTTCAGAGCTAGAGTTCGTCGATGAGTTCGTTGTCGAGATGGACGAAGGAGAGGAGATAATACTTCCATTCAAGTATCTTGTCATAGGGAGAAAGCCGTTCATATCAGAGAAGATAATAGAGTACGTGAAGGAGCACGGGTTCTGATGAAGAAAGAGATAATCAAAGGCATCGAGATCATCGACCTTGCGCTTTACCTCAAGGAGGAGAAGGTCCTTGTTCTCGCTGACCTGCACATCGGGTATGAGGACGAGCTTGTCAAGCAGGGAGTGATGGTGCCGAAGTTCCATTTCAGGGACCTGGTGAAGCGGGTCGAAGGGATATTTGATTCTCTGAAGAAGAGGAAGAAGAAAGTAAAGGTTGTCGTGATCAATGGGGACCTGAAGCACGAGTTCGGAAGGATAAGCGATGAGGAATGGCGCAACACATTGAAGATGCTCGACTATCTTTCCAGGAAGTG
Source organism: uncultured Methanosarcinales archaeon (assembly GCA_964572875.1). Lineage (GTDB taxonomy): Archaea > Nanobdellota > Nanobdellia > Woesearchaeales > UBA11576 > JABMQF01. The sequence goes on along the minus strand of CAZNGE010000027.1, from coordinate 3,284 downwards.
TGAACGCATAGTATTGGTGCGGGGCAACCATGACAAGACACTTGGGCCTATCGCAGACAAGCGGAACGTGCTGCTCGTGGACCATTTTTTGGAAGGGGACAAGATGATAGCGCATGGCGACAAGATTGTCGATATACCTCCTTCGGTCAAGACATTGATTATAGGCCATGACCATCCTGCTGTTGGCATCTACGAGGACCTGCGAAAGGAGGTGTACAAGTGCTTCCTCGTCGGAAAGCACAAGCGCAAGAACCTGATAGTGCAGCCCTCACTGAATCCCCTGACACAAGGGACAGATGTCCGGGAAGGTGCAATGCTGAGCCCGTACCTGAATAAGGACCTGGGCAGTTTTGATGTCTATATTGTCGCAGACAAGGTCTATGAGTTCGGAAAGCTGAAAAACATTTATAAATACTGATTCTTTCGGTCTGTGGTATGCTGTACACATGGATCGAAGTAACGACAACCATATTCCTGATACTGGCGATAGCTGATGCTGTAAGGCATTATGCGCAGAACAGGAAGAAGATGCTCCTGCTGGTGCTGGCATTCGCCTATGCCGCGATATTCGAGAACGTCAACATGATACTGGCGAAAGGCAACAGCGTGTCATACTTCTACAATCCCTCATTCGCGATGTATCTATGGCACGCCCCGCTCGCCATAATCATGCTCTGGACAGTCATGATCTACACTTCGATGCACCTTTCAGACATGCTCAAGCTCAAGACGCTCGTCAGGCCTTTCGCCGACGTCCTGCTGATACTCGTGATGGTGATGAGCCTCGGGGTCGTCGCTGTAAGGCAGACCATATGGGTCTGGGAGGCATTCGCGCACAACAGCGGATGGTTCGGCGTGCCTGCAGACTACCTCATCGTATGGGTCTTCCTGGTGCTTATGTTCAGCTTCCTGTTCAGGTACTTCACAAGGGCAGATGACGACATGGTGAACAAGACCACGAGGACAGAATACTATTTCCTGCTGCCCACTTTCGCCTACCTCGGCATGCTCGTCGTGTTCAGCATGGTGAACGTCGCAGAGGAGCTGCTCGGGCTCACAGAGCAGCAGGAGCTGTTCGTGCTCTTCGGGCTCGTAATCATAATCGCCGCGGCGATACGCAGCCCTGCGCAGGAAGGCAAGAGGATACTCGACATCGACAACTTCACCATCTTCACCATAATCCTCATCCGTCTGGCGATCTACTTCTACATCACATGGAGTGTCGTGATAATGGAGATATTCAGGGAAGTGCCTGAGATGATAGTCATACTCATCATCTCCATGGCAGCAGAGATCATGATGCACCATTCGGCATTCGGCGACCTCGGCGGGAATGTAGAGCTGGTGCATGACGACGACGTGAAAGAGATGAAGCACTACTGAATTTTTTTATTGCTTGTTCTGTTAATCTACATAATAAATCAATAAGAAATCAGGCCTTCGGCAAATAATGATACGTTGATTGTTCCACAAAGGCTGACTTCGTGAAAAGACCTGCGAGCGGCAGAGTGAACCTAAACAGAACAGCTCACTCTCCTTCAAATTCACAAAGGGTAAACATCTTGTATCCCTTGTCCTTGAGCTTCTTCTGGCCGCCGACCTCAGGCAGGTCTACTATGAAGGCCATCTCGACGATGTCTCCGCCAAGCTTCTCGACGAGAGCTGCTGCAGCAAGGCAAGTGCCTCCTGTGGCGAGCAGGTCGTCCACGATGAGGACCTTATCGCCCTTGGATATCGCATCGACATGGACCTCGATCTTGTCTGTGCCGTATTCCAATTCGTACTCGTGCTGCTCTGTCCTGCCAGGCAGCTTGCCGGCTTTCCTTATGGGGACAAAGCCCTTGCCCAGCTGGTGCGCTATCGCGCCGCCGAGGATGAAGCCCCTAGCCTCCAAACCGACGATGACGTCGATATCCGCACCTGTGTAGCGCTGCACGAACTCGTCAATCACCTTCCGGAAGCCCTGCGCGTCCTTCAACAGCGTGGTTATGTCGCGGAACATTATCCCCTGCTTAGGGAAATCAGGTATCGTCCTTATCCTTGATTTGATATCATCCATTCATACCACCTTGTCAAGATTCTCATCCAATACAATAGGACCCATACCCTTAAGCTCATCAGCAAATATGTTATCAGGTATCGGGTTCATCAGAAATATCTTCTTCTCCAGCTCAAAAGCCTTATGGATCTCCAAAAACGTAGCGCCGCCTATGTAATTCTTCTGGCCGTTCTTCTCATAGTTAAGCACAAGAACCGCATCACATGGACGGATGTTGTTCTCATCTTTCTTCAGCATCATACGCTTCCATCCAGCATGCTCCTCATCACCCAAACCCTTCATCTCTTCCTCCTTGAAAGGCTCGTCGAAACTATTGGGCAATATGATTGAATGACCCTTGCTTTCAAGGAATTTCTTTATCTGAGGTATCCTACCATAAAAATGCTTGCTGCATGCCAAAAATACTTTCATTTTTTACACCTATCTCAATTGATTCTTGATATTGATGCGGTAAGCAGCCTTGTAACCTTCTCGACATTCTGCTTGAACACCTTCAGTATCTCTTCCCAGGTCACAGGCTTTTCATCCTCTTTCCAGCAGTCATAATCAGTGCTCATCGCGACTGCTGCATAAGGGATGCCTGCCTCGTTCGCGAGTATCGCTTCAGGCGCTATGCTCATGTTGATTATGTCAGCGCCCCATGCGCGGAACATATGGCTCTCTGCCTTTGTGCTGAAACGGGGGCCCTCAATAGTGACTACTGTGCCTTTCTCATGATGCTTGAGTTGAAGCTCCTCGCAGGTGCGGTTCAGTATGTTCCGCAGGTCCTTGTTGAACGGCTCTGCCATCGGAGTATGGACAGGCTTGTGCGGCTCGAAGGTGTCATGGAACGTCAGCTTCCTCAGGCGCGTGAAGTCAATGAACTGGTCTATTATCACAAAGTCGCCCCTTCCGATCTCCTGCTTCAGGCTGCCGACCGCGGTTGTCGCGAGGATGTGGGTGCATCCTGCCTCTTTCAACGCCTGGATGTTTGCGCGGAAATTGACCTGGGTCGGAGGGATGGTGTGCTCCCTTCCATGCCTCGCAAGAAGTATGACATCGACGCCTGCGATCTTCCCCTGCTTCAGAGGGGAGCTGGGCTTGCCATACTTTGTAGTGAGCTCTATGTCTTTAGCTTCCTTGAGAATATCAGGATTGTCCAATCCGGAACCGCCTATGATGCCTATCTTAACCAAACAGACCACCTCCGATGATAACATTCCAGGCTATGCTTTCATTTAAATAT
>CAZNGE010000026.1:0-18023 GCA_964572875.1 uncultured Methanosarcinales archaeon | reverse complement strand
CCTCGTACTCATGGGACTCCGCATCCAACATCACCAATGATGAGCAGAACGTCACCCTGCGCGTAACAGCGTCCGCAGGAGCCCAGACTAATGAGAGTGCATGGTATGGAAACTTCACTGTCGACAACAGAGGGCCTGTGATAACTATTGACAAGCCGGCAAATATAATCGTCGGGACATCTGCCTTCGTGAATGTAACTACAACAGAGGCTGCAGACTGCAACCTATTGCTTAACGGCACATCGCTTAACCAGACCACTGCTGAGACAGAGCATCATGCAATGGCAACAGGACTCGCATACAACACTACATATGAGCTCACCGCAGTCTGCACGGACTGGATCGGCAATGAGAACAGCACTTCGAAAGCATTCTCTGTCCGATCGACAGGGCTTGAGTTTGTATCTGCAGCGACCAACAGGAGCGTCTACATCGAAGGTGAGGACTCCAACATAACATTTGTCATCCTATCGAGGAGCACAGTCAATACCATAGATTGGAGCATAACGAACGGCACAAACACATGGAATTATGATGCGGCGGATCTGAAGCCGCCTATTGACGAATCGAACAGCGTAGCTTACTCTGCCAGTCTTGTAGTCGTGCCAACCACGGCCGAGGCAGGGCCTTATAACCTGACTATAACACGTATAATATCAGATATGGATTCGGATATTGCCGACCCGGACATAGATCTGGGCACCATATACACAGTTTATCCGCTTTTCACCCAGACAATAAACGTGGAATAAGATGAAGAGACACAGCTTTGCGAAGATGAGCACATTCATCCTGCTAGTTGTGATGCTGGCTGCAGCCCTGTCGTCTTTCGCTGCTGCAGAGGAGGTCACGTATACGTACAATACGCTTTCAGATGAGCATCTCGCAACAGGCACTATCACGGTGCCGGGTACTGTGCTCGTCAGCCTGCCTGACACGACATGGAAGCTCAATCTGGTCAACAGCGACGGGAAGTTCACCATCGATGTAGCTTCGCTAAACAGCGCGGAAGCGCCTCAGCTGGACGTGAAGGCACGTGTCGTAAATCTATCTAAGCAGAACTACGACGGAGATGTTAAGTATGGATCCGGAAATTACCAGGCTAGGTACGCTTTCGCTTTCAACATAAGCCAGCTCGCGTCAAAGCAGTATGCCCTCCATATCGACTACTCCTCATTGAGCGGCATCACCGATCCGGTTATTTTCAAGTGCGATTTTGATTTCACTACTAACATCACCAATACCTCGACCTGCACTGAGCTCACCACGAGCGCTGCGAACAGCATAGCTTCAGCGACAACTACAGGGTTTTCATCATTCTTCCTGACGCAGCATGTGCAGCCTGGCGCTGCTCCCACCGGCGGTGGAGGCGGAGGCGGCGGTGGAGGCGGCGGTGTCCGTGGTGCAAAGACAGTCTATGTCGAGCCTACGCCTGAAGGTGTATCTGTCGATGTGGTCAGGGGAGATAATCTTGTGGTCATATTCAAGGGAGAGGAATACCGCTTCAAGGTCGAGAGCGTAGCGCAGCAGAAGGTCACCCTGCGGGCAGAGGATTCATACCTCCCGTATAGCATCAGCTTGGGAGAGTCCAAGACGATAGGCCTCACTTCATATTTCAGCAGGGATGTCGAGATATCGATGTATGTCTCTAACAATTTCGCAGTCCTGACATTCAGGACTATAGAAGAACAGCCGGGATTCACGTTCCCGTTACTTCCTCCAAGATCTAGAGGGACTGCTCCAGCGCCTGAAGAGGTTGGCGCGGGAGAGAGACCGGCTGCAGTTTACACTCCGAGGCCTGCCACGGTTCCTGCGCCTGCAGGACCAGGGGCTGCTGGAGAGGCACTCCAGGAAATCCAGGTTCCTGAATCGCCAATAAACATATGGACCGTGATCATAAGTATTGTATTCGTCATATTCCTAGTGGGAGGCGTGGCCCTTTACAGGGCCAGGCTGCACCGCATGGAAAAACCCCCTACTGTAACTAGGACAGGTCTGGAGTCATCTGGTTTACCCGAAACTTCTTTCGAAGGCTCCGGACCTGCTCCTACATTAAAATCCGCAGTAGAAGAGAAATCCAAGGAGCAGTCAAAGCCCGCCAAGCCGGTGAAGAAAGTCAAGCCTGCGAAACCCGCAGAGCCTGTGGTCGTATCAAAGGCAAAAAAGCTTGAGCTTGAGAAGTACATATTCCATGCATTCAGCCTCGGCTTCAAGGAGCCGAGGGTAAGGTCAGCACTTATCGCCAAGGGCTGGCCCAAGCAGGTAGTCGACGAAGTGTTAAGGGAGATAAGGTCGAAGAAGTGACTTCTTTGTGGTGTGGATGATATGAAGAAGGCAAAGATACTCATCAGGAAAGGGAAGAAGCAGTTCATAGAGGATCTTGACCGTGAGGTCACGACAGTCAAGGAGAAGCGCTTCTACATAGGCGATCTGTCAAGGGACTTCTCGACTCAGTACGGCACCATAAAGAAGGCGGATCTCAAGAAGACAGGGACGGTCAGATCATCCCAGAACAAGGATTTCAGCATATTCGACGCATCGTTCATAGACCATTACAAGCGCATGAAGCGCCTCCCGCAGATAATACCTCTCAAGGACATAGGGTTCATAATTGCCAAGACAGGCATAGGACCCGAATCCGTTGTTGTCGAGGGCGGCACCGGCTCAGGTGCTCTTGCTATCATGCTCGCAAGGCTCTGCAAGAAGGTATATTCATATGAGATAGAGAAGAAGCATCTTGAGGTTGCAGAGCAGAACATAAAAGAGCTGGGTATCAAGAACATAACAATCAAGAACAAGAGCATGTACGACAAGATAGACGAGAAGAACGCTGATCTTATCTGCCTTGACCTGCCTGCGCCATGGAAGGCCCTTGATAATGTAAAGAAAGCCCTCAAGACAGGAGGATTCATTGTCTCATACTCGCCGACAATAGTCCAGACAGCTGATTTCGTGAATGCCCTCACGGAAATGCCTGAGTTCCTCCACCTGAGCACTGTCGAAGTGATAGAGCGGCAGTGGGAGGTCGAGAAGCGGAAGGTTCGGCCAAGATCTAAGACAATAATACATTCTGGATTCCTGACAGTGGGAAGGAAGATATGAACTGGTAAGATGAAGAAGGAAATACGCGTCATGGGAATCGATGATTCCCCTTTCGACAAGTTCAGGGACCGTTACTGCACTGTCTTCGGGGTGTTCTTCAGGGGTGGGAGCTATGCTGATGGCGTGGTATCTACGAGGATAAGGGTTGATGGCATCAACTCGACGGTGAAGCTCGCAGAGATGGTGAACAGGTCGCGTTTCAGGACGCAGCTCAAGTGCATTTTCATCGACGGCGTCAACATGGCAGGATTCAACGTGATAGACGTCCACAGGCTTCACAGGCTCACAGGGATACCAATAATAGTGGTGATAAGGAAGGATCCTGACATCCCTAACATAAAGAGGGTATTGAAAAAGCTCGGCATGGAGCGCAAGATAAAGCTTATAGACCGGCTGGGACCGCCGAAGAAGGTGGGCAAGATATACATCCAGCATGTCGGGATGTCATTTGAGAATGCGAAGGAGATGATCAGTATCACAGCGACGCATTCATACATACCAGAGCCCCTGCGCCTTGCGCACCTCATCGGCGCGGGATTCGTCAAGGGGGAGAGCAGGGGCAATGCTTGACCAATGGGTGATCACATGCCAGATGCAAAGGAGAATAAAATGAAAGAAGGGGAGGACAGAAGGTTCAGTTATCTGAAGCATAAGCACCAGCATCCTCACCGGCATCCTGAATGCAGGTTCTGCAGGAAGATAAGGGCGAAAAAGGACATCCTGCTTGAGAACGATCACATCGTCGTGATGTTCGGCAGGCAGCACCACAAGGGGCATCTGCTTGTCATGCCCAAGGCGCATGAGGAGGACCTGCTCAAGCTGCATGAGAAGACCGTAGACTCTTTCATGAATGACACGATACGCGTCATGAAGGCGCTTGGCAAGGCCATAAAGCCCGACCTTTTCAATCTTGAGTATCTTGATAACTGGGACCACCACATACACTGGAACATATATCCGAGATTCAAAAAGGACAAGGACTGGGGTAATCCTCCTGTCATCCCGGATAAAGGAGAGAGTTTCAGGCCAAGAGTCCTCACAAGAAAAGAGAGGGCAATATTCAGGAAAGAGCTTGACATGCTCAGGAAAGATATGTGGTAACGGTGAAGAGGCAAAGATGAGATGCAAGTTCTGCGAATGGAAGAGGCATTACAGGAAGATATATGAGAATGATCATGCAGTGGCTGTATGGGGTTCCCCGTACGTAAGAGCGCATGTCAAGGTTATCCTGAAGCGGCACGCAGACAACCTCACAGAGCTCTCTCACGAAGAGGCATGCGCGATAATGGATGCCTGGCTCAAGGTAGGCAAGGCCATAGAGCAGGTCATACACCCTTCAATCATAAACTGGCAGATAAACTGCAACTGGACAAGGCACGTCCACGGCCACATCTATCCCAGATGGGAGTCAGACCTCGACTGGGGCGAGCCTATCAGCCTGCCGACAAGGGAGAAGGCGCATAACAAGGAGTATCATGTAAAAGAGCTCTCTCCCGACGACAAAAAACGCATAGAGGACATTCTTTTCCATAAGAATTAGACCAGGATCAATGATGGTCCGGGCTTACACATAATAGAGCTTATTTGCGCTCCGCTGCTCCCTGTCCTTCTGGCTTCCGGGCTTGTTCACCCTGGGCCGTAGCGTTTCCTCGTCGCGTCGCATGGTTATCTCAAGCCCTGTGAGGAACCTGTTCATGCCTTCCTGCATCTCGAAAGGCCCGGTTACAGTACCGTGCACTGCAGGCTCGCCTTCAAACACCATGAGTTTCTTCGACAGGTAATCGATGAACAGCAGGTCGTGGTCCACTACAAGCGCTGACGTGCCTCTCTGCTCCATGATGTCGGATATTATCTTCGACACCCTTATCCTCTGCTCCACGTCAAGGTATGCCGATGGCTCGTCGAGAAGGTACAGGTCGGCCTTCTTGGAAAGGCACAACGCGATTGCGACCCTCTGCAGCTCCCCGCCGCTAAGCTCGTTAATCTTCTTTGTCAGCAGCGGATGTATGCTCAGCGGCCTCATGATCTGCGCGTCATATTTCTGCACAGCCTCTCCAAGCGCTGCCATCACGACATCATTGCTCCCTGCGAGATACTGGGGCTTGTACGCTACAGTCACCTTCTCGTCGACCTTGCCTGAGTCAGGCTTGTCGACGCCAGCTAGGAGCTTCACGAAGCTCGTCTTTCCTGTGCCGTTCTCTCCAAGTACCCCTATCACGTCGTTCTTGTGCACTTCCCCTTTCTCTGCGCTGAGGGAGAACCTGCCGAGCTGCTTTTTCACGTCTTCCCAGCTGCACTGCAAGGCCTTGCCTTCCTTCTGTATCGGAGGCTTTGCTGCGAACTGTATCTTATATTCCCTGAACCTTATGTTCTCCTCGCGGAGATACCCTTCGAGGAATATGTTTATCCCTGCTTTTGTTGTCTTTGGGAGGCTCACCACGCCGTATCCGCCTTCTTTGCCGTACATGATGTGCACTAGGTCTGTGATGTAGTCGAGTATTATCAGGTCATGCTCTATCACGAGCACTGCGGTCTCAGGGCCCGCAAGCCCTCTTATGAACTTGCTAACCTTTATCCTCTGCTTTATGTCAAGGTATGATGTAGGCTCGTCAAAGACGTAAAGGTTGGCTTTCTTCATCACAGTTGCTGCGATGGCGACGCGCTGCAATTCTCCGCCTGACACGCTTTTTATGTCAGTGTCGAGCACCTTTCCCAGCTCGAGGACATCCACCACCTCGTCGAAAACCTTGCGTTGGTCTGCATTCTGCAGAAGCTCTTTCACTGTCCCGCCGAACTCCTTAGGGATCCCGTCCACGTTCTGCGGCTTGTAGGCTGTCACGATCTTCCCGTCCCTGACCTTCTCGAAGAAGTTCTGTGCCTCTGTGCCCTTGAAGAACGCTACAAGCTCCTCCCATCCTGCTTCCGAGCCGTCGGTCTTGCCGAGATTCGGCTTCAGCACGCCCGCGACTATCTTGATTGCTGTTGATTTCCCTATACCATTGACTCCCAGCACTCCTACGACCTTGCCGAACATTGGGGTCGGGAGTGAATAGAGCGAGAACCCGTTTACGCCGTACCTGTGGATAGGGTCCTGTTTAAGCTCTTCTGGCAGGTTTATTATGTCTATGGCCTCGAAAGGGCACCTGTTGGAGCATATCCCGCAGCCTATACACAGGGCTTCGTCTATCTCAGCCTTCTTGTCCACTGCAGAGGGCTTTATGCAGTCCTCTCCCTTGCGGTTTATAGGGCATACCTTTGCGCAGAGATAGTCCCCGCACCCAGAAGGGTTGCATTCCTGCTTCTTGACTATAGCTATCCGTGCCATATGAGCTGAGAATTAGCCTGTTCTTAATAATTTTACTGTTTCCCTTGCTGTGTTATCTCCTGCAGTTCAGCTTCTTTTGCCTCTTTCAGCCTGAAGTCCTTCTGTGAGTGCCGTCCTTCAAGCGTCTCGTCAAAGATGTCCATCACCTGCTCTTTCATTCCGTACGGGATGGCTACGTTTTCGTATTGTGAGAGGTATTTCCTGCGCATCTTTTTCGCATTTGACTTCATGTGGCGGTATGCGGAGAGCCTCTTGAACCTGTCTATGAGGTAGCCCTTCTCTCCGCGCTCAGCAGCCATGAAGAAGGCGAATGCCTCTTCTTCAGGGTCCAGCACTGACTTGTCATGGCCGTAGAATCCGTCCTTTCCGAACAGGAGGAAGTGCTTTCCGCTGCTCTTGTTGAACATGTTGTTCTCGAATCCTATCTTCTTGGGATCGACTCCGATGGATTTCAGGAACACGAACACTGATGCGCATTTCGGGCAGTTCCCGCACCATACCCTATCTTTCCCTTTCTTTGTGTCTGAGAAGCAGGACATCTGCAGCCTTGCGAGATGAGGGTATCTCTCATGGAGTGTCTTGATGATGCCTATCTCATATAGCGGGCTTACGAGGCTGCCCACTTCCACCCGGTTGTTTGTCATGATTCTCGCGACCGAGCTGAGCTGTTTTGTCCATTCAGATGACTGGTCGTACCAGAATTTGCTCTTGAACCCTTGCTTGTCGTATGTGTACTCGTCGCAGCTGTACTCATTGCCGAAGAATATGTAGTCAGCGTCAAAGAAATGGACAAAGGGCATTACCGCGAGGGTATATGAGAGGAATTGCGGTCCTGCTCCCCAGTTGTTGGTCTTCTCTCCGAGGTCGCAGTACCTTAGCTTGCCTGGCTCATTGATTATCTTGTACACGTCTATTCCATACTCCTCTTTCAGCTTGCTTATTATCTTATCTTTGTGTTTTGCTTCAGGGTGGCCAGGTACCTCTTCTACGAAGATGGGTATCGGCTTTATCCCGAGCTCGATGCACAATGCCAGCGTGAGAAGGCTCTCCTTCCCTGCGGTGAAGAGTATTATCGCAGTCGGCTTATTGCCTCGCTCTGACTTTTTTTTCCCGGCTTCAGGTAGGACTGAATCGTAGCTTGCGTAGAAGAACGTCGAATTGAAGAACCTGCGCAGGTAATCCGTCGACTTGGCATAGTCTATGGATGCGGTCGAAGGGATATCATACAGCGTGCATTTGAACGCGAATGGCTCGAAGCATGGGAGGGATGTGCTGTACACAGCCCCCTTCTTCCTGTGCGATGCAGGCAGGTGGCAGGTCTGCATGAACGTGAGGTTGTCGAGAAGGAGCTCCTTGTTGGTGTCAGGGTACTCTTTCCAGACCTCGTGAGGGTATTTGATCCTGTAGCTCTTGCCCTTGACGTGCAGGACAATACCGTCTTCAGTCAGCTCTGATCTTATCGCCAGCAGGTCCTTTTTCCTTATCTTTTCCTCATATGTGCGCATCAGGGTGTTTCACGACGGCGCATTATTTAAATGTTTCCGCATTTTTCGTATTTGTTTAGCTATAGTCGGCAGCACCGCCGCTTCTGCGTGTCTTCAGGCCAGCGCAGCGTAAACTCAGGAACCCTGCACATCTCAAGCAATATACGGTTCGTCAGAATCCGTTGGCTAATAGTCGGTGACAGGGAAACTCAGTCTAGCAGCGCGGTGCTGCCGCGAAATCGGCTAAACAAATCACATTTTCTCTATATCACTAAATTTAAATACCAATCCATTCTCCTCAGGCGCATGAAATGCGAGATATGCAAGAAGAGGATTGCCGAGACATTCCTCAGCAAGCCAATCGGCACATATGTCAAGGACGCAAAAGGCAAGAAGCACACTGTGTGCAGCGAGTGCCAGGGCAAGCTCGGATCGAAAGAGGGGTTGCTCAAGAATCTTTAACACACATGCCTCCGTGGCTTAGTAGCTAGGCCTCGGCCCTACAAATAGCGGCTGCCTCGAGTTGACAAAACCAACGGGCAATAAGCAGCAGGTCGTGGGTGCAGTTCCCACCGGAGGCTTTTTTCATTTCTCTTCCTTCTTTTTCCTCTTCACCCTGCCTTTGCGGTCGAACTTCGGCTTGTACTCATGCTCGTGATGCTCTCCTGTGGGCTTTTCATAGAAATGCGTGAATCTTGGTATTGCCTTGATGAATCGGGGGAGTCTGAGTATCGGCCTGAGGAACCTCATGAACTTTGCTGACCTGCTGAGCTTGGAAATCTTGTCGGCCCCTTTCGCGACCCTGCTTCCCTGCGTTGCGATTTTCTCGGCTTCCTGGATCAGCTTCGCGCCTTCCTTCTCTACTTCCAGCCCTTCATGCACCACGGCCTGCACTGTCTGGGCGCTTTCGCTCACCGCGAATGAGAACGCCCCTGCGGCCGCCTCGAACAGCCTGAACAGGAGGAAGAAAGGGAATACTGCGAGTATGTCAAGCCAGTATTTCCTTAAGAACAATGGTATGTGCCTTGTCCGAAGCCATTTGAACACAAGGTCAACGACGAAAAGCGCAATTATCGCGTAGTCTGCCGCGACCATGTAAGGTTCAAGGTGATGAGCAGCAACAAACTCGCTGAATCCAAGGTCCAGGATTATGACTGCAAGAAGGACTATCAGCGCTGGAGGTATCAGCTTGTCCACGATGACCTCTATCTTATGCATCCACCTCTTCATGGTTTTACCTTGTTTTTTAGGATTTATTAATGTTTCTTTTAAAACTTGGCAGCCTAAAGGGCTGACAAGTCCAAAATCGAGGTTTTACGAGATTTTGATAAGGTTTAAATACCATTATTCTTTCAATTACATCATGGCAAGTAAGAAAAAAAAGGTGAAAGCTAGTCCTAAGAGGCCTTGCAAGCCGTCCAAGAAAGAGGGCGCGTCAGTCGTTTCCAAGGTCGTTTCCACCACCATCCCTGAGCATGACCTCGAGTCAGGAAAGAAGGACATATCACTCATCAAGCTCCTGAACTATAACCTCATATTCTTCATCCCGATGCTCATATTCATAATATTCGCGATGAAGATAGGCTCTGTCTATGCTGACTATTTCGAGGCATCTGCAGGCATCACGGCAAAGATATTCATGGTGCCTTTCATGACATTGCTGTTCTTCTTCATCGTGCCTTTCATCAGGGATAGGGAGAAGATAGCAGGCATACGTTACTCCATTGTCGCTTTCATGATAATCGGTCTTGGCATCACCTTGCCTTCTGCGATAAGGGGCAACCTCTCTCTTATATTCGCGATACCTACCTATTTCGGGAGCTATGTCCTTCTCACGTTCTTCTTCTGCCCAGAGGTGCTTGGGATCGAGCGGAACCTGCGGGACTGGTTCAAGCACAAGAAGCAGTTCGCGATAGTCTTCATCTACATCTCTATCGTAATGCTTTACGTTTTGGGGTTCGGCGCTCTCTATTACGACATATACACCGACCCCGCGAATCCGGCCGCTTTTCACTTCGGCGTGGACAAAGAGCCTGGTTTCGCGACCTTTGTCTATTACAGCATGGTTTCATTCACGTCTACAGGATATGGTGATATACTTCCGGTCTCCACAGCTGCCAGGCTCGTGTTCTTCATGGAAGGCACCATGGCGCTTGTGATGAACGTGCTCTTCATCGCGATATTGCTGGTCTTCATCTCAAATGCAGAGTTCCTCTCGCAGAGGAGGGAGGAGAAGGAGATCTCCCAGGAGTTCAAGAAAGAGGAAGCAGAGCTCCAGAAGGAAGAGAAGAAGATAGTGAAGGTGGAGAAGGAGGTCAAGGAGGTCGAGAAGGAGGAGGGACTGTTGACGAGATTCCTCAGGAAGATAAAGCCCTGGTGATCATGAAGAGAACTCTTGTTCTATTGCCTTATCATCTCATCGAAAAGGAACCCCTTTCTTTTTGCTCCCTGAATATTCACAGAATATCCCTCTCCAGCATCCTTGATGTCCTCGAGGGTGAGGAAGTACCAGTCGACATTGTTGAACTTCACGCCTACCCATGGCTCTGCACCGAAGACCCTTGAGAATTCCTGCAGCTCGAGTATCTCCTTGCCTTTGAAGTACTGCCGCACGTCCTTTGTCACTTTGCACTCTATCGCGAGCTTTCTGACATTGTTTCCTGCAATCACATCAGGCGAAGGATACTTTGTGGAACCGCTTCCCGCAACGCGACAGGCGCTCCAGCCTTTTGCCCAGAACAGGTGGATGAGCTCCCGTTCCGCGTTTATGCCTTTGGATTTTCGGCTCATGCAGGATATTATGTCTCACACTATTAAATAGGTTTTGTCAGTCCGCTTACAAGTTGTTGGCGTTTAAGCTCGAATGCTCAGAACTCCCAGATAGACTTCTGTCCTTTCTTGACAAGCTCAGAAGCTTCCTGGTATGTTATCTTGCGCTTGTACATGAGCTCTCTTACCTTGTCATCTAAGATTTCCTCTGGAGATCGTCTCTGTTGCCAGCTAGGTTTGTCCATTCTATATTGCATGACTTGAGGATTCATATTTAAAGATTTATTATCATCATGCAAGAACAAAAACATATCTTACGAAATCTCTCGACGGGATTACGGCTTGACTTTCATGAAGTCATATGCACACGTGGAATTCGGGAATATCGTGCGGGCATCCTCCTCGATCTCATCGACTGTCTTGTATCTCTGCGAGAAATGCGTCAGGATGAGCTTCTTGACGTCTGCCTGGCTTGCTGTCATCGCAGCATCTGTGGCTGTCATGTGTTTGTACTCGTCAGCTTTTTCCTGCAGGTTTGCTGCGTAGTTTGATTCTGATATCATCAGGTCAGCATCCTGGGCGAGCTTGACAGCGTTTGGCGTGGCGGCTGTGTCTGCTATGTATGCTATGCTCTTGCCATGCACCACGTACGTGACGTCTTCTGGCTTTACTTCCTTTCCCTTGTAATTGATGGTCTTGCCGTCCTTGAGTCTGCGGAGATGCGGCCCGTCCTTGACTCCCAGCTTCCTGAGCTTTGCAGTGTTTATGTTGAGCCTGTCCTTCTCCGTGAACCTGTATCCTATGCAGGGTATCTTGTGGTCCAGCGCAGCGCATTCTATTATGTAGTCTTCTGTCTCCACAGCAGTCAGCAGGTCATCGTTCTTCGGTATTAGCTCGTGCACGTTCAGCTGAACCTGCACGTCGAATATCACCATACCCATCATGTGCTTGACATGTTCAGCAGTCCCTTTCGGCCCGTATAAGTCTATCTTCGGGTTCTTCTCCTTGTTCGCCATTGTCTGCAGCAGGCCGACAATCCCTGACACGTGATCACCATGCCAGTGCGAGACGAGTATCTTCGTCACACTATTGCGGTTTATGCCTGCTATGTTCATCTGCCTCTGCGTGCCTTCCCCGCAGTCGAACAGTATGCTCTCGTTCTTGTACCTCAGGCATATCCCTGTCACGTTCCTTTCCTTTGTAGGCACCATCGCAGACGTGCCCAAAAATACGATTTCCATCTTGCTCCAATGTTCTATTATTTCTGTTTATAAATATTACCTACATTGCAGTGCCAGTGCTGCCCCCTGCGCTGTATGCTTCTGTGGAACCACGAACTCCGGCGCTAAGACTGGCTGGACATTCATCACGCCGCAGGCTTCAATATCTATTGATTCAAAGTGTATAACCCTAAAATATCAACAAGAAGGCATCATCCTCATCTTTGAAAACATTTATAAACCCCCTCCAACCTCCAATCTGCATGCCTAGGAAGAAGAAGACCGAGGCGCCTGCAGAGACCGCCAAAGCGGCTGCAAAGGCTAAGAAGGCCGGCAGTAAGGATGTTGAGTCCAAGGATGCCGAACCGAAAAAAGCCAAGTCAGTTGTTTCTGCTGTCTTTGCGCGCGAGCGCGTAATAACTGAATCTACAGATGAAGCTAGAGAGTTCTATGGTCAGAGCAGGTACGGCAACATGTCTGATGATGGCAAGGTCCAGCTCTCCCTTCTGGAGGCGCTGTATCTGATGGAGAAAGGCCGCCTTAAGATTATGGATGGAAAAAAGAAGGCGATGACTTTTGACTTGTTCATCAAGAAGGCCAAGAAGGTGGAGCCTAATTTCTGGATCCGCTATTGCGTGTTCAGGGACATGCGCAACCGCGGCTACATAATCAAGACCGCGCTGAAGTTCGGCGCAGACTTCCGCGTGTATGACCGCGGTGTCAAGCCTGGAGAGGACCATGCGAAATGGATAGTCTATCCTGTGCATGAGGGAGAGCACCTCACATGGTATGAGTTCAGCGCAAAGAACCGCGTGGCCCACTCGACAAAGAAGCGCCTGCTTATAGGTGTTGTCGACGATGAAGGTGATGTCACGTATTACGAGATACGCTGGGTCAGGCCTTGATTTTCTACGGTTGTTTTCTTTTTCATCTGTTTTTAAACACAACAAACTTTATATAGAACAGAGACTAATTTTCACCCATGGACCACCGCGATAATATTCTTAAGATAGTGAAGGAAAAGGGGCCTCTTCTGCCTTCCCAGATCAACAAGGAGCTGCGGACAAACGTGCTTTTCGCCTCTGCTATGCTCTCTGAGATGGTGGACCAGAAGAAGATACATCTCACTTCGCTCAAGGTCGGTGGCTCTCCGCTCTACTACTGTGATGGCCAGGAGCACCTGCTTGAGAAGTTCGCGCACAGGCTGAGCGAGAAAGGGTACAGGGTATTCGAGTTGCTGAAGAAGTCAAGGGTTCTTCGTGACAGGGATCAGGACCCGCAGACCCGTGTAGCGCTCCGCGAGATCAAGGATTTTGCAGTCCCTCTTGAAGTCTCTGCTGACAGCTACACAGACCTGTTCTGGAAGTTCTACACATTGCCGGACAATGATGCAGAGTCAGCCATAAGGGATTATATCAACTCAAAGGCGCAGCCCAGGACTGTCCAGAAAGAGCCTGTCAGGAGCCATCAGCCTGCCCAGCAGCCTGCCCAGAGGCAGTATCCATCGCCAGTGCCAGAGAGGCCTGTCCCGCCTGCAAAGCCGAAAGAGGTCCAGGCAACAATCGGACAGATGCAGACAAGCGTTGATACGCCGAAACCTCAGCAGCCCGTAACCGTCGCTCCCACTAAGCCAGTCACTTCAGTGAAGATGACCCAGCTTGATGAGGATGAGGTTCCTGAGTTCTCTTACCAGCCTTCTGTGTCATTCTCTACGACTATTGACACTGATGAGAAGGTGAAGATAGAGAAGAGGCCGGAGCCTGAGCCTGAGCCTGAGCCGCAAGGTCCTGTCTTTCCTGAGGATGATGAGTTCTTTGACAGGATAAAGGTTTTCTTCGACGCTTCAGGCATAGAGATAAATGATTTCACCAGCATAAGGAAAGGCACAGAGCTGGATTTCATAATCACGCTGCCCAGCAATGTAGGCTCTCTCAATTATTACTGCAAGGCGAAGTCCAAGGCCAGGATAAATGAGGGCGACCTTTCGACAGCGTTCGTCTATGGCCAGATGAAGAAGCTCCCCATACTTTTCATCACGATGGGCGACCTTACAAAGACAGCGCAGGAGCTGCTGGACAAGGAGTTCAGGAGCATGTTCGTCAAGAAGATTTAGATATGTATGTATGGCAATCAAAACACATTGATCAAAAGAGGTGCTGATTAAGGATGGGTGTTAATCTTAAGGATATACTTGTGCGAAAGGAGGTATCCATACCACAGCTTGCAGGGAAGAATCTTGTTGTTGACGGAAACAACATGCTTTACCAGTTTCTAGCGACCATACGTCAGGCGGATGGCACCCCTCTCAAGGATTCTCATGGGAATATAACCTCTCATCTGAACGGCCTGTTCCACCGCACCACGAAGCTCATGCATTACGGGATAAAGCCTGCGTTCGTGTTTGACGGTGAGGCGCCTGAGCTCAAGCGCGCCGAAAGGGAGCGCCGCGCAGGACTGAAGAAGGACGCGCAGGAGCGCTATGACACCGCAAAGAAGGAAGGTGACATCGATGCGATGAAGAAGTATGGCATGCGCACCTCGCGCCTGACACGGGAGATGATCGCTGAGGCTGTCGAGCTAATCAATGCTCTCGGCCTTCCTGTCGTGATGGCGCCTTCTGAAGGAGAGGCCCAGGCAGCATTCATGGTCAAGAATGGAGACATATACGCGGAGATATCCCAGGACTATGACTGCCTGCTGTTCGGAGTGCCGCGCATGGTGCAGAACCTTACTATAACTGAGCGGAAGAAGAAAAAGGACCGTCTTGCGTACGAGACAGTCAAGCCCTGCATGCTTGAACTTGAGGAGAACCTGAAGCACATCGGCATAAGCCGGGAACAGCTCATAGCGCTTGGCATGCTGGTAGGGACTGACTATGATGTCGGCGGGATAAAGGGCATCGGCCCGAAAAAGGCTCTTGATCTGGTGAAGCGGCATGGCGAGGACTTCAAAGCCATGTTCACAGAGGTGAAGTGGGATGACAATTTCAGCTACCCCTGGACCGAGGTGTTCAACCTGTTCATGAACATGCCTGTGAAGAAGGATTACAGGCTGCAGTGGGACGCGTTCGATCAGGATAATGTCATGGCGATACTGTGCGATAAGCATGACTTCAGCAACATACGCGTGCAGGAGACATTGAGGAAGCTGGACGAGTCCCAGGCCCAGCTCGCGCAGAAAGGATTGGGGGATTTCTTCTAAGATGGACTGGGTCATTTTCGCCCTTATCGCAGCCGTCTTCTTCGGTGTGAGGCAGGTAGTGTCCAAGAAGGTGCTGATATATGAGCACGCCACAGAGTATCTTACAGCGACGTGTCTCATCGCGTTCCTGTTCACCTTGTTCTTCCTTCCCAAGATAAGCCTGGCATACCCTGCGGCGATGTGGGGTCTGATGTACCTGAAAGGGCTGATCCTTACGATAGGCTGGCTTCTGGGATCAAAGGCATTGAGGCATCTTGAGATATCATATGTGACTCCTCTCACGAACCTGACACCGGTATTTCTGATGGTATGGGGTTTTTTCTTCCTGAAGGAGACACCGTCGCTTAGGCAGTACGCAGGCGTAGCTCTCCTGATATTCGGCGCTTACTGGCTGCAGGCAGACCATCATCTCAGCAGCCTGATAAGGCCTTGGCGCGTTCTGAAGAACAAGTACAGCATCTTCATGATATTTGCCATATTCTTATATTCCATCTGCGCAGTGCTTGACAGGATAGTCCTGAAAAGTGTCGATCCCTACACATTCCTTTCTTTCACGTACTTCATCCTCTCTTTGCACTACCTGATGATACAGTTCTACAAGTATGACGGGCTGAAGGACATAAGGTATGCTTTTGTGAAGGGGAAGTATCTCATCTTCATAATAGCTTTCCTGATGATTTTCTCGGACGTATTCTATTTCATGGCTGTAGCGATACCGACTGCCATGATATCGCTCATAATCCCTGTAAAGAGGATGAGCACTCTCGTTGCGACGATAATCGGAGGCAGGATGTTCCACGACCACGACCTTATATGGAGGATAGTCGCCTGCGGGGTGATGGTCATAGGCATAATCCTCGTGGTGATATGAGATGGTGATTGGATAATGGTCCTCTGTGTCAAGACACCCGTGAAGCATGCTCAGCAGGTCAAGCAGTTCCTCATAGACAATGACCTGTTCAATCCACTTTACAGGCTGAAGAGGACAAGCACCCACATATTCTTTCCAGTCAAAAAGAAAGACGGGATAAAGAAAAAGTTCAGCTTCGCAGAACTGATTGATGTAACCTCCTTGCCGAAAGCAAGAAAAAAGATTGATATGAAGTCAGAAGTGAAGAACAAGCTGACAAAAAAGGAGCTGGACCACCTGCGCCGCGCATTTGACATCATCGGCGACATTGCGATTCTCGATGTCCCGCCAGAGCTCGTGAAAAAACAGAAGCTCATAGGCGATACTCTGCTCATGCTGCAGAAGAACGTCAATACTGTGCTGAAGAAGGCAGGCATCCACGCAACAGAGTTCCGCACCCAGCCCATGGCCTGGCTCTCAGGCAGGAAGACCAAGGAGACGATACACAAGGAGTACGGCATACGCCTCAAGCTGAATGTCGAGACAGTATATTTCTCTCCGAGGCTCTCGACAGAGCGCAAGCGCATAGCCCAACAGGTCAAGAAAGGTGAGCGCGTCCTCGTCATGTTCTCTGGCTGCGCCCCTTACCCTTGCGTAATCGCGAAGAACACGAAAGCAAAGGAGATCGTCGGCATCGAGATCAATCCTGTAGGCCATGATTATGGTGTCGAGAACCTGAAGCTCAACAGGATAACCAACGTCACCCTCATAAATGCGGATGTGAAGGACGCGGTCCCGTTCATCAAGACAAAGTTCGACCGTATTGTCATGCCATTGCCGAAATCCGCAGGCGACTTCCTCGGCACAGCCCTCAGCACAGCAAAGAAAGGGGCTATCATCAACTTCTACGCCTTTGAAGAGCAGGGAAAGTTCAAGAGAGCGCATGAGCTCATAAAGAAAGCATGCAAAAAAGCGAAAAAGAAATGTCAGATCCTGCGCACAGTCAAGTGCGGCCAGCACTCTCCTGGAACTTACAGGATATGTGTTGATTTCAAAATCATTTGATAACCTTGAAAGAATAAGTCGGTTCGCTCGATATCTGGCTGATTATCTTTCCTCTCTTGTTCTTCAGTGTGGCGACATCCCCCTTGTCGTTCCACACAGGTGTGCTCCTGCCCCAGAACAGTCTGGTGTTCGTTTCTTTTCCTTTGCCTGTGAAAAGCTTCACAGGTCCGTAGATCATGAATCCTTCCGGGAATGTGAATGTATGCTTCTTGCCTTTGTCATGCAGTTTCCAGCCGCTCATGTCGACTCCGTAGCCGGTGATTTCAAGCCATTCTCCGTTCAGCTTCTTGGCTCCTTTCTCTGTTGACTTGAACTGTGCTTTTGTTATCCTCACTTCACCCTCCGGGAAGTCATATATGGACGGCTCGTCCTTGGCCTTCTTCTCTGCCTTCATTATCTTCCTTATCTCAGAAAGCGCACTCTCTCTTGATGGGAACACCATGGATGCCTCTGGTTTCTCCTCAACAATATGCCTGACCTGCTGCACAGGCCTCTGCTCGAGCTCGAAAAGACGTTCATTCAGCTGGTTCAGGGCCTTCTGTTGCTCTAGGATAAGGTTTCTCTGCTCCTCAAAAGCTGTTTTGATGCTCTCAGAGCTTAGATTAGCGATATTCTGACCCAGATTCTCTATTCTGGTATTAATCTCGTGCACATCGTGCTTTACGTTATTGAATGAAGTGCATAGAATGTCATTCAGCTTACTGAACTGGTATTCGGGATTGCCTGCCATGCATATTTCTAGGCACTGACTATATTTAAACCTTACTAAAATTAACCACCAAACAATAGTAAAAAACAATATTTATATAAACCCTCTCTCACCACACCTCAAGGAGTGCTATCAGCGATGATTAAGTGAACACCAGTGCCTATGTGGCAGATGGAGTAACTGATGAGCTGGCACAGATCCTTCTTTTTCGTGCCATCAAGCGTAGTGAGATGGCACTGGGTATTGCGTATCAAATGCGCGTAACCATTTGTACTTTGTTGAGCTGGCACAGATCCTT
>CAZNGE010000025.1:0-18070 GCA_964572875.1 uncultured Methanosarcinales archaeon | reverse complement strand
GGCACAGACCTTGCCATGAATCCTTTCGACGAGTCATCCTATTCATCACACTGGACATTCGAGGTGGACAGGCGTCTGCCTGCAGACCCTTATTTTAGTCTTGTGGACGGTTTCCAGGACCCGCTCACAGGCGACAGGTGGTACGCTGACCATTCTCCTGACTTCATAGTGGATTTCAGCGACGAGTCGAATCCAGTTACGATCACAGACGTAGTAATGGATTCCGCGCCTACAGAAGGTGACGCAGCCACGTGTGAGAGCACGGATTACAATGTATTCTTGTGCAGGTTCACCACCCCTAAGACCAGCTCGAGCCAGTCAGGCGCGTTCTGGGCAGATTACGGTGTCGTGATAAAGGCGTTCAAGACACTTGCCGACGGCACAGACTCTCCTGAAGGTAACTATGGCCCGTTCTGGTTCACTGTCGATGACGAGGCGCCGGATTTCGACGTCATGATGAACAACAGGTTCCGGGACAACATGAATCTCTCGATAAACGCGATAGTTCGCAACGAGAGGCATGACCTGGAGGCCCGCCTTGATATATTAGGCGGCAGCTTCTTCCCGATATTCTCGTCCCATAACGGCACTTTCTACTACTTCGTCTGGGAGGTGCCTAATTATGACAAGCCTGATGAGGGCCCGACAGACATGCGCGTCACTCTTACAGACTTTGCGCACAACAGCAATTCCAAGGACATCTCCGTGTATCTGGACCTGACTCCGCCTAACATACTGGATGTCACCATGGACATAAGCCATACAGTGAAGATAGGACAGGAGCTCTTCACATCACAGCCTGATGTCACGATATCAGGCGACCTCATAGATGATGATATATACAAGGTTTGGGTCTCGCCAGGGGATTATGATCCCTCGACAGGAGAGTTTTCTGAGAAGAAATATGCCGAGCTCAAGAGGAGCTCCAACGGCATAGCCAGGTCGTTCGAGGTCTCTGTCAATCTTTTCGACCCGACTGTCGGAAAGAAGATCAAGGATCCGTTCCCTTACAATTACATGCTCATCAACCAGATAAACAATATGACGCTCTTTGCGATGGACCTGGCTGGCCACGTCAGCCACAGGCCGCTCAGGGTGATAAGCGACCTGGCTCCGCCATTGCCTCCGACATTCTGCATAGGGGATGAGGGGCTGATATGCGTGCCTCCGCCTGCAATGCCTCAGCAGTAAGGTCGTGGAGAGAAATGAATGCTGAAGATGAAGACAAGACGCTTTTTGATGGTCATAGCATTAATCTTGTTTAGTTTTATCTTCCTTAGTTCTGCGTGTTTCGCGATAGACACGGTCAATACAGTCGAGCCTGAGATCAGTGTTGTGTTCCAGGAGCCAGTCAAGGTGACTGCGACCATCCTGAAGCACGTCGACAGCGGAAGGGTCTTTGATGTCAACCTCACATCAGAGATAGGCGGCATGGACTTCAAGTTCCGTCCTGCAAAGGCATTGAACAACGGGCAATACCTCTTTACCATATTCGCGCGCGATCTTGTCGGCAACTCGAATTCCTATGATTATGGGTTCCAGGTGTATGTTCCTGGCACTGAGATTATCCTGAGAAAGCCAAACCCTATCGGTGTCGCAAACTCGACGACATTCGAGGTGATGATTTCTACGACAAGGCCTTCTGTATGCAAGTACACGGGCATAACAGTCCCCTCTTTCAATGATGTGCGTCTCAAGCTTTTCGATATCACAGGCAGCGTGGGAGACGGGAATTACGTCACAGACCACACGCTTCTTTCATACACTGCTGAGCCTGGCTTTCCCAGGCGATTTTTCGTCGCCTGTCTCGATGACCTTGGGAGGGAGAACTTCAAGGACTTTACGCTCTATGCAGACATAACCTCTCCGAGGCTTGACAGCGTCATCTTTTCACCTGCCCCTGTGGTCGAATACCCTCCTGAAGGAGGGCTTTACTCTCAGCTCCAGGTGATGGCTTCTGAGCCGGTCTTATGCAGATACACAGATGACCCTGAAACGGTTTACAGCCTCATGACTCCTTTTGCAGGCTATGCCGTAAATGATTTCGATGCTTACAAGGAGCATAATGACCAGAGGATTGACTTCCCGGGAGACACTGTAAAAGACACATTCACATACTATGTCCAGTGCATGGACAGGGCAGGTTTCCTGTCAGCAAAGCTGACTAAGGATATCACTGTCGACCTGACCGCTGGTCTTCAGATAACAGTGGTCTCTCCGCCGGCGTTCTCGCGGAACACCGCTGTTTTCCTTAACGTGACTACCAACAGGAACGCATTCTGCGTCTACAAGTCTGCCGCAGGCGGTGATGGTGACCCTTCATCATACACCGATCCTGCTGCTGCGCTCTCGTCTTCATTCGAGAGCCTTTCAAGGACTCATTACAAGGACCTCGGCACAAGGGCGTCTGGCTCTCACTCAATATCCATCCGCTGTGATGTCCCTGAGGGAGTGGGATTGGAGCCCATGAACGCTGAGAAATCATTCACGTATGTAATCGATACCGAGCCTCCATCTATTCCCCTTGTCAACGCCACGACCCCTGTCTGCTACAACACCCTTTCTGCATCGTTTTCCGCGAATGACAGCCAGTCAGGCATCTCAGGATACCAGTGGCAGGTCGGGGCGGCAGGAAAGGTATTCGCTAATGGGACCACATCTGATGACAGCGTATCTGTATCCAAATATCTCAACGGGAGCGATTTCATCCTGTCAGATACGCAGACTTACTCATTCGTCGTCAGTGCTATAGATGGTGCAGGGAATATAGGACAGACAGGTGTGTCGAACAGGATAACCTATGACGCTACAGGAATATCCTGTGACAGGACCCCGCCTGCAGTCACTATCATAAAGACGGAGGACGGCTCTGCAGCCACCCTGGAATGCATTGATGAGGCCAGTGGTTGCTCGCTCATAGGGTCTTACTACTCCACGACCTATCAGGAGCCCTGTAACGCGACCCAGCCTTTTTTTGACAATCCTACTACGATACCTCTTTTCAGGACAACAATAATCTGCTGGTCGATAAAGGACAATGCAGGAAATGTGAACATAGGTTCAAAGACATTGGATCTCAACTCCACAGAAGCAGGTATATCTGGGAATCCATGCCCGAACGGCATAGACAATGACGGTGACGGGTATGGCGAGCGCTGCCTTCTCGGTTTTGACTGCGATGATACAGACCCTGACAGGAGCGTCGGATGCCCTAACGGATGCATCCAGGACCTCGACGGTGACGGGTATGGTATGGGCTGCACTGCCGGGAATGACTGCAATGGAAGGAATCCTAACCTGACCACTTCCTGTCCTAACGGCTGTATATCTGACAATGACGGCGACCAGTTCGGGCTCGGCTGCAACAACGGCCCGGATTGCAAGGGTGATGACTCCACTCTCACGATAAACTGCCCTAACGGTTGCATAGACGACAATGACGGTGACGGGTATGGCATGGGCTGCCCTGCAGGATTTGACTGCCAGGGAGAGGATTACAGGAGCATGATAACCTGCGACTCAGGCTGCGTCCAGGACACTGACGGCGACAGCTTCGGCGTGGTATGCCTTCTCGGCCTTGACTGCAACGGCTGGAATCCTTCGACAACAACGGGCTGCAGCAATGGCTGCACATTTGATGAGGATGGTGATGGATATGGTTTCGGCTGCAATAACGGTCTTGATTGCAATGGCATGAACCAGTGGTCTTTCACAGGATGCTCCAATAATTGCATTTCAGACAATGACGGAGACTATTACGGCTGGGGATGCGACAATGGCGCTGACTGCAATGACACAGACCCTTTCGTAAATCTTGACTGCTCCATGACGACTGATTGTGTGTATGACCATGATGGTGACGGCTATGGCCTTGGTTGCAGGATCGGGCCGGACTGCGATGACTATGACTTATTGTTGACATCAGCAGAATGCACTGCCAACTGCACCTATGATGAGGACTGCAATGGCCTGCCTGATGAATGGCAGATGAAGCACTTTAACAGCACGATATGTGACGACCCTGCTGTCTGCGGTCCTGACGCCGATCCTGACGGTGACGGCTATACTAACATAGAGGAATACCGGAGAGGCACGGACCCTCTTACAAAGGATGTTGTCGAGCTTCCGCCTGAGAGGTCAAGGGAGAGCATCGACAATGACGGTGACGGGATGCCTGACGCATGCGAGAAGAGGTACGGCCTGAACCCGTCCGACCCTTACGATGCCGCAAAGGACCCTGATGGCGACGGCCTCGACAACGGTTTCGAGTGTAACTTCAAGGAAGGGATGTGTGTAAACTGGCTCAATCCGACATCGCCTGATACAGACAACGACGGCTATGATGATGGGGTTGAGATAGATGCTGAGACAGACCCTTGCGACCCTGATTCGCACCCGTCTGCAGGCATGCTTCCATGGCTCCTGGTCATCATCGGCTTGCTCGCCATAGTCGGCAGCACAGCATATCTCATTTACAGGAAATATTATGTTCCGTTGGTTTCACCACCACCGAAGCCAACTGCAGTTCCTAGAGCTGCACAACCAGCTGCTAGGCCAGCAGGAGTGCCTCCGCCCGGGGCTCGACCATCAAGGCCCCGGCGCTTGCCTCCTCGGAGGCCGAGCGGACCTGCCATGTCAAAGGATCTCTTTGAGAGGGAGATGCGCAAGCGTGCAGAGGAGCGGGAGAGGATACTCAGCGCGTTCGGCGAGAGGAAGAGGCTGCCAAAGCCAGAGAAGGCCGAGAAGGTGATGGAGAAGCTCGCCAGGAAACCTGCTGAAGTAAGGAAGGTCAGCATAGTAAGACCAGAGGAGCGGCCTGCCCCTGCCGGACCCGCCAAAGTAGACCACATATCAAGGCTCTCTAAGCTAGTAGGAAAGGACCATTTCGAAAAGCTCGACAGCCTCTCGAAGCAGGAGGCTGATTATTTCGGCAAGCTCGCGACAATCGCGAAGCAGAAGGAAGTTCCTCTTGAGGATGACCAGGTATCTAAGCTCGCTTCTGTAACAAAGAGGGTTGTTGAAGACAAGGAGAAGAAGAAGGAGCTCGTCACTGCGTTCAGGAAATCTGACATGGAAAGGCTGGACGAGTTCCTGACGACCGGCAAGCATGTTGACACTTTCATAAAGGAGGCCCCTGCCAAGGCAGCGTCTGGAAAGGATGCTTTTGAGGAGCTTTCAGGCATCGCAGGAGGCAAGGGCGTCGAGGCGTTGGAGGACCTTTCAGCTAAGAAGAGGAAGGATGTCATGGAAGAGCTCAGCGAGCTTTCGACAAGAGGTGCGAAGAAAGAGGCATTGGCAAAGATGGAGAAGCTCACTGCAGCAGGATCCAAGGATGAGATATTCAGGACATTCAGCAGGATGGCAAAGGAGAAGCACGTGGACAAGAACGTATTTGAGGTCCTTCTCTCGTATCTGCTGAAGTCAGGCAAGGTGACCAAGAACGATGTTTCAGGGATACTTTTCAGTCTGGAGGAGGAAGGCGTGCTTGAGAAGAAGGATGTTGCAGAGGTCTTCTTCAATCTTGGTATCAAGAGTTAAGAGGTGAGGCGCATGAAGAAGGCACAGACACCGGGTCAGATTTTCATCTACATAATCGCGATTGTCGTCGTGGGCATGATAATAGCCTATGGCTACTCAGCCATAAAGAGCTTTGGTCAGAAGGGAGAGCAGGTAGAGTACATAACGCTCAAGACCGGCCTTGAGAGCTCGATAAAGTCGATATCTTCCGATTACGGCTCTATCAAGAGGCCAGACATTAACGTCCCTGGCAAGTATGGGATGGTATGTTTTGTCGATAATGACAACTATGATCCCACAAGCGCGCTGTGTGAAAAGAGGGCAGGGGATGAAGGGAAGTTCTTCAATCCTATCGCCTGCTCTGGCTGGGAGAACGGCAGGGACAATGTCTACCTGATACCTGACGGCACAGACAGCTTTGACGTCGGAGACATAGTCATAAGCAATGAAGGCAACCATTTCATCTGCCTTGATGTCGTCAACAACAGGATCAATCTCCAGCTCAAAGGGCTTGGGGACAAGGTAGAGATATCGCAGTACGAGTGATCACCGAAAGCAGACAAAAAGAAAGAAGATGAGAGTCAAAAAGCACAGGTTTCCTGGAAGGTTGCAGGGCATGCGTGGGCGTAAGGCCCAGGCAGAGGCCCAGCTGAACTGGATATTCATCCTGATAGTCGGTGCTGTGATAATGGCGTTCTTCACCTTCATTGTCATGAAGCAGCGCACTGCCTCTGAAGCCAAGTTCTCCGGAAAGGTGAGCCAGCAGCTGAACACGATCCTCGTCGGGGCTAAGGTCTCATCAGGAACTGTGCAGGAGATACCCACTCCCGACCTTTCAATCCGCTTCACGTGCAATGATTATTACATCGGCCCTGCGAGCCAGAGGCTCGGCAACCGCGTAGTGTTCGCTCCAGAGTATCTTGAGGGCAACAAGCTGATAACCTGGACACTGGACTGGAATGTCCCTTTCAAGATAACCTCTTTCCTCTACATGACCTCTCCTTTCGTGAGATATGTCATTGTGGGGGAAGGCCAGAAGGCAGATGACCTCTATCTTGCCCTGCCGTCGAAGCTGAACAAGGCGCAGGTATCGCCTTCGGATTATGCTGCATTGCGGGACGAAGGTGACTGGAAGGTCCGTTTCATCTTTGTTGACCAGGACACAGATGCCATACCTGCGTCATTCGCTGACGTCGAGGTATCAGGCCTCAGGGTAATGACCGTCGATAGGAGTGTGCAGTTCCTTGAACGCAGCGCAGCAGACCCGAACATGTTCACAGACATGGATGTCCCTTTCAGCTACACAGAGAAGGAGGTCCTCTACGCTGCGATATTCTCTGACCGTCATGATGAGTTCAACTGCCTGATGAAGCGTGCCTACGCAAGGCTAAACACTGTCGCAAAGGTGTATTATGAGAAGCTCAACGCCATGGCGCCGATTCAATACTCGACCAACTGCGAGGGTTATTACAACCAGAACACCAATCTCAAGGCCATTATTCAGGCCACTGATGTGTATCCTCTGGATTTGACAGGTCTTACAGCGATTGCGAATGCTGTCTCAGGACTCAAGGACACAAATTCAAGGCTCCAGATATATTCATGCCCGCTGATATACTGAACATGAAGGATGATAGGATGAGATGGAACGTGAACAGGAAAGCCCAGATAAAGATGGGCGAGACGATAGCGATAATGTTCGTCTTCTTCATACTCCTTGTCATCGGAGCTGTGTTCTACATGAACCTTCAGCGCACCACTGTTACGCGCGAGATATCAGAGGCGTATGAGCTGCGCGCTGTCGAGCTTGCCCAGACCATATCATTCCTTCCCGAAGCTCAGTGCACAGAGTCGAATGTGGTCAAGGCGAGCTGCTTCGACCTCTACAAGCTCATAGGCCTGTCAGTGGTGTCCAATGAGACGCTCAACCCGAAAGGGTTTGACTTTTATTCGCAGGAGTTCGGCACCACGACGATAAAGCTCATCAAGGTCTACCCTCCTGGAGGGGAGTGGGTGTTGTTCGACAACCCCAAACCGGATTTCACGTCAGCTCCTGTCGAGAATATCCCCATATCGCTCTACAACGCAACTGCAGATAAGTATTACTTTGGAGTGCTTGAGATAACAACCTATCAGTAAAATGACGAAAAGAAACAACCGCAGGGCCCAATTCGAAATCATGGGATTGATGATAGTCGTCATCCTTCTGATAGTCGGCGTGCTGTTCGCCATCAAGTTCGTTGTGCTCAAGGCGCCTGCTGAGACAAGGCAGACCTTCTCACGCACCCAGCTCGCCTCGAACCTCGGGATAGCCCTGATGTCATCCACTACTGAGAACTGCAGGGGCACTGCCATCCGGGACCTGCTCATAGACTGTGCCGAATGGCCCGAGGCAGGAGGGACGATAACATGTGACGACGGCAGGATGGCATGCGAGTACGTGCAGGATACAATTGACCAACTGCTCCAGAACACCCTTGGTGTCTGGCAGAGGAAGTATTATTTGATAGCAGGCACATCGAAGAATCCAGAGGACCGTATCATAGAATCATACCACCCTGACTGCAATCCTGACAAGCCTGCTCCAGGGGAGTCAGAGTCTTTTTTCCTCCCGACCAACCGCGGCCTGCTCACGCTCAAGATATTCATATGCGAATAGGTTTATACCAAAAGCTCAAGGTGATCATGATGGACAAGAAAGGCGATTGGAAGACATTTGCAGTGACTGTATTGACACTGATAGGCATCCTGCTGATAGGTGCTGTGATATACCGGGTGATAAAAGGAGGCCTTCTCGGATGAGGTCCAGAAAAGCCCAGCTGAATGTCTGGATGACTGCCGCGGTATTCTTAGTTGTAGGCCTGCTCATACTTTTCATAGGTTTCAAGCTCGTGAAGTCGAGCAAGAGCATCAGCAATGACGAGAAATGCCGCTTAAGCCTCGTGGCTAATGACGTTGCCCGTGTTGTCGCAAAGAGGATTTTCCCGATTGAGTGTCCGAGGGGTTACAGGGAGATAACCCTGAGTGATGTGGAGAGTTACGGCCGCATCGACGACGACCGTGTAAAGAGCATAATAGCTGAGGAGATGCAGAGCTGCTGGTCAAAGACCGGTGGAGGGAGTCTCCAGCCTTTCAATGAGAATTGGCTAGAGCGGTTTGCAGGGGACAATCCTGTTGTAGAGGTTTTCTGCATAGTATGTTCAGAGATAGATTTTGACGATGCTTTCAAGGAGCAGGCAAAGAAGCAGGACTACAAGCTCGAGGGCCTTCCGCATTGGCTTGTCACAAGGAAGCCGTTCGGTATGCAGAACACGCTTTATGAGCAGATAACCGGGAAATCACCCTCACCTGAGCTGATAAAGTCTCTTATGGGTGCTGAATACATGACTGATTCAAGCTTCAACTTCGACGAGACCCACGTAATAACCTGGCAGGTCGAGATTCCGGTCCTGGATGTGATAAATGATGAGGTGAAGTATTTCGGCAAGGATGCCTTGAATACCTTCTCCGAAGGGATATTTGCAATCCCCAAGTCTCAGTCATATGGTCCAGGAGCAGGGCTCGGGACGCCATTCAATCTGGAAGAATATATCAGCGATATCGCGAAAGGTCCTGATAGTATTAAAAAGAGGTTTGAGGAAAAGCCTCTTGAGCGAGTCATGTTCACTCCGGAAGATACACTGAGTGCTTTCACAACAGAAAAATTCGACTATGGCATTGTTGGTATTGTCGCGAAGAGGCGTCAGTTCTGTTCCATAATGGCTAATTGAGGTTTCAATATGTTCAATAGATCAAAGAAAGGCGTGTCAGCAGCGTTCGAGGCGCTCATGGGAGTTATCGTGATGATATTGGTCATAGTCCTCATAGCGTTCATATTCAAGTCCATATCAGACACCGCATCAGAGAGCGCTGAGAATTTGCAGTGCAAGGCGTCTGTCACGGCTTATGCGAAGTTCAACGAGCTTCCGATCGGCTCAGAGAAGGCTGATGCTTCGACAATCAACTGCCCGACCAAGTACCTGACTATCGAGTCAGGCACTGCCAAGGAGATGAACCGAGACATAGCAGACCTTATGGTCGAGTGCTGGGACAACTTCGGCAGGGGAAAGCTAAAGCTTTTTACAGCGGATGATTTGAGGTTCTGCGCGATATGTTCTGTTTTTGAGTTTGAGGACAAGTCTACTGAGCTGAAAGGCCTTCCTTTATTTATGAGGACTGAGAAATCGCCTATTAAGGTAGGGGACAGACGGGTGACGTATTCCGAATTCCTTACAGGTGTTCTTGTAGGTCAGGAATCTGAAAAAGAGAAAGAAACAGAAGAGTTGGCAGTACTGCAGGGAGACAAGCGCTACGCGGTGGTTTTTTCATATTTCAGCGGGACGAAACGGGAACCGTTCCTTCTTGTATTCGAGCTCTCCTCTGCAGGGGCATACTGGCATACTCAGACAATACTTGCAGAATACAATGAAGATATGATATCAAATATGGGCTGCGATACTTTACCTGTAACCCAGCTGGATGCCCGTTTCAAATAATTACACCAAAACATTCAGTTACTTTTATATATCCACTATCTATCATATCATCAGGTGAATACATGAAGCTGAAGCTTGGAAAGAAAGGGATTGAATTCCCGCTCCACTGGCTGATAATATTTGTGATAATACTTTTTATAATCATATACATAGCGTATTCTGCTTACACAAAGAGCGGAGGCCTTCTCGGAGGGCTTGTTGACGCGATAAGGGGAAGAGGTTGATGATATCAGACAGGAAAGCCATGGGAGTCGGCACCTTCGTCGCACTTGTCATAATACTGATAATCGCGATCGTGATAATAATCCCTGGCAGGAAGCTTCTTCTGGGCACGCATGAGACCTTCACAGCCCTTGGACCCGGGATTTGCACTGATGTTGACCTGAAGCGGAATGTAGAGGATTACAAGGTGAAGATCAATCTCTATGCCCAGCGCGAGGGTGAGAACGGCATAAGCTATTATGACCCGCAGGCAGCTATTGAGCAGTACCGCATATACCTTGCCTGCAAGGATGATGAGGATTCCATGATAAAGACAGAGGATGTAGAGAAATTCGAGCCCGAAATCAAGAATGATGTCAAGGCTGCCATCATTCACATAGCAGAGGATCTCTGCAAAGAGCATTCAGAGTCTGTGAGCAAGGAAGAGCAGAAGTCAATTGAGAACTCGTACAAGGATAATCAGGAGTATTATTATGCAATCTTCCCTGGTGAAGATTTCACAAGGCCGTATGGCTGTGAAATCGCCTAATTCTACATTAAAAGGTGTTTCAACCTATCGAAACCTTTATATATACTATTCCCAATAATCAGCTTATCAATAATCCATTTAAAAGAACGAGGTGACTAGACATGGCCAAGAAAGCCCAGGGATTGTCCCTGAACGTTATCATAATCGCAGCCATTGCGCTGATAGTTCTTGTCATCCTTGCCATCATATTCATAGGCAGGATGGGAACGACCACAAAGGAGATCGACAAGTGCGCAGGCATCTGCGTCTCAGATGACGCAGCATGCGTAGCCATGGGCAACTATTACAAGCCTTCAACAGGCGTCTGCCCAGAGGACTCTCCTGTCTGCTGCGTTGGCATACAGGCATGAAAGGGCGAAAATGCCTTCTTTTTTTTCTTCACGGAAGGCTCAGGGTCTGAGCCTTAACGTAATCATTATCGCTGTGATAGCCATCGTGGTTCTTGTCGTTCTGATAATTATATTCACCGGCAAGACCCGGCTTTTCAGCCAGGCCACGACAAACTGCGAGTCAAAAGGGGGTCATTGCAAGCCAAAATGCGATCCTGACACAGAAGTGAAACAGTTCGGCACAGACTGCGCATCCAGGGAAAACTCTCCTGGCTCAGAATGCTGTATCCTCATGGTATAATCCTCAAAGAAATGTAGGTTGATAATATGATATATTCAGGGAAAAAAGGCGAGATGACCATGGAAAAAATGGTTGGCTTAATCCTTGCTGTCGTAATCATTCTTATTTTAATTTATATGGTAATGAAGCCAGCCAGGAACGCCTCTATAGCAGGCAGCTGTGAGGAGAAGTTCTGTAGTGTAAAATCACAGGCAGGTGAGAACTGCGAGAAACTTGACGGCTACACAAAAAGCTTGACTTCATGCAAAGTCGGCGAGGAAACAGGCAAGTGTTGCATCAGAGAAGATTTTGGCTAGGTGATCATGATGGATAAGAGAGCTGAATTGAGCCTTAATGTGATAATCATTGCTGTTATAGCCCTGATAGTGCTGGTCATTCTTGTCCTGATATTCACAGGCAAGACAAAGATTTTCACGACCCAGACCACGAGCACTGCGCAGGAATACAGCGGCAAGAAGTGCGCTGTGCCAGGCACCAACAACCAATGCCTGGACCAGTACGCCTGCAAGGAGCAGGGCGGAAGCTTCCAGGCAGGGCAGTATGATGACTGCTCTGGCAATTATGGCATATCTGGCTGCTGCATGATGTGAACCATATGAAGAGGCGAATGAGAAGGTCGAAAAGAGCTCAAATGATGAAGTATTTTGTTGGCCTAGTCATCGCTGTCCTTCTCATCTGGGTTGTCGGCTATGAGATAGTCTATAAGAAGATCGGCGGCGGCACGTCTGACGCCACTAAATCCTTCACAGAGTGCAATTCCGATCTGAAGAAATGCGCCTGCTTTTTCACGACAGGACGATGCCCTTCTGATGCCACGATACCTATAGGCACCAAGAAGACTGACAAATGCCCTCCAGACGGTATCCCTTGTGACCAGTCCAATTTCGCGCAACGGCTTAAGGATTACAAGGGCCAGCAAGGCACCTGCTGCATCCTCGACCCCAACAAGCCGATAAGCGAGTCAAGGCTGAACCAGCCGAAAGAGACTCCAACTGCAGGGACCGGAGGGGGAGCTGGCAGCGCCCAGACCGATGTAGACTGCACAAAAATAAGCAACTGCGCCAGTTACCAGAGCTATCCGGGATACAGCGAGAAACTCTGTCAGGATGATCCTTGCAGGAACAAAGGCAGGGAAAAATCTGATTTGGTATGCTTTGCATCTTCCGCAAGCACCTGTGTTGAGTGTGAGAAGGACTGCAAGATGGATTTCTACGACAAGTTCGGCACGAATGCAGCGAACCTGAAGAAGGAGAATCCATGTAACTGTATAAGCACAGCAGACCTTGAGAATCAGGCAAAGCTGGCCTGTACTGGCAAATCCGCAGGTGACACATGCGGAAATGCAGGAACAGGGGAGAAGTGTGGGATTGGCAAGGACGGAACACTTACCTGCATGCCTGGATGCAATTATCAGGGGACTATTCCCGGCACTGAGGCATTCGGTTATGAGTGCCTTGGCTCCTGCGCATGTGATCCTGGTTTCATCCCTCTGTCAGGCGAAGGATTCGAGTGCAAGAGCGGTTTTTCCGATCTTACGCAGCAGTCAACATGCTGTGTCAAGGCACCTCCCCCCAACTGCTGTGGCATAACCAAGTGCAAGCATTATTCTATGGATTATTATGACAATCCTGACTACTGCCTTGCTGATGCTTGCGATGTTGGGAAGTGTATCCCGACATTCTATCCGGATGAAGCAAATGTAAATCCGGCTTTCAGAGGCAAGTACGAGGCATGTTTGGATTGTTCTGAACTTAAAAAGCCAATAGATGACTGTTCGGGTTATACTGGTTTCACGAAAGATCCGTTGACAGATCAGCGTATTTGCATTGAGCACCCTTGTACAGCAGGAAAATGTGTTCCGCATAATGTCGTCCTGAGCGGAATAGAGCTCAATGTCTGTGAAGACTGTCCTGATAGCTGCGACCTTAATGATTTTTACTCAGACACGCAGAGCATTGAAGACCCTGTATTATTGGCAGAGCTTAAGGAAAAGAATCCCTGCGGTTGCACTTAGATCAATCAACGATTCAACAGATAGGTAATCCAAAAATGAGACTACTTTCTTCGAAAAAAGGCGACCTTGGGCTTTCATTGCAGCAGATAATAGGCCTTGTGCTGGCTTTTGCAGTCATATTGATGACATTAGGATTGTTCTTCGGCCTGATGAACATATTCACTGCAAAGGCTGATCCTGGAAGCATCAAGACATTCAACGGGATATATGATGCTGTAGGGGCGCTCTATGATGAGAGGAACACGCATGAGGCATGCATCATAAAAAGCGAGTTCCTAAAGGCAGATTGGGCTGTTGTGGGTTTCAATTCGGATTGTGTCAGGACTGCGGATAATGATTTCTATTGTGAGCACGGAAAAGACTGTGCTGAGGAGCAGTGCCGCAGCCTGTCCTCCCCAGCAGATTCCAACATCGAGAAGCCTTCTTGGTGCGGAACTGGTCCGTGCATCTGCCTGTGCAACGGGGGTGTTGTAGGTGACGTGAGTGGCAATGATTGTGCAGAAGACACCAAGAACTGCAGGAAGTTCCCTCCTGACTCGAAGTTCAGCGCATTCTATTTCATTAATCCTACCGAAGGGAAATGCAATGATCCTGACTTTAATAATAACAATAACCCGGGCATATTGGGAATAAACAGGCCTGGAAGCTATTGCGACCTTGTCATCAACAGCGAGAACTGCGATTTTGTAGGCACTGACCGCGGCGTTGTCTATGGGTTGGTCATATCCAAGACAACGTCCCTTTCTCCTGTCAAAGAGGGTTGCACGATGTCTTCTGGACATGCTGCTATAGTCTTTGATCTTGTCTACAAGGAAAGCGATCTCAGCGCATACAAGAAAGACATGATATCATGCTCTGAGCTGGTCCGCGAGCTTATGACGCCTAAGCAGGAGCCTCAGAAAGAGCCTGAGAAGAAACCAGAAGAGCCTGCAAAGCCTCAAGGCGAGGATATCACAACCACCTTGCAGAACACAGGCAAATCCACGCCGTCAGTCAATCCTAAATGATGTTTTCTCGTGTTTCTCGCACCAAAACTTTATAAATCCCTCTCCCTTAAGCATGGTCAATGGGTTTTGTTTCGGAAAAAAGAGGTAGTCTAGCTAGTAAGCTGTCCAGGAATAGGAAGGCCAGCATCCTGCACGAGATATATTTCTTCACTTTTCAGCTCCTTATGGTAATAATAGTCTTCCTGGCCCTGATGCAGTACGTCAATAACGTGGCGTCAGGCATCGGGTTTCAGAAGAGATATACATCGATAGATGTAGGACTACTCACTACAGCAGTCTTTTTTGCTCCCGGGACCATGACCCATGCTTACCACCCTGTCTTCTTTCCCATCCCTATAGATGTCATATTTGCGGATAACATAGTGAATCTCAAGGAGGCAAACAAGGACATTAACAAGATGTACTGGTTCCTTTCCGACCAGAATCTCGATCCTCTGACAGACACGAAGCGCCTTACCCCTCCTGACATCGAAAGCCTGAATCCTGACAACATAATTGACCTGCCGAGGCTTGCGTTTGAGGCGGCGCAGAATGCCGCGGCCAGTTACAACATATCGTATTTCAAGACAGGCGGCAAGGTTTCATTATATCCTGAGAAGATAAACCCATTGCAGGTCGTCTGCCCTGTCATCAACACGACAGATCCTGTCTCACAGTCAAAGAAGGTGTTCATAGCTAAGGTCCTGCCAAAGAAAGAGGACTATTCCAACTTATCAATCCCTACAAACCGGATCGTGCAGGTGCTCTCAAGGCAGTACAGCCAGTATTTCACGGCAGCTCCCAATCCTGTAAAGTCAGGTGAAGGATCTGCAATAACCGCCATACCGTCTGATTCAGACCTCATTATTATCATCGGCGATTCAGGCGAGGAGCGTGAGCCAAGGAGTCTTGTCGCTTACATCCCTGCAGACCAGGACACATTGAAGGCAAGGAAGCTTGCCTGTCTTCTGATAAACGATATCCTGACTCCAGAGACTGCTGTCTTCTACACCCAGATAGTCCCGGTATTCCAGGATTCCATCAGTAAGGAAAGCCCCCTTAATGTCTTTAAGGAGGCATCGACCAAGGACCAGGTGATGGTGTTCCTTGACATAGCGAATTTCGATGATGCAGAAGTTGATGTAGATAAGACTGTCGAGTCGATATACCGCGCTGTCCAGCGCTACTATGGGAACACCAATATACCTCCAGTGGAAGGCCATACCCTCGGCACGCCTGCCGGGCTCCAGAAGATATTTTCTTCTCTTCTCCAGAACATGCCGGCAGGAGGCAAGGGCTTCATAGACATCTGGCCTGTCGAGGTCAGCACCATGAAGGTCGCGTCCTGTTTCGGCTACAGGGGATGCGTGAATTGGAAAGATGGTGTGTGCGTGACCGCGCCTTACGCGTCAACCAGGTGCGGCTGCGAGCAGTGGAAGAGCGGTGTCTGCGTGAAATACCGTGAAAAGGGGATGTGCATCCCGTCGATAGACTGTCCTAAGGAT
The DNA here is from genome assembly GCA_964572875.1 of uncultured Methanosarcinales archaeon. Lineage (GTDB taxonomy): Archaea > Nanobdellota > Nanobdellia > Woesearchaeales > UBA11576 > JABMQF01. Next base: position 2,132 of record CAZNGE010000025.1, on the reverse strand, counting down.
GGGGTGAAGCAGCTGGCAGAATGCGAGGGCAGCCTCACCCATCCAGGCATAGATATAAGTGGAGCGCCGAAAGGGACTTCTGTCATCTCAGTGGCTGATGGAGTTGTCACATACGTAGACAAGAAGGAGTATGGGCAGGTGATAATAGATCATGGTAAAGGAATATCCTCATCGTATATGCATCTCGACACGATATCTGTCTCCAAGGACCAGTCCGTCACCAAAGGTCAGCGTATAGGCACGGTAGGAGGAAGAGGACCTACGGGACCGGATCAATACTCTCCTCATCTGCATTTTGAGATAAGGGACCAGAACGTGGACAAGACTCTCAGGGACAAGGACCGCGCTTCAGTCTTTGTCGGAAGTCCTGAGACCGGACGGGTCAATCCTCTCTGCTATTTCAGTCCTGATCTTCTCGGAAAGGTGAACATACCAAACAACCTGGTGTGCAGCGACGAGCTGTGCAAGAATGATGCTGAATGCTTCCCTAAGACCGAGACAGCAGGATATCTGAAGTACTGCAATTATTACCCTATGGTCCCGGGCACCCAGGCCCAGCAATGATAAGATGTTAAGAAACAAGATCAGCAACAGCCGTAAAGGCATAATGGCCTTCAATTACACGATGATGATAATGAGGCTTATGTTCCTTGTTGTCGTCCTCATTGTCTGCGTCCTGCTGATAAGCCTGTTCATCAACCAGAAGTTTAACACGACAGATATCCACAGCGAGGTGCTTATCGACGGGCTGTTGTACGGCACAGGAGGGATCGGCTATACTGACCCGATAACAGGCAGGTCGTATCCTGAACTGATATACCTTGACCAGCTGTCTGAGGCAGAGCTCGACTCCGCACTCTTCTTCCCTAACAATCACATGATGTCAGCTAGGATAACGATCAAGGACAAGGATGGCTACATACTCAAGACTGCGTATTACAACAAGGAATGGTATGATAACTGGGCACCTTTGGAGAAGTTGAGTATAGGCGGGATAGGTGGTGTCGCGGGCTACACCCGCACCCTTCCAGTCATATTGCGTGAAAAAGGAGGCAGCACACGCTCAGGGATGGTGGAGTTCCATGTGCTGCAGCCTAAATCCACGAGGGTGAGCTAATGCATCATGTTTTTCGAGACAAACCCAGGAGTGCCGGCACAGGCTTGTGCTTGTGCTGGCATTTTCCTTTTTCAACATGGAAAGTGTAACATGAAAACAAGGAGATTCAGGAAACAGAAAGCGAAAAAGGCGTTCATAACAAGCGCTATCGTAGACATATGGGCGTATATCATGTTCGTCCTTGTAGTAATAGTATTCTCTCTCATATATAAGTGGACCGCAACAGCGCATCTCGAGCAGCTTGAGGGCATCAAGGACCTGTCATACGGAAATTACCTGGCCCACATCTACCTGCGAAGCCCTATTGACGTCGCAGGCACAGAGATGACCATGGCAGAGCTGTTGGCGCTCTATGATTATAATATGACATTGGAGAAGGCAGCAGGCAGGACATGCGAATTCAGGCCCTATGATAAGTATTTCTATTACTGCATGGACGGCCCTATGGGAAAGACCATAGTGGACATTACGAACAGCTTCATGGATGATAATCTCAAGGATACGCACCACATCTTCATCATCAAGGGATCAGGATTCACCTACATGAATACAGGAACCTTTCAGTTGGCTGGCGCGCAAAGTCTGATTGACGCCTTGCTCTCAATGCAGATACCTAAAGAGAACTATGTCACGTATGTCCCTTCAGTTGACCCGACGCAGCCGCCTATCGAGATATACTTTTTTTATGATTTTCCGAGGTTCCTCAAGAGCCTTGCTCCTGAAAAGAGGGGTATTTTCACGGCATTAGGAGATTTTATAGGATAAAGATGAGAGCTTTGATGAGAAGCAGGAAAGCGGTGATCTTCAACATACTCATAGTCATAATGACTGTAGTCGTGCTCACCTACGGTCTTGTCAGGGTAGGTGAGAAGTACAACGAGATAAAGCACGAGATAGGCGAGGAGCCTTTGAAGGTCGTCGCAAAGGTCCAGCAGGGAGAGAACGCCCTGATATTCCTCGACCTGTCCGCGAAGATGGCATTGCGCCAGGCCGTGTATGATATGCAGTCAAGAGG
>CAZNGE010000024.1:4416-18169 GCA_964572875.1 uncultured Methanosarcinales archaeon | reverse complement strand
CTCTCCCCCTTCCTTCTCCTCATGAAGATAACTCTCAACCCTAAGCTCTCTGTAGAGCAGAACGCGCAGACCTACTTCGAGAAGGGCAAGCAGGCAAGGAAGAAGCTGGAAGGCGCGAGGAAAGCCCTCACGATATCGCTCCAGAAGCTCGAGGAGGAGAACAAGAGCAAGGAAGAGAGCCTCGAGAAGATAGAGACCGCGCAGAAGAAGGCAGAAGAGAAGAAGAGGCGCAAGCCTGAGTGGTATGAGAAGTTCAGGTGGTTCCTGTCGAGCGAAGGCTTCCTTGTCATAGGAGGAAGGGACGCGACCACTAATGAGATAGTCATCAAGAAGCACACTGATAAGCATGACATCGTGTTCCACACAGACATGTCAGGCTCGCCTTTCTTTGTCATAAAGACAGAGGGAAAAGAGCCTGGAGAGCAGACATTGCAGGAGGCTGCTGACGCCACGCTCTGCTTCTCGAGGGCATGGAAGATGGGTCTCGGCACCACACCTACATTCTACGTAAGCCCTGATCAGGTCACGAAAGAGGCGAATCCCGGTGAGTATGTGCCGAAAGGCGCGTTCATGATACGGGGCAAGACTAATTATATACACGTCACTCCCAACTGCGCAGTCGGCGCTCTCGATGACGGCAGGATAATGTGCGCCCCTACATCTGCAGTGAGACAGCACTGCAAGGAATACATAGAACTCATACAGGGAAAGAAGAAATCATCTGAGCTCGCAAAGCTGATAAAGAAGAGGTTCGGCGGGGAACTGGACGAGATAATAAAGGTCCTGCCGAGTGGCGGGTTGGACGTAAAAGAATGAAGATTAATCAAGCACAATTAGAAAGTACATAATCCACTGACTGTTTCATATTGGGCCTGTTCTTGAAGTCTGTCTCGCCGATCTCGAGGACATAGGCTATCTTGTTCTGGTCCATATATCTTATGATGTCGGGCAGGTCAACTATCTCGCCCGCTCCAAGGGCAAGGTCTTCCTTATGGACTGTCTGGTGCTGTGTCGAGAATGTTCCTGCGCCGTCATTTACGTGCGCGATATCACCTTCCCTGATTGCCCTGACGTCTTCAAAGAGCTGCCTCTCCGACAGTGCATCCCTGTCTTCCCTGTGCAGCACATTGTCATGGTCGCCGAGCCTTGCGATGTCATAGATTGTCTTGCTATGGCATAGGTCCAGGCAGATGCCGAGTCCTGCATCACGTACCTGCTTGAAGCCCCAGTGTGCTGTAAGGTAGAATGGGTTCCTTAGCTCGTTCCACTTCACTCCTCTATATGATCTTTCATCATCAGAAGGTATGTCCCCGAATTCAGGGACAGGAACTGTCTCGACCTTGACCTCCACCCCGTTTGTTTTTGCGTATCTTGCGACATCCTGAAGTGCGGGCTGGACAATCCACTTGAAATCTTCCATCCATTCCGCCCGGTCTTTCCGGCAGAATTCTTCTGCAGTCACCAATGAGTTCAGATGGAACGTAACTATTCTCCTGTCGCCCATCAGCAGCGTCCTTGTGAAGTCTATCCCTCTCTTGACATGTTCAGTAGCATATTCAGGATTATGCAGGAAATCAATCTCTTCAATGGGTATGTTTGAGAGCATGGTGATTATAGGGCCGTTGTAATCAGTGACCCGTTCCAGGTTCGATTTCTGCTTCTGCACTACAGAATCCAGGGTCACGCCTTTCCTGCCGTTCCTGATGACAAGCATGAGCCCTGGTGTGTATCCTGCCCCAACCAGCGGTTCCTGCAGCTCAAGACTGGTGTGTATATCATCAGAGAACTCTGCGACTGTCGGCACGAATATCTGGTTTTTCATGTTGTTATTTTGTATAATATCAGGTTTATAAATTTTTCTATTTTAACTACTGTATAGAAGAAACATTAAAACCCGTAATAAACCACCGAAACCTTTAAATATCAGTATATGTATAATTCTACGTATATTATTATACCTTTAGAAAAATATAAATATATGTATTAAAATATGTATAATTCAATCATGCTCCAACGCCTTTGCTGTGGTCTCCACAGCATATGCAGGGGAAAAAGAGGTACGTTTAACAAATAGACATGTAGGAGGCGGCGCTCATACTTACTAACCTCCTCGGAAAGCCACCAGGTCTGTGAGAGATGTTCACAGAAATCGCCAAGGCGCTGCCTCCTATAATGTTCTATGCTGTTACAGGAACCGAAAGTGATATGATTGGTGAAGCTGCAGTTCGACAACAACAAGCAATACAAGATAACCCTGCCTAAGGCCCTGATCGACGCGAAGGGCTGGAAGAAAGGCTCCAGCATAAAGATAGAGCTGGACCAGCAGGGCAACATACTTCTGAAGCTGAGGGAGAATGGAAAGGCTAGATGATGATGTGAATGGTGCATGTAGAGGAGTTCATGTTAATAGGGGAAAGGACGGATTTGTCCTAGTTACAGGAGGAAGGACCTTGCCCAGCGGCCGGCCAGCCCAACAGGCCGGCCATGGCATGGTCACGATGGTGAACTGAGATGGACATATTTTTCGAGATCGGGATGCTGGTGATCTTCGCGGGTCTAGCGACCTATCTGGCGAAGCTCGCCAAGCAGCCCCTTGTACCTGCGTACATAATAGCAGGCATCCTGATAGGCAATGTCTTCGGTCTCGTCACGAACCATGACCTCATCATGAACCTGAGTGAGATAGGGATAGCGTTCCTGCTCTTCATCGTCGGGCTTGAGCTGGAGTTCAAGAAGCTCAAGGACATTGGGATAGTATCTACAGCAGTCGGAAGCATAGAGATGCTGCTGGTGTTCGCTGCAGGCTATTTCGTGACAAAGCTCCTCGGTTTCGACTCAGTGGAATCCATCTATCTCGGGCTGGTCATAGCGTTCAGCAGCACCATGATCGTGATAAAGATACTGTCTGACAAGCTCGAGACCAACACCCTCCACGGCAGGCTGACCATAGGCATCCTGGTCGTGCAGGACATATTCGCGATAATGGCATTATCGTACCTGGCGTCAGTCTCGAATGGCGCGATAGGCTATTTCTTCTTCGTCAAGATACTGCTTGTGATCCTGGCAGGCATCCTTGCAAGCAGGTACGTGTTCCCTCATGTGTTCGAGTTCGCTGCCAAGTCCCGGGAGCTCCTGCTTATAGTCTCGCTGAGCGTCTGCTTCCTTTTCGCGCTCATATTCAGCGCGATAGGCCTTTCGATAACCATAGGTGCGTTCTTCGCAGGCGTGCTCCTCGCCAACCTGCCGTACAACATAGAGATAGTCGGGAAAGTAGGGCCTCTGAGGGACTTCTTCTCGATAATGTTCTTCACGTCGCTGGGTCTCCAGTTCACGTTCAAGGGCTTCACGCCTCTCGCGCTGCCCGTACTCCTGCTCCTGCTGCTGCTCGCGGTATTCGTCAAGATGCTGGTCATATTCTTCGCGCTCCTGGGCATGAGGCACCAGCCCAGGACATCATTCATCACTGCGTCATCATTGGCGCAGATATCGGAGTTCTCCCTGATAATAGTCCTCCTGGGAGTGAATTCCGGCGCAATCCCACAGGGCATCCTCACGCTCACTATCATGCTCGCGGTCATAACCATGACATTGACGTCATATATCATGAATTACGAGTCAAGGATGTACAGGTATTTCATCGATTTCCTCAAGATGCTCGGTTTCAGGATAGGCCATCACGGCCCGATGTGTAGCCACAAGCTGTTCTATGACGTGATACTCTGCGGCTATGACCGCATAGGATACAGCATCCTGAACACGTTGGTCGCGCAGAAGAAGAATGTCCTTGTCGTGGATTTCAATCCTGACCGGATAAAGAAGCTGAAGAACATGGGTGTGCCATGCATGTACGGGGACATATGCGACCCCGAGATACTTGCAAGGCTTGACATAAAGAAGACAAGGATGCTGATCTCGACCGCGACATCATACAAGGACAACCTGCTGCTGCTCCAGAAGATAAAGGCGCTCAACAACTACATACCGATGATAGTCACTGCGCACAAGATAGACCAGGCGCTTGAGCTCTATAAGATGGGTGCTGACTATGTCATACTTCCGCATTTCCTCGGCGGGGACATGGTCTCGAGCATGCTGCCTGATTTCGAGGCAAACCAGCTCAGGATGCTTATGGTCAAGTACAGGCACATCGACGACCTGCTGCAGAGGAAGAATGTTGGCCACGAGCATCCCACGCACGTGACAGCATGAACAGGGCAATAACATGGTGATAGACAACACCAAGATGCTGAAGAGCAAGGCAAGGCTCATGGAGCCGCTGGTCAGGATAGGCAAGAACGGCCTGACCGACAACGCCATAATGCAGGTGAAGAGTCTCCTGCAGAAGAGGAAGCTTGTCAAGGTCAAGTTCCTCAGGTCTTTTTTGGAGTCCAGTGACCGGAAGGCCGCTGCGAAAGAGCTTGCAAAGGCGACATCATCAGACATCATCGACCAGGTCGGTTTCGTGGTCGTGCTTTACAAGAGGTGATTAGGACAGGTCAGGACACTGATGTCACATAATCGTCGGTAAGAATACCATAATGCTTATAAACATATTTAAGCATTGACTATAGATATAAGGAAAAGAAAATGGCAATAGACTGCAAGGATTTCGGATTCAGGGAATGGGAGATGCAGGAGCGGACAAGAGGGTCTGATCCTGTCCCGATAAAGAACGTGCCTGAGGCAGTCCACACTCTCAGGATGGTGCGCGAGGTGTTCAACCAGTCTGTAGAGGCGCATTATTTCTTCCTGCTGAACCAGATACGGGATGATTTCGGCTTCCACGAGGCGACCAAGATAACCGACATATTCACTGCTTCAGAGCAGTCTGCGTTCTGGGGCCAGGCCCAGCAGCGCCTGTCGATCCAGCAGGGGCAGGTCTCGAACTATCTCGCCACGATAGGCAAGCTGACAAAGGAGCTGTTCCAGATAGTGCGAGAGCTGAGGATTCTTGATGAGAGGCTTGACCTTTACACGGCGAGTGAGAAGGCGATAGAGAAGCAGGACTCTGTCAATGCGAGGAAGACCAGCCAGTCGGCGGAGATCGTGCTGAGGAGCTATTGGGTCGACCTGAAGGACGGAGGAGTGAAGTCGCCCGGCTCTGTTTACGGTCTCGCGAGCACTTTGGGATACACTGCGCTTCCTGACCTGTTCTTTGCAGCGCCGCCTATGAAGAAAGGCGAGGTCGACAGCTATGTCAACAGCCTTAGGTTCAACCTGAAGCTCAAGAACGTGCTGAAGAACAAATTGCAGGCGTTCATCGTCTGGAAAGAGCATACGCACAAGGAGCTCAAGAACCGGCATCGCTTCACCCTGAAGTTCCTCAGGCAGCATTACAATTCTATCCAGATGTACATCAACTGGGTCAAGCCGTACCTGCGCAATGTCCGGCGTCTCTCCCAGAACTTTGAGAAGACGATCAGTGAGGACATAATCGGAGCTTTCGAGGGCAGCGTGACCGAGATAGAGGTCATGTTCAGCAGGCCGTTGCCTGGTTCGTTTTACCAGCCGATAATAGTGATGAACATGGTCTACAGGACAAGTCCGAGGATGGAATACCATCAGGAAGGCTACCAGCACAAGGGTCCGGTCCATGTGGGCAGGACAGAGTTCACATTGAGGGGTTATGCCTGGTCGGATGAGGAGCGGAAGAACTATCTCCGGATGCGCGAGGAAGAGGTGATGGACATCCTGGGAGACATTGATGTTTCGCTGAAGGAGTCAATAGAGGCTTTGGGTGATGACCTGCGCGACTACCTCAAGCAGGCAGGTGAGGAGTTTCCAGAAGACATAAAAGAGAAAGAGGAGAAGCAGGTCGCGGCCAAGAAGGCGATGGAAGGACTGAAGGAGACTGCCGAGCCCTTCCTCGCGATTTTCGGAGGCTTCAAGGAGATATTCGGGCCCCTGCTTCCGAGCATGAAGAAGAGGTCCAAGGGTGAGAAGAGCGATTGGCAGAAGGACAAGGACAGGGGCGCGGCGATAGGTGCTATGGAGTTCGTGCTCTATAACGCTTACAAGAATTTCAAGAAGATGTACAGGATGGCGACATGGTAGATGAGAAAGAGCTTGAGAAGATAAGGAAACTCCCTCCCAAGGAACGTCTCGCTAGGCTGAAGGCGCTCGAGGAGAAGAGGAAGAGGGAGGAGCTCGAGGCCCGCAAGATAATAGAGGATTCGCTCAAGGAGATAAAGATAGACGAGATGCTGCAGGAGATAGACGTGCCGAAGCAGGACCAGGTGAATATAGACAAGCTGTTCGAGCAGTCCAAGGACATCGAGGCGCAGATCAATGAATCGGACATCAAGAGGATAGAGAAGGGAGGCGCTGACTATGGCAGGCGCATACAGGAGCTCCTTCCGCAGAACACCCTGGAGGAGATCCAGGGATGGTATGCGCAGGACAGCAGAACCCCGACGAGGGATGAGTTCCTCGAGGTGTATGAGAACGCAAGGCAGGCATATGATGTCGTCAAGCAGAGCATGCAGAACTCGCCTGACAAGGACCTGTACTCGACCCCGTCAGAGGAGCTTGTCGAGAGCGTGGTCAGCTCGATGCACCTGCTGAGGTCCCTTGGCTACAAGATGGAATGGTTCCATCCATGATAGAGGAGAAAGGAAATGGAAGACAAGCTTGAGAGGAAAAAGCCGCATAACGCAGATCACCTTACAGAACAGAGGTACAGGGATGTGCGCGCTTTTGCGGAAAAGGCACTTCAGGAGCACGGGAAGACCATATCTTCTGTATTACTGAAGCGGCCTTCAGAGTCGAGGAACCTTCTCGAGATGGTGTTTATCCTTGACGACCTCAACTCACTGATATTCGATCCTCAGGTAGAGGAGTTCCGCATCTCCGCATCTGACATGGCGTATGAGAGCACTCTTCCGCTCAAGTGCGAAGCCATGCTCGCTTCTGCGTTCTGGGAGGGTTTCAGGTCGCGTGACGACGATGTGATGCAGCTTGCCCGGGATGGGCTTGTGGTGCATGACAACGGCTTCTTCCTTCCTCTCCAGGACCTGCTGGTCACAGGGAAGATAAGACCGTCAAAGGAGAGCGTCAATGTGTATTTTGTCAAGGCAGAGCGCTCGTTGAAGGCCTCTAACCAGAAGGTGGGCAGGGCTGTGATAGACCTTTACTGGGCTGTGATGGACGCAGCGCACGCGGCAGTCATGGTCGCAGGCCTGACCCCTCCGTCGCCGAAGCATCTTGCTGAGGCTGTCAGGAAGGAGTTGGTGGCGCGGAACCTCGTGCATCGCAGGTGCGCGGACATAGTGGATCGCTTCTATGACGCTGCCAAGCGGATAATGCACAAGGAGGTGTTCGAGATATCGGGCAGGGAGTTCGACTCGTATCTCGCTGATGCTGATTTTTTCCTCAAGGAGATAGGTGATTTCGTGAAGGAGCATGTGGACAGGGAGGTCTCGCGTTAAGATGCAGTTCAGCTCAGGGCCTTACTATTCGGCCATGGACAGGGAAACTTTCACGCCGCTGAGGGAGCAGCCTAAGCTCGAGAAGCCGATTCTCGCGGTGGATGAGATAGGCGTGACTGTGCCTGAGAAGCATCCTGTTACAGGAGGCCATATAATCCAGAACGTCGAGGCGGCCATCCGTGAGGGCGCGAGCAAGATGCAGATAGTCATGTCTGTCCCTACGACGAGCCCGATGGGCGGTAGGGCAAAGGCATACGGCTCTGAGGCAAGGGAGAGCCTGCGCGAGCTCACGCGCGCCAACAACGTGATGATTGAGGGTCTGGAGATGCCCGCGTCTTCCATGACCAATATGTCTGGTTTTGACCCGCAGCGCGGCCACATATCAGAGCAGAAGAGGCAGGATGACCTGCGCGAGGTCAAGGACGCGATACGTTTCCTCGGCGACATCGCAGGAGGAGGCGGAGTGGACATCTGGTCACAGGAGTTCCACCGCGGCATCGTGGACGCGTCCTGGAACAAGAAAGGCCCGTGGGCAGGCAAGTTCGAGGCGTATGAGCAGGAGGACCAGTACGCCACAGAATATCTTGTCGACGTGAGGACCGGCCAGATCCACGAGGCCATAAAGCACTCTTCTGACATCTTCGAGCCTGAGTACAGGGTTGCAGAGAAGGACATAAAGGGTCTTGACAGGCATGGCAATCCTGTGGATATCAGGAAAGGCGACTGGCTGGATTTTGACGGCAGGTGGATCGATCCCACCAAGAAGGAGGAGCTTCTCCAGCGAGTTCCTGAATGGGATCCTGTCAACAAGAAGTTCAAGTCGAATCCTGTGCCTTGGGAGAAGATAGTGGAGAGGACCAACCAGTTCAATGAGCGTTATGGCGAGAATTATGATCCTGCAGAGTATGCGTTCCGCCTCAACATGGAGAATAAGTGGCTCCAGGCAAGAGGCCATTCATTGTTCTACACAGGGCAGTATCAGATAGAGGCCAGACAGTATAAGGCCCTGCAGGACGCTTTGAAGTATTACAGGAAGCTTGAGGAGTCCATACCTAAAGAGGAGGTGTGGAAGCTCATGAAGGAGGACCCTTCTATACGCCATGTCAGGGGAGGGGAGTTCATACCTTCTGAATACAAGAAGCCGAGCGAGATAATCGAGGAAAGCATAGAGGGTCTCCAGCACCATCTCAAGCACGTGCATGAGGCATCAGCCGCATCAGATGCGCAGGCTGCAGAGATAGAGCTGACCATGGACAAGGTGCAATCGATGAGTAAGTTCGCCAAGAAGCAGTCAGTCAAGTCCTATGCAGAGGCAGGGCTCGCTGCGCTTGACGAGACCAACCAGAACCCTAATGTCGAGAGGCCTATCCATGTCGGCCCTGAGCTGGGATGGCCTGGTGCTTACGGCGGTCATCCCGAGGAGTTCACTGAACTGATCAAGCTTTCTAGGAAGGAGATGGCAGAGCGCCTTGTCAAGGAGAGAGGATTCGCAAAAGACGAGGCAAAAGAGACTGCAGAGCGGCACATCCAGGGCTGCCTCGACACGTCCCACCTGGGCATGTGGCTCCAGCATTTCAAGAAGGAGCATCCCCGTGAGACAGAGAAGGCTCGTCTTGAGAGGTTCAACACGTGGTTCCTGGACATGACAGACAGGATGCAGAAGGAGAAGGTCATAGGCAGCGTGCAGGCTGTGGATTCAGCTACAGGCGCGCACGGCCATCTTCCTGCAGGACAGGGAATATTCCCTGTTGTCGAGGCTGTCGATCACCTGAAGAAGAATGGTTTCACAGGAGCGGTCATATCAGAGGGTCATGAGGAGGAGCAGTTCGGCAAAGGCAGGATACTATTGCAGACCTGGCGCGCTTTCGGCTCTGAGATCGCTGACAGCTATTTCACGGCTGCGCCTGCTGCCACCAGGTGGTCTGACGTCTCAGAGACTTATTTCGGGCATGTCAACCCGCCGCCGTATGTCGTCGGAGCGTACAGGCCGACAGATGACTGGGTGTTCTGGAGCGGCGTGCCATTGGAATAGTGTTAATATCATAAGATTCACAGAAGGAAACAGGAAAAGAGGAGAAAGATGAATTTCAGGACAACCACAAGGGAGTACATCGCAAAGCCTGGCGAGATAGAGGACATTGTCAAGCGCTTCTCGAAAGAGATGGTGAAGGAGCTGGGCATCCTTGTCAAGTCTGTCGTCTGGTTCGGCTCTGCGGTTCGCGGAGGTTTCGCTCCGGGAAAGACTGACCTGAGAGAGGAGATACTTTCAGGCAGCGACATTGATGTCCTGATAATATTCGATGACATGGTCAATGTGATGAACTCTGAGGTGATAACTGCGTATCGCATCGTGACAGAGAGGAGTGCCGCGAAGGTCTCGCGAAGGCTTCACATAACCACCATGCCTTTGACCAAGTTCTGGGACTACTCGCTCAAGGGGGATCCTATCCTGATAAACATGCTGCGCGACGGCACCGCTGTGTATGACAAGGGCTGCTTCGGCATGGCCAAGAAGATGCTCGCTTCGCAGAAGATACGGCCTGGTAAGGAGATAGTGTGGATATATCTCGCGAGAGGGCCGATGTCTGTCTCGAACGCGCACTGGAACATGAGGCAGGCAGTCATCGACCTGCACTGGGCTGTTTTCGACGCTGCGCATTCCGCATTGCTTAGGCATGGAATAGTGCCTGACACCCCTGACCATCTCATACCATTGATGAAGCATCATCTTGTTGCGAAAGGGATACTTGACAAGCGCTACATATCTTTGGTGAGCGAGTTCATGAACATAGGGAAGATGCTGATGTCAGGCGAGGTCCAGCGCGTGCCGGGCGACCATTATGACCGCTACAGGAAAGAGGCGCATGACTTCATCGAGGTCGTTAAGGGCATATTATCGACCAGATAATCAGATAGGCAGCGCTGCCACTGCTTGTGATATTCTTTTTAAGCGAATGAAAATATTAATATAACATCCTTTCTCCAGCTCATACTATGCAGCACGGAAGGTTCGAGACCATAAGGCAGGCTTATGCAAGGAGGCGCAGCAGGCTGATCCTTGAAGGCAGGTCGCAGAGGCAGACGGGCAGGGGGTACTGGGCGATGTCAGACCCGCTCCAGCTCTATGAGCTTTTCAGGAAGCTGGAACTCCAGAAGCATAAGAGCTTTGTCGATCTCGGATCCGGCGACGGTGTAGTGGTCGCGGTAGCGAGTCTCTTCACAAAGGCCGTAGGAATAGAGTCGGATGAGCTGCTCCACAGGGATGCTGAGGAGATAAGGCAGAGGCTGGGCATGGACTTCGTGCTCAAGAACATGGATTATCTCGGGGAGGACCTTTCTCAGTATGACTTCATATTCATCAACCCTGACAATTATTTCCATAGGCTGGAGAAGAGGCTTGTAGAAGGATTCAGGGGCAGGATAGTCATCGTTGACAACATCTTCCGCCCTCTCACACTGCGCCCTGAGAGGAGCGTTTCGGTGATGGGAACAAGCTACAGCATCTATGAGATATGAAATTAAGGGGTGATTATCTCGCATCCTTTCTGTGTGAATGCGTAGGCCACTCCCGAGACCGCCTTCTCCCATTCTTCTTGGGTCATGGTAGCTTCAAGGTATTTCTTTGTGTCCCTGAGATCGCTGACCAGCCTGTTGAGTTCTATCTCGCTGAGGTATTGCGGCCCCTCGCTGACATCTACGAGATTGGCCAGGAACATGTTTTTGACCTGGTGTTCATTGAGGATGTCCTTAAGGATTGTCTGCTCAAGCTTCCTCGTCATCTCAGGGTGCAGCATCATGCTCTTCTCCCTGTCGAGCTCTGCATCGTCCAGGATGCTGTCGTCCATGTCTTCCTCATGCTTCATGTATTCAGATATCACCTTGTTGAGTTGCGGCGCGTAGAGCCTGATGACCGTCTCAACAGTCCCTGTCAGCGCGACATAGGATGTCTTGAACTCCTCTGACTTCTTGGAAAGATAGTCTATGTTGTCCTCGTTCAGCACGACATTCTCTTCATCTATGACTTCAGGGAACTTTGCCGCCTCATTGAGCATCTTCTCTGCGCTGTCCAGCATCAGGCTTATTAGGCTCATGTCAAAGCATTCGATCATCCTGTGCGGCTCTTTGTCCTCGCCCTGTCCGGTGTATTGTATCGATGCTCTGCCGAGCCCCCTCTCTGTCGAGTATCTCCATCCGTGGATGTCTGCCACAGCCTTCTCCAGGTCGCTTGCGCCTTCATGGAGCTCTTTGCTCTTGTCAGGGACCCGCTTGATGCCCATCTTGCCTATTACTGCGCTGTCTTTTGCCTGTTTTTCTTTGCCATCATCAAGGTAAATCACATCGCCCACATCCTCTTTCTGTTCAGGATTCTGTACTGAGTATGATCCAGCAGATGCTTGTTTCTTGCCGTTCTCAGGCCCGAGAGAATTCTGGGCAGCCGTCTCGACAAGAGCCTTGTGCTCGTCTGATATCTCATCAAGCAGGGTATTCATCTCTCCATGGTCCTCTTCATGCGGTATATCCACTACAGCGTCGAGGTCAGCATCATCTATGTTGAGGAAGGAGACATCTTCATCATCCTCTTCATCCAGCTGCTGCTCCAGCTCTTCGAGACTATCGGTATCTGCATCAGCCTCTTCAGCAGCACCTTCCGGCTTGTAGTCCATGATGTCAAGGCCTTCAAGCCCTGTGCCCGACCTTATGGTCTCTGGCTCGGGGAGCTGCATGTCCTCGGGAATTCCTGCAGGATCCCCGTCGTACAGCTGGACTATCTCCTCGTCAGAAGGTGCTGGATCGAGTGCCATGTCTTTCGGCCTTATGCTCTTCAGGAAATTCTCAAGCGAGTTATCCTTTATGTATTTCCTGTGCTCCTCTATCTGCCCGAGGCAGGCGCTTATCATCTTGGTTGATTCTATGAGGTCCTTTTCCTTTTCCCTGCGCTGCTGCGCAAGTTCGCTGTGCTCGTCTTTCTTGTCTTTGTATTTCCGGACCATCTCCTTTGTCGGCCCGACCATCTTCCTGCGGCCTTCTTGCAGCTGGGCTATCTCAGCCTCTGCTGTCTTCTTTACGTCTGTGATCCTGTTGTCGTATTTCTCGTTGATGGCTGCGATCTCTGATTGTCTTTCCTCTTCTGCTTTGCTTATCTCGTCCTCGCGGCTTTTCTCAGTGTTCTTTATCTGCTGCGCTATGCCGTGGTATCTCTGCCTCCTTTCGGTGAGCTCGTTCTCAAGGACCTTTTCCTCCCGCTCTGCAGTCCGTTCCTCTTCATGTATGTCCTTTATGCCCTGGGCATACTTCTCTCGTTCAGAAATCAGGGGTGCCACTTCCTGCCTCAGCTTGGCTATCTCATTGCGCCTCTGCTGGAGCTGCTCCATGCGTTCTGCTATCTGGTGAGCGTAGTTCTCATGCTGCCTCTTCTCTTCATCGAGCTGCTCTGTCAGCTCATCAAGAGTGCTCAAAGGATCTGAATCCTTGCCGGTCATGACTGATTCCCCCACACCTCTATCAATAGATTGGCAGATAGATTTGATGATTATAAGTACGCACCTGGTAAGTGCTACTATCCACCAGTAGTGTAGAAGTAATAATTGGTTTATAAATGTTTCTGCGTAACGCAGGGGTCATTTATAAATAACTGGTAAATAGATAAAAAAAGATTTAAGAGGGCAGCACCTCCGCTCCAAAGGGTTCATATTTCTATTTCCCGCCTTTGCCTCCTGCGTACGCCTTCCCGGCTCCTTTGCCTGCCCTGCCAGGCTTGTATGCGCTGCTGCCTGCATATCCCTTGTCTCCTTCTGACATCATCATGCAGTACAGCCCTGCGAGCATGTTCTGCAGGCCTTTTGCTTTGTTCTGCTCTGGCGTGACCATGCTCATCTGGTACATCGTGCCGTCTGCTGCTGCATACTGTATGTTCACAGCGCAGGTCTTGCCATCGCCCTGGTATGGCATCTGCACAGGCCTCTGCTGAATTGCATTGTGGCCCTGAGCTCTGCTGCCATCCATCATTGATGGAGGTATGCTGTACGCAGGCGCCATGCTCCTCTCAAGCCCGCCCTGCATTCCGGAGTACCCGCCAGCCATCAGCGGCATATTCATACTTTCGCCATACATAGGCATGGCCCCGCCGAGCAGGAACTGGTCATCTTCTTCCTCATCCGGCTCAAGCCCCATCTCACGCAGGATCCTCTTCACCTTCTCATCATACTGCGAATCCTTCTTCTTCGCTCCTCTACCACCCTGCTTTTTTGACTGTCCATATGCTGTTCTGCTTCTCTCGCTCATCCCGATCACCTTGTGACATTAGTGCAGCGTCAATGCTGCCTGTA
>CAZNGE010000024.1:0-4316 GCA_964572875.1 uncultured Methanosarcinales archaeon | reverse complement strand
ATGTCTCAAGTCTCACGTGCTCCATGCCCATCCAGTATCCTGTGTTGTAGACAGCGTCCTGGTGCATGAGGATGAGGTCCCTGTGCTTGAGCTCCTCGTGAGCGACCATCCTTAGGAAGTTCTTTATCCTCTTGTCCTTCACCTTCCTGGCAATATCCATGTACAGGTCGTGCCCGTCCTGCTCGAACTCGACAGCCTGCTTGAATAGATGATATATCGTGGATTTCTTCTTCGTGACATCGTGCAGCTGCTTCATCCCGAACAATGGGTTCTTCAGCTTGTGCTGGCCTTTGTATCTTGCAGCCTCTTTCGCCGCGGCAGACTCTCCTCTCTTCTTCTCTGCATTGTATATGTGCGTGAAGAACTTGAGGTGTGTGTGCTCCTGCTCTAGGATGACGTCGAGCAGCCTGTTCATGTTTATGTCATCCACTCTCCTCTTTGCCTGCGTGTAGAACTTGATACCCCTTTTCTCTGTATTTATCGCGAGCTTGATGAACTTGAGTATATCCTTCCTGCCCTCTTCCTTCCTGCCCTCTTCTGCGGTTTTCTTTGCAGCCGCGCCCTTATCCTCTTTTTTCCTGCCGAACATGAAATCACCTCGGAATGCACATCAATACAGAAACAGCGTATATAAATGTTTTGCCAGTATCCACAGCAAAGCTGCAGCCGTAGCCGCCTCTGAGCGCATAGTGGTCTGTGGATCAGGTGAATGTAACGCGCGTGTTGCAATAATGCGCGGTTGATTGATCTGATGCGCATGGCGGCACGAGAGGTTTTCGAACAAAGTGAGAAAACCGGAGTAGGATGCAGCTTTGCTGATTTAAGCAGCTATCTTTATCTCACTATCCTCAATCATTTCTTTCTTCTCTTTCCTCACTCTCTCTGCTTCCCGCTTCGCATTGTACTGCGCTATCAGCTGCCTCAGCCTCTCGACGTCGCTGACCGCGTTCACCGGCCTTTCGGCATCATTGTCCTTGCCTTGGTCCTGCCTGACATGGTCCTCTATGCGGATGACGTCCTGTGTGCTGTCAGGTCTTTCCTTCTCCTGCAACTTCTGCTCTATGCTCAGCTCTGTTATCTTCCTGTTCAAGGTCCTGAGCGAGTCGCCGAGATAACCTGCTGCTTTCTTCTTGTCCCACTCTGCAGCCTCGAGCGCGTCATACACGACCTGTTTCTCGAATACGGCCTTTGCTTCCCTGTAGCTGGTGATGCCTGCTGTGCCCTGCATCACCTGCCTGAGCCTGTTCGCAGGCGTAGGGGCGTACTCTGATATCTTCTCCGCGAGCATGCCTGACTTCTCCTTGATGCTCTCGCTGATGTTGTTATACACGTTCGGTTGTATCACGTCCCTGTATCCTGACAATGCATTTGACAGGGTTGATTCTATCTTCTCTGCTGCGATGTATGCCTTGGAGTCGAGGTCATCTGACATCTGAGCCTGTTTCCAGGGTCGTGCTGCGTCGACAAGCTCGTGCAGCCCGTGCTTCTCTATCTGCCTGTACACGTTCCTGCGCAGGTTGTTGATCTGCCTGTCATCAGCAGCGCCATGCGCGTCCCGCACATACTGGGTTATGTTGCCTTTCACCCTTGTCAGCTCGCGCTCCATGAATCTCTTGTCGAAGTATTCGACAGCCTCTTTCCTCGTCGGGAACTTCTCTTCCTCGCTCTTGCTGTACATCATGTCTGTCAGCTTCTGCGCGAAACCGTATGAGATGTCCTTCAGCGGTGGCTGTATTGTTGTCTTGACATCGTTCTCGACCCTGTATGCAAGGTCTTTTCTGTATTCTGTTTTTGTCTGCATTTGATTAGCCGAAATCTACTCCGTGCCGATACTGGAACCCTTCCCTTGTGGAGCGTCCCAGGATGGACGTGGTCAGCGCCTGTGCGGCGTCGTCGATGCTCTCGAACCTTCCTGCGTCGATCCTCTTTCCTGTGTGCGCGAGGATGGGGTCCTCCTGCAGTGCCTGCGCATAGTTAGTGAGGTTCTCCTGCACTGTCTTGTCAGGGTCGTAAATGCCCTGCCATGCGAGCGCCGCAAGCTGCTGCGCTGCCTGCGAGTTGAACTGCCGGTCCACCGCTTCGGTGATGGTGCCCCGCTTGAGGCCTCCGTACCTGTCGATCATCCCGCCGTTCCCGACGAATGACTGCAGGTTCATGCCGAGCACGTGCTCGTACAGCCTCTGCTTCTCAACGTCGCCCTTCTCGCTGAAGCCTTCGCAGGCCTTGCTCTCCTTCAGCAATGGGTTGAAGCTTTCATTGCCGAGGTATTTGTCGCTGAACATGAGCTTCGCGACCTTCTTTGCGTTTGCAGGGTTGACCAGTTCGCGGTCAGCGTAGCCGAGCTCCGCAACAGCTGCTTCATATGCCTGCTGGATGACATTGGCCTTCCTGCCGTGCGTCTTCTCCAGCTCGCCTGCCTCTTTTATCGCGTTAGAGTAAAACTTATGTTCAGGCCGTGCCTGTTCTTGTCTTTCCATCTTGATCCCTCATCGTGTTTAGTGTGGCGTGACTATCGTGACCACCCACACACTATAAGGGTTTTTTTGCTTTTAAGCATTGTCTGGCTCGACTATCCAAAAACGTGACATCCATGTCCTGCTGCAGAATACGCCTCTTTGGAAACAGTGAAAAAAGATTAAAATATTTTTTATCTGAGCTGTTTCTCCAGCGGAGCTGACTTGCCTGACTTGGCAGCAGCCTGCTTCGCGATCCTCTCAAGGTCTACGCCAAGTTCTTTGAGCGCTGCGACATGCATCTGCATCAGCTGCTCGACAATGGTTAGGATTTTGAGCATCTCTTCCCTCTCTTTTGCAAGAGTTGACAATGCTCCCTTGTGGAAACCTATCTGCTCATCCTTGCTTGCTCCGCCTGCTCTCGGAGCAGCTGTCTTTCCCTTTGATTTGACTTCCTTGATTGCCATTTTTTGACCTCCTCAGTGAACGACAAATTTTTCTGATAGATATAGTAAAGCGAGCTTTATTTATAAATACTTATAAAGAAAACAGGCATATTGTGGGACATTAAAGTCACAATTCACATATTTGGCTTCTTCCTGTCCTTCGCTTCCCTGAGCGCAGCTGCTGTCTTCCTTGCTGCGTGCCTGCCCCTGTCTTTCATCCTCGTCACCGCGTTCCTGCTTTTCTCCTTGACCTTGCTCACTGTGCGCATGCTGTATTCCCTGTACTTGTGGGTCGCGAGTCTCCACCCTTCCATGCCTGCGAAGTAGATGCCTGCCAGTATAATCACCCATGAGAAAGCATAAATGATGATCATGCTTATCCTCCAGGCATCGCTTTCTGGGAACAGCAATATTGGTATGAGCACGGCCTTCCCGAGCACAAGCGACACTACGATAAGTACAACGCCAAAGATGAACCTCTTTGTGACTTCCTGCTTTGTCTCCATAAGAACAGTCTAGAATGCCTGTGCTATAAATGCTTTTTCTTTTACGTTTAGAACTCCCTTGCTCAGCTCCCGGAACACCTTCAGTGCATCCTTCCCTTTCCTCGCCACATCCTGCACGAACGCGAACGCCTTGTCGTGAAGCCCGTTCTCCGCAGGGACAAAATCCACGTTGAAGTTCCTTGCAAGCCCTCCGATGTCCTCCTTGATGATGGTCTTTGTCCAGGCAAGCTCGAATGCGAATGCCTTTGCCTCTTCGTCAAGCTCGTTGGGCAGCTGCGGGCTCACTACGTGGCCGAGCTCATGACCGATCGTCAGCATCAGCGCGTCGAGATGGTTCTTCTTCACGAAGATCGTGCTAGGGTTTGGCCATCTGTTGATCGCGAATCCCATTATCCCTCTGCTCCACCTTCCTCCGTTGGCTGAATGCGCCTTCTTCATCTCCTCTTCGCTGCACACCCTGACCTCTATGTTGTCCGGGAACTGCTTTCCTGTCAGCTTCTCGAAAGTGTCAAGCACAAGGCCCTTCACCTCTTCAGAATCATGCACGAACTGCGTGACCGGTCTGCATCTCTTGAGCAGGCCGCCGGTTATGCTGCTCTGATACTCCAGGGGAGATGAAT
Organism: uncultured Methanosarcinales archaeon; assembly: GCA_964572875.1. Lineage (GTDB taxonomy): Archaea > Nanobdellota > Nanobdellia > Woesearchaeales > UBA11576 > JABMQF01. The sequence continues at coordinate 291 of CAZNGE010000024.1, read as the reverse complement.
CATAATTGCCCGAAGGGCCAGGAAGAAGATATTGATTAGTTCCATTGAGATATTTTCCCTCACCATCTCTCATGCCACTATCATCACCTATGTACTGTGCCACAAACTCCACCTTTCTATTATCCAGATTGAGCACATAATTCTTCTGCACATTGACCCTGTTGTCTATGCTCTGGCTGTACACATGGATGTCCCCTGTCCTCTCTGCCGCTATGGTATGCTGTATCCCATGGTTTATGCTTCCGTTGTTGACATGCACATCCCCGTTTATGTAGAACTTGTTCACCACAG
>CAZNGE010000023.1:11348-19164 GCA_964572875.1 uncultured Methanosarcinales archaeon | reverse complement strand
AGGGGGTTAGACATGGCTGTAGAGTGCACATTCTATGGAGGCGCAGGGGACTATAAGGACGGAGAGCTTGGAGGAGTCCAGGGGATGTTCTATGACCGCAATGCACTGACAAGCTTCCTTCTTGACTGCGGCCAGAGGCCTGACCACACAAGCCAATACTACGGCTTCCCATACAGCCCAAAGTCATTCCAGTATCTTGCCATCTCTGAATTCCTCAACCTGTACTCAGGTCTTGAAGATATACTCAGGCATGACTACCAGAGGCACAGGGGCATGCAAGTCGGCGGAACTCCTGAGCTTGAGATAGTCATCACGCACCCTCATTACGATCACATGGGTGGGCTCACTCTCGCGAGGCATGACGCAAAGGTACACATGCACAGGGTCGCCAAAAGGATGGGCTACATCTGGCAGTACCTGAGCGGCAAGTCACTGAACCAGTTCGTGGACCTGATAGACCAGCTGTCTGTGGTGAACAACAACGAGGGAAACAAGAAGTTCGTGACAGGGCTCAAGGCAGTGATGGGCAGGGACATAAACACATTCGGGGACTACGACACATTCAAGGTCGGCAACATCGAGTGCACAGCATACCCTGTAGACCACTCGCTTCCGGGATCGTGCGGCTTCATCTTCGACACATCAGCAGGCAAGATAGGCGTGAGCGGAGACATAAGGCTCCGCGGCAGGAGAAGGGCAGAAACAGAGAGGTTCATAGATGCGCTTCTCGAGCAGAAAGTAAGATATCTTTTCTGGGAAGGATCGCTGCTCCACTTCGACCACAACGGCACAGAGGATGACGTGGCGATGAAAGTGGCTGAGCTGGTAAGGCACAGGACGTTCGCGTCAATCGCAATGCCGCCGAGGGACCTCGACAGGCTCACATCCATGCACATGGCAGCGAAGGCGACCGGAAGGACGCTGTGCGTCACGCCTGCGCAGATGGTCTATCTCAAGGAGTTCGACGGAGAGTACGGCTATCCCTTAATTGACGACCCGAACATCGCAGTGCTCCTGCCGCGCAAGAGGAAAGGCCTGCTGGACAGGGAAGACTTCCCCGATGACATGGCCGAATCAGACTACTACTACTGGGAACGGCAGTTCCTGAGATGGCAGCGGTGGAGCGAGGGCGCGAAGAAGAGCGACCCTCGCCAGATGAAGCTTTTCGAAGGGCTCGAGATGGAAGGGGGCAACAAGAAGTGCAGGCAGAGGGTGACACTTGAGGACATCAGTAAATACCCTGACAAGTTCCTCGTGCTGATGCCGTTCAACAACATGATAGAGATATTCGAGGAGGTGAGGCCTCCTGCGAACAGCATATTCATACGATCCCATCCAGGGCCATGGACAAAGGAGATGGAGATACAGGAGGACAGGCAGATAAACATACTCAAGAGGTTCGGCATGTATGAGGGGCCGCAGCCAGACCACCTCACACCCTCGATAGTACAGAGGATGCACCAGGTGCACATCACAGGACACCTCAACAGGAGGGAGAACAGGGAGGTATTCAGCAGGTTCGGCAAGGAGACGACCATCGTCGTGTACCACGCCATGCACCCCAATGATTTCCCCGAAGATGTCGCGAAGCACCTGAACGTGATCGTGCCCAACATAGGAGAGCGGTTCCTGCTCGAGTAGTAGCGGGAATATCTTAGAAGGAAAGGAATATGAGCGAGAAACTGACACTTGACGACCTGTTCGAAGGCAGGCTGTACATCAACATATACGAGAAGCAGAAGGACGACATAGACGGAGTTATAACAGAGGCAGACCTGAGATCATTCTACAGGTGTCCTTACTCATACTTTCTCAAGAAGCACATCGGATTGACAAAAGCGCCGAAATCAGGATTCGCGGCGCAGGCGCTCATGTTCCAGCAGGCCAGGAAGGCATTGTTCAACCTCAAGGATCCCAAGAAAGGAAGGCTTTTCCCTTACCAGACGCGCGCAGGACCTGACCTCAAGATGGCAGAGGAGATGACAGGAGAGGAGCTGCGCACGCACCTCGCCAACAATTCAGCGGAGGCGTTCGGCAACTCATTGCGGGGCAAATGGGCATATTTCGTCGGTAATGGCAAGTACGCAGGAAGCCCGCTGGTGTGGAGCTTCAAGGGTCAGGAAGGCATTGCAGGAAAGCAGCTCATGAAGGCGGGTATGAATTACTATAATTTTGTAATCGAGCAAGGCGCGCCCATACTCGGATTCATGAACACGACAGAGACCTTCGAGTACAGAGGGCTGCTCTTCAATGTCAGGTTCCCTGAAGTCAGGGAGGGGATGATAATCGATGATCCCACCATATGGGGATTCAACCTTGACGAGAAGTTCGACAAGAGGAGCAATGACATAGACACGAGCTCGCTCGTGACGCTCAGACTGCTGGGATTCTGCAGAGCAGTGCATGAGACTCCGTTCTACAGGCTCAAGCTCAGGATAGACGACAAGATAGCTGACATGTGGGACGGTAAGAGGATGACCATCAGCCCTGACGTGACATACAGGCACTTCAACGCGACAGAGGCAGAGATGTCAGAGACGCACAGGAGCGATGATGACCTTGACCTGTTCATGAGGGTGGTGGTGCAGTTCCTGGATGAGATCCAGAAGGAGCGGTTCGCTCCGAACCATACGCACTGCGGCTCATGCCAGTACAATGTGCTTGACCCGAACGGGGACGTGCTCTGCAGGGAAGCGAAGAAAGGGGTGAAGCCATCAGTGCCTTCACAATACTTCAAGAAGAAGAGCTTTGAGATAGATGGGAATGAAGATGACCGCGGACTGACCATCATCGGCAACGTGAGAAAAGACGAAAGCATAACAAAGGAGACCTGCAGGTATGACATCTCAGTGGAAGAGAAGGAAGGGACGCTGGTCGCGACATCGAGATACGAGTCAAAGGCATACGGCCTCGGTTTCGAGGAGAGGATGCTTGAGGAGGTAGACAGGAAACTGCAGCAGGTAGCTGATTCTAAAGGCAAGACATTGGTGCACAGGGTGGAGTTTGACAGGGACTTCGGCTTCGCAGGAAAAAAGAGCGTGAATAAGAAACTTGTCGAGCTGGGTTATGATGATATGCAGAAGGAATACGTGCCGCAGAAATAATTTCTGTCTAAAGCTTCGACTTGACCGCCTTCTCAGAAATAATCGCTGAATTGCCTGTAGGGTCCTCGATGACAAGCTTCACCTTCTCCTGGCCCCACATGACCTTGTTCAGCTTCTTTATCATGTTCTTGCACTTCTTCTTTATCGCGTCGTCTTCCTCCTCATCGCGTACATGCTCGACCTGGTCCTTGATGCGCTGCAGCACGCCTTCGACATTGCTGATGAAGCCGTTGGCGGCAGGGCCCGGCTCTATCGAGCCGATGCGCGGTATGCGGATGGTCCCTTCTGAGGAACGCACGACGCGGATCTTCATGTCATCCTCAGAATCTATGTCAATAGAGAATCTCGAAGCAGGCTTCTGCTCTGCGCACTCAACGTCTGACTTGTGGTACTTGCAGTTCGTGCAGCTCATGCTGAAAAGGAACACCTTGCCGAAGTAAGGGATTTCTACTTCCTCTTCGCGCAATGCCAGGTTGGGGGTGTGGCAGAAAGGGCACATCTCACCTTGAAGTGTCTCGGGTTCTCCCATGACACAGTAAGAGGTAAGAAAAATTTAAAAACCTTTTGATTCGGTTTTGTGACGGGGTTCGTTGTGTTTTTTATGACGCAAAGCCAAGGCCTGTCCTGTTTTCCTTCACGAAGTCAGCAGCTCCACGCCCTACTCCGCTTTTCTTCGCTTTGCTCAGAAAAGCTCTCGTGCCGCCACGCACGCCTGACTCTCTGTGCCATTTATTCTGCCGAAGGCTAATTGATTATTGATACTTTGTCTAAAGCCGTTAGCGTGCTAATTGGCGGCTACGGTCGTGGAGCTGCTGCAAGAAAGAGGAAATCAAAGAAAAAGGAGCTGAATAAAAAAGATTTACAGGTCGTCGCCTGGAGCGTCAGTCATCTCGCTGTGGGCTCCTGCTGCCATCTCCCTGTATATCTGCGCGAATGAGGGAGTAAGCGCTATCCAGTCATCGCCGAAACCAGCGATGTCGCCCTCTACTGCCTCGCATGTCTTCTTCAGCTTGTTGATCGCGCGCTTGAGCTCAACCAGGTCCTTGTCCTTGAGCGGCCTGATGTTCACAAGGCTGATGGTGTAGCCTTCCCTCAATGAATCTAGTATCGGCTTGATGTCGCTGAAGTCTTCAATCACGAAAGGTCGCACAGTGATCTTCTGTCTGGATGCTGGCGCAATGCCTTCAGGAGGGATCTCGACATATCCTTCATCCCCCTCTCCAGGCAGCTCGAAATCATCAGAACCAGAAAACTTAGCTTTTATCTTTCCTATTAGCCTCCTCATGGTCTTGCCTCCTATTTTTGCAGTGGAATATGATTGGGAGCGGTCAAACTCACTAAGTCCCCATATTACACAGCAAATACCTGTTATTAAAGTATTTAAACCTTTCGTTTTAAGGAAGATCTGTTAGTATTCTGGGATAGGTAATTTTAAGGGATACAGGCCATTTAAAAAGCAAAACCTTTTTATACAACTGTAAGTTTAACCGTAGTAATTGCAATAGTTCCATATAGATTATAAGGTGTTAAAATGGTACAGAGAACGGGTGGTTTCAGGAGACGGACAAGGTACAAGCTCCAGAAGAACGTAAGGGAGAAAGGCAAGGTAAGCCAGAGAAGTTTCTTCCAGAAACTTGATGAAGGAGACAAGGTAAAGCTAATAGCAGAGCCTGCATACCAGAAAGGCATGTATTTCCCAAGATACCATGGACTGGTAGGAATCGTGAAGGGCAAGAAAGGCAACTGCTACAACGTGGCCATAAAGGACCACGACAAGGACAAGCTGCTGATAGTGCACCCGGTGCACCTGAAGAAGCTTTGATAACACTCATGGGGTGTAGTGAATGACAAATCCAGAGATAGTAACGGAAGAGCCTATAACCATGGCAGAGCTGAAAGAAGAGCTCAAGAACATCAAGAAGAGGGATGAGGCGCTCAACTTCAGGGCAGAGAAGACAGAAGAGTACCTCAACCAGTTCGAGGTGCTCAAGGAAAAGGAAGCGAAAGACCTCATCAAGAAGCTTGAGGGGCTTGACGTCCCCAGGCTCAGGCCAGAGCACATGGTGAAGCTTGCGGACATACTTCCCACGAGTCCGGAAGAGGTGAAGATGGTCCTGCAGGGCTACACGATAACAGTGACAAAAGAGAACATGAAGAAGATCGCAGATGCAATACAAGAATTCATCAAGAAATGATCCAGCTATTGGAGAAGGAATATGGAACCTATGCACAAGGAGAAGGAAGAGCAGGCAATCGTGCTTGATTTCCTGCCGAACGGCTACCCTTTCGACAACAGGCCAAGCCATATCAAGACTCCTGTAGTGCAGGCCATAGGCAAGAAGCGATTCACACTACTCGAACTCTGCCCGAAGAAGGGCATATTTCTGCAGCCTAGTGAAGAGGTATACATCGGGGAAGGCAAACGGGAGCAGATACATCATATATTAGGTCGTCTGCAGTATGACAAGATAACCAACACAGGCGTATCCACACTGGAGATCGTCATCAAGGAGCTTGTCAAGGCGCGGGAAAAGGAATTCGTGGATTTCTTCAACAGGGCGCAGCCGATCACTATCCGTATGCATCAGCTTGAACTGTTGCCAGGGCTGGGCAAGAAGCACATGAACGCGATAATCGAGGCAAGGAAAGACAAGCCTTTCGAGTCATTCGAAGACCTGAAGATAAGGGTGAAGCTGATACCCGACCCTGAGAAGACAGTGATGCGAAGGATAATACTGGAGCTCGAGGGCAAGGAGAAGCACAGGATATTCACTGATTAGTCATTCTTCCTGAAAAATGGATAAGGGCAGCATAATCCAGAAAACAGCAGACCATGTCAAAGAGGCGCTTTCCGGAGAGAGCTCAGGCCATGACTGGTGGCACATCTACAGGGTGTGGAAGAATTCTATACATATAGGCAAGCAAGAGGAAGCCGACATGTTCATCGTAGAGATGACAGCGCTATTGCATGACCTTGATGACTTCAAGATAACAGGAGAGCACAGCGATGACAAGAAGAATGCCAAGGCCTGGATGATGAAGCAAGGAGTGGATGAAGACACACAGGAAAAGGTGCTTCACGTCATCAGGAACATGAGCTTCACAGACAACATAGGCCAGAGGCGCGAGCTGAGCAATGAAGGCAAGGTCGTGCAGGACGCAGACAGGCTGGATGCTATAGGCGCGATAGGCATAGCGAGATGCTTTGCGTTCGGCGGAAAGAAAGGGCGCGTGCTATATGAACCTGACACACCGCATGACAAGGAGCTGACCTCAGAGAGATACATGAAAGCGGACGGCCATACGATCAATCACTTCTACGAGAAGCTGCTCCTGCTGAAAGATCTCATGAACACAGAGGCAGGAAAGAAGATAGCAGAAGGACGGCACAGGTTCATGGAAGAGTATTTAGACAGGTTCTACAAGGAATGGGAAGGCAAGGATTGAATTCTTTTTAAACACAACACAACCCTTAAATACATCATGGAATTCTTGATAGATGGAAAAAGGGGTGTGAGAGGAATAAAGAGGCAATGTATTTGTTAGCAGGTTCTGCTGAGGAAAAAAAGGTTGATTTCATCGGTGCGGACGAGATGTCTTCCCATAAAGAATATTTTGTTGCGGCGAGATGAATGAGGGGGAAGTGATCACTCCCTGAACACCTGCGCCTGATATGTGCTTACCTTTGCCTCTTTCCAGCAGTCTGATGGGCTGCCCTGCTTCTGGCAGAGCGCCTGGAGGAAGGATTCTTTCGATGGGAACATGTCCCAGACCTGAGGCAGGAATGTAGAAGTGAGGAAGCCCGAGCGGAGGACCACTCCGTCGATGCCAGGGCGGAGCTGTGCGAGAAGTGATTCTGGCGAATCGTAGTTTAGGTCTTGAGGCAATGTGAGGACGCTTACTTCGATATCGATATCATCAAGCTCGTCAGGAGTGACAGGCATGAATCGCGGGTCGGCAGTCGCAGCGTTCACCGCGTTCTCGACAACGCACTCCCACAAAGGCCGCTGGGGGATGATGTGGCCGATGCAGCCCCGGAGATTTCCCTCCTTGTTCAGCGTCACGAAGCAGCCGCGCACCTCCTTCAATGAGCCTGTGAGGTCTGCCTCATCTACCTCTGGCGTCTTCTTGTCTTTGACATACATATCGACAGTGTCTCGCGCCAGCTTGGTGAGGAACTTCTGCTCGGTCTCATTGACCACTTCTGCCCTGAACTGCTCAGGCTCGGTGTAGAACACTATGGCGCTGTAGCCCACGACAGAATCCTTGTCTCCTGCAGTGTCGCCGGAGTTCCTGTAATCTACTATCTTCGCTTTCCAGCCGTTCATCTGCGAGACACGCAGCAGGACCAGGATGGCTTCTGTGCCGCAGGCCTCGCAAGCGGCAGTGCCTGTGAAGCTCTGCTGCTCTATCTGCTGTATGCACGCAGTGTCGAGCTTGACTGCGTCGTCATAAGGATGGTAATGGCTCAGGTCAGAGGACACGACAAGGAGGGAGGATGGATCAAGATTGTCGTTTATGACCTTAGCAGCGTCATTGATCATGTCCTGGTCAAGGCCGCTGGCGACCATAGGGATGATCTCGAAATCATTGTCGAGCACCTTCTGGAGGAAGGGGAGCTCAACTTCTATTATGTGTGAGGTGTGCGCTATCGCATTCAGGGTGAACGGGCTCTCTTTCCTCATGCTGTCGGCCAACGCAGAGACCTTCAC
>CAZNGE010000023.1:0-11248 GCA_964572875.1 uncultured Methanosarcinales archaeon | reverse complement strand
TTCTCCTGCACAGGAATCTCCTTGGGCTGCAGAAAGAACATCTTGACTCCTGCAGCTATCAGCGCGCAAACAATAAGGACTGCCATCAAGATATAGAATGTGTCGCGCCCCTCTTTCTTCACGGATGCTTTCTTCTTTCTCATTTCCACACACCTGCTATGCTCTCGCCGCACTTCCTGCAATGTCCGTCCTCGAAGTTAGACGTGTCGATGGAATAACCTTTCCTTCCTATGACTATCGCGCCGCACTTAGGGCAGTAGGTGTTCTCGGCGTCATGGCCAGGCACATTGCCTATGTAGACGTACTTCAGGCCGGCGTCCATCGCGACCTTCCTCGCGCTCTCCAATGTTGAGACGGAAGTGTAAGGCAGATTAGTGAGCTTGTAGAGCGGAGAGAAGCGCGAGAAATGCACGGGGTAATCAGGGCCAAGATTCTTGTAGCACCATTCCATCCCTTCCCTTATCATGTCCATGTCATCAGTCCAGGTCGGGACAGCGAGCCACGTGACCTCGAACCATTTCTGCTTCTCTTTCAGCAGCTTCAATGTGCGCAGCACAGGGTCAAGCGACGCTCCATTGAGCTTGGAGTAGATAGAGTTCGAGAAGCTTTTCAGGTCAACGTTCGCAGCGTCGAGATACTGGCACAGTTCTGCAAGAGGCTCAGGGTTTATGTATCCTGAAGTGACCCAGACATTCTTCAGCCCCTGCTGATGCGCAAGCTTTGCAGTGTCGAACATGTACTCGAAGAATGTCGATGGCTCTGAGTAGGTGTAAGCTATCGACTTTGAGCTGCTTGCGATCGCGTTCTGCACCACGGCGCCAGGGAACATCTCTGAGTTCTCAGTGTCTTCAGGACGGAACTGGGATATCTGCCAGTTCTGGCAGTTAAGGCAGCGAAGGTTGCAGCCAGCAGTAGCTATAGAGAATGACTTTGTCGTGGGAAGGAAATGGAACAACGGCTTCTTCTCTATCGGGTCGATATGCACTGCGCAGGGATTGCCGTATACCAGCGAGTACATGGTGCCGCCTATGTTGACACGTCCCCTGCAGATGCCCCTGTCGCCCGGCTCCAGCCTGCAGCTGTTCGGGCAGAGGAGGCATTGGGTATCTTTCCCGAAGTTCATGTAATACTGCGCTTCCTTTGACCACTTCCATGGCTCTTTCGGCGCGTCACCCTTGAATATGTTGGACTCTGCCCGCATGTCATGACTGCCGCCATAGAACTTGAGGCGGCTCAATGCATATGCAGCGACACCGACACCTGCGGCTCCAATCGCAGCCTTCTTGATGAAGTCGCGCCTGCTTACTTTCTTGAGAAGTGCTGATTCAATCCTGTTCGGCTTGCCGACCTGCTTCCTTGCGGGCTTGCGCTTATTCTTTGCACTGCTCTTTTTAGAACGCTCCTGACCACCCATCTTTCACAGTCCAGAGTATATGGGAAGGTGCTTTATAAAGCTTATTTTAGCCACCAAACAGTGATTAAAAAGAGAAACTTTTATAAAGGGGAAATCACTGATTATTTGCACCATGGGCGATACAGATAGCTTTCTGGGCAGATTAGGCAGGAATATAGGGTTTGCAGTAGGCGCTGGTGCGCTTGCTGCGATGCTGCTGTCAACTGCGACTTCTGAAGCAAGACCGAGAAGGCATTACGCTCAGAACCAGGTCAATGGGAACGGACACACCCTGAACAGCAGGGAGGCATGCGCTTACGAGACTGTGAAGGCAGAGCTTAGCAGGCAGGATGTCACAGAAGATATCGCTCCTTATGTGATGGCGATCATAAACAAGGAGACAAGGTTCAGCCCCAGGAAGACCTGCCCCGAGACTGTAAGGTACAGGCTGGAAAAGATCCTCGAGAGCGTAAAATGGTTCGACGGACTGATATGCCCCGGGGCAAAAGGCCCGCGTAGTCCAGATGACGATCTTGAAGCAGGCATAGGAGCATACCTAAGGCCGCGTTTCGCTGAAAAGGCGGGAGACTCCTGCGCTGCATATGATACCCTGCGAAGGACAGGCAGCTCCATGAGGAGAGCTGCTGAAGCATACAGGCAGAAGATTGCAGGGTATGAAGGCAACAAATGCGGGATGCAGAAGCCCGCGGATGATGTAAAGAAAGAAGAGATCAAGGTGAAGGTCGCTGAGATACCTGTGGAGAAGCCGAAGCCTGTCGAGCAGAAACCTATCGAAGAGCTAAAATCTGTCGAGCAGAAACCCAAATATGAACACAAACCAGAGCCAGTCAAGGCCGCGCCTGAGCCGGTTCCTGATGTCAAGCAAGAGACAGCTGCCCCGGAAAAGGCTGATGAGGGCTTTGAGGTGAGCAAGCCTGTCATGAAAAGTGTCGATGACATCATCGATGTTCCGATGGAGCCGGTGAAGAATAAAGATAATCCTCAAAAAGAACCCATAAAACATAACGCTTACGCGAAAGAAACGAATGATCTTGAGGGAAAGATAGAAGCAGAGGCGGTTGCAGGAGCAGATGCAGGAGTCAAGATAGAGGCTGAGGCAATTGTTCCGGAAAAAGCAGGCATAGAGAAGAAGGCAGAGGCGGATGTAGCAGATAAAGTCAATTCGGCCGTAGCAGAGACTGCAAAGGATGCTGTGGAGATACCAAAGCCGAAAAGGTCTACCTACATCCGGCCAAGGAAGTGCAGGGGCCTCAGATACTCAAGCATCGACGGCAAGCTCTACCTGAGGGTGAAGGTCAGGCCGAACGACAGCCCGTGGAACATCGCGAACAACTACACGAGAAGCGCGCTCAACTACAAGAAGATACGCAGGCGCAACGGCACATCCATCGACGACAAGAGCCCTCTGCAGCCAGGCGAGAGAATCTACATACCAACGAACATACTCAAAGGCAAGTACCGCGACTCGAGATGCTTCCCGAAGAACCACCAGAGCAGGCTCAACAAAAAGAGAAGGAAGAACTACAGCGCAAGAGTGTACAGGCGGCGCTAGGCAGACCACATCTAATTCTCCAATCATACAAGCGTCCTTTCTTTCCTGCTATGCGGCTTCGCAGAGCGGATTATCTGGCGCATGTACTTGGCACCGAACTCATAGAGGTCCTTCTGCATCTTCTTCTGTTTAGGACGCTGAGGGTCCGGCACTATCTTGTAGGGCAAAGGCCTCCTCCTCAGGTGATGATAATACGCGAAGAACTCTGCGAAAGCCTCTTCAGGATCCAACCGTATCCTTGATGCATGTATGCGAGGTATCTTCCTGACCCTGTGGAACATGTCCCTCTTGTCACTGTCAAAAGGCTCATAATCCTGGTGGACGAGGCCCTGCCAGCAGATGAAGCCCTGCTCTTTCGGGTCCACGGAATCCAGGAAGAACTGCTGTGAACATATCCGCTCTGCTGCAATCAGGTGATCATACCCTGAAGAGACCCTGCTGATGAACTTGTTCAATAGCCTGAAATACAGCTCTGAGAACTTCACAAAGTATTCCTGTGATATCGACTTGTATATCCCATGGCCGAGCTCGTGCATGAAATCCCTGAAAGGGATGTTCCTGTTCCGCTCGCTGACCCTCAGCATGACCTTCCTATCCTCCCCGCTCCATTCAGCCAGTGTATGGACATCATTATCCTCATCAACAACATAGAATGGCTTATTCTCTATCACGACAGGTATCTCCCTGTCGCGCTTCTTCCTCTTAAGGGAGAAAATCTCCTCAAGGCTGACAGTGGTGATCAGCTCCCTCCTCAGCGGTCCCCCTATAAGCTTGTCAGTAGCCTTGATTATGCCGTCCAGGTCATTGACCATCCTGTCAGACCTTGCCTCATCATCAAGAAAAGAGCTGACCTCTACCCCTCCGCTTATATCATACCTGTGGGACTGCCTGATCTCCAGCGCAATGACATGAGCCCTGCTCATCTTATATCACCATTCTCCTTTTTTCACGCACAACTCACAAGGGTATGCCTAGAACTTGAAAATAAGGTTCTGACATCTCCCATCGCTCGCGGTATATATGGTTAAACAGGTATTAATATTTAACGGAAAGCTTTTTAAATGACTGCTTATTCTCAAAGGCATACACATCGTGTGTTCTGACAAGAAACCGATAAACACATCCGAGGCAGCGCAAAAATTCTTTTTGCTGGTCTCGCATGTGCTAAACACATCCGAGGTGTTTACTACATGACAAAAGCAAGGAAACAATCCTATGATTTCAAGGAAGTAGAGGAAGGTACGATAAAGTTCTGGGAAGAGAATGATATCTATCCTAACATAAAGAAGAAAGGCAAAGGAAAAGAGAAGTTCTTCTTCATACAGGGGCCGCCATACACGTCAGGCAGGATCCACCTGGGACAGGCATGGAACAACTGCATGAAAGACATGGTGCTGCGCTACAAGAGGATGCGCGGGCTTGACGTGTTCGACAGGGCAGCCTATGACATGCACGGCCTCCCGACGGCGCACAAGGTGATGGCGCTGCACAAGCTCAAGAACAAGGAAGACATCGAGAAGTTCGGTGTCGAGGAGTTCATCAAGGAATGCATCAAGTGGAGCGTCGAGAAGGCGAAGATGATGGACAAGGACCTCTGGAGGCTCGGCGTGTGGATGGACTACGAGAACGCATGCTACCCTATCGAGAACTCATACATAGAGGGGGAATGGTTCCTCGTCAAGAAGGCGCACGAGAACGACAGGCTCTACGAAGGCCTGAGGACGATGAGCTGGTGCGCGCACTGCCAGACAGCTATGGCAAAGCACGAGTGCGAATACCAGGAAGTGAAAGAGAACTCCATCTTCGTCAAGTTCCCTGTAAAAGACAAAGAGAAGGAATACCTGATCATATGGACCACAACGCCGTGGACGATAGCGTACAACCTGGCGATAATGGCCAATCCAGAGCTCGACTATGTCAAGGCGAAAGTAGGCGACGAGGTCTGGATACTCGCAAAAGCGCTCGCAGCGCCTGTGATACAGAACTTCACAGAGCACAGGCTGGAGATACTCGACGAGTTCAAGGGAGAGCAGCTCGAAGGGCTCGAGTACGAGCACCCCTGGAACGGCAAGTGGGAGCACTACAAGGAGATCAAGGCAAAGCATCCCAAGACCCACACAGTTATCCTGAGCTCTGAATATGTAGACACTTCGGCAGGCACCGGGCTGGTGCACTGCGCTCCCGGATGCGGACCAGAGGACTACGAGGTAGGGTACAAGAACAACATACCTGCGTTCAACAACCTGCGCGAGGACGGGGTCTTCCCTGAAGACATGGAAGAGTTCTCAGGCCTCACCGCAAAGAAGGACGACCAGAAGTTCGTAGAAGCGATGAAGAGAGACGGGATACTCATCGCAACCACAGAGGTGGAGCACGACTACGCCCACTGCCAGAGATGCCACAACCCTGTGGTGTTCAGGACGACAAAGCAATGGTTCTTCAAGACAGAGGACCTCAAGGAGAGGATGGTCAAGGCGAATGAGGAGACATACTGGGTGCCTGACAGCGCAAAGAACGCGTTCAGGTCATGGCTCGAGAACCTGCGCGACAACTCGATCACGAAGCAGAGGTACTGGGGGACGCCAGTGCCGATATGGCAATGCCCCACATGCTCCAGATACGACGTGATAGGCAGCGCGAAAGAGCTTGAGGAGAAGGCAGGCCACTGCCCAGAGAACCTCCACAAGCCATGGATAGACGAAGTGGAGATAAGCTGCGAATGCGGGGACAAGAAGCGGCGCATACCTGACGTGCTCGACGTGTGGATAGATGCAGGAACATTGTCATGGAACATACTCGACTACCCTCAGAAGCAGGAGCTGTATGACCGGTATTACCCTGCAGACTTCATAATAGAGGGCAAGGACCAGATAAGGGGATGGTTCAACCTGCTCATGGTCAGCAGCTTCCTTGCGCTTGACCGGCCTGCATTCAGGACATGCTACATGCACGGGTTCGTGACAGACATCGAAGGGGTCAAGATGAGCAAGTCGCTGGGAAACATCATCTCACCCTATGAGGTCATGGACAAGTACGGAGCGGATACCCTGAGGCTGTACTCCATCAATACAAGCGTAGGCGAGGACATGAACTTCAGCTGGGACGAGGTCAAGCTCAGGCACCGCAACCTGTCCATACTGTGGAACATGAAGAACTACCTGATAGAGCAGTGCAGGCTGCATGACATAAACCCAGTCCCTATCGACGGGCTCGAAAGGCTCGAGATGGTAGAGGCATACATACTATCAAAGACGCACTCCACGATGAAGAATGTCACAGAGCTGTTCGAGAAGTACCTGCTGCACGAGATACCCTCAGCGCTCGTGGATCTTTTCCTCGAGCTCAGCAGGACATACATACAGATGACAAGGGACAAGGCGAACAGCGACAATGACGAGGAGAAGAAGACAGTGCTCAGCACAATCTACCACTGCATGACCAACGTGGTCAAGATAATGTCGCCTGTCTGCCCGTTCGTAACAGAGAGCATATACCTCGACCTGAAAGAGGAGTTCGGGCTCGAGCAGGAGAGCGTGCACGACCTCGAATGGCCTTCTGCAGACGACAAGCTGATCGACACTGACCTTGAGCAGAAGTTCGACGTCGCGAAATCCGTGATACAGGGAATACTGTCCGCAAGGGAGAAGGCACAGCTGGGAGTCAGGTGGCCTGTGAAAGAAGTCCTTGTCGTGACATCCGACGAGAAGGCCAAGCAGGCTGTCCAGGACCTGTCAGAGATAATCAAGACACAGACCAACGTGAAAGAGCTGACCATACAGGAATCATTCAAGGAGCTGAAGACCTCGATCAAGGCAGACTACACCAAGTTCGGGCCTGCCTTCGGAGAGAAATCACCGCAGGTGGTCGCGAAGATGGCCATGACCAGCCCTGAGTCAATACTCAAGAAGATAGAGAAGGACGGCAAGTTCGTGATTGAAGTGAATGGGGACTCGTTCGAGCTCACAAAAGAGCACCTGCTCGTGAAACGCGAGGTGCCTGACACGCATGCCGAAGGCGAGTTCAGGAACGGCTTCATCTACCTGGACAAGGAAAGGGACGAGGAGCTCGACGCAGAAGGGTTCGCGAGAGAGCTGATGAGAAGGGTCCAGGCCATGAGGAAAGAGGCAGGGCTCGTCAAGACAGACAAGATATCACTGTTCGTCAAGACAGACGAAGGGACTGTTGCTTCGCTGAAGCCATGGTTTGATGCTGTAAAGGAAAGAGTAGGTGCGACGCAGATAAACATAACCCACAACGAGCCAGCGAAGATGCACCAGCACAAGAAGAAGATCAAGATAAAGGACAAGGAGTTCGTCGCAGAGTTCGACAAGGTGGAATGATGGTCAAGAGAAAGAAAGCACGCAAGACAGAAGCCAAGACAAAAGCAGCTGAGTTCAAGCAGGAGTTCAAGGAGATAGACGCGGTCGCGAACAGGTCAATACCAGTGCCTGCGCTAGCGATAAAGATACTGTCAGGCATACTCGCAGCGATAATGATCGCCGCCCTCACACTCTATGTGATCGGGATGATGCCTGCAAGAGGATTCTGGACACTTGCGATAATACTCGCGCTGCTGGCCTTTGTGGTCATACCGGTTATGCGGAAGAAGTTCGTTGAACATGCGGGATGACGTACTTAGTGGTCATTACAGCAAGAACTAGGTCAGATCACTGTCATCACTGCAGAACTTAGTTGTTGAGGTCCTTCAGAGGCTTGACCTCTTTTGCCTCAGGAATCATGCCGAAACGCTCTAGATAGCGCTCTGCCCTCTCCCTCTCGGCTTCCAGCTTCAACTGATCGATGGTCTTTTCCATTACAGCCACCTTGGAATGGACAACCCTTAACAGTTACTCCTCTTCACCATTTACTTCAGGAACAAATGGTTCACATTCCTCTTCATCCATCTAATCCACCCCATATAGGGTATATTATGGTTTTCTGGCTATATAAAGGTTTCGGGCATTAGAGAGTATAAAAAGGACAATACCACCAGCACCATCATCATTTGGGCATTCCCACTCCAAAAACATTTATAAATGAAGCTTGATTATAGGCTGTTATCTAGTTATATTCAATGATCCGGGTGGTATGATGACAAACAAGTCAAAATCAAACAAAGCGCTGAAGATAGGTATACCTATAGCGGCTGTCGTGCTGCTGATAGGGATAAGCCTAGCAGTGATGCTGGGCAGCAGCACAAGGGTTGCGTTCCTCAATGTAGAGGAAGGCGCTGTAGAGGTGGATACAGGCAATGGATGGGTACCTGCGACAGACGGCATGAAACTTTCAGAGGATGATTCTGTAAGGACCCTGGAAGGCAAGGCAGTGCTGATACTGTACGAGAGCATCATAATCAATCTTGATGAGAACACAGAAGTCACGATAGCAGACCTGAGCAAGGACAACGTAAAAGTGAAACAGGGCTCAGGAAGCACCTGGAACAAGTTCGCCAACATCATGGGCATCAAGGGATTCGAGGTCGAGACGCCCACAACTGTCGCGACTGTGCGCGGCACAGAGTTCTGGGTGGACATGGATAGCGTAGGCGTCTCGGATGGAGAAGTCGATGTCAAGATGGCAGGAGCGCAGTTCACGGTCAAGCCGGGCCACAAGGTGATAAAGCCCGCTGGTGTTGCAAAGCTGGTCAATTTCACAGAGTTGGACAAGAAAGAAATCATCGCCAACAAAAAAGTCGTGATTAACCAGCTCAAGGACCTCAGGCAGCAGGAGATAGAGAAGCACAAGACGACATATGAGCTGGCCAAGAAGATAAAAGGATGGACTGACGCTGATGTCCAGAGGTACATAAACAGGCTAGACAATGGCGAGTTCAACGTTGACGACCTGAAGGAGAGGACCATACTTCCTGCAGAATCAATCGACAAGTTCGCAAAGCTGACAAAAGAGATACAGGAATACAATAAAGAGATGCCCGGGCTCAACACAGGCGCAGGATCAGCAGACATGGACACAAGAATGTTGGGCGGTGAAAGCAAAGACAAGGACAAGGGCGGCCTGATAGACGTAACAGTGCAAGAAGGAGAAAGCACTGACGATGACCACCAGAACTGGATAGAAGTACGCTCCATGGAAGGAGAAAGCCAAGACAAGGACAAGGGCGGCCTGATAGAGACATCAGGAGAGGCAGTCGACATAAACAGGGTGACCAACAAACGGGATGAGATGGTCCAGGTCGAATCAAATCTCGAAGAGAAGCAGAAACAACAGAACACTACAATCATCAGCAACTTCAAATAGACAGGTAAGCAAATTGCCCGCGAAAAGACCAGGCGCCAATCCTGAAAAAAGGTCTGGAAAGACACGATGGACAAGGAGGGACGCCTGCATCGCGATAGCAGTCGTGGTCGCGCTTTTCATCTCCCTGCTCTTTTCCGCAGGATTCTATTCGAACATACAGGCAAAGCTGAGCGACTTCCTGTATGGAGGCGGGAATGCGCTCGATGACATCGTCATAATAGCCATCGACGACAGGAGCATACAGGAGATAGGCAGGTGGCCCTGGGACAGAGGCAACTTCACAGAGCTGCTCGGCCACCTCGGCGGAGCGAAAGTGATAGCTTTCGATGTCGCGTTCTTTGAATCATCTGATGCCCGGGCGGATTCCGGACTTGCCGCAGCCGTGGCCTCAGCAGGCAATGTGGTGATGCCTGTCGAATACACGAGGTTCGAGCAGGAGGGCGACAGGATCGCCGGCAAGGATATAATCGAGCCTATAGACGAGATAAAGAAGGCAGCGGCACGCCTCGGCTACATAAACGTCGTGACAGACAACGACGGCGTGACAAGGGCTGTCAACACCGACATATCCGGAGATTACGGCCATTTCGCGCACGCCGTGATCGAGCAATACATCAGGAAGCCTCTTGTCAAGGAGAGCAGGTTCCTCGTGAACTACGTCGGGAGACCGGGGAGCTTCAGGAGATACTCTTTTGCAGACGTGCTCGACGGGAAGTATGCTGATTCGGAATTTGATGACAAGATCGTCCTGATAGGAGCTACCGCTCCAGACCTGCATGACGATTACTTCGTGCCTACATCATACGGCAAGGCAATGCCCGGCGTCGAGGTACACGCGAATGTCGTGCAGCAATTATTGACTGGCAGGAACGTCAGGATTGCACCTGCATGGCTAACGATACTGACAATATTCATCGTCGCACTGGTGGTCGCGCTGCTTGTCTACTACCTTCCGATATGGCTATCAGCGTCCTTGTCTGCCGCCCTGTTCCTGATATACATATTCATCGCCATATTCGTCTTTGATGCGGGCATCATACTCAACATAGTGTACGTCCCAGTGTCAATCATCGTGACGTATCTCGCAACCATGATATACTTCTACCTCTCTGAGAAGAGATCCAAGAAGCAGATAAAGGGCGCGTTCGAGAAGTACGTCTCGAAGGACGTGATATCCCACATACTCGAGCACCCCGAGAAACTGAAGCTCGGAGGAGAAAGAAGGGAAATAACAGTCTTTTTTTCCGATATACGAGGCTTTACAACAATCTCAGAGAAGCTCGGACCTGAACAGCTCGTGCATCTGCTGAACGAATACCTCACAGAGATG
This sequence comes from uncultured Methanosarcinales archaeon, assembly GCA_964572875.1. Classification (GTDB taxonomy): domain Archaea; phylum Nanobdellota; class Nanobdellia; order Woesearchaeales; family UBA11576; genus JABMQF01. The sequence continues at coordinate 694 of CAZNGE010000023.1, read as the reverse complement.
ACCAACATCATACTTCGTTATAACGGCGTGGTCGACAAGTACATGGGAGACGCGATCATGGCGTTCTGGAACGCGCCGTTGAACCAGCCCAGGCACGCAGAGATTGCATGCATGGCATCGCTCGACATGGAAAGGCGGCTCAAGGAGCTCCAGAAGAAATGGAAAGCTGACGGGGTCCCGCATCTCGAGATAGGCATAGGCCTGAACACAGGAGCTGCAGTCGTCGGCAACATGGGAAGCTACGACAGGTTTGACTATACTGCGATGGGAGACACAGTCAACCTCGGCTCACGCCTTGAAGGCATCAACAAGCCATACGGCACAAGGATGATAATCAGCGAGAGCACAAAGAAGAAAGTAGAGAAGAAGAAATTCCTCGTCAGGAAACTCGACATGGTCAGGGTGAAAGGCAAGAACGAGCCAATTGTCATCTATGAACTGGTCTCGGCGAAAAAAGACGCTGCTGACTGGTATTATGATGTTGTTACCCGTTTCGAGAAAGGACTTGAACTCTACTTCAAACAGAAATGGGCTGCCGCGAAAAAAGAATTCACTGCTGCTGAGAGCATCAGGGTGAAAAAAGGCAAAGCGCACGACGGACCGTCAAACGCGTTCATCGAGAGATGCGACTTCTTCAGGAAGCACCCGCCAGGCAAGGGCTGGGACGGAGTGTGGGTCATGAAGACTAAGTAGA
>CAZNGE010000022.1:5059-22419 GCA_964572875.1 uncultured Methanosarcinales archaeon | reverse complement strand
CGATAATGGGAGGGGATGTCGGCATCGGGACGACCAGTCCAAAAGCTGCTCTTCACGTCTCCGGCGTCATAAAGTCAGAACCCACCGATAGCCCGGGCAAGTGCAATTCCGATTTAGAGGGCGGCATGTATTACGACGCGTCTCTGAATGAGCCGTGCTTCTGCAATGGTGCCAGTTGGCAGCAGTTTGACGGAGGAGGTATTTGTACTTAAGGATTGTAGAAAAAGAGGTGAACATATCAGGACGGCAATAATCTTTTACGGAATGGCTGCATTTCTGGTTCTGATAGCCTCGGCCATGCTCGCCTCTGCGCAGTCCAACATGAACTGCAGCATATTCAACAGGAGCGAGGTGCCTGCTGACATGGTGCCGCTGGTGAACTTCTACAAGGGGAATGATTCCCATGTAGAGTACGGCAACCTCACGAACTACAACTGGACCGTCGCGTGCAAGTCCAACATCACGGATATAGGAGGCTACTGCGTGGACAACTATGTCAGCGTCTTGCAGATCTATAACTACACAGATGCGCATGTCTCCACCGATGGATATTACAGCAGGGATGTATGTTTCAACACAAGCAACACGTCTCTTGCATGGACTGTGCAGCTCTCTGCAGTGGGCGCGACCCCTGCAGGATATGAGTGCATGTTCGCGATAGCGAACCAGTCGAACGCGCATGTGTATGGCTGTGGCAATGTGAACGCGTCCTACGATGTCAACATAAGGATAGGTGAGGGTGCATCGATAGCAGGAGGCATAGTCATCTGGGGGCCGAACGGCACAGAGGTCACGAACACGAGGAATGTCTTCCTCAACCTTACCTACGACATCTCTGCCGCAGTAGAGTGCCGGTGGGCCAATGACGGTGCTGCTAATCTCACCTCGATGCTGTGGGAGAACTGCACAACTGTCAAGCCTTGGATACTGAGCGAGGGCGAGGGCAACAAGATTGTGTATTTTGAGATAAGGTACGCGAATGCAACGACAGCAATCGATTCCGACTCTATACTATATGAATTCATCCAGGACTTCACAGCACCTAGCGCGCCGGTCGTGTATGACAGCGACACAGGATCCGACATCGATTGGTGGAACTCGAACACGACCCTGTCGGCCTACTGGTGGAACGCCACTGATGATATAGGCACTATCCATTACAAATACAGGATAATAAACCAGACAGGCTGCTATGACCCGTCCTGCGGATGGACTGATGTCGGCACAGACACAGAAGCCACAGCCGCAGGCCTGACTCTCTACGAGGGAGCCAATTACTCTTTCGAGATACTTGCCTACACGAATGGTCTACTCAACACAAGCGCGGTCTCCAACGGGACCCTGATAGATTTGACAGACCCTGACTCCCCGACCATAAACAGCTCCACCCATCCTGACCAGGACACATCATATGGCGAAAACAACGTCAGGCTGAACTTCACGGCGTCTGACCCTATTAGCAACGGTGTCGCGTCAGGCATAGAAGGATACTCATACCTCCTCGACCAGTACCCTGGCACTGCGCCTGACAACAACCTTGAGGGCAGGCAGGACAGTCCAGTCCAGCCCCTGCTTAGGGGAAACTATGGGCAGGTGCTCAAGATCAACGGCACAGGCAGTGCATACGCTGTCTTCAGCCAGCTGAAGGAGAATTTCACGATCGGCGAGTCTGTAAAGGTCCGCGTGGCACTGGCAGAGCAGGTCTCTGACTACGATGACCTGATGGACGTCCATGTCTACCTGATGAGCGCAGGAGGGAATGACATAGACGTGACAGCATTCGACAATGAGGCGAGCGCTATAACCACGATCGCCAACGTCAGCCAGGACATAAGGTATTCTGAGCAGATGTCTTCAGCCTCAGTGTACGAGTTCGACCTGACAGTCACTTCCAATCTTGACGAGACATCCGATGATGTATATGTCGTCGTTGCAGGCAACAATCTCGGCCTGGATGACGACAACCGCAACAACCTTTCCATCGCAGGGACCCAGACCGGCTTCGACAACATCACCAGGAACTTTGTCTGCGACGAGTCCAACAATTGCGATGAGAACACGAGCACTCTCGACTACGCGATAGAGGTCAGGAAAGAGGATTCCGGAGACACCTGGGATGTGCAGTACGACAACCTCGCTGACGGCATTTACTATTTCCACGCGAAAGCGAAGGACATCGCAGGCAACTGGGGTGATACTGCGCATTACGCCATAATGATAGACACAGGCGGTGTCGCTGTGGACATAACAAGCCCGTTCACCGGACAGGTCTTCAGCACCGGCAACATAGAGGTTGATGTCGAGGTGGACGGCCAGGCCAGCGTCGAGGTCATAGCCCTGCATCCTGACGGGAACAACGACACGTCCGCAACAGTCCTTGTCAATGACACCTACACGTTCAACATTACATTGGCTAACGGAACGAATGAGATATACGCAAGAGCAATCAACCCGCTTAACGGCGTCATCTCTTATTCCCAGAGCGTCTTCGTGAGGCTCGGCACAGGAGTCCCGACAGGCAACAGGACGCTCAGGGTGAGCTATCCTGGAGCAGCTGCCCTTTCAACGCATATAGAAGGCACAACAGAAGGATCGATGGTCATAGGAATAGCGACAGAGAACGACACCGCTGATTTCGGAGGCTCGTACATCACCTCAGACACGGGCTCTTTCACCATAAAGATATTCGCGACAACAGATGACATGAAGACTTCGAAAGTCGAGAATGACCTTGACGACGACGAGTTCCTTGACAGGATAAACCCGATGTTCGGCTACACGAAAGGTGTGTCGACATATATAGTCAGGACAGAGATGCGCCCGCAGAACGTATATTTTGAGGGAACCGATCAGATGAGCAAAGGCAAGTACACCCTGGTGTTCAAGAACGTCGGCACTACTCCCGACGGCAGGACCAACGTAAGCGTGAGGATTGTGTGAACATGATATGTGAAGATGTGATAGGCAGGAAGGCATCCCGGTTGTCGATGGTGATAGCTTTGCTCCTGTTCTTGACGTTCCTTGCATTGTTTGTCTCTGCTGACACGCCCTTGGGTTCTATGGTGATTTATGGAAATAATGGGACCGTAGTCACAGGATCCAGGAATGTGTTCCTCAACCTCAGCTATAGCGCAGGGCATGGCATCGACAAGTGCCGCTGGGCTAATGATGATATGTCTTACCTGGCATCTGCTGATTGGGAGGGATGCACCACAGTCAAGGCATGGATATTGAGTGGAGGTTTCGGCAACAAGACGGTGTATTTCGAGGTGAAGGACCTGAATGGCGATACTGCCGTGTTCAACGACTCGATACTGTACGTTTTCATGCAGGACTACACCCCTCCATCACCGCCTACAGTATATGATGGCACAGGAGATGACATCGACTGGTCAAACTCCAACTCCACGCTCAACGCCAACTGGTTCAACGCCAGCGACGACATATCGACGATATACTACAAGTACCGCATAATAAACCAGACAGGCTGTTATGACCCGTCCTGCGCATGGACAGACGTGGGCATCTGGGATGATGTCTCGGCCCCAGGCCTCACGCTCTATGAGGGTGCGAACTACTCGTTCGAGATCCTGGCGTATGTGAACGGCAGGCTAAACGCGAGCGCGGTATCAAACGGCACAATAATCGACCTGACAAAGCCGGACGCTCCAGGCATCAACAGCTCCAGCCATCCTGACCAGTCAAGGCCTGAGGACAGCGCGACAGCGATCTTCAATTTCAGCGCTTCAGACCCTGTCAGCAACGGCGCATCCTCTGGAATAAGGGGGTATTCATACGTCCTTGACAGGCATCCGGGAACAGCGCCAGACAATGTGCTCGAGGAGCGCGCCTGGAACGATCTCGTCCCTCTGCACAGGGGAAGCCAGAACCAGACATTGAAGATGAACGGGACAGGCATGTCATACTCGGTCTACAGCCAGCTTGGGTTCAACGTGACTGAGAACGACTCCCTGAAAGTAAGGGTCGCGCTGGCAGAGCAGTTCTCTGACTACTGGGACCCTATGGCTGTCAAGGTGTTCATAGCGAAGGACGTTGGCTCGCCCATACCAGCGCCAGAGAGTGCAGCTATAACAAACATCATCAACATCAGCCAGGACATAGATTATGCTTACCAGATGACTGACGCGAGGATTTACGAGTTCGACCTTACGGTCAACGAGACAGTAGATATAACATCCACCGACATCTATGTCGTTGTCGCAGGCCTGCCCTCGGATGACGACAACCGTCAGCCTCTCGCTATCTCAGCGACGACAGACCTGAACTTCGTAGACAACACCACGAAGAGCCATGTCTGCGACGAGTCAGCCTGCACAGAGAACACGAACACAGTTGATTATTCTATCGGCGTGCAGCGTAAGGACTCAGGGGATTACTGGACAGTGCAGTACGACTTCCTCGGCGACGCAGTATACTATTTCCACGCGAAAGCGAAAGACAATGCAGGCAACTGGGGTGACCCTGCCCACTATAAGATTACGGTCGCTGCAGGCGGTGTCAGCTCTATGATATACTCTCCTGTCGACAATGAGGCCTTTGTCACGAACGGCTCCGCGACCAATATAACCGTGAAGGTCGCTGTGAGCGGCAACACCTCCGCATGGGTCGTGGCTTTGCATCCTGGCGGCAGCAACAGCACATCGCCTCAGGCAGTGTTTGACAGCACCCATGATTTCGAGAACATCACATTGGAGATAGGCCGCAACGAGCTCTACGCGATGACCAACACTTCAGTAGGAGCGATGGCAAGATCCGAAAGCGTATTCGTGACGCTCTCGTCAGAGCCCCAGCCTCCGACAGACAAGACCCTGAAGGTATCGTATGCAGGCTGCACCCAGTTCTCGTCAGGCAACTTCCTCTGCTATGACGACGGCCAGCCAGGAGTGTATGTCGGGATGGGGATCGAGGACAATTCAGCAGTCTCTTCAGGCGCTGTGCAGGCAGACACTGAGATGAACAGCATAAAGATATTCATGACGCGTCCGTTCAATGTTGAGTCAAGGGACCTTGAGTTCGAGAAGAACGAGTTCCTCGACCGCGTCAACCCGATGTTCGGCTACAAGTACGGCGCGAACATGTATGTCATAAAGAACGAGCTCAGGTATGAGGACATCTACCTTGGAGGTGGGTTCTTCCTGCCTCCAGGCGCGTACAGCATCTACATCAGGAAGAGCGGCGTGATGACAGACGGCAGGTACAATGTTACGCTCACAGTCAAATAAGATAAGAGGTCAGAAAAATGGATAAGGAAAAAACAAAGAACGCAACAAGTGAAAGCGCAACAAGCACATCCCTGTGGAGCAGGTTCGTCTCCGCAGCATCCGGCAGGCGAAGCCTCAGGATTTCCATATTCGCGACCCTCTTCATCACGATGCTCATCCTCAACCTAGCGCCAGCTCTCGCCTACTACCAGAGCCATAACCTGAGCGAGATAAGGCATATTGATGTTGATCTGGACATGAATGATTACAACATCACGAACATAAACCGGGTGGGTGTCGGCACTGCCAACCCGCTTTCGAAGTTGAGTGTCGGGGGGAATGGGAACGCTAATTACGCTATCGCAGGCTATGGTATTGTCGGTGTTTACGGCAATGGAAGCACCATGGGAGGTTATTTTTATGATGGTAATGATTTTTCCCGTACTTACCTGGCTTATGGAAGCTACGGCATTTACTCAATGACTGGCTCCATGAATTACTTGGCTGGCAATCTCGGCATCGGCACGGCATCTCCTGGCGAGAAGCTGGAGGTCAATGGTAACATAAACTCTACTGGTGGGGACATATGCATTTCAGGCGGTAACTGCCTGAGCACGAGAGGGGCAGGTACTGTTGACGGCTCAGGAGCGGCGAATAACATAACGAAATGGTCTGATTCAGACACACTCACAACGACTCCTATCTATGAGACCGGAGGGAATGTCGGAATCGGCACGTCGAGCCCGGTACAGAAGCTTGAGGTGAAGGGTGGAACTATTCAGGGCAATTATTCAGGCAGCGGCAGTTTTGTGTCTGGCGCTGGTGTGTTCGGCAGCGGCACTTATGGTGTCTATGGCAAGTATGACAATACTAATTATGGTTACCTCGGAAGCAGCAGCTATGGGGTCTATGCGCATGGTAGTCCTGCTTTGCGGGCTGAGTATGATAGTGACACGCTGGCAATATTAGGTGGAAGCACCTATGGGTTGGTTGCTTACTATGATGCTGATACGATGGGTTCAATCGGTGAATCGACGAGAGGAGTATACGGCCAGTATGACAACAATAATTTCGGCGTTCTTGGTCGGGCAAACCAAGGCGTTTATGGAAAAGGCACGGCTGCAGCAGGATATTTCGAAGGGAATGTCACGGTCACAGGCAACGTTACTGTAGGTACGGGAACAGTCTTTATCGACGGCACCAACAGTAGGGTAGGCGTCGGCACCGCAACTCCCAATTACGACCTTCAGATACATAGTGATGGGTCGACAAACAGTTATCTCCAATTCACGAATGGAGCGACAGGATCAGGCGTAAGCGACGGAGTTTTTTTTGGGATAAACATAGCCGGGAACGCCTTCTTGTTTAATCAAGAAAGCGGGAAGAGCCTAAGCATAGGAACTTCTGGCGGGGAAAAGATGCTGGTCAAAAGCGATGGTGATGTAGCTATTGACACAGACACGTTATACGTCGAGACCGCTGGGCGCAATGTCGGCATCGGCACTGCGAGCCCTGATCAGAAGCTTAAGGTTGACGGCAATGTCAATGTGACAGGAAACATAACTGTGGGTACTGAAACTGTCTTTATAGATGGCACAAATAGCAGGATAGGCATCGGCACATCCAATCCATTGGCGGATGTTCATATAGGGAGAGGTTCATACATCGGCACCTCATCCGCAAAGCTCCTCATAAGCGATCCTACAAGTTCTGCTATAGAGATTAACAATGGAAGCAGCACTGGACGTGCAATGATGTATCTCACCAGCAGCACGAACCTGTTTACCATCGCGTCTACAGGCGACATGTGGTTCTCACCGGGTTTTGGTGCGAGGATGATGATAAATCACTCGAATGGGAATGTGGGTATCGGCACATTGTATCCTGCAGCAAAGCTGCATGTGCAGGGTGGGACAATCATAGGCAATGCGTCTGGAAGCGGCGCTGTGACATCCAACACAGGGGTCTATGGCACCGGTAGCACTTATGGTGTGTATGGCTATTACAGTTCCAACACATTCGGGTATCTCGGCGGATCCGGAGTCGGTGTGAATGGCTCTGGTTCGTCTTATGGCGTGTATGGCTGGGGCGGAACATATGGAGTCTTTGGACGCGGAACTGAGTTCGGTGTCAGAGGATGTGATGATGACGCATGCCTCAGCAATTACGGCTACCTTGGCGCTGGTACGACTGGTGTATATGGCCGGGGCCAGACATGGGGAGGGTATTTCATAGGCGACGGCTATTTCAGCGGCAACGTAGGCATCGGCACGACAAGCCCATTGTCTAAGTTGAGTGTCGGAGGGTCTGGCGATGCCAATTATACTATCTATGGCGAGCTTAACTCGACGACATATGGCGCTCTCGGCTATAAGTACTCTCTTTACGGGTCCGACTATGGTGTTGGTGTTTATGGTGCAGGAGATAACCAGGGCCTGCGTGGATGCTATTCTGGTGACTGTGGTAACAATTACGGATTTATAGGCTCTAACGGTTATGGTATATATGCTACAGGAACGAGTTATGCCGCGCTTTTTGGCGGGAATGTAAAGGTTATAGGAGATATGGAGATTACAGGCAACCTTACTGTTGACAACTATGGATGCGGCACTTATGTAGTCGCGAATGTATGTCCTGTCGGGAATGCGAATGGTCCAAGATGCTATGACGTGCCTGTAGGAGGTTTCTGTGAAGGCAACACAGAATGCGGGACTAGCAATAGCCTGGACAATTGCGGTACGTATGACTGGTATTTCAGGACGGGTTGATTCAGGTAAAAAAGAGGTGAACAAATCAGAACCAAATCCTTAATCTTGATTTTTGCATCTCTCTTCTTCATAGCTTCAGCTGCGCTGGTCACCGCCCAGTCCAACCTGAACTGCGGGATGTATCCGCGGGGAGTCCCTCCAGCAGGTGATTACGTCGACCTGTTCAACTCCTGGGGCAATGACTCGCACGTGCAGTACGCGAACCTTTCCGAGTACCCTTACGCTTTCGGCTGCAACTCGACGATAACCGCGCTGGACGATGGGTGCTCGGGCAACTACGTCAATGTGGCCCAGCTCTACCGCGCCAATGACTCGCACGTATCAGTCGACAACTTCTACCCCCGAGAGGTCTGCTTCAACACATCGAACAGCGGATTAGGATGGTACTTTAATGTATCAGCCACAGGAGCGACTCCTGCTGACTACGAGTGCGTCTTCGCCATAGGCAAGTACAATGACACGCATGTCTGGGAGTGCGACCATGCTGACGCCGACTTCAACGTCAACCTCAAGATAAATTCGACAGCGCCGCCGAATACCCCTCCTGTTGCCAGTAACGTCATCCTGAACTCCACATACGGCACGAACTACACGAATGAGAACCTGACTGTTTATTGGGATGCGTCGGATGCGGACGCGGACAATATCACGAACATCACCAACTGGTACCTGAACTCCGCTTCAATAGCTGTACTGAACATGCCGTTCGAGGCAAATGGAGCCAATGAGAGCAGCTGGACAAAAGACTACACCAACTTCAGCAATCATGGGACTGTGAGTGGTGCGACCTGGAACAGTACAGGAGGCCATGATGGTTGGGGTGCTTACGAGTTTGATGGGACAGGGGCCGATATAGTCACGCCTATCTCGACTACCCTGCAGACTTTCACTTATGAGGCATGGATTGATCCTCACCAGCCAGTACCGGGCTTTGTAGGTGAAATAATATCAAAGAGAAGCTATTATGCGACAGCGTATGATGATTTTCCGACCTCATTCTCAATATCTGATTCGGGTAGTCTGGTGTGCAGGATCGATTCAGGCGATGATTGGAATACTGACTTGCAGGTATCCAGTCCCATCGCCATGGACCAATGGCATCATGTGGCCTGTACTTATTCCTCTCCTGACCTGGTATTGTATGTTGATGGTGAGGAGACTGCGCGTAACAGCAGTGCGGTGATATTGTCGTCGAATTCGCGGAATTACACTATAGGCAGGGCTTCGTATGAGAATGGCGGCGGCGTGGGCACATCCTCTTTCAATGGTACGATGGATGCGGTCAGGATATACAGCAGGGCATTGTCTGCAGGGCAGATTAAGGCGTTGTACGGGAACAGGACAGACCTTATATTGAGCCAGGAGACGCGTAGGGATGATGTCTGGCAGGCATGCGTGACCCCCAACGATGGTATCGAAGATGGTGCTGAGGTGTGCAGCAATCCATTGGACGTGAAAAGCACCAATCCGCATATAGCGAACATTGAGCTGAACAGCACATACGGCACGAACAACACTGCAGAGAACCTTACAGTGTGGTATGACAGCCTGGATGATGCGGGCCTGACAAACAAGAACATGACTAACTGGTTCCTGAACGGCAGTTCGATAGCTGTCATGAATCTTCCGTTCGAGAGGAGCGATGGATACAACGAGACGAACTGGACAAAGGATTACAGCACAGGTCCCTCGAATCATGGGATTGTGGCCGGAGCCGCATGGAACGCGACAGGAGGCCATGATGGTTGGGGTGCTTACGAGTTTGATGGGAATACAGGAGAGAAGATAGTCACTCCCAAGACAGACGTCATGCAGACATTCACGTATTCAGCTTGGATAAAGCCGCACCCGAAAGCATCGGGCAGTATAGGTGAGGTAATATCAAAGAGGAGCTTTTACGCATCAGGCACTACAGACCTCCCTGTGGCGTTCTGGACCGATGACGCGGCAGATACTGTCCATTGCAGGTTGAGCGATGGCTTTGACTATGTATTCGATTCCTCGGTCAGTGCAGCCATAACTCCTGATGTGTGGAACCATGTCTCCTGCACGTACGAGAATCCTCATCTTGCCATTTACGTCAATGGGGTGAAGATAGCAGAGAATGACACGCCAGTGACGCTCTCATCGAACATAAGACAATATACCATAGGCGAAGCAGCTTATGAGTATGCGGGCGGAACAGGCTTGAGCACGTTCAACGGGACTATAGATGATGTCCTGATATTGAACAGGAGCCTCTCAGCAGAGCAGGTCAAAGCCCTGTACGAGAATAAGACCGACCTGATAGTCAGCCAGGAGACCTCGGTCGATGATACCTGGCAGGCATGCGTGACTCCGAATGATGGTTATGAAGACGGGGCAGAAGCCTGCAGCAACACTGTTGTGGTGAATGACGGCTGTATAGATGGTGATGGTGATGGCGCGTATAGCTACAGCAGCCTGCTTGGTTGTTCGGGTTTCAGGGACTGCGACGACAGCAACTCAAGCCTCTATCCGCCGTATGATGACATGAGCATCACGCAGGATACGTGGCTGTGCAACGGGACGTATCAGGTCAATGATTCCGGGACAGTGGGTGTAGTGCTCAGCGGCCTGAATGGCGTCTCTTTGACATGTCTGGGCACGACCCTGGTCGGTAATTCTTCAGGCGCAGGTTTCAGGTCGAGCCATGCAGGAGTCCTGATCACCGGCTGCAACGCCTCCAACTACTCGGTGAACTATCGTTTCTGGAGCGGGAGTGCGACCGAGATACAGAACTCGACGAGCTGGTATGGCAACCAGGCGATATATTTCAGCTCTGGCAGCAACAATGTCAGCGGGTTCACGTCTTATTACTCACTCACTCAGGCGTTGTATCTCAGCGGGGTTTCAGGGAACAACATAACCGACTCTGCTTTGTATTACGGCAGAAGTACAGGGGTCTATCTGCTCAGTGGCGCTAACAACAATTTTTTCATGAACCTGAGTGTCATTAACCATACGAGTTCAGTGTATATCTTCAATTCCAACGGCAATACGTTCAGGAACTGCACATTGCAGGGCAACAGCTCGTTGTATAAGGGGATTGAGATGAAGGGTGCGAGCTCCGACAATCTCTTCTATTACGACAGTATCTTTGGTACGTATGGTATTCTTGCCACCTCTGAGCTCAGTGATAACCACTTCAACACGACTCACTGGAACGGCACAGACTATGTTGCGCACGGCAACTACTGGGGTGACATCCTCTCTCTCGACATCTACGACAGCGATTATGACGGTTTCGGTGACTCCGGCCCGGACTATCCGTACAACAGCACCAACGGCGGCAACGTCAATGTCAACGTGGTTGACTGGGGACCGATCACTACAAAGACCTTCGAAGACTCGACCCCTCCCAACGGGACCATAGTCATCTACGGTCCTAACGGAACGATCACGACCGGCACAAGGAGCGTGTTCCTTAACCTGACGTATGATGACGATGTTGGGGTGGACAAGTGCAGGTGGGCGAATGATGATCCTGCTAACCTTACGGCACAGCCATGGGAGGAATGCACTACAGTCAAGGCCTGGCTGCTCAGCGAAGGCGAGGGAAACAAGACAGTATATTACCAGGTGAAGGATATCGCAGGCAACAATGCCACTTTCAACGACAGCATACTATACTATTACACCCAGGAATACACCCCGCCTGGCGCGCCTGTCATTTACGACGGGCTGGAGGGGGATGACATCGACTGGTGGAACTCCAACTCCACGCTGCATGCGCACTGGGACGCTTCTGGTGATGACATCTCCACAGTGCGCTACAAGTACCGCATAATAAACCAGACCGGCTGTCTTGAGCCGTCATGCGCATGGACAGATGTCGGCACAGCCACAGAAGCGACGGCAGAAGGCCTCACCCTGTATGAGGGCGCGAACTATTCCTTCGAGGTCCTTGCGTATGTCAGTCCAGCAATAAACTCCAGATCCGTATCTGATGGCGCGATAATAGACCTGACCCGTCCGGACACCCCCATAGTCAACAGCTCGACCCATCCCGACCAGGATACTGAATACGGCGAATCGACTGCAGACCTGAACTGGACAGCGTCGGACATCATTGGCAGCGGGGTCGAGTCAGGCATAGAAGGCTACTCTTACATCCTAGATAGGTATCCCGGCACTGCCCCTGATGAAGTTATGGAAGAGAGGTTCAGCGAGACCATCACTGCCATGCGCAAGGGATCGTACAACCAGACATTGAAGGCGAACAGCACAGGATACGCCTACGCAGTTTTCAAGCAGCTCAATTCCAACTTCACTGAGAACGAGACAGTCCAGGTAAAGGTCGCGATGGCAGAGAGGTTCTCTGGCATAGACGATGACATGGACATCAGTGTCTCCCTCATAAAGGTCACCCAGGGTGCGGGCATTGACGAGTTCGATGAGCCAGATAAGATAGCAGACACACAAAGCATCAGCCAGGATATAGCATATGCTGCGGACATGAGCCTTGCGCATACGTACACATTCGACCTTGCAGTCAACGAGACTGTAGATGACACAACCAACGACATATATGTGGTTGTATCAGGCATCGCATCCGATGACGACAACACTCATGACCTGGCCATATCAGGAGTCACATCAAATCTTGACGCATCCGCATCAAGGTTTGTCTGCGATGAGTCAGATGCGTGCACAGACACTACTGCCTATGCAGACTACGCGATCGAGGTCATGAAAGCTGACTCTGGCGACGAGTGGGAGACCCAGTACCAGGGCCTCGCGGACGGAACCTATTATTTCCATGTCAAGGCAAAAGACAATGCAGGCAACTGGGGCGACACGGCCCATTACAGGATAAACGTCGCTGCAGGAGGGGTCAGCATATCGATAGCGTCGCCTGCAGATGGTGAGATATTCACTACAGAGGGCACAGATACCAACATCAGCGTAAAGGTCGTGGTTAGCGGAAACGCATCTGTCGAGGTGATAGCCCTGCATCCTGACGGAAGCAACTACACCTCTCCCCCTGCAGTGTTCACTACGACGAACATATTCCATGACATCCGGCTCGAGTCAGGCCAGAACGAGATCTATGCTGTAGCCACAACGGCGGCAGGAGCGGTCAGCAGGTCATCGAGCGTATATGTGACGGTCGCCCCGTCTGTGTTCCCGACAACCAACAGGACATTAAGAGTGACTTACACAGGTGGAGGCGCTTATGTCGGGAGCTACCTGACTCATGCCACAGAAGGCAGCGCGTATGTGGGCATCGCAACAGAGAACTCAGGCGCGGTCGCAGGCGGCGGAGATATCATGGCAGACACTGAGCTCAACACCATAAAGATATTCGCGACAAAGCCTTTCAAGGAGTCAGGCGTAGAGAATGATCTTGAGGACAATGGCTTCCTTGACCGTAAGGTCCCGTCTTTCGGCTTCAGTGATGAGGCGCACGAGTTCATAATAAGCAACGAGCTCAGGTATGAGGATGTGTTCCTTGGTGGGAAACAGGTAAAGCTCAGCCCTGGAAGGTATTCCATATACCTCAACCATGGAGGCGTCACGCAGGATGGCAAGGTGAACCTCACAATAACTGTTGAATAGGTGGACCAGATGAAAAGAATCAAACAGCTCATCATGCACAGGAAAGCGCAGTTCTACATACTTACAGCGATAATCCTCATAGCATACTCTACGTTGCTGCTGCAGTCTGGGAATGTGGTGCCTGAGTCATCAAATGCGTTCAGGAACGCGTATGGGAACTTCAGGTTCGAGAGCGACGCAGCCATCGACACGGCCCTTTTTGAGCAGGCAGACGTGGATGCAGAGTATGCCCGGTTCATGGACAATTTCATCTCATACTCCAAGATGAAGAAGCTGGATATCGGGATATTTTCGGTGCTTGAGCATGGGGGCTATGTGTACTTCATCAACAGGATGAGCAACCCTGTGAAGGTGATAAACCTGAACCAGACCATAGCGCCAGGGACGGAAGACTATTTTGACGGCTCAGGCCTCTCAGAAGTGGTTTTAGAGGTGCGGGACGATGTTTTTCATGAAAACATTTATAAATTCACAATCTCTAATCAGGGCACAGGGGCCAAAGCAGTATTGAGGCTTCGCAAAGGCGCTGATAGGGAAATATTTGTCATGGATTAGCGTTCAAGAGACATCAAAAATGAAAAAGAGCTGTGAAAACAACTCCGCAGACAGGATAAGCGGGCTAAAACGCATCAGGAGCCAGAAAAAAGCGGTTTCTCCCTGGATATCCTGGGTCCTTCTGGTCGCTTTTGCAGTTATGCTCAGCGCTTTCATGTATAACTTCATGGTATCTTACACAAAGTCTTCTACCACTGACATGAAGAAAGTAGTGTACAATACAGATGAATGCAGGCTTGTATCCATCAATATCGAGGACGCCTGCCGTTCATCACAAGTTTTAAATATCACGCTCCAAAATAGGAACTATATAAGGATTGACAGCATCGACTTCAGGCTTTATAATGACCGGGTGCCTATACATACGAATCTGACCAACATAAGCATGAATCCGAACCGTAAGAAGGTGGTCAGCCTTGATACGGGCACATCGACCGAGACGACCCGGATCGAGGTCATACCGCACATAACAAAGGAGAACATGGACATCATCTGCGCTGAGAAGAAGGCGTCCAAAGAGGTGACTGTGTGTTGATGTTATATTTATTATCATATATTAATTAAATGTTTAATAATTAAATTATAAAAAAAGGAGGTAACTCAAATCTGTGAAGCAGATTTGAGGGACCACCGAAATAAAAATTTCGGAGGTAAGAAAATGGCCAAGCATGGTATCAGTAAAGAGGTCATTGACCTGGAGGTGGAGAAGTCCCGCCTCAACAGGGAGAAATCGATGCTTGTCATGAACAAGAGCCTGATTCTGTATTTTGTCTTCATGTTCGTGGCAGTGCTGGGTTTCATCAACGGTTACATACAGAAGCCGTTGCTGAACGTCCTGGTCATCATGGGGCTGTGTGTCCTTATAATAGGCACGGTGCCTTATGTGAAGACAATGCATTCAGAAGAGAAGCGGCTGAACGAATTGATTCAGCGCATGACAAGGTGAGGTGGGCATGATGACAATGAAAAACAATACGATACGGATCCTTAGGTACAGGAAAGCGGTCTCGCCTCTCATCGCTACGGTCCTTCTGATAGCGTTCGCAGTGGCACTGGGAGCGGTCGTCATGAACTGGGGCAGGGGCTATGTCGAGGACACGGCCAACATCGCGAGGGAGCGGTCGGACACAGAGGTGACGTGCGCTTCAGAGGTCGATATAAACATAGTTGACATCGACAGCGTCCCGCAGATATGCCATAACGAGACAGACAACAAGACGATATATTTCATCGTAGAGAACAAGCAGTCGCGGACTGTCGAGAAGATCCAGGCCAGGCTTATAGGAGATGCTACCCGCGTCCCTTATACCATCGATCTGGGTGATGACTCGAACCTTACGATGAATGCTGCAAAACTGCTGAACTTCACGTATGATGACACAGTATATGGTGATCCCATCCAGCTTAAGCTCACGCCTTACATAAAGGTGGGAGGCAGCGAGGTCTCATGCCCGTCGAGCGCTGAGACAGAGACCAACATCAAGCCTTGCGCAGAGATATGGGATTGAGGCATTTTTTATTTATTTTTTGTACCGGCCGGATACAGTGAGTACCGAAAATGGCAGACACAAGGTCAAAGAAAATAAGCGTACTGATATTTTTGTTCGCGATCTTCGTACTCCTGGTTGTCATGACCGCAAGCTGGATATTCCGGGTATATCATGATCAGACTGCCTTTTCAGAGCAGAGGACGTTCGCGACAATCGAGTGCGGCAGGTATTATTTCGACATCAAGCCCGAGAGCGTGTCTTATGATAACGGCACGCTGTATTTCGAGATGGAGAACACGCTGGGCAAGGACATAGACAATATCGTGGTCGAGAGCAGCACAGAGCGGAAGGAGGTCAGCATCGCGCTTTCGCAGGGCGTTGTCCAGCCGGTCAGCCTGCCGATAGAGGTCACGGGCTGGGTGCTCGTATATCCTGTCGGATGTGAAGATGTTAATTTCCGCAACCTGAGCTTTGGACTGAAATGAGCAGGGTATCCTGACGGGCACGGGCATGAAGGTCCATTCATTTTCAGCAGATCAAACAGATCATTTTCACAGTAAAAAAAAGAGGCATATAGATGGCTAGAGCGCAGATATGGGTTTCAGCGATCCTTTACATACTTGTGATAACCATAGTCATGGTCCTTGTCCTCAACGCAGGAGTGCCTGTTCTCAAGGGCCTGCAGGACAAGGCTGCTTTCACGCGGAGCAAGAACACGTTCCTTTCTCTTAACCAGCAGATAAGCGACATAAGCGAGGAGGGCATCGGCTCGCAGAGGGTCGTTCCTGTCGAGATAGATGAGGGCACCCTCGAGCTGAGGGACGGCTCGCTGAGGTGGAGCCTGAGGACCGACGCGAAGATCCTGGAGTCAGGCCAGCAGATCGAGCTGGGAAACCTGTACATAACATCTAATGCAGATGTATCCGCGACAAGCTACAGCGGCAACTACACTCTTGAGAACACCTACCTGCGTGCTGCTTTCTACAGGTGCGAGGACCCTGACACCTGCGTGTTCAACCGCTCAGCCATGCTGATGGACAAGAATCCTATCTTCAAGGACCATGAGGCAGGCACGGAGACTGCAGCCGCGAGCCAGTTCGAGTTCGACTTCGGCGGAGCGGCAGACTGGAGCTACCCTGGCTATTCTGTGCTTGAGGACGAAGGGTCTAGCCTCGGAGAGGCGCGCGTGCTCTACTACATAAACAATACCAATTCGACATATTACACAGTCATAGAGTTCAACCTCCAGAGCAACAGGGATTTCATGGAGGTCAGGATACGCTAAAGATAAGGTAAGGATAAAGTAAGGATAAATCAAGGAGACAAGGCAGGAAAAAATGGCATTCCCGTTTTTCAGGAAAAAGGAAGAAGCGCCCGGAGCACCGATTGCGCAGGCAGCACCTGACATGACAGCATCTGCTGCAGGCAGCGCAGCAGGCGTAGCAGGAGCAGGCAAGGAGGAGAAGCTAGTCATAGATTCAAAGGCAAAGCCGAGATCCGAAGGTGTCGTGTTTGCAGGAGGCAAGTCTGATATCAGCGGCGACGCCAGGGAGAAGATGGCAGCGATGGCAAGTGTCACAGAGAAGGCAAAGGAGACTGCTACGAAGATGGGCGTGTCTACAGAGGCTGCTGAGATGAAGAAGGAAGATAAGACTCTTATGGGTGCGAAGGTCCCTGGACCAGACGAGACTGCAGCTCCTGGGAAGGCTCCTGGGAAGGCTTCTGGGAAGGCTTCTGGGAAGGCT
>CAZNGE010000022.1:0-4959 GCA_964572875.1 uncultured Methanosarcinales archaeon | reverse complement strand
CTGGGAAGGCTTCTGGGAAGGCTTCTGGGAAGGCTCCTGAGCAGGGCGATCCTGAGCAGGGCGATATTGTCGATCCTGACGTGGTTGCGCCCAAGCCTGCTGAAGAGGCGCCTGTAGAGACTGAAGGCGGGTTCTACATCGACCTGCGTCCCAAGACGATAAAGCTTCCGCCTTACGAGGAGAAGCGGACGATGAATGTGAGGTACCCTCTGATACCGCCTTATGCATACTGCCATATCTACTGGGATGACAAGCAGAATGAGCTGATATACGCTATCGAGGAGCCGGTGCTTGACGAGACCGAGAAGGAGCTGCTTGAGCTGATAAACCTCGGGCTCGAGGAGATGATAAACATCAGCTTTGTCCGCGCGGCAAAGTCAAACATCCTGATACAGTATCTCGAGAAGAACGTGCAGAGCATACTGATAGAGCTGGGTGCCAAGGTGAGCAAGAAGACCTACAACAAGCTCATGTACTATGTGTACCGCAACAGCGTCGGCCTGAACGAGATCGAGCCGATGCTCAACGACTATTATGTTGAGGACATCGAGTGCAACGGCCTGAATTTCCCGCTGTACATAGTGCACAGGAAATACCAGAACCTGAAGACCAATGTGGAGTTCAAGGATGCCACCTACATGACCGACTTCATCGAGAAGCTGGCCCAGAAGACAGGCCGCTACATCTCGTACGCGAAGCCCCTGCTCGACGGCACCCTGCCTGACGGCTCGAGGGTCAACGCGACATATACTGAGGACATAACGACAAGAGGGCCGACATTCACGATCCGAAAGTTCACCAAGGAGCCCTGGACCCCTGTCCATCTCATACAGTCCAACACAGTCACTGCAGAGGCTTTCGCATACCTCTGGATGGTGATAGAGAACAAGTTCAACCTGATGGTCGTGGGCGAGACCGCTTCTGGTAAGACCACTTTCCTGAACTGCATAGTGGATTTCATCCCCCCTGAGGCGAGGATATGCTCTATCGAGGATACGCGCGAGCTGAACCTTGCGCACATAAACTGGCTTCCTGCTGTGACGCGCGCGGGCTTCGGGATGCCGACCGTGCTCGGCACGCAGTACGGCGAGATAACCCTGTTCGACCTTCTCAGGGAGAGCTTCAGGCAGAACCCTGACTATGTCATAGTGGGTGAGATAAGGGGCAAGGAGGCATATGTCCTGTTCCAGGGCATGGCATCAGGCCACCCTTCGTTCTCTACGTTCCACGCGGCCTCTGTCGACACAGTGGTCAAGAGGCTTGAGACGCCTCCGATAAACCTCTCGCCTTCATTGGTCGAGGCGCTTGACGTCGTGTGCATCTGCATCCATATCAAGGACCAGGACAAGAACGTGCGTCGCCTCAAGGAAGTGGATGAGATACAGGAGATCGAGCAGGCGCTCGGCAAGGCGAAGTTCAACGCGGTCTTCGAGTGGGACCCTATCAAGGACGTGATAAAATTCAATGGCAAGCCGACCATCTTCGACAAGATCACCAAGAGGACGGGCATGACCGATGCGCAGCTGATGGCAGAGCTGAACAGGCGCGCTGCGGTCCTCAACGCGATGGTGAAGAGGAACATCGCGAGATTCGCGGACTTCAACAAGGTCATAAACGATTACTACAAGAACCCGCAGGGGGTCCTCAAGCAGTTCAACATAAAATAAGGACAGCAGGATGGATGATGTGATATGAAGCGGAAGATAGAGCTCACAAAGGAACTCGTGAACATCGACGAGAGCGTGAGGGAGATAGCCTCGCTCGCAGAGCTGTACGATGAGCTGCTCGAGTCCGCTCCGAAAGGGAAGAGGGAGCTCGACCTCAAGAAAGACGAGGCGAAGTTCGCCAGGGACCGCATACTCAAGCTCTCGTTGCACGTCAAGAACGAGGCTGCGCGTGTAGAGGGTGTTTTCAGGTAATGGTTATTGGGTCACACTTTGGGGGGGCAATGCGAAAGCCCTGATGGTAGTGTTTAGAAAATGAAGAACATACAGGTTATTGCAGGGAAATTGCTTGATCTTGTCTCAGAGATCGAGACGTACAGCTTCTACAAGCAGAACCTTTCGAAGTCCCTGAAGCTTCTTTTCGACGATTACCAGGCAGGGAAATATACCTATTTTGAGTTTGAGAAGCTCCAGAAGAAGATGCTTAAGGGCAGGACAAAGGAGGAGTGGATTAACTACTACAACTCCTATATCCTGTCGCTCCTCAAGAGGGTCGAGACGTACAATGCGCAGATATTCTACGAGGCATACACAGACACGAGATATGTCAAGATAGAGATAGTGAAGCCCAGGCCGAAGCCTGTGCCTAAGCACGTACCTAAGCACGTACCTAAGCACGTCGAAGCGCCGAAACCTGCTCCAGAGTCAGTAGCGCCCAGGCACGTCGAAGCGCCGAAGGTTGAGCCTGAGGTCGCGAAAGAGGCGGAGGTCGGGGCGAAGCCCATGCCTATAGAGGCTGCGCCTGCAGAGACGATGGTGGAAGCGCTTGAGGCAGAGGCAGCTCCTGAAGTGAAGCTCGTCGAGGTCAAGCCTTCGCTCATGGACCGGATATCATTGTTCTTCAGGAGGACGTTCGCCAGGAAGGAGATCAAGGAGCAGATGGCGGAGATAAGGGCAGAGCCTAAGGCAAAACCGGAGAAGCCAGAGGCCAGGCCTGCAGCAAAGCCAGAGGTAAGGCCTGCAGAAGCTCCCGCTGAAGAGGAGATGGTGATGCATGCTACTGTTGCAGGCCCGAGGTATACCTGGTGGGACTGGTTCGTAGGGAAGCCCAAGCCTTCAGAACTGTTCACGGAGAAGGGCACCAAGCCCGGCAAGGCCAGGATAGGGAAGCCTGAGAAAGCAAAATCCTCGATAGGTGTCGCGATGAGCCATTTCTTCGGCATCGATTACATACGGAACCTCCTCTGGAGGGGAAGGAAGGTTGAGTTCAAAGACAAGTCTTCAGAGACACCGATGTCGACGATACACCTCGAGACATTGCGCAGGAAGGCAAAGCCTGAGATAAGCGCCCAGATAGAGAAGATCACCGCGACTTCGCTCACTAAGGAGGCCAAGAGGATAAGGTCTATAATGGAGAAGAGGAAGGCCTTAAAGATATACCAGCCTTCGTTCTTCGGATCGCTCGCGAATCTTGCCATAAGGAGGACCAGCCTGTACCTTCTTGACACCTTTCCTGAGTTCTTCAAGGACCTGTACCATGCTTTGAGGCTCGCCAACATAAAGGTGCTGTCGAACACATACGTGAACATGATGGTGCTGGGCGTTATGTTGAGCACCCTGCTGGGGTTATTCATTTTCGGGTTCTTCTTCTCTGCAAGCGCACTGCCTATCTCGCAGATCCTATTCCGGACGCTGATGATGGGTATCCTGACAGGCCTTGCCGCGTTCGCGGGGTTCTATTCCTATCCTTACTCTAAGATGAAGCAGAGGCGTCGTTCCATAAACACGAACCTCCCTTTCGCGATAAACCACATGGCCGCGGTCTCATCGTCAGGGGTCTCTCCCGTGAGGATGTTCAAGCTGATCTCGGTCTCGAAGGAGTATGGCGAGGTCTCTGTGGAGATAGAGAAGATAGTCAATTACATCGAGATATTCGGCTATGACGTGCTCACCGCGCTCAAGTCGGTCGCGGCCACGACCCCGTCATACCAGTTCAAGGACTTTTTTGAGGGCATGATATCGACCACGCAGACAGGCGGCGACCTGAGGCAGTATTTCGGCCAGAAGTCTGATGAGGCCATGATGAACTATAAGATGGAGAGGCAGAAGTATACAGAGACTGTCTCGACGTATTCAGACATATATACCGGAATACTCATCGCTGCGCCGCTGTTCTTTGTCGCGGCCCTGTCACTTGTCAGCCTGCTCGGCGGAAAGGTCGGCGGCATGAACGTGAGTGTCATCATAGTGATAGGCACATACGTCGTCATCCCGCTAATGAACGTGAGCTTCCTCACGTTCCTGACCATGACGCAGCCGGAGATATGATCAGATAATGATATTGATATTATGAGGGAACATACACAAGATGGCTCTTAACCTTACATTCGAGAAAAGGCACATCATCGCGATAGTCTTCGGGATAATATTCTTCGTGATAGACTTCATATTCTTCCTAAGGACCGCGTGGTTCGTCCCTCTCATAATCATCGCGGTTAGCATAGGGTGGAGCCAGTTCTGGATAGATTTCTTCGTGAATTCCAGGAAGCAGAAGGAGCTTGAGTCCATGTTCCCTGAGTTCGTACGGAACCTGGTCGGATCAGTGAAGTCAGGCATGCCGGTCAGCAAGGCGATCGTCTATGTTTCGAAGACAGATTACGGCGCCCTTACACCGCATGTCGTCAAGCTCGCGAACCAGGTCGAGTGGTCCATACCTGTCCATAAGGCATTGATGAATTTCGCGAACGAGACCAAGAACGGGGTGATCAAGAGGAGCATCGCGACAGTGATAGAGGCGGAAGTGTCCGGCGGCAACATAGAGGATGTGCTCGAGACAGTGACCAGCTCAGTGATTGAGATCAAGAAGATAAAGCTGTCCAGGAAGACAAGCATCCATGCCCAGCTCGTGCAGAGCTATATCATATTCATAGTATTCCTCGGGGTGATGGTGGTCATCCAGAACCTTCTCATACCCTACATCGCGGACATAGAGTCCAAGAACATAGAGGGGGTGAGCGAGGGAGGCATGGCGATAAGCTCTGCCGCGCTCAGCGGCGCAATACGTACAGTGCAGATAGACTACTCTTCTGTCGGAGCGTTCATCGGTACCCTCGGCGCATGGCTGACATCAATCAGGGGTGTGTTCCTCATGCTCGCGCTCATCCAGGCTTTGTTCGCAGGCCTTGTCCTCGGCAAGCTGTCCGAAGGTGATCTCAGCTCAGGCGCCAAGCACTCACTGATACTGATGACAGTGGCGTTCTTCGTGATAACCCTTGCGCAGGGCGCTATGGGCTGA
>CAZNGE010000021.1:20437-23142 GCA_964572875.1 uncultured Methanosarcinales archaeon | reverse complement strand
CTCTTTGCACATCTCGATAGCCCTTTCAGGCTCTCTAACTGATACGGCCTTCACCATCTCGAATGCCTGCTGTCTGGTCTTGCCTTCATAGAATTTTTTCTCACGTTCTGCAGGCGGGGTTATAGGCGTCGGCACTGCCTCTGGTATCTCTGCCTCTTCTCCTGCAGCAGGTCCCTCAGGAGCCAGTTCAGGTATCTCTGCCTCCACAGGAGGAAGTTCCTTGCGTATCTCTTCCAGCCTTTCCTCAGCAAGCTCTTTCGGCAGGAGGTCGAACACGAATCCTGATGTTGCTGTAAAGTCCTTGTAGGTCGCGTCCACGCGTAGCACGTATCTTCCTGGCTTCATCTCCTCTGGTATTGCGAAACGGACCACATTCTCAAGCGTTGTGGATAGGGCGACTGTCTCGGTCTTCTCCAGCACGACTCCTTGCGTCTCCCTGTCTATAACAGAATACTCAAGCATCACATCGAACCGTTTCTCGTATCCGAAATTTATCAGCTTCACCTGGAATGCCAGCTCCCCTCCTTGCTGCACGATTGTGCTGAGACGCTCTGTCTCCACGTCAAGCAGCTTCTCAGGCACGCCGATCCCTATCAGTGTGTATGCCCTGAAATACATCACAGTGACTGCTGCAGTCATGACGAACATCGCGATGAGCGCAAAGACCACGAGCTTGTGCTCAATCTTGACCTCTTTCTTGGGCGCTGTCGCCTGCTGTAGGGCAGAATTGACTTCATAATAAGGATATCCCCTTGATATGAGGAAGTTTGCGATAGTCTGGGAAGCATATCCTGCGTTCAGCTGGTTCTGTATGTACGCTGCAAGCTGCTGTATCCTCTGCTCTTCTGCGACCCGGGGGTTTGTCTGCGTGTTCAGCACATATTGCACAGAGCTCTCTACCTCTGCCTTGTCATATCCTGAATCCACTAAGAACTTATTTATCTCCTCCAGCCGCTTGCCTTGGCGCATCTGTGATATGATATAGGACACGAGATTCTGCTGTACCATACCGGTGACGAAGCTTTCTGCTTATTTAAAGCTTATGCCCGCACCCCCTTCGCCCATGACAAAATTTATAAAAACAATCAACAGGAAATAAGGCCATGGCAGACGGAGAATCGGCAAGAAGGCAGGTCGCGTTCAAGGCAAGGGTAGCGGATATAGTGAACAACAGGTATGTGAAGGAGGATGGCTGGCTTCCGAACTACATCGCTGTCGGCGACTTGAAGATCTCAAGAGCCAACCTTCTGGGAGTGATTATATCGAAAGAACTGCAGGAAGCAGATGTTGTCTCGCAGAACTTCATACTTGATGATGGGAGTGGACGCATAGCCCTGAAGTTCTTTGAGCCCGCTAAGCCTCTGGATGTTGGTGACATCGTGACTGTGATAGGCAGGCCGAGGGAGTTCGGAACCGACCGTTATATCGTGCCTGAGATAATAAGGAAGATAACTGACTCGAGGTGGGTGGAGGTCAGAAAGCTTGAGCTCGCTTCGATGAAGCATCTCCAGAAGCGTGCTGAAGAGAGCCGGCCAGAAGCGCGGGAATCTCCCGCTAAAGGAGAGTATCTTTCTGTTGAGACAGAGGATCTTGTCGAAGATGCCAATCCTATGTCAGAGGTGCTTGACATCATACGTCAATTG
The DNA here is from genome assembly GCA_964572875.1 of uncultured Methanosarcinales archaeon. Taxonomy (GTDB): domain Archaea; phylum Nanobdellota; class Nanobdellia; order Woesearchaeales; family UBA11576; genus JABMQF01. The sequence continues at coordinate 21,499 of CAZNGE010000021.1, read as the reverse complement.
GATAAAGGGGATGGTGTCGGGTTCGAGGATATATCTGCGAAGTCCGGAAAAGATGATGTTGAAGGTATGATCAGCAGGCTTCTTGAGCACGGGGACATCTTCGAGATCCGCCCTGGAAGGTATAAGGTCCTTGAATGAGGTGAAATTTTCTCCTGAAATTTCTAGAACAGCGAAGGTGTTATGTATGCTTCGACGACTGCAGCTACAAAGAGAATTGCCATCGATATTATCAGCAATGATGAAGCATCAAGGACTATCTTCTGGAAATTGTCCGTCCTGAAGTCCTTGTTTATCACTGCGACGGATATTATCCCTCCTGCGAGACCTGCTACCATGTATGATATCATCTCCGGGACGCCGTGGATGAAATATCTCGAGAATGAGTATGTCACTGTCTGGGTCACGGCGGCCATCTTTGCCATGCCTCCGACTGCCGCATATTTGGCCATCCCGAGCTTGATGAGGTTGCCTATGGCTGCCGCTACGACTGATGCGTTCCAGGCGAGTATGAATATAGCCCCCGCGCCATAGAAGAACGCGAAAAGTATGCAGAATATCATGACCTTGACGTTGTTGAAGAATATCCTGTTGAACAGGGATGTGCTGACCGCCCCGCCAACTACATTGCTCTGGACAGGAGAGTTGATCTGGGCAATGGTTGTTATCTGCTGCTTGAACATTGTCTGCGACATGTCTGCAGGAAGCGCGACATACCAGGTGACAAAGCCCACGGTCATGCCCAGATAGAGGAATATATAGAACAGCAGGACCTTGTTGTGCCTCTTGAGCATGGATGTCTCTTTTTCGAGAACGAGGTCATTCTTCTCTTCATGCCTTATTGCGTGGAACATGAGCGGCATGCATGCGAATGTTGTGAGGAATATCATGACCAGGTCTGCCTTGTCCCTGAATATCCAGTATCCCAAGAATGTGCCTATCGATGAGACGAAAAGCCCGTAGAAGAAAAGTTCCCAGGGACGCTTCACAGCAGTCAATGGCCGTATCATTGATTCGAAAACCATGGTTTTGTTTTCATTTATAAAGTATTTAAATCTTTCTCTC
>CAZNGE010000021.1:0-20337 GCA_964572875.1 uncultured Methanosarcinales archaeon | reverse complement strand
TCCCTGATGTTCGGGGCCAAGGTCCCTGCATCTAGGATCAACGAGAAAGTCAGGAAATACGCTTCTGAATACGTTCTCTGCCGTGACTGCGGAAAGCCTGACACGAAGATAATCAAGGAAGGGGACCTTTCATTCATGAAGTGCCAGGCCTGCGGTTCTAAGCACCAGGTAAAAGCGATGAAGGCTAGCCTCTGATGCTACGATAAGAAGATGATTGTCAAGGTCCATTCTACACCAAACGGCAAGATGCTTGCCATCTGCGACTCTGATCTGCTGGGAAAGACGATAGAGGACGATGAGCGCAGGCTTGACCTTTCTGCCAATTTCTATAAAGGCGAGAGCAGGACAGAAGAGGAGATAACGGATCTTCTAGAAGATGCTTACGTCGTAAATGCCGTCGGAGAAAAATCAGTGGCTCTCCTAGTCAAGAAAAGACTGGTCGAGAAAGATTGCATAATGTCCATTTCTGGCGTGCCTTATGCTCAGTGTGTTGTAGAGCGCGGATGAGGACAGATTATCAGAATTGACTTAATATTCCTCTTCGTCCTCACCTTCCATGTACTCTATCTTTGAGGAACCTACACCTTCTTTGCCTTTCTTGTTTTGCGCGACCCTGATACCACCTTCGCCAGGGGCGGTCTCCCTATTCTGTATGTACTCTGCGAGGGCGATGCCTTCGTTTATCGGCAGGTAATGCGCAGGATTGACCCACCTGGCAATCCCGTTCCGGTCCCTTATCCTCATCTCTATATGCAGGTGCTCTCCGGTTGTCCCACTCCAGTCACCGCCGTACTGCCCTATCGGTTCCGTGTCGAACGGGCTTACCCTGTCACCTTCCCTTAGATGTTTAGGGGCTTCTTTCATGTGTAGGTATTTGAAGAGTAGCTTTGATCCGTCACTGAGATGGCTCACGTACTCTACAGAATATCCTATCTTGCTGTTGAATGATATGCTGGTGACCACTCCGGGAGTCACTGCATAAAGGTCTGGTGACTCTGAATACACAAGGTCTGTCCCCCAGTGGAAGACATCGCATATCATATTTTTGCCGTTTTGTTCTACCTTGTCTTTGCCCTCCAGGCAGTCCTGCCTGTTTGACATACTGATGAATGGGTTTATCCTGAGGCCATACTGGCTTGTCACGGTCAACCCGTCCCGCAGTATGAATGGGACTATATTTCCATTGACCTTCTTGTATCTGACAGGCAGCTCTGTGCCGTCGAGATATGCGGTCTTGTTCGGGAACTTTTCATGCATCTTCTTCGTGTATAGGGCGGTCAGCTCGTCCAGACTGTTTTCATCTGGCAGGTATTCCTCATTGAGCTCTATGTTCGCAAATCTGGTTCTGTTGACCATCTGTTCCAGGAACTCCTTCTTCTCTCTCTGTTTCCTTTCCTTCTCCAGCTGTGCAACCATGACCGGATCGATGGTCTGGCCAGTCTGTTGCTCGACAAACGAGTCCAGCTCGTATGCTACCTGGGCCGGCGTCATGATCTCCTCCCTGTTGGCAGGCGATGCCGCGTCTCCCCCTTTGTTCGGCGATGCCAGTATGAAAAGCACAAGCAATGATGCCATCGTAGTCGATAGCCCCTTGGCTATGCGGCCAAGCAGGCCAATCTTATCATCAATATAGTCCATATCTATTCCGTCGAGCCCGTCTCGCATTGCACTGATCGGTATGTGATCCTCGAGAGGCCTCTCTGATGTCAGGAAAACATTAGGATCTATCCTGAGTGATTCCTTCTCGCGCTCGAACATGTCTGTCTTGTACTCGGTCTCTTTCTCGACTATCTCGTCGTAGTTTTTTTCTATCGAACTGCAGAGCAGATCAATCTTCCTGCCGGTCTCTTCGGGAGCGTTAAGCAGTGACCTCTCCTTAAGCTGTATGTAGGATGAGTCTATGAGCAGCTGCGCCTCTTCGGATGCGCCTTCACCGCCATCCATTGACCTGAGCTGTGTGAATCTCCTGTGCAGCCTGCAGAGCTTTGCTGTCGCATCTTTCCTCTCCTTCTCTGCTTTCTCATCCTGGTATGTTCTCTCTTTGAGGATTATCTCGTCAAGATTCTTTTCTATCGCATCGCACATTCCTTCTGCGCGTTCTGCGTCGCTGTATGGTGCTTTCGTCAGTACATGCTCCTTTGTCTGCCGGTACACTTTCACTAGTCCTCGGGCCTCTTCATATGCTCCTGAACCGCCTTTCCTGAGAGAAAGTTGGCTGAACCTCTTGTCGAGAACGGCCAGATTGTCGAGATTCTTGTTGTATGACTGCCTGTCCTCCAGCTCCATAGCGAGTATCCTGCTGAAATCATTGTCTATTGACCTGCATATTCTCTCTACCCGCCCCATCTCCTCGACAGGTGCTCTTGCAAGCACCCTTCTCTTGATTAGGTCGTAAGAAGGGAGGAGTGTCTCTGCGAGTTCCATGGCCCGCACCCCTGACTCTGAACCGGTCAGTGCATCGAAGGCCTCCTGTACTGCATTGAGGCTGTCAAGCTCAACCTGGTATTCTCTATATGCCTGCCTGAAATCGGCGTTTATCTTTTCCCGGTCCCGCTCTATTTCCCTGCATGTCTTCTCTATCTCCTTGTGGTAGAAAAACGGAGCTGTCGAGAGCAGTTCTGATTTCAGTGAATCATATGATATCATAAGCGATTGCATCTCTTCATGCACGCTGTAGGGAAAGTCCATCGAAGCCAGCTCGGATATCTCTTCTTTTAAGGCATATAGCCTCTTTGCCTTGTTGCTGTATTCTGCGTACTCGTCTCCGAGAAGCTCTGCTATCTTTCCGACGATCCTGTCTCTCCTTGGCCTTAGGAATATGTTTTCGGATATGGCTTTGTTCTTTCGTAAGTGTCCGGCTATGTGTGCGAGATAGTTGGCTTCATGCTCATTAAGTCCATCATCCTGCACTCCTGCGAGCGCGTCCTCTACCATGAAAAGTCTCTCGTTCCATGGCTGCCATGAGAGCGCCACCTTTCCTGCCTCAAGTATGCTGTTGTTGATGAGGTCATCGCTGCCGACTTTTGAGTATGCTTTCGTCAGGTCCCTCAGGATATTGTTTGACCTGCTTGAGTCGCGGATTACTTCCGCAAGCTCGTCATATGGCGTCTCTGGTTTCTGGAAATTGTTTGTCGCATAGAAGTCGATGTCTGCGAATCTCTGCTCAAGTGCCTGCCTGAGCTCTTTATTGCTCCTCTTCTTCGCGGCCTTGGCCCGCATGAACCGGTTCTGTACATCATGCAGGTAAGCATGCTCTGACCTGCTTATGGATGTAGCATCTATGCTGGACAGCATACTGTCTAGCTTCCGGGCCTTATCTGCCCATGAGTCTTTTGATCCTATTGTATCTCTGATATCTGTAATCACAAGGTTGCTTTCATCATTGAATATCGTGATGTAAGAAAGGAGTATCTCATCCATGATCGGGTCTGATTTTGCCTGGAAGAACAGTGTTGCGGCCTCTGCTGACCCAACTTCATACGGCTTATTCTGGGCTCTCCTGATGGCATCCAGTTTGTGCGCATCGGATCTCTTCCTGGATGACACTAGCTTGATTATCTCTTCTAACTCGCCCTTTGTTCTTAACCTGGCCATCATGTCTCCGAAAACACTGTCTTAAGGCCCTAGAACCCCTTTTCCGAAAAAACCAACACCTTTTTACAACCAATAAGTAGTAACATATAAATCTTTCTATTATATTATAGAGGACAGAACAGCCAAGAATAATAAAACCTGCCAAACATATTTTTGCTTAAAAAAGGTTTATAAACAAAATATATAGAAAAAGCTAAAAAATCACCCGAACCATTTACCTAATCCTTCCTGTTTTTCCTTCTCCTTGCCGAAGACCCCCTCTATGCGCCGTTTTACCAGCTCAAGGCTCTGTTTCAGGAAGTTCGGCAGTGCGTACTTGTTGGCCAGGCTTATGCTCGGCTCAAGGTACTTGATTATGCTGCCTTCTGATATCGTGAATATGATCTTGCCTCCGCAGGCAGTGCACTTGCCGAGAAGCGGCGGGCGCCTGAACTTCTCATTGCAGTTCACGCACCTGAATTCCTGCTGCGAGAATTTCCTGAGGTTTCCCTTGATGTCTCTTATGAAGTGCTTCTCTATCACCAGCCTTGCGACATCTGCCTCATCTACTGCACGGATCTTCTCTGCGAGCGCCATCTGCTCCAGCAGCTTGTCCTGCATTGACGGCAGGGTCTTGTATGCTGAACATAGCACTCCAGCGTTTATGTCTTCTGTATCGTGCGTGAATCCCATTCCCTCGTACTGCTGCTCTGTGAGCAGGACGTTCTTTATGGTCTCGAGCTTGACTTCCCATGGTTTCTTGTACTCGAGGCACGCCTCATAGAACTCAAGAGGATAACTCCATACTCGGTCAACATCAAATGCCATGTCATCTACTTCTGTAGGTGCCAGCACAGAGGTCAGGACCAGCGGCGCATCCATTGTGCTGCCTCTTGAGTCTGGCAGGTATTTGCTTGAGAAGTTCAGGAATGTGTCCATCAGGAGCAGTATGCATCCTTCGTCTCCGTCGCACTGCCTGGTCAAGATGCCATTTGCGACCACGACATTATTATCGACATTCAGACAATAGGATGTTTGTTCTCCAAGGATTTTTGTGCCGGTGACCTCATCAATGAAACAGTCATCGTCATAATCGAGGGATATGTTCCTGGACTTTTTGGTTGCCATGAGTTTTTCGAGTTTTTTTTGCTTTTCATCCGAGATGAAACGTATGTATTCTGATGCTTTCGTCATGAACTTGCTTTGTATTATCCCTTTTGTACATGTGAATTTTGGTATGTTCCGTCCTTTTCGCACGTAGAATTCGCGTACCTTTGGACCGGGTTCCTTGGCATATGTCCTGTTCTTCACGAATATATTCATCTGTCCGAACATGAAATCAATATCCCGTAAAAGGCCTTTTGATACCGTGTCGAATGTTATCCTGAGGTCGGTTGTTGAGACTGAACCATCTCCTTCAAGATATCCTGACAACAACCAGCCTAATTTTTTATTTGGCAGATTAAGGAATCTGTTAGGCATCCGTTTTTCATGGGCGCTGGACCCCATGCACAGTATACTGGTAAAAAGTTCATATAGTATCCTGCTTGAATAAGTGACTCTGTCCTTCTTGTTTTCGCTGGGTTTCAGGAACATATTAGTCTTGAAATAATTCTTTACGAAACTCCTTATGCATTCTTTTTCCGCAGCTATATAGACCTGATATAGCCCCTTATTGCCCAGCACCTTTCTGGAATATCCCTCTGCCACATACAACCCGAGTATTTTCAGGAATGTTTCATCCACCGGGATGAAAGAAGGTATTTTCACGTGGTCTCTTTTGGCAGAAAGTATCAGCTTTTCCGTATTGATTTGTCTTGTATCCCTTATGATGTCATAAGCCGCTTTTATGGGGACTGAATCCCTGGTCACATAGTTATTCACTTGGATTCCTGCCAGTCCTTTACTTCTTAGCTTCAATCTCAAATCGGTCATCTGGAGGCCAAGACCGTGGACCATCACCCAGTCACATTCCTTGAACAGGTCTATCAGGTCCAGCCGCTTGATGTCTTTTTTCATTATGTCCAGATTATAGGGTATTCTCAACAAGTCCCTTTTTTTAATTTCAGATGCCCTTACGACCTTGTCCTTGCCGGTTTTTTTGCTGACTGATATGTGCTTATGGTCGGAAGTTGTCTTGATTTTTCTCCCCAGCTTTGTTTTTATCTCGATCATTCTGCGAGGAGCGTGTTTTGTGAAATTGTTGACTTTGACTTCTGTTATTTTGTTATCTTTCAGGCCGAGAGTTTCATATCCGTCCGCCTTGATTTCCCGCGTCCCGAAATCGTCCACGATATCTGTCGGGTTCAGGTCTTCTACCAGCTTTCCAAGTTCTATTAATGTCCATTTTCGGCATTTCTTTATCGGGATGAGGGTATCGTAACTGAAACAGTCCCTTCTCATTGCTGCGTGCATGAGCGGGTGCGCAAGGAATCCCTGTGTCTTTGAAAAACCTATTATCCTTCCTAGCGTTCCTGCTGATGTGTGTGGTGCAAGCCCTATTATCAACTGTCCTGCAAGGTCTTCCCTTGTCTTGATGTTGAAGTATGGTTTCAACCCATAGAGGGTCTTGAGCTCCTCATCGACAAAATCGCATATTCGCCATATCACTTTGTCGGATGGTTCATCAGGAGAGACAGGGCAGCAAGGTATCACTATATCCTGGGGCTTGAGTTCCAGTATCTGCTTGTCGTCCTCCAGCGGACGGCCTTTTATGTCCTTGGTGTATCCGAGCTCCTTCAGCTTCTCGACTGTGACTGCTATCTCTTTCGGCTTGAAGTGGGTTATAGGCAGCTCTGAGCAGTCATACCTGACCGTCCCTTCCTTATTGACGCATACATCATGCTTCGCGCGCAGTATCCCTTTCATCAGGTGCTCTGGTATGTGCTCCCTGTTGCTTGTTCCCCTGACCCCTTTTATCAGGTCAGGGAATGTCTTTGTCTTCATCTTGTCAAGGAAGCTCTTGAAGTAAAGCCCTATCTCTACGTCCCGTCTTGCATAGGCCATTGTCTTGTCGTGCTTTGGGCAGGTCTCTGTATCTATCGGCCCGCACACCCTGCAATGGTATTGCCGTCTTGCTTTCTTGTCGCACATAGGGCAGACAGGCAGCATCACTTCCTTGCCGCAGCTGTCGCACTTGTATGTCGCGAACTCTGCTGTTATCTTGCCTTTCTCCAGAGCTGACTGGAATGACCTCAGCCTTCCGCCATCCTCTCCGACGGGAAATAATACATGCGGGCTTCCTGTAAGCTTCCTCATCTTGGCTTTCTCGGGCCTGCCCATCCTTCCTCCTATGAATATCCCGCACTTGTCGCGCTGGGTGATGCCCGATATCTTGTTGACTGCGCTTACTGTGTCTTTTGTCGTCTCATCAGATATGATATCCTGCAGCTCTTTCTCTATGTGTTCGGGATCGCCTGTCCCTATCTTGAAAAGTTCCTTGATTATGAACGCGTCTGCCTTGTCGAATATGACATATTCATTGGACGCTACCGTGTGTGGTAGGCCTATCAGTTCGATGTTCCGCTTTTGGTTCTTGTCGATGGCCAACACCGCCTTTGTCGGGCCTTTTTCATCGCTCTCTATCTTCATCCTGTGAAGCCATCTCACCAGCGCAGGCAGCTCTTCCTTGTTTATCGTGTTCCAGAAATACGAATGCTTTGGGTGTAATGGTGTGTTTGTGGATCTGGCTATCCTGAATGCTGCTTCTGGTGTGGGTTGTCTCTTCAGCGGGCTCTTGATTATCCTTTCGAGCTCTTCGGGCTTTACATTGACCAACTCTGCGAGCTTGTACACGTCGAGGCTGCCGAACATCGTGACTGTCTTTTTCTCTATCTCCTGGGCCCACCATTCCTCGCAGTATCCTGGCGGTATGAGTGAATGTCCCCTGTTGAGGAAGTCGCCGTAGTTTATCAGCACATCCCCGAGGTATAATACCTCACCTATCTGCTTCTTGAAGTCCTTTGCCTTCTGCTCTGTGTCAAGCTTGACCACACTTCCGTCTTTTGTCTTGATTATCGGCCCTTCTATCGTGTCGCATGGCGTGAATGCCGCGCCCTTACCTGGCCGCTCCACCTTCAGCTGTGTGCCTGTTGCTATGAAATTCCTCAATACATGCATGGATGCTGGATGTATCGACTGCGCTGAATATCCTGATGTCCTGCTTCGCCCGTACCTGAGCCTGAACCCCCCATTCCTGAGGGGATGTGATATGACCGGCCTTCCTGCGACGAGGTCCTTTATGTAGGTGTAGTCAGGGGATACCTTGATGTTGCTGTCTGCGCTCTCTTCCTTCTTCTCTGACGCGCCTCCTGCCGCATGGGCCTCTTTCTTTATCTTTATGAACTGCTCTAGGAAGTTCCAGTGTTCCATTCCAAAGTCCTTTCCCCATTTCGACAGCTGCTTCCATAGCTTCTCTGCCTTGAGCGGGATGCAGCTTGAGTGTATAAGGCAGTATCCGCTCCTGATCTGGTTCGTGGGTATCCTTGGAAGGTCCTTGTAGTTTGAGACCTCAATCTTCTCTGAAGCATCGCCTGATATCTCTACAGGCAGGCTCTTGATCATGAACTCTGATTCCCGCTTTGACGGGAAGTACTGCAGGTTCGTTACCCTCTCATGATAATCCTCAAGCTCTGTAGGGCATCTCTTGACCTCTTTCTCGTCAGGGTCGTACTCTGCGTAGCCCATGTTCTTCCTGACATAGTCTGCGATTATGACTGACCATGCTGCCGCGGTCCCTCCTGCGTTCCTGACCGGGCCTCCGTAGTTGAGACAGAAGTATTCCCCTTTTCCGTCTCTCCGGTTCTTTATGTCTATGGTTATCAGGCCTTCGAGCGGGCTGCTCACGACCCCGACAGTCCCGTACGCGAACCCGACGCGCACTCCGACCTCAATCGCTTCCTTCTGGTCCTTGAACTTGCAGAACTTCTCCTGCGCGACCTCAAGAGAGATGGTGAGCGCTATCCTCCAGTCGAGCGCTCCGTATTTCTCTTCGAGCTCTATGATTCTCTCTACTACGCCGCTGTCTGCTATCTGCGGAGCTATGACTGATATGAGTCCTACTACCCTCTCTGCCATGTTGGCTGCGAGCTTGACCTCCACCTTTTCAGATGGGTCATATCCTTTCTTCCTCGCTGCTGAAGCTATGCTGAACTCTTTCTTGCACCTGCTTTGGATATCGTCGAAATACCCGTGCATCTCTTTGCTTGCGACCACCATTTTCAGTTTTCCTGATCCTCGTTCGGATCGTCATAAAACTTCAGTATCTTTACTTTCCTTGTCTGGAGGTTGACCAGCACAGCCCTGCCTGGCTGCGGGTACAGGCCTACTTTCTCCTGGTATTCTGTCATCTCCAGCCATGATGAGCAGTTTATCATGGTTATGTTCCTGTAGCTTGCTGCAGATACCCTATGTATGTGTCCGGTGATGAAGAAGTCAGGTATCTTGTCTATGACAAGGCTGTCCTTGTTCGCGTCAGGCAGGTATAGTGTCGATGTGTGTGTCGGTGCCAGGTGTCTTCTCTGGAGCAGGAATTTCATTATGAGGTCTGACCTCTTCTGCCCTCCAAGATTCCTTATCGACTCGACCTGATCTGCATAGTATATGAAGCTGAATCCGTGGTACATCAGGATATCGAATCCTGGAAAATCTGCTGATTTATGTATGTTGACGTATGCGGGGTTGCTGACCATGGTCACGTTAGGCAGCCTCCATACTGCCTCTGCGAAATCCTTGTAGAGCGGCGGTTGTGGTTCTGCTATCCTCATCGCATCGTGGTTTCCAGGGCAGGCTATTATCTGCTTGTCGTGTGGTATCTTGCTCAGGTGTTTTGCGAGCTCGCTGTACTGGTCATATATGTCCTTAACTTCGAGATCGTTCTCCTGGCCGGGATATATTCCTACCCCTTCGACAAGGTCACCTGCGACGAATATGTATTTCAGCTTGCTGGCTATCTCCTTCTGTCTCTCTCCCCCTTGCTCTCCGCATATCCACTTTATAAGTTTCTCGAACGGCTCTTTGAGGAAAAGGTTCGACCCGAAATGGAAGTCGCCCAGGAAGAGGGCGTATGTCTCGTCAGGGCTTTTCTTGAGTTCCTTGTAGATTGGTATGTCTGGTACGTATAGGTTGCTCGCGAACATTATCTTGTCCCCTGATGTGCCTGCAACGCCTATTACCTCGTCGAGCACTGTGTCCTTCGCAAGCTCGTAAGAGTCTGAGTTCTGGGATACTATTACTTTTATACTGCCCGTAGGGTCTTCTATTGTCAGCATGATGTTGCCTGCTTTTGTTGCCTGTTTTTGCATGACAAGCCCGATTATTGCTGTCTGTTCCCTTTCCCGTTTCTGGTTCAGGCGGTTTATCGACGTGAGGTTCTGGAGCTCTTTCCTGTTCTGGAGAATCGGTCTCAGTGCATTGTATCTTGCGGTGAAAAGCCCCAGGAAATCCTGGACACCTCTTTTCTTTGGTTCTTCTTTGTATGAGAAAGTGACTTCTACGCTGCCTTGTAATGCCTTTCTTATGTTATCGGTGTCGGTTTTTGCGCTCTCGCCGAGCAAAGATGATTTTCCTGAGCCATATTTTCCTATTATTTCGTCGAAATCAGCCAGTGACTGTCCTGAACGTTCTTCTTTGATGAGAAAATTGTAGAATCCGTCGATGTCTGTTATGTTGTTGATCCTGTTGAACATGTTTGTATCTAATATTATTCCTTTGTTCATCAATAAGGATACTATCTCTCTTTTCCTTTCTTCAACCAAATTATCCCCCTTTATGGATGGAATGAAGATAAAAAAACATCAGAGATGATGTGTGGCTTAAATCAGAGCCCTAGGTCCTTTACGAGTATCTCTTTTATCTTAGGTTCAATGGACTGTGGTATGGCCATGTTTATCTCCCGGGTCCTTCCATATCTTCCTTTGGATATGACCTTCGCGTTTATGAGGCCGAGCATGTCAAACTCCGCTATTATGTCTGACACCCTTCTTTGTGTCAGGCTTCTGAGTCCTGTCTTGGCGCATATCTCCTTGTACACTTCATAGAGGTCTCCTGTGAAAAGTGTTGATTTCTTGCCCTTGTCGAGTGTAAGTGCTGCGTATAGTGTCGCCTTGAACTGGTGCGGCTGTGTCTTTATCGTATCTATAACCCTGTCTTTCTCTATCTTTTCTTCTGCCATGTCGAGGTAATTAACTTCTATGTTGGTCTCCCCGCTTCTTTCTGCAAGCTCTCCTGCAACCCTGAGGAGCTCGAGCGCTCTCCTGGCATCACCGTGGTCCTTTGCAGCATATGCTGCACATTTTTCTATCACTCCTGTCTCCAGCACCCCTTCCTTGAATGCTTTGCTAGACCTTTTTTTGAGTATGTCCTGTATCTGCAATGCATTGTATGGTGGAAATACAAGCTCTTCTTCGCTCAATGATGATTTAACCCTCGGATCGAGGTTGTCCGCGAAAACAAGGTCATTTGATATTCCTATGATTGCTATCTGTGAGTTCTTCAGTTCAGAATTTATTCTTGTGAGATTATATAATATCTCGTCGCTTGTCCTGCTTACGAGCTGGTCTATCTCATCAAGTATTATCAATATTACATTCTTTTCTGTATCTATTGCTTTATAGAATATAGAGTACACCTCTGATGTAGGAAGACCTGTTGATGGTATCTCCTTGCCGAACTCCCTTGCGAGCTGAGCAATCAGCCGGTATTCAGTGTCTGCAACCTTACTGAGTTTGCAGTTCAGGTATACTATCTTGAGGTTGACGTTGTTCTGCTTTGCGACCTGCTCAAGCTTCTTTGTCGTGTGTCTTACGCAGACTGTTTTTCCTGTCCCTGTCTTGCCGTAGATGAATATGTTTGAAGGCCTTTCTACACGTAACGCAGGAGCAAGTATATTTGCTATCTGTTTGATCTGATCATCCCTGTGAGGAATCTCATCTGGAGTATATGCGGATTGTAAGACACTCTTGTTTATGAACAATGGTTCCTTCTTCAGATATTCCTCAAAGAAGTTGTTTAACCCCTTTTCACTCATGCTGTAACACCTCTGTTAGTGATATATTTCCAAAAGAAGAAGAGGTATTTAAGGTTTTTCTAATGGAGATTTAATATTAGTGAAAACGTGTTTAAAGTTAAAAATTTTAACGTTTCAGAGCTTTTAATGATATTTGATTTTATATTTTTAAAACATTACCCTCACCCCTTTATTTCCTTTGGAACTGTTATTATAATAATAAATAGTTTGTATTGTACATATACATAACATACAACAGTTTTAAACCAAAAAATTCACCGCTTTTTTCTTTTCTATATTGTAAATAATTATTATTATTATATATTATATATATTATAAAATATATAATATAATATAATATAAACGCTAGAAACACATAAACAGCTTGAATTTTAAAAAACATATTTCCATAAGAAATCAGGGGGTTACACCTATAAATTAAGACATAAATCAGAAATATGGGGCTGCAGGGATTCGAACCCTGATCCGCTGGTATCTTCCTCAAAAGCAATGTCTTGACATACCATATAGCTAATCACAGGCATTCTGCCTCATCGCTCCAAGACTGGAGCCAGCTATTCTAGCCAGGTTATACTACAGCCCCATATTGGCTGGACAGGAAAAGAAAAAGAAGTTATTTTTAAACCTATTGTATTTATAAGTATAATATAACAAAAACAAAAGAAATCACTTATTGATTTTAAGGACGGTCTTTTTTCGTAATGCAGCAAGTTCTTTGTTGATGTCTGCAATATCTTTTTCCTTTTTCCTCGAAGTCTTTGACTTTTTCTTGCCTGCAGGAGATTTTTTCTTTCTCTTGACAATCTCAACAACCAGTATGGCAAGTCCGAGAAATACAAGTCCTACAACTGCATACATCCACAGGGCGAGCCTGAAATCATTATTATCCTTGACAACGAACGATAGCTCTTCCTCATAGTCTATCTTCTTACCTTCAAGCATTGTGTTTATTGTTATCATGTAGTCGCTCTCCTTGAGCGCATCCATGTCAGGTGTTATGGTCATATCAACAGTCTTTGAAGACTCTGGCTCGACTATTATATTATAATGGTCAAATGATACCCAACTTTCATTCTCTGTGCTGACCTGGAATCTCGCTTTCCTGTCTGTCGGGTTCTTTATTGACAACGGAAGGATATATTCTTCAAGCTCGAATTTCAGTATGTTTCCTTCTCCAGGCACGCTGCTCCTATCTATTGTTATGAGGGATTCATTCAGATCGTCTTCTGTTATTTTTTCCTCTGTTACTGACATGTTTTCAGCAGGTGCTTCTTCCATAAGGTTGAGGTTGACATCTTCAACAGTGTTGTCAGCTGCAGGCATGAACGTGTTGTATGCCCAGAAACCAAGAGCGAGAATTATTATCAGGCCAACAACCCCTGACAGGATCCACGGCCATATTGCTTTTTTACCTTTCTGTTTCTTTGTCTTATCCTCTTTCTTATCTGACTTTTTCTCTTTGAGAGGCTTTTCTTTCTTCTCTTTTTTCTCTTTCTTTTCTTCGGTTTTTCTACTGACAAGACCTATTACCAATAGTATTGCTAAAAGAGTCACAATTCCGGCTATTACCCAAGGCCAGTATGCGAGCAGGTCTTTGAGCATTTCTTTGTTCTTTGTGATAGTGAAGCTGAGCGACTCAGTATAATTTATCTTCTTACCCTCAAGAGTGGCATCCATATCCACGGAATAATCATTATTATCAAGAGTTCTGAAGTCTGGTGTTATCTTGACATTGATTGTCTTGGTTGATTCAGGGAGCACTGTCAACTTACTTTTCTCGAACTGTATCCAGCTGTCTGCCTGCGAAGCTACTTCGAACGTGGCTTTCCTGTCTGTGGGGTTCTTTATGCTCATCTCGAGGTCTATCTCTGCCATATCTTCAGTTACCTCAATAACATCCCCTTCTCCAGGCACGCTGCTCCTGTCTATAGTTATGAGAGATTCGTCTATATCTTCTTCAGTGAGAACAATATCAGGACTGACATCTTCAGGTTCTTCAGCGACGGACGTTTCCTGGGCAGTCGTTTGGGCACCTTCAGAAGCGTTTTCTTCAGCTACACCGCCTGTGTTGCCTGTCTCTCCGCCGATCAGGCCCGTGGTGAAAGCATAGTATAGTCCGCCAGCGACAACGATCGCTATGGCGAGTATGAGAATTATAGGCCAAAGCTTGGTCTTCTTCTCTTCTTTCTTTCTCTTGCTGTATTCTCTCTTGTCTATCGTGACTACTTTCTTTTCTTCTTTCTTGTCTTCATCAGCCTCTTCACCTTTCTTCGGTTTTTTCTTCTTTTTGGTGAGGATGACCAGTATTATTATACCTATGATCAGAACAGCGAGTACGCCCCCCGCAACTGCTATGATTATCCAAAGAGGAGTCCCAATATCCTGTTTCAGATCAACAAGGAATCCGATTGAATACTCGACACCTTCATCAGCGACTTTTGTGATGAGTTCTGCAGCGTACGTGTCTGCCAGGACATCCTCTGTAGGGTATGCCTGCAGCATGAACGTCGATTCTTCTCCAGGAGCCAGCTCGACGCTGTTGGTGTCAAGCGTTATCCAGTCGCTGGCCACGAGGCTGAAATCGTATCTGGCGGTCTCGAATCCTGCGTTCCTTATCTTGACCTCTGTCTCGCCGCCTTCAAAGCCGATATTCATGTCGTCGAATTCTATCTCTGGCAGGAACGCCTCTTCCTTGGTGTGTATGTTGAATGTCTTCTCTTCCAGGTATGTCTGGTTGGTCTCTGCCATGGTGACGTATATGTTCTCTGCGTATTCTCCTGGAACGGCGTCACATGGCGTGTCACCTTTGACTATCAGGTCAACAGACCCCCCTGGCTGTAAGACGATCGGTTCTGTGGTTGTCGTCAGCCAGTCAAAACCATCGAGTTCTATGAAGTATGTTGTCTCCCTTGATCCTATGTTGGTAAGGGTGAATTTATGGTCCTTAGACTGGCACACTGCAGATTCAAAAGCCCCATCTGCTGGTGTCAGGACATAGTCATAGCACTTCTCTGTCTCGAGCATGATTTCTACGAGCTTCTGCTCTTCTCCCCTGGCAGATATTGACTCAAGGCCGATTGTGTACTGGCCCTCATCCTCTATCGGCGGGATTAGTATTATGTTGGAATCTACTGCCTCTCCACCCCATGCTGATATGCTGGCGTTCTCTGGATAGGCCCAGTCTGCTTCCTGGACATCCAGTGCAAACTCGTTGGCTATCTGCGCCTTGTTGTCTATGGTGAAAGGTATTATGTTAGGTATGCCCTGGCAAACCCCGTATTCTGTTCCGACTATGAGATCATAGTCATAGCATTTCTGTATGTCGAGCATGAAGTCTGTCTGGCCTAATATGCCTGTTCCTTTTGCCAGTGCATTGAATGTGAATACTTTCTCTCCATACTGGCCGCACTCAAGGTTGATGAACACGTCAACGGTCTGTTTCTCTCCTGGCTCGAGTATGAGGAAGTCTGTGCTGAGCGTTATTGCGTCTGAGAATGGCTCGACGCTTATTTCATATGTTTCGACATGATTGCCCGTGTTCAGCACATCAAAGCTGTACTGTACAGGCGTGCATGGACATTCTGTCTGTATACCTGAGAATTTTGGTATGATCTGGACGTTCTGGCAGTTCTGCACCTTGACTGTCTGCTGGAGTGATTTTTCAAGATCGAAAAGTGTCTTGACTGTAGTGTTCAATTCGAACTCGCCTTCTTTTCCACAGGGCACTTTTACGAACTGGTCTACCTGTTTGACCTCTCCTGGCTCAAGAGTGAATGTCTGCGGCGCGACATCGACCCAGTCATCAGCCTCACCGCTTGTGGAAATCATAAAATTGCTCGTTATGTCTCCTGTGTTCTGGACTGTAAGAGTATCTGTCTTGAAGTCGCATGAGCAGACATTTAGGTCTTTTTTGCCTGCAAAAGCCGTGAAATCCTCTGTCAGGGCGCTTGCAGAGCCGGAAACCAGCACAATAAACGCTAGAAGGACTATGAGCCATTTAGTGTGGTATTTACTACTTTTCATTAATACCCCTCTGTTGCTACTCAGAAATAACAATAGACTATATAAATGTTTCTATTATAAGGGAAATTTAATAGAAATGATGAAAAAAGACTGCAAAAAGTTAACTTTATATACAACTTCACGATTGTTAATTCACAATCGTTAATTTGAGTGTGTTGGTGTAAAAATGGAACTTCCGCAAGAAATTGAACTTTGGTATGTTGTTCCCAGCATACGCAAGGCGCTTGTCACAGAGCTCAAGAAGCATGATATCAAGCAGAAGGACATAGCACCTCTGTTGGGCATAACAGAGTCTGCAGTTTCGCAGTACATGAAGGACAAGCGTGCCAGCTGCTGTTATGAGGCATTCCAGCAGGAGCCGCTTAAGGGTGAGATAGAGATTTCGGCAAGGACAATACTTGACCAGAAGGATCCTGACCCTGCAGTCGCGATGCGGGAGATAACAAGGCTCTGCAGGATCATAAAAGAGAAGAAGATCATATGTGATATTCACAGGAAGCAGAACCCGAATCTTGGGAAATGCGACATATGCTATGAATGTGAGAGAACTGATTGAGGTGTCAGAATGAAGGCGTATCTTGACAATGGAGCGACAACCAGGACAGACCCTAAAGTGGTGGAGGCAATGCTGCCTTTCTTTACTGAGAGGTATGGCAACCCCTCGAGCATACACCAGATGGGCCAGGAAGCCAAGCGCGGGATGGAAGAGGCAAGGGAGGTCATAGCCAGGAAGCTGAACGCGAAGTATGATGAGATCATATTCACTTCAGGAGGAACAGAGTCAGACAACCTGGCGATCAAGGGTGTTGCTCTGGCCAACAAAGAGAAAGGCGACCACATAATCACCACGAAGATAGAGCATCCTGCAGTCACCAATACGTGCAAGGCGCTTGAGAAGCAGGGTTTTAAAGTCACTTATCTTGATGTTGACAAGCAGGGGTTCATCAACATCAATCAGCTTGAGAAATCTATCACCCCTAAGACTATCCTTGTATCTATAATACACGGCAACAACGAGATAGGGACCATCCAGGACATCGACGCGATAGGGGATATCTGCAGGAAGCACAATATCATATTCCATATAGATGCTGTGCAGAGCTTCACAAAAGTGCCTATTGACGTGAAAAAGACTAAAGTGGACCTAATATCAATGTCTTCGCATAAGATCCACGGCCCGAAAGGTGTAGGAACGCTCTATGTCAGGAAAGGCACCAGGATATCTCAGATAGCCGACGGAGGCAGCCATGAGTTCAGGCTGCGCGCAGGCACAGAGAACGTGCCAGGGATAATAGGATTTGCGAAAGCAGTGAAGCTAACTTCAGATTCTGATTGCAGGCGCATCGCGAAGCTGCGCGACCGGCTGATATCAGGCATCCGGAAAGAGATTCAAGACACCAAGATCAACGGACCTGAAGGTGACAGGCGCCTCTGCAACAACGTGAACATCGCGTTCGCGAGCATAGAGGGAGAGTCGCTCGGCTCTTATCTTGATATTGACGGCATCTGTACATCTACGGGATCTGCCTGCTCATCGCATTCATTGCAGCCGAGCCATGTCCTCGTCGCCATAGGCCTTTCCAAGGAGCTTGCGAACGGCACTATAAGGATGACGCTCAGCCGCTTCACTACAGCGGAAGAAATCGACTACACGATAGAGAAGCTGAAGAAATACGCGGCAAAGCTGAGGAAGATAAGTCCGCTCAAGAGGGTGATTAAGAATGTACTCTGAAAAGGTCATGAAACGGTTCAGGAACCCGAAGAACGCCGGAGAGCTGAAAGAACCGAATGGCACAGGAGAGGTAGGGAATCCTGCCTGCGGCGATGTCATGAAAGTTGAAGTGAAGATAGAGGGCAACATCGTTAAGGAGGCGAAGTTCAAGACATTCGGCTGCTGCGCTGCGATAGCCGCATCTGATGCTGTCTGCGACCTTGTAAAGGGAAAGACAGTGGAGGAGGCTCTTGCGATGACAAAACAGGAGATCATCGACCATCTCGGCGGCCTGCCGAACATAAAAGTGCATTGCTCTGTCCTGGGCATCGACGCGCTAAAGGCGGCAATAAAGGATTACCGGGAAAAGCACAAGTGAAAAAGTGAAAATGGACTGCATCATCTGCCGTTATGGCGAGCTAGCCCTCAAGGGCAAGAATCGTCACATGTTTGAGCAGAGGCTGGTGGATAACATCCGTGACTGTCTCGAGAAGAACAGCATAGACGGCGACATAAAGAAGGTAAGGGGAAGGATTTTTGTCTTCACATCAGACCAGGATGCAATCAAGAGTCTGCGTGATGTTTTCGGCCTTACTTCTATAAGCCCTTCCGTCGTCTCGACAGCAGAGCCTGAGATGATCAGGGACGAGGTCGTGAAATATGTCAGGGATACTGTCGATGTAAGTAGAAAAATCACGTTCCGCATCACGACCAAAAGGACAGACAAGGATTTTCCGAAGACCTCGAACGAGACGGATATAATGTTGGGAGATGCGATAGCCAATGAGTTCGGTTTTGATGTCAACCTCAAAAATCACGATCTGAATGTCGGCGTCGAGATCCACAACAAGGCATTCATATTCCACGAGAAGCTCCCATGCCACGGAGGCCTGCCTCTGGGAATCACAGGAAAGGTCGCCTGCCTCATAGAAGACGACGCGGGAGCCGCTGCCGCCTGGCTGATGATGAAAAGAGGATGTAACATCCTTGCGCTAGCCAGAAAAAAGATTGATATTGGTTATTTATCTAAATATTCATACGGATCAGAGATTCAGCTGAAGACAATCACAGATATAGAAAAAGCAGACCAGGTCATGACAGACAATGACTGCAAAGCTCTTGTCGTAGGAGAAACCTTAGAAAGCTTCGACCCTGCAGCATACAGCTCAATAGAGAGACCAGTCCTTACCCCTATAATCGCTTACACTGAAGAGCAGATAACCGGACTAGTGGAAAAGATAAGATGAAGACCTACAAGAACGTCCTGATTGTCCTCGGATGCGCGCCGAGGCGTGATGGAAGACCGAGCGCGTGCATGATATCCCGTGTGAGAAAGGCAGTCCAGCTCTGCAGGAAGAACAACTACTCTAAGATCCTGCTCAGCGGAGGCCCTACAAGAGGGGTTCCTGAGTCTGAGGTCATGCGCATAATGATGCTGAAGTTCGTCGAGCCCGGGAGGATGATCACAGAGCGCCACAGCCGCACCACTGTCCAGAACGCGGTGTTCTGCTGGAACATACTGAAGGACAGGAAGCCCAGGCGGATCACGATAGTCACGTCAAGGCATCACCTGCCCCGCGCAAGGCACGTATTCAGCAAGCTTTATAGCCACATGGGTGCTTCCCTGAAATTCGAGCAGGCACAGGATACTTTCGACCCGATTGAAGGGACATTTTACAGGCTAAAAGAGATTGTCTTGCTGGCGAAGCTGAAGGTTTTTGGGATAAGATGATGGATATAGTTTTTCCGAAGGACAACGAGAAGGAGTTCATCAGGATAGCTGAAAAGTTGAACATAGATGGTATCTGTTTTGCTTATGATAAACCGAAATCTGTTGCAGAGTTCCAGGCAAAGACCAAAGTAAGACTTTCGACAGCAGTTCTTTGCAGGCCTGATGACGTCAGGAGATACAAGGGCAGGCATCTCACGATAGTCCGCTCACCAGACGACCAGTCCAGGCTGCGCCACATAATAGAGAAGGTCAGGCCTGACATCCTTTTCGGCCTTGAGTTCGGAAGGCAGAAGGATTTTATCCATCACAGGGCTTCCGGCCTGAACCATGTCCTTGCGACCATCGCTGCGCAGAAGAACGTAGCTATAGGATTCAGCTTCTCAGATGTACTGAAAGCAAAGCCTAAGCAGAGGGCAGTCTACATGGGCCGGCTCATGCAGAACATAAGGTTTGCCCGGAAGTTTAAATTCCAGACAATCATAGCATCATTTGCAGACAACCCTTGGCATCTCAGATCTGCCCACGATACCACTTCATTTTTCATAAGCCTTGGCATTACCGCAGGAGAGGCCAAAGCAGCATTGGAGTGGAAGAAAAGATGAGGATACTGATACTGTTTTTGATGATGGCATTGCTTTTTGGCTGCGCTGCACAGGTTCCAGAGAAGTTCAATGTCTCCCTGATGAACGCGTCTCATGAGGATGTCTTCAACCCAGACACCAACAGGACGCTTGACACGATATCATTCATCATGCAGAACAATGAGGATTTCGCTCTTGAATGTTCAGTCAATCTCACCCTTGATAACACCACGCAGTCAGGCTCCAAGACGGGGGAGGTGGGTGTGTTGGAGCCAGGCCAGAAGAAACGTGTCTCTCTTGGATTTGAGATGCCTTTCGGAACTACAGACCTGAATATAGTACCTGACTGCCAAAGGTCCTAAAACCAGCAAAACCTTTATATACAAAATTCCCTGATACCCATCTATTCACGAAAAAGAGGTTGTCAATGGCCAAGAAGCCTAATCCAGAGCTTGTGAAATATATAGAAAAGCATCTTCTCAAAGGCTACAAGCTCAAGCAGGTGAAGCGCAAGCTCGCAGAGGTCGGCCACCCGATCGAGGCCATAGAGGATGCGGCACAGTTCGTCATCTCCAGCAAACCCCAGCTTAAACGCAAGGACTGGAAGTTTATGGTGGTCTACGGGCTTATCCTTATCGTTGTTCTTGCAGGATTTGTTTATTTCATAGCTACGAAGACTACGCAGCAGATA
>CAZNGE010000020.1:23644-23748 GCA_964572875.1 uncultured Methanosarcinales archaeon | reverse complement strand
TAGTGTAGCTTGGTATCACTGGCGGTTCGGGGCCGCCCAACCGGAGTTCGAATCTTCGCAGCCCCATTCTTTTTTATTGCGTACCACCGAGCGAAGTGAGGTGG
>CAZNGE010000020.1:3372-23544 GCA_964572875.1 uncultured Methanosarcinales archaeon | reverse complement strand
CTGATTCACGTGCCAGCTTAGTGAGAAGCTGTTCCTGAATCTTCGCAGCCCCATTCTTTTTTATTGCGTACCACCGAGCGAAGTGAGGTGGTACCTGATTCACGTGCCAGCTTAGTGAGAAGCTGTTCCTGAATCTTCGCAGCCCCATTTTATTTCTTTTTTTTCTTCTTTCCTGCCCTGTGCTCCTTAACCGCCAGCACTGAGAACACCGCGAAAGCCCCTGCCGCGAGCACTATCATGCCGAATATGATGTATGCTGCTATCCTGAACACAGGCCTGTTGGTGAGCAGAGCTAATACAGCAATCACAATAAGGAAGAATCCCATTATCTCTGCTGTTATGAGTGTGTGTCTTGCCTTGCGTATCATCGCAGCCCCAGCACCTTCAGCTTCCTTAGCAATGTCTCATACCTTAAATCTATACTCTTGGCTGTCCTTGTTATGTTGCCCAGGTTCTGCTCGAGCGCCTTGCGCAAGTATTCCTTCTCGAACAGCTCCTCTGCCTGCTTAAGTGTCACGGTCTTCTCAGGCAGCTCATCAAGTATGTCTTTTGACACTGAATCGACGTTCTTGTACACCTCTGCGATCCTCTCTGGGTGTATGACTGTCTTGTAATGCTCGAGCACAGACTCTATGATGTCGCCGACTGCCTTCTGCCTTATCTGGTATGGCTTGATCATCTCCTCGCGCATCCTGCTGACGTCAATCCCGGCGTCCTTGACTATCCGGTGTATGCTACGCCTATCGACACCTGCCTTCTTCGCTACCATTGATATGTTGCCGTAGCTGGTGCGCAACAACCGGCTTAAGAACTGCTGCTTGAACCTTCGCTTGGCAGCCTTGAACTTCAGCTTCACGTCAATATCAAAAGATGCGAGAGGGCTCTTCTCGAGCTTCTCAGAGATGTCCCTGTTGAGCTCATCGATGCTTACGCCAAGCACAGGCTTGATCGCGTCATCGACTATGTGCTCCATGTCTTTCTTTGGCATGAAGAGACATTACCCTCGAGCATTTATAAAGCTTACCACGATGTCAGGTTCTGTGGAACCACGAACCCATGTTCGAAGATTGCCTTGACATTCATTTTTGCCGAAGGCATGATATGTTATCGATTCGATGTGTAGAGAACCAGCAAAAATCAGTGGACAACCCGGCAGCATAGCGCTATGGTTCTAAAACTATCTCATCAAATTAATGAACACAAAAGCCAGCCCCATCACAACAATAAGCGTTATCATGCCTATCGCGCTCTTCGTGAACAGGGGTGAGAAATCGACTTCGACAGGCTCTTTAGAAGTCTCAAAGGAATCCACTATCGAGACTGATGGGTCTTCGAGTATCTTCTGTCCGAATACTGTGCTGCCTGCGAATATTATGATGCAGATTATGGCTATCTGCACTATTATCTTCAGTATGCTGTTCTGCTTCAGGAAACCGACAAGGCCGGCTTTCTGGAATCCCATTACGAAGTACATGCCTGCGATGATGAACAGGAATATAAGCAGCAGCGCGAGGAAAGGCAGTCCGAAGCTAAGCATCTCCAGCAATGGCCTGTAAGCGACCAATACTACCGCGATGATTATTAGCACTGGAGTTATGTAGGATGCATTGCCTCCCTGGAACCGCTTGTGCTTTCCTAAAATCATGCGAAGCAGAAGCACAACTACCACTAATGCAAGAAATAACGCTATCGGATTGCTGCTTGAAAAAAATGCCATTATGTCCCCCTTAAACAGCCAATAAGTAATGCAATACCCTATTTAAATATATCGAATCATAACTACCAACAAGTGACTAAAAAACGAAAACTTTTTAAATTACATCCTGAGCGAAAACAGTGGAGAGAGGGATTGCAAATGTTTTTATATCCTTGACGCTTTATAAGTTAGAGGTGGGCGACCTGTGTTAAATCCAAGGAAAGTAGTTCTTGCTCGAAAGAGCGTATCGCAGGCTGACTGGCTGCAGCGTTACATGTTTCCGCAGACCCTGCAGCATGGAAGGCTCAGTCAGGATGAGGCGGATAGGATAACCTATACTCTCATATCCCGGTGCAGGCGGATAGAAGCAGCATTAAGTAGCTTCCAGAACAGGCAGAGGGACGTGACTGAAGTCGCATTGGAGCTTAGGACAGAGACTGGCAGGAAGTACTGTCCTGTCTGCAATCCGGATGCCTGCAGCAGAACCGCATACGCGATAACCACCCCTCTAAGGGTCCTGAACCAGACCATTAGCATAAGGGAGCATGACGGCGAGGATCCTGTAAGCATATCCAAGCTGGAACATATCGCAGCAGCAGCAACAGGAGAAGAGCCAGACCTTCCTGTCCTGTGCGCGAAGGACAGCCAGCAGAAGATCATGGCTTTCAGGGTCAGCGCAGAGTCATTCAATCTCTATATAGCATTGCCGCTCGGCGGCAGGAAGTCATCATTCATGTCACCCATACCTGCGAAGCATATCCACAGGATACAGATATATGCAGAAGGAATTGGTGCGCGCATGATATCGAAAGGTTATATTGGGCAGGGAGGGACAATCACTTCTTCTTCATAGCCTTCTTCTTAGGCTTTACCTTTTTCTTGACTGTTTTTTTCTTAGGCTTTGCCGCAGGCGTCTTCTTGACTTTCTTCTTTCCAGCCTTCTTTTTCCTCTTCGCAGGCTTCTTCTGTTTCGGCTCGTCGCCGTAGTCGAAGAACTTGATGTCTGACAGCTGCGCCTTCTTCTTCTCTTTCTTGACAGGCGTTTTCTTTGGCTTGCCTGTATCGGCCTTGATGCCGAGAAAAGCCGCAACCCCTTCGACGACAGTCTCAGGATCGTATCCGCCCTCGAGAACAGCGAAGTAAGGCACATTGCCGATGATCCTCTTCAGCGCGGTTATGGTCCTGCCTGTGAGCATTAGCCCGCAGCCGAGCGTCGCCTTGTGGTTTTCCTGGTCGCTGGCGAATGAGTCAAAGCCTGCGGATATCGCCACGACGTCTGGCTTGAACCTGTTCATCAGCGGTATTAGCTCGTTCTTCATGACTGCGATGTAATTGTCTTCAGGTGTCCCTTCCTCCACATAGACATTATGGACGTTGCCTTCGTCGATGGTCATGCCCGGGAACACTCCCTGCTGGTTGATCGAGAAATAGTATATCCGGTTGCTCACGTCGCCTGAGAGCTTCTGGACTATATCCTGCGTCCCGTCGCCCCTGTGCATGTCGATGTCGACTATCAGCACCTTTTTCTTCTTCTCTGCGAGGTGCATCGCGGCTACCGCGACATTGTTGAAGATGCAGAACCCGTTTGTCCAGTCTGCGTGCGCGTGATGCCCTGGCGGCCTTACCAGCGCAAAGGCCGGTTTTCCACTGAGTGCATATTCTGCGGCCTGCACTGCTGCACCCACTGCGTAGCACGCTGCCTTGTATGTGTCCTTCCCGACATATGTCTCACCTGCGTCGAGGAACTTCAGCTCTTCACCGGAATTTGCAGAGGCTTCCTTGACCTTCCGGATGTATCTTGGGGTGTGCACCTTGCTGAGGTGAGCCTCGCCATCGGCAGCTTCCTCATACTCGAATGTCTTCAGCGCCTTCCTTATCCTGTCAGCCTTTTCAGGGTGTTCAGAGAGGTTATGCTTCAAGAATACAGTATGAGATATTAATTTCATGATTCACCCCTTAAGACCCTTAATATTTAAATACCTATTTATATCTTTTGGAGAAGATGAGCCCCAAACTCAGGAACAAGATTGCGACTTCGAATCACATACTTTCTGCTTTTCCTATACACGAGGCAATCTCAATACTCGCTGATGCAGGCTATGATGCGATAGAGATATGGTCTGGAGAGCTTAAGCATGAGATAGGGCAGGGCCTGACCTCTATTGGTAAGGTCAAGGAGGCTCTGGACCGTACCGGAATAGCAGGTGTGATCCATTGCCCGCTGCGCAACCTCGCGTCGCCTGACCAGTACAAGTACAACATCTGCTCAAAAGACCCGGCTCTCAGGAAGGAGTCATTGGAGGCGGACATGCTCGCACTCGAGCACGCGCATCAGCTTGGGTTCGAGGTCATAACCATCCATCCAGGCCACACAGATTCCCCTGATAAGGTGACAGACCAGGAATACTGGGACCTGCAGGTCGACGCGTTCCGCCAGCTCGCGAAAAAGGCAGAAGAACTCAAAGTCAAGATAGGCATGGAGCCGATGGAGCACAGGCCTAAGGAGTTTGTCATGGAGCCAAGGCATGTTGACAGGATCCTGAAAGAAGTTCAGTCACCGAACCTGGGAGTCACATTCGATCTCATCCATGCTTACACGCACGGCACTGACAAGCCTGTCGAGTTCCTCGACGGCCTGCACCCCCACATATTCCATGTGCATATGAGCGGCCACTCCGAGAAGAAGAACCATGTCCCTTTCGCGCACACTATGATACACCATTTCTATCTCGACAAGGTCCTTGATAAGATAGTCAGCTATGGTTACTCAGGCATGATCTCGGTAGAGGGCACCCTGAAAGGCATCATGGAAGAGACTGCAGAGAACCAGAAGAACGTTGTCAAAGGGAATCTTGAGTATATCCACAGGGAGCTTAAGTCACTCCATCTGATATAATTGACTGGCTAAAGATCCTCTACATTCAGCACCTTTATGTCTTCCATCATCCTCGGGCACATCGTGTTGAGCCAGCATTCGATGAAATTGAAGTTCTCAAGCTCAGAGAAATCCAATGTATCGCACAAAAAGTAGTAGAATTTCTTATCGCTGTATCTCTTCTCGAGCTCCTGCGCCTTCTGCAGTCCGCCCTGCACTCCGCTCTGGCCTGGCTTTGTAGTCATCAATACTCCTATCACATCTGAGGAATGGAATTTCGTGAGCATACCTTTCTTTTTCTTCTTGATCCGCTCGACCTCTTCGCCAGATAGCTTGCGCACCTTCATTGATTCAGGATGCAGCACGAACACCGGCTTTCCTGTCTGCAGCGCGACCCCGATAGGGTGGAACTCGCCTGTCCCGACATACAGGAACGCGTCGACATCATCCTTGTGCCTGACAGCAGCTCCTGCGTCGCACCCGAGGACCTGCCCGCACACCACTGCCTTTATTTCCTTCTTCCAGAGGTAGTCCATGACCTTCTTCATCTCAGCGAGGTATTGTATCGTGCTGACTATGCCGAGCTTCTTGGGCAGCCCCCCAGCATCAAAATCGATCTTCCCTAGGCTGGCCTTTGCCTCTATGTGGATTGTTTTCATAGGAGATAAAGAACAACGGACTATTAATAAATCTTACCTATGATACTGCCTTCCGGCCATTATCATGAATGCCCGGTATATCTGCTCTATCAGCAGAAGCCTCACCATCTGGTTTGTCATGGTCATCCTTGAGAGGGACAACTTCATGTCACATCTCTTCAAGACTTCTTTAGACAAACCAAGAGCCCCTCCGACAACAAACGTTATGCGTCTGCTCTTTTCTCCTGCCTTGCCCAGTGCCTTCGCGAATGTCTCTGAACCGAGTGACTCTCCTTCGACATCAAGCCCTATCACAAAATCATCCTTCAACAGATTAAGGATCCTCTCGCCTTCCTTTCTCTTTATCGCTTCCTCATCCTTACCCATTATCTTCTCGTCCTTTACCTCGTCTATCTGTATCCTTGCAAAAGCGGATATGCGCTTGACATACTCGTCAAAAGCCTCCTTGAGCCATTTCTCCTTGACCTTTCCTACGAAGATGATGCGCATCATCGGAATCCTCCGGGTCCTATCTTCTGCAGAACTGATTTGATGTCTGCAATCGCCTCTTTCTGCGCCTTCTTGTCGGACATCCGCACGAATCTCATCAACAGCTCGACAAGCTCTGCTTCAGTCAATACCTTCAGCCTGAATCCATCAACTAAAAAATAGAACCTGAATCCTTTGTATTTCAGCTCCTTTATCAGCACGCTTCCGACAGCGCCCAATACCTTTCCTTTATGTGGATTGTCCTCGAGGGATTTCAGGTGTTTAAGGACTGTTACGCTCTCTTTCTTGAATTTCTTGTCTATCTCTTCGTGGAGTGACTTGACGATCTCTACTTTGACCATTTTTTCTTTGATCGCCGGATCGCTTCATCTATCGGTATCGTATTCTCAGAACTCATCAGGAACTCTGTGACCTGCTCCTTCACGGCGAGGTTGTAGATCCTGCGGACTATGTCATCATAGGTGTCTTCCTTGGACCCGAAAGTGCTTATCATGTCCTTTGTCTCTTGCGAGACCTGTATTGTGGTATTCATCCTATAGCCACTATAGCTGCTATAGTATTTAAATGTTTCGCCACGCTCCGTCACTATGTTTCACAAATCAACGTATTACCCTGGAAAGGTAAGTTCATAAGAAATTCGCTTTCACGAACTCAGCCATCTCTATCAGCCCTGTCTTGGAAAGCAGTTCGTAAGCTTCCTGGTACTGGCCCATGAGTATCTTCTTGTCCGCGACCATGCGTATCTGCTCTTTCGGCAATGGGAGGCCTGCCTTCTCCATGCAGATGACTGCCTCTGTGAACTTGCCCTGACGCATGAATATGTTAGCTGCCTGCGCGAGTATCTCCTTCTTCTGCTCTTCTGTGAACATCGAGACATCATAGTTCTCTATGCCCTTGTTCACGATAAGCTTTGCGATAGGATGGATATCCATTGCAGAGTGATACAAGGGAGGTTATTATTTATACTTTGTGAAAATCCACAGAAACCTTTTTAAACGCCCCTCACTTATTCTGCATTGAAAGAGAGGTGATGTTAGCCTGCGTGATAGGCTGCGTCTCTTTCTCAAAAAGGTGTGACTCATGGTATTCAAACGCAAGCTGTATCCTGAAGAGATACAGGTAATAGAGCATATAGTCGATTTTGTCAAGGACAAGCACCACAGGGCAGAGGGTCATGACTACTCTCACGTGCTTGAGGTCTGCAGACTGTCAATCGAGATAGCCAGGAGCATCAAGCCAGCAGTCGACCCTTTCATCCTCATGTGCGGCGCCCTGCTGCATGACATTGGCAGGATCAACGCTCCGAACGGCCTGTTCCACGGCCTGGACGGGGCTTCAAGGGCTAATGAGATACTCAAGTCTTACATAGATGATGAGAAGGTCAGCCGCCAGATCCAGGGGATAATAGTCAAGCACACGCCTGAGTCTATGATATCTCCTTCGAGCCCGGAAGAGAAAGTGGTTTTCGACGCTGACACAATAGAGAGGCTTGGCTTCATGGGTATGGTCCGCGGCCTGATGGGCAAGTCAGGCACCATGGAGGAGATAATAGATGATCGCGTGCACAAGCGTCTCCTTGATTACAACAAGCTCTTCTTCAATGTGAGCAGGAAGATGGCCAGGAAGGCTTACAAGGAGACCATCACGGTCTCCAAGACCCTCAAGAAAGACCTTGCGATGAGGAAGAAGGAGATCCACGAGATAACTTCCTACAGGAAGATCAAAGAGGAATGATTATGGCCAGGAGGCTTCCCACGAACAAGAAGGCATTGCTCAACCGAGCGGCAGAGCACATATTCTCTACAGGTCTGAATGACGGCACCTCGCATCTCTGTCTCGCTAACGCGAAGTACGGGCTCGCGAAGATGCATCTTATCCAGCAGCAGCACGGCTTGGCGCCTGATGCTACATTCATAACGACCCCTGACGAGACTATCAGCAGGAACATACCCAGATGGGAGCAGGGCATATCTTACGGAGGGAAGCTCTCGTGGGGCAGCGGCAGGGACAAGCTCATGATGCTCGACGTGAAGCCCAACTACTGCGGCATGCTCGTGGGCGGCCTGAACTATCTCCCTAAGCCCAAGTCTGTGCTGAGGCGGGTTTATGACCTTGAGAAGAAGGCGAGCTATATCCATGACATTCAGGTCCAGTGGGACTTCTACAAGGGCAACCATTTCATCGACGTGTTCAAGGTCGAGAGCAAGGAGCAGGGCCTTAAGCTGCCGAAGTACGCAGTCATCCTCCATGCAGGATGCCCCGAGCTCAAGGGCGACAATGAGAAGGGCATGGGACTTTACTGGAACTCAAGCAGGCTCTTGAAGGAGATGTGCACCATGGTCAAGACGCCGTTCGGACCGTCCTACACCCTTGAAGGGCACGACGCTGTCGCGTATTACCGGTTCTGCATGATGGCTGATGATTTCGCCAAGAGGCGTAGGGAGCTCGCTTTCAGGAGCCTGTTCGACAGGGGAAGGATAGTCTGCAATGAGACGCATCAGGGCATGCTCAACATGAATGAGGTCGTGCTAGGCTGCCAGGTGTTCCAGACAGGGCAGCAGCTTTTTCCTGTCTCGATAAGGGCGGACCTGCCGTCATATCTTGTGCATGGCATCCATAGCTTCACCCCTCACCAGATGGACATGCTCGGCTTCACTGCACGCGCAGAGGAGTTCGGAGTGTATCATCGCCTGAACAGGGCCAATGTCCTGCCTCATGGAGGCGGTTATGCGTTCCTCGACTCGCTCAGCGTGGAGAAGGTGTTTGAGATCAAGAAGAAGCGCTACTTTGAGATAGAGCTCGCAGGTGGTATAGGAAAGAAGATAATCTCCAACCCCAAGGAGCTTCAGTTCACGTACCGGGGCAGGGAAGTCCTCCAGCGCACATTGGATATTGGTATGGCAGAGGTCGCTGCTGAGCTGAGGCCTGTGTATACGATTAAGATATAGAAAAAGGAAATAAAAGATTAGGTTTCTGTATTCTCTTACGCAACCTTCCTGTTGTAGTCAGGTGTCATGAGCTCGAGGACGTCATTGACTATCTGCCTTGCGCCTTTGGATCCATATGCTGCCTCAAATACTGCCTTTTCAGTGCACATTATGGCCTCGCCGACATCGAAGGGTATCTTGTTCCTGTTGATTTTCATGTCAGCTACATAGTGTGCGATGTTGTCCAGGAGATCCTGCTCGGGAAGCGCTTCTCCGTCCCACCTTGTGGCCCTGAGCTTGGGGAGTCCCTGCGCGTCATAGCTTGCGACGCTGAGCTTGACATAGAGTCCATCCTTGTCCATCTGCCAGAGCTCTTTCTCCTTTGCCATCTGCTCGAGCTCAGATGCGTCATGTATGCTCATGTATGGTCTGTCAGCGACAACATCAGATACGTCGTATGCAGATGAGTTCGCTGCATTGTAAGCATTGATCTCGTCTTTAGTGGTCTCGATTACCTCATCTGTCAGTTCAGTCACTTCCTCAAGGTCATCTTCAGTCAGCACAGGCAGCCTGTTGCTCAGGTCTCCTCTGTACATCCTTGGCATGTCGCTCATCTGCAGCCCGCCGCTGAGGACATCTCCAGTCTGCTCTTCTATGTCCAATGCCATTGAGAGTGCTGCGTAATCAGAATCAGTCTCTATGATTACAGGTTCATTGTTTGGGTTTGTTTGTGTCATTTTTCTTGTCTCCTTGCTCATTGTTTTTGAATCTTAAGCTATCTGTGGCACCTTCTTTTCAGAACCTTTTTTTTTGGAAAATTGACCTCAGGGCCTGCAAATCATGTGATCGTCCAGCTTGGGGAGCTTTGGAGGAGTTGCAGGCCCCAGGCCCGGAAAGTCTTATTCTACATACAATAAGGCGCGCTTTATTAATAAACTTTGCTGAGAGTATTTTTACTAATGTTGGAAATCATTTAAAAAAGAAAAGGAAATAGTAAATATTAAACTTAATTTTTACACAAAAGGTCTTTCCCGCACCTGTTCGGGCCAGATAAAAAGGTATTTATTTCTGCTTGCTTAACTTATTTTTATGGAGCTGGAGAGCTTAAAACGGCTTGCGTACTGGATATGTTTCTTTGTGATTATGTTGTTCATGGCAGTGTTCATGATAGCAGACCGCCTGCCTTGGATGTTCAGGGCCATCCTGGTCCTGCTGTTCGCGTTCCTTTCGGCCTGGTTCCGGCTTGAGCAGCGCTACTCTTTCCTATCGCTTGTTGTAGTGTTCATCTCAGGCCTTGCCATAGGTACCGTCATGGCAAACAACACCCCCCAGATGTGGTCTTTCGCATTCATGTATGTCATATTGTTCTTCCTGAGCTGCGAGGTCTTTGAACGCAGGCTTTTAGGTATCTAAGACACGTTCTGTAATCTGATATTTATAAATAAAAACTAGACAGATATTATTTACAAAAACACGTCACTACTTAAAAGTAAGATTTATATATTCTACACTCTCAAAAATTCCTGTGATGGGCGATACAAAGGAGCTTCAGGAACTGCTGGCAGGCAGGGACAGGTACCAGACATTGTATGACGTGTTCAAGGCCTGTCTGGAGAGGATCAAGAGACTGAACTCTCTTGGCGGAGGCAGGCTTGACCAGCTTGTCAGGACAGATGATAAAATCCATGACAAGGGGCGCAGGATAAAGGTGAGTGTATTCCCTTCTGATGTTGAGATTGATTATGATTCAGAGACTGTTGTAGATGATGATACTGTATTCGCTTCTGTTGATGATATGTCTGCGAATGTACCCACGCTCATGCATGAGATAGATACTTCCACTCCTGTCCATGAGCTGATATCCATACGGGGACCGAGCGCGAGAGAGCGACAGTTCCATAATAAATATTCTATAGGCCCTGACGGCAGAATGGATTCGGGAGAAATAGGTGACCTGACCGAAGAGGTGATGTCTGCTTATCTCAACGTGCTCTTCGAGCAGGTGATATCTTCATTCGGGGCAGAAGGCGTGCTGAACCTAACCGCAGAGAACATGGACTTGCACAATATCCATCGGAGGATCAGTCTTTCTCACGTAGAGAGATTCCTGGACTCGAAAGGCGAGATGTACGGAATCGACAGGTTCATCAACAGGATACTCGACGTGATGACTGAGAATTTCCTCAAGATCCAGCCAGTCCTTTATGACCGGTTCTACATGTACGGAAGGTCGCTTCTGATAGATTGCGGCGGGCATGACATCATCAGTGGGGTCGGGTCGAAGGATTATGACAGCCAGGACGAGCTCAGGGTCGCGCTAGGCCTTGTTTTTTCAGGCCAGCTTGACACTCTGTGTGTCTACGAGCATGGCGACGCGGCGATAACCCTTGTTGATAAGGTGTTCCCTGACTCAGGGGATGTCTTCATGTATCCTATGGTAGAGGGTGTTGTCAGGAGATTGTTCAGCTGTTATGCGCTGCGCTCCAACCCTTCTGCGCACATTGATCAGGGCTGGCTCGTGTTTGATGGCCGCGACCTCCGTATACAGTTCCTGGGAAGGATAGGCGAGGCAGAGTTCAGGGAGCAGGCAGCAGAATACGTCAGGCAGAGACCTGTGCTGGACGCATCCAGGATGATGACTGACTTGTTGGGATACTGAACATCCTTGATGTATTTTCTTCTCATAAAATATATAAACTAAGCTTCATAATCATGTCCTATGTCCAAAAAAGAGAAGAGGAAAGAGGTGGATACAGCGGGTATGGGGGTCTGCATCTCGGGCGACAGGAAGATCCCGGCCACTGCTGCGACCCAGCTGCAGGACAATGCGGTAAGGCCGTTCTGGTCTTTCAAGTCCAACGCTTCCGCTGCTGATGATTTCTTTGACTGCTATGTCTCATTCAAGGAGCTTGACTGCCATGAGTATGTCTGGGACTGGAGAGGGAGGAAGCTTGATGAGATGCTCGTCAAGAAGCTCGTGTCGTCATACACCGAGTTCTTCCGTGACAGGCCTATCGGCAAGAGGCACTTCATAACGTACAGGATGGACAGCGACATCGATGTAGAGCAGATGGGGAAGCTGTACATGTCTATCATGACTTCCAATGATTTTGCTGCAGGGCAGGGCATGTTCTCGCCTCCCCTGTTCGAGGTGGTGCATTCCACGTCTTCCTCAGATGGGCTGATTCGCCTGGCGAACATGTACAATGAGTGCGTAGGTATGGCCACAGAGAGCCTGAAGCATGACTGCGGCCCCAAGCACATATCGGTGATCCCTACACATCAGTTCGGCAGCGGCTGGTTCTCTGCATTGAACAGGTACTTCGGGAAGTTCCAGTCCTCGTTCAGGTGCAAGGTGGAAGGGTTCAGGCCGGTGCTGCCCAGATCCGATCTCGCCGACAGCATGGGCTTTGTCGGCGCCGTGATTGCTACCAAGAAGGCGCTCTGCAACTACGCGCATTTCTCCCGGATGACCGGCATAGACTCATACCCTATCGTAGAGGCAGGACCCCTGCTGTTCAGGGGCGGGCTCAGTCCTTCGCGCTTCGGGAATTTTGTGGCTGCGTATTGCGGGATGAGGACTGCGACAATAACCCCTTCGTTCAGGTATGACCATGAGCTCGCTGAAGTTAAGTCCGCAGTAGAAGGCCTGAACAGGATGCTTCCCAGGAACAGGCCGTTCATATTGACCAAGGAGGAGCAGGAGAGCATGTCTGCTTTAGAGAAGATCTTCGCTGCTAATTTCGTCTCAGCATCAAAGATGCTTCCGGATATGTCTGTTCTTGCTGATGCTCTCGGCCAGCTCAAGAGGCCTGTCGATCCCAGGCTGAGGCGGTCGTTCTCGCTCTACTCTCTGGGTGTGCCGCCTGAAATGATAGGCACGGGCAGGGCATTGCTGGAATGCATAAAGCAGGGTCGCATCAAGGACCTTGAGCATTGCTATCCTGACATCAAGGATGACCTTGTGGCTGCAGGCGCGTTGCTGAACAAGGAGAACCTCAATTTCCTCGCCAAGACGCACAAGGGCTGGAACGCATTGCTTAATGATGTCAAGCTCATAGAGGACTACACAGACACCTCGCTAGGGCCGAACAGCACAGACTCTTTCCTTCATCGCAACCACACGTCGAATGTATTCCATCTCTGGTCGACAAAGAGGGATTTCGTGAAAGACCTGCTCGCGGCTGCGAGGAGCAGGAGATGCATGGGCTGATGTGATGGATATGATAAAGGCGATATTCTTCGATCTTGGAGGTGTACTCACCAGAGACCTTTTCCCTTTGATGGAGAGCTACCTGTCAGGCCTGACAGGCGTGCCTTATCCTAAGGTCAGGGAGATAAGGAAGCAGTACTGGCTGGACTATGAGCTGGGCAGGATGGACGGGGTGAAGTTCTTTAGCCTGCAGATAAAGGATATGGGCGTCAATCTCAATGCAGAGGAGGTCTTAACGAAGTCTTTGGAGCTGCTGTCTGTCAAGCAGGAGACGCTTAGTATTGTCAAGAGGCTGAAGGACACAGGTAAGTATGACCTTGGCGTGCTCTCCAACAACACCGACGAGTGGTCAGAATACACAGAAAATGATCTAGGCCTAGGCCAGTATTTCGACGCATGGATCATCTCTTCCCATCATCACATCAAGAAGCCTGACAAGGAGATATATGACCTTGCTGCAGAGAAGCTCGGCCTGAAGACATCAGATTGCCTTTTCATAGACAACACCCAGAGGAATGTCGACGGTGCGATAGCAGCAGGCATGCAGTCCATACGCTTCACCGACGCGGAGAAGCTGGAGAAGGACTTGAAGGAGTTAGGGATTGAATTCTGAGTGCGCACTTACCACGAACTTAGTTTCTGACAAGCAGCAGGCTCACTTCATACAAAAGTATCATCGGCAGAGCGAGCAGCACCTGCGTCACCACGTCAGGCGGTGTTATGATGGCTGCGATGACGAACGCGAGCACGTAGATGTATATCCTCTTCGCTGCGAGCAGTTCTCTCTTGAGCACGCCGACCTTGGCCAGCACGAACACGAGCGCAGGCATCTCGAACACGAGGCCTATGATTACGCACACTGAGAATATGGTCGACACGAAAGCCCCGATGCTCCAGTAGTTCTCGACTCCATAGGCGAGCCCGAGATTTCCCAGAAAAACAAGCGCGACCTTCAGGAATATGAAGTACGCGAACGCGAACCCGAGAGCGAAAAGCAATATGCTCGCCGGCGCTGCTGTGTAGAGATACTTCCGCTCCTTCTTCCGCAATGCAGGCCTGACGAACCTGACGAGCTGATATACAAGGACAGGAAGAGCGATGATGATGCCCATCATCACCCCGAGCTTTATCTGCGTCGCTATGAACTCGAAAGGCGTCACTGCTATGAACTTCACAGCCACATTCCGCGCCAGGTTATCAATAAGCACGCGTATGAACCACCCTGAGAAATAGATGCCTATCGTTGAGAAGAGAGCCGCAAAGATGAGCAGGGTTATCGATCGTTTCCTTAGCTCTTCTAAGTGACTGATCACAGTCTTTCTCATCCCGCCATCTTCCTCTTCTTCTTCGGGCTCTCAGCAAGGCCTTCCTTGTATTCCTTGACTGACTTGCCCACCGCTCTTGCCAGCTCAGGCAATTTTTTCGGCCCGAACAGCACCAGCACGATGATGAGGATCAATAGCATTTCACCGGTTCCTATCATGTTAGCACCACCTTTATACTGCCCGATATTGGAGGTGTGTTTAAATTTTTTGTGTATTGGCTTTTAAACAATATCTGAGAATGGTACCTTCTGGTCACTATTATCACAAAGCTTTTATATCTAGACATATATACTATATATCCTATTTGTCTTTATCAGGCCTAGAATGAATGCGCTCGTCATCTTTGCGAAATACCCTGAACCAGGGAAGGTCAAGAAACATATAGGTGTAGAGATAGGCATGGACAGGTCTGCTGAGCTCTGCAGGGCTTTCATAAATGATCTTATTGCTGAGAATTCTGAGAAGGACTATGATGTCTACCTGAGCTTCATAGGCCATGAGTACAAGGAGGATTACAGGGAGATGTTTCCCCAGGCTATCCTATACGTGCAGAGAGGGCAGAACATGACCACCAATGTCCAGTTCTCTTTTGAGGACCTTCTTGATGATTATGAGAAGGTAGCGCTGATAGGTTCTGACGTGCCTGACCTGAAGTCCGAGATGATAGTCAAGGCGTTCAATGCCCTTGACAAGCATGATGTCGTGCTCGGGCCTTCTGAAGACGGCGGCTATTACCTTGTCGCACTGAAGAAGCCGCACGATATATTCCAGGGACTGCCATGGGGCAAGCAGGACCTCCTTGATGTGCAGACCGAGATACTGGATAAGCAGCACCTGACATTCGCATTGCTCGAGAAGCTTCCTGATGTCGATGACATAGAAGAGCTCAAGGCCCTGAAGAAAAGACTGAAGCGCGAGGACGCGCCAGCGACATACGACTTCGTGCAGACGCTTGATATTTGATGTTATTTCTGCTCTCTCTTCTGCACCCTCGGGTAAGTCCCTGGCTGCATGAAGACCTTGTTTGTCTTGATTGCTATGCCTTTGTCTTTCTTCATCATCATGTCAGAGTTCATCTTTGATTTTCCGAGTGCGATGAGCTCTCCTTTCAGTGACATTATCGCCACGTTCTGGTCTGGCTCTATCCCGCTCTCGAGCTTGACGATCCCGGGGATGGCAAGGTCTGCTCCGTGGCACAGGGCATCCACTGCAGTGTCTATGACCCATATCTTGGGCAGGTGATTGACCGCGTTCTCTACAGGTTGGACAACGTGACGCAGATACTTGTCTCCGCCTTCGTTCTTGTAGTGCCAGAACGCGTCTGTCAGGTCAGACATTGTCGCCAGCGTGGACTCGTTGAAAGGCCCTGCCTTTGTCCTGCGCAGCTCTGCCATGTGAGCTCCTGTGCCGAGCTTCTTTCCGATGTCATGGCACAGTTTCCTGATGTATGTCCCTGCCTGGCACCCGACAGAGAAAAGCACATCCTTGTTCCCGACTATGTCGAGCACTTCTATGTAATAGACATTCCTCTGCCTGTGCTGCCTTTTCACTGCAGACTTGAGCGGGGGCAATTGTGTTATCGTGCCGACGAACGATGCTATGGCTTCTCGTATCTTCTCCTCTTCAACCTCTTTGTGCAGGTGCATGAGGCAGATGTATTCCTTGCCTGCGATAAGCAATGCCTGGACTATCCGTGTCGCCCTTCCGATTGCGACAGGCAGTACTCCGGTCACCTTCGGGTCGAGCGTGCCTGAATGCCCGCCTTTCTTGACACTGAGTATCTTCTGCACATAGGCGGAGACCTGGTGGGAAGTCGGCCCGCGGGGCTTATCCACGTTTATGATACCCAGCTCAAGCAGCTGCTCCACTGTCCTCTTTTCAGGAGGGCATCCATATTTATCAGAACTCTGCGCATCCCTCTTTATGAGTATGCTTCTCTTTAGCTTCTCGAACGGCAAAAGATTTCCTGTCATGGGTTCCACTCAGGGAAAAGGATTATGCGCCTGTTTAAAAATATTCTCATTATTGTTCGGTGTATGGCCTGAAGTATGGGCAGTAGTGCCCGATCTCTTCATCACCGAGCTGCTCAGGAAGGAACTCTCTCTCACTGAACCCGAACATATGCTTCGGTGTCGGCTCGCTGTCAGACGGGGAGAACAAGCAGTCATTTGTGTTCTTCTTGTAGTTTTCTCCTCCGTACCTGTGATAGCACATGCCGCATCTTCTCTGGATCTCGCCCTCGTTGTCATCTGTCTTGACAACCAGTCCTATGAAACTCTGCCCTTCCAACGTGCTTTCAGCTGTCTCATCTAAACTCATGTCTAACCACCCGGAAATGTTTTATGATTAAAGATAGTATGATGCTAGAATACGTCACTGCTTCTTCTCTTCAGAAGGTTTCTCTTGCTCTTTCTTATCAGGCTCAGGATTCTTTTCTTCCTTTTTCTCCTCTGTCTTGGCCTCTTCCTTCGTCTCTTTCTGCGCAGCCGCCTTCTCTGCCTTCTTCAGCTCTTTCTTGTCTGACTTGATATCTTTCGGGGCCTCTTCCTTGCCTACCTCGAGCTTCTGCTGTATCTTGCCTGCTATGCCTTTGGCCTTCTTCTTTTTATCTTCCTTCTTCTCTTTCTTCTCGAACTTGAACCCGAACAGCTCGACCCTGACAGTGCCTTCCTTGTCGTCCTTCACCGCATTGACCTTGACATGGTGCGGAGGGTTCTTTATGCCGTGCTCCCACACTTTCAGGTTGAGCTTCGGCCCTATCCTGACATCCTCTGACTTCATGTGCTTCTGGATGAATTCCCTGACAGCCTTGACTGCCTTCTTCGCCCTCTTGTACTTAGGGGCTTTCTGGAATTCCTTCCTCAGAGGTATTGTGTATGTTCGTTCGAGAGCCATGATCATCACTTATGCTTTTGTCTTGGTGCGCTTCCAGTGCCTCTTTGTCGCGGTATGCCTTCCTGGATGCACTCTCCTGCCTGGACCGTATATCTTCGGGACTGTCCAGAACGGGGCCCACCTTGTCCTTCTGCCGAGCTTTGCGAGCCTCAGCTTCCTTGACTTGTGGATGTAGCGCGCCATTTTATTCCTTAGCCTCCGGAGCAGGTTTTGGCGCCTCCTGCTTTGCTTCCTCTTTCGGCTTGTCGGCAGGCTTGGCCTTTGGCTCTTCCTGCTTCGGCTTTTCCTCTGCCTTTGGCGCGGCCTTCTTCATTGGCTTGTATATCCTGACTGCTGCCTTGTCTAGGAGAGATACACCTTTAGGTGTTATGACCCTTCCTTTCCTTGTCTCTTTCTCTGCCTTCTTGATGAGACCCGCAGCCTCAAGCTGTTGCAGCACTTTCCTGATTATGTTTCCTGATCCCTTGTAGAAATGCTCTGGCTTGTGGCCTCTGCTCTTCTTTCCGCCGTACTTTGTCCTGAGCTTCTGCACGCCGACAGGTCCCAGCTTCCTTACGCTCCTGAGCACTGCAGCGCATCGTATGAACCACCAGTCCTCCCTCTTCGGAGGCCTCTCCTTGTGCGTCCCTGTCTTGACGAAAACAGACCACTCAGGCGGCTTTATCTCAGGTACCTTCTGCAGGTCTTTCGCTGCTTCCTCTATGAGGTCATTCACTGGTACATCAAACATAGTTGGCATATTGTTTCACCTTGAGCTTGCCTTTTCAGGCCACATCGGCAACATCGTTGCCAGACATTATCATGATCCCTTGGAAAAACAGGTTGTTTATAAAGATTATGCTTGTATAAAAATAAACATCAAAAACAAAAAAGATTTACTATTGAAACTCCTGTCAAGCTAGAATCTTATTCCTCTGATTCTGGCTTCTCAGGCTCTTCTTCAGCTTCTTCTGCCGGAGCTTCCTCTTCAGGAGCCTCTTCAGCAGGGGCTTCCTCTTCAGGAGCGGACTCCTCAGAGCCGAGATTGACGTTCTGCGCCTGTTTTCCGCGCTCTGTCTCGACAGCGTCAAAAGTGACAGCGTCGTTCTCGTTCAGCCTTGTGCCTTCCGGCAGCTGCTTGTAGTGGACGAAATAATCGTTTCCGTCCTCGCCTTTTATGAATCCAAACCCTTTCTGGGTGTTGAACCACTTTACTGTTCCATTCATTTTATACTCCTCCTATTAGGTAATACGAAGAAAGAGTTTACGCTTCTTTTGAAAGGTTACTTGCTTTACTTCGATATTAACTAGATGAATATCAACGTGAAATTTGGGCCTGTTTATAAATGTTGTGTTTAGGGCCTATTTAAGTGTCATCCTCAGGAAATAAAGCCTGTCTTCAAGCACCATCTGCCTAAATCTTTCTTTGATATACTCTTCATGGGCAAGCCTTTCAGGGTAAGATTGCCTGTTGAAATAGACTAGCTCTTCAGCAGCTTCCGGATCAAGACGGTCTATCGCGTCTTTCCACTCTTTCAATGCCCGTATCGCATTGCTGCACCCTATTCCGCAGGGAGTGAAGCTTGGCGGTCGGTAATCGAAGACATCAGGGTATGTGCCGTCTTTCATTATCTTTTCTTCGAGCTCTCTTCCGAACTTATAGCTTCGGTGGTGCGGGCCTGATGCTAAGGCTCTTTTTTCTTCAGGCGTCATCTTCTTGTTGTACTCTTCAGTGCAGCATTCAGGATAGCTGAGGAACCAGCCAGTAGCTTTGTGGAATTGGGATGCATCCGACTCTTCAGGCATCGTCAGGAGCATATTTGTGTACTGCTTGAACGTCTCTGGTCTGGCTACCATTGCTACCATGTCAAGCCTGTGCTTATGTGTTGTAAGCTCATACTCCAGGCCGAATTTTCCGATGACCTCTATGAAAGAGCTCCAGTTGCCGCCTATTATTGTGCCTCTTTTCAGCCCTTCAATAACGAGAAGCAGTTGGGCCCTGTCGAGACCATCCAATGATTTCCATTCATCTGTATTGTAGACAAAAGTGGGGGAGTGCCCATTGTTTTTCTTCATGGTTTCACTCATACGCGCAGCCGTCTGGCTGTCTTTTCCCTGTCCTCGGCCCTGGCCTGTACCATGGCCTCTTCAACATCTGCTATCCTGCTCTCGAAACCCTGCTCCTTGCCGAACTTCATTACTGCTTCCTCGAGATCATATCCTGCGAGCGCAGTCTGCTCGTCGACAGATTCGACGCACTTCGCGAGCACGCCTGATATCAGCGAGTCCGGAACTCCCTCCTTTGCGAGCGTCTCGAAAGCGTATGGCCGTCCAATCACTAGGTGATCTCTCAGCTTTGCGGTCTCGTCGCTGGAATGCTCGTTCATCCTGAGAAGTATTGACGTGAAGGTCATGCCGTACCCGAACTTGTCCCTTGAAGGGTGCGCGTAAGGTACGTGCTGGAATGGGGTGAAACCATGTGTTCCCCTGTATTTGGGTGCCTTTTCTCCCTTGATCATGAACATGTTGAAGTCTATAAGCCTGCTGTCTCCTGCGCCGTCCAGCATGATGTTGCCTGGCTTGACATCATAGTGCACTATCCCTTTGTTTTCTATGTGGGTCAGCGCGCTGGCCATCTCTTTCATGACCTCATAGAGCTTCTCGAGCGACGGCTCCCTGACAAGCGCCTCATCCACCCTTTCATCCAGCCTCTCTGTCACTACAT
Source organism: uncultured Methanosarcinales archaeon (assembly GCA_964572875.1). Taxonomy (GTDB): domain Archaea; phylum Nanobdellota; class Nanobdellia; order Woesearchaeales; family UBA11576; genus JABMQF01. The sequence continues at coordinate 3,761 of CAZNGE010000020.1, read as the reverse complement.
ATGTGCTGTCCTCTTCGTCACAGAACCAGCCGTCGCACCTGACTATATTGGGGTGGTACAGCTCTTCCTTGAGAAGGAACGCCTCGCTGAGGAATATGCTCTGCACAGTATTTGGCGGAAGGCCGTTCGGGTTGTCCCTGCTCTTCAGGAGGTCTTTCCGCGGATACTTGACTATCACCTCCTTGCTGTCAGACAGCCTTTCCGCTAGCCTTACTTCTGCGAATGCGCCTCTTGTGCCGTATGGCAGTATCCTGTAGTCGGAGATGACTCTAGGCTCTTCATTGTACAGTCTCCTGAGGCTTTCTCGGCCTTCAGGCTCGGTAGGGATACCTTTATCTCCCCATAGATTGAATGTATCGTGCATCTCTCAAATACCTCTCAACACCTAT
>CAZNGE010000020.1:0-3272 GCA_964572875.1 uncultured Methanosarcinales archaeon | reverse complement strand
CACTGTCCACTGGACAGGCCCAGATAAGGTATTTAAAAGTGGGAATCCGGATGAAAAAGAGCGTAGATTCGCAGGATGATGGTGAGGAAACTAAAGGGACAAGATACAGGCAATCTTATCCGGCTCAAGGAAAAGCCTGATGATGAGAAGCTTATTCTGAATACTTTAACCCCTCTTGTCAAGCAGTGGTTCTTCTCAAGATTCAAGACTCTCTCGCTGCCTCAGAAGTTCGCGGTCTATGACATCCACTGCAGGCAGAACATACTTGTGTCAGCCCCGACCGGAGCGACAAAGACCCTGACGGGATTCCTCTCTATACTGAATGAGCTGACAGACCTTGCGGAAAAAGGTAAGCTGGAAGACAAGGTATACTGCGTCTACATCTCACCATTGAAAGCCCTGAACTATGACATCCAGCACAACCTGAAGAATCCTCTGAATGAGATCGAGAAGCTAGCTGGCAAGAAGCTTGGCATACGGGTCGGCGTCCGTACAGGCGATACCTCTACGAAGGACCGTGCTAAGATGATGAAGACCCCACCGCACATACTCATAACGACGCCGGAGTCGCTCGCCATACTTTTGCAGTCCATAAACTTCCGCAGCCATCTCTCTAATGTGGACTGGACCATCATCGACGAGATACACGCATTGGCAGAGAACAAGCGCGGCGTGCACCTGAGCCTGAGCATGGAGATGCTGCAGCGCATCTCCCCTGCGATGTGCAGGGTTGGGCTGTCAGCGACAATAGCCCCTCTTGAGGATGTGGCGAGATTCCTGGTCGGGGCATCAAGGCCGTGCCGTATCGTGGATGTGCAGTTCATCAAGCAGCTTGACCTCAAGGTCATGTCCCCTGTCCCGAACCTCATAGACACCACGCACGACGGCATGCACAGGCGCATGTACGATCTCATCGACCAGCTCATCCAGCAGCACAAGACGACTCTTATATTCACCAACACCAGGGCGGCCACAGAGCGCGTCGTCCATTACCTGAAGGAGCGCTTCCCCAAGAACTATACTGACGTACTGAGCGATGCTGACGAGGAGGACTTCAGGGCAGAGCTCAAGACAAACAAAGAAGGCAATGTTGTGCTTGAGAATGGTGACGGCAACGGTGATACCGCAACGCCAGGCTCGCCTATTGATGAAGGTTCCGCAGGCCCTGCCTCCCCGGATGGGGCTTCCCCCGGCGACGGGCGCGATTCAATATCTGAAGCGGCTCGCAAGGTGGCGGTTGCGGCATCTCCTGTAGAGGGAGAGAAAATTCCAAACGTCCTCGACGAGAAAGAATACAAGAAGGTCACGGCAATAGGTGCGCACCACGGCTCCCTCTCCAAGACCCACCGCCATCGCATAGAGGAAGGCCTGAGGAAAGGCCAGCTCAAGTGCGTGGTCTGCAGCACGAGCCTTGAGCTTGGAATAGACATAGGATACATAGACCTCGTAATCCTGTTAGGTTCGCCGAAGTCAGTCGCAAGAGCGCTCCAGCGCGTCGGGCGTTCAGGCCACCAGCTGCACGCTACAACAAAAGGCCGCATAATAGTGCTTGACCGTGATGATCTCGTCGAGTGCTCAGTCCTGCTCAAGAGCGCGATGGAGCGGAAGATAGACAAGATCCACATCCCGACAAACTGCCTTGACGTCCTCGCGCAGCAGATATACGGCATATGCATAACAGAGAAGATGCATCTGTCTGAGCTGCTGCAGATGGTGAGGCAGAGCCACTGCTACAAGGACCTCTCTGACGAGGATTTCCATTCTGTGATAAGCTATCTCTCCGGCGAGCATGTCTCGCTCGAGGACAGGCATGTCTATGCGAAGATATGGTACGACCCTGAGACAGGCATGGTCGGCAGGAAAGGCAGGCTCGCCAGGGTCATCTACATGACCAACATAGGCACGATCCCTGATGAGACAGGAGTCACAGTCAAGGCAGGTGCTGAGATCATCGGCATGATCGACGAGGCGTTCCTCGAGCGCCTGAAACGAGGTGACGTATTCGTGCTCGGAGGTTCCACTTACGAGTTTCTCTTCTCAAGAGGCATGGTTGCGCAGGTCCGTGCAGCAGTAGGAAGAAAACCTACAGTGCCGTCATGGTTCTCTGACATGCTCCCGCTGAGCTTTGACCTGGCCATGGACATAGGAAGGTTCAGGAAGCTGATGAGGGAGAGGTTCGAGGCGAAGATGTCAAGGCAGGACGTGATAGACTTCATCAACTCTTATCTTTATGTCGACGAAAATGCTGCCAACGCGATATATGAGTACATGCGCGAGCAGCATGACTTCGCGATAATACCTACAGACAAGGAGATTGTCATAGAGCAGTACATGGACGAGGAGCGCAAGTACGCCGTCTTCCACGCATTGTTCGGACGCAGGGTCAATGACTGCATATCGCGCGCCGTGGCGTTCGCTGTCTCAAAATCACTGAAGCGCGATGTCGAGATGGGTGTGACAGACAACGGATTCTATCTCGCGTCAAAGAAGAGCATACCTGCGGCACGAGCATTGGGAATGCTCGAGTCAGAGCGTCTCAGCGAGCTGCTCAATATAGCGATTGACAAGAGTCAGGTGCTGAGCAGGCGCTTCCGCCACTGCGCAGGCCGCGCTTTGATGATACTGAGGACCTACAAAGGCCATAAGAAGCGCGTCGGCAAGCAGCAGGTCTCGTCGATGATTCTCATGTCCGCTGTCAAGCGCATATCAAAGGATTTCCCTATTCTGAAGGAAGCGCGCAGGGAAGTGCTTGAGGACCTTATGGATGTCGATAACGCGGTGAGGGTCATCCGCATGATAGAGAACAGGTCGATTTCTGTGAAGAGCATCGAGACCACTATCCCGAGCCCGTTCTCATTCAACCTTGTGCTGCAGGGCCATCTTGACATGATACGCATGGAGGACCGCATCGAGTTCCTCAAGAGGATGCACAAGCTAGTTCTAGCTAAGATATCCCTTGACCAGGGAAAGAAAGGATCGTTCGATGATGACACCAAGAAGGTCTATGAGGAATTGTGGAAGGACCTTGAGACAGAGGCCCAGCCTGACTCTGCGAAAGAGCGCCTCATCAAGCAGGCCTGGAACCTCAAGCGCGTCCCGATGTTCGCGAAGCGGGAGATAGTCCGCATGCTTGAGGGTGAGCGCACAGGCATACGCCAGGATGTCATAGATGCGATCCACCAGCACAATAAAGACATAGAGAGGAGCTGGCCAAGAGACCTTCGCCTCGCAGTAAATAAAGCGGTAAATGAAGTTGAGTCGCAGGAGGCCTG
>CAZNGE010000019.1:12898-24193 GCA_964572875.1 uncultured Methanosarcinales archaeon | reverse complement strand
CACCAAAATCAATCAGACCGTCCTTGTCATTGTCAAAACCGTCAGAGCACTGCGGCTTCCCCTGCTCAGGCATAGCGCATTTCACGCAGCAGCCTAAAACCAGCTGTAAACACTTACCACCTTCACAAGGAACAACACATTTAGTATCACAATTCTTAGTGAACGTCCCTTCTGACTTTGTGCAGGAGCCCTCTGCCGCACTGACATCCGCATCCGCTAGGCATTCAAATCCTTCGCCATAAAGCTCTGTGCAGCCTTTCATCCCGCAGTCGCTATCGTCATTATCTATGAGGCCATCACAGTCATCATCAATGCCGTTATTGCAGAAATCACTCTCATCAATAGCGCGAGCAAAGCAACCTTGCTGGCCCTGCTGGTCACCCTGATCTCCCTGCTGGCCCTCTTCTCCCTGAGGCTGGGGAGCTTCGCCCTGCTGGATCTTGTTCTGCCTGACAAGCTCTTCCCATTCATCTGTAGTCACGCAGTCTCCAGCCACTTCGCTGCAGAACTCTGCGCACTCGCGTTTCTCTATGTTTATCTTGCAGGATACGAGCCTTGTGGATGTGACAAGGGTATTTCCATCACAGTGAATCTCTTCATATGCTGAGCACTGGCGCTGTTTTATCACCCTGAAAGCCTCTCCTGCGTACTCGTCGCAGGCGGTCAGGAGGACCAATGCTAAGAACAAAGCGATGATGATTGATGTGAATGCTATCTTGCGCATAATTATGCCTCTTTTCAGGCAATCATATGGATAACTGCTATTTAAAGGTTATTGAAACAATGAAATATCGAGTAAAGCTTCAAACAGAATGATAACCATCGTTAAGTATATATAAATAGAGTTCCTACTTGATATCATGGCTAAAAAATCGTTCCTTTTGGTTTCTCTCAAGGAGAACAAGGCAAAGAAGCTTGCTGAAGTGATCAGCAACAAGACCTGCAGGAAGATTCTCGATTATCTTGCCGAGAAGAAGGACGCCACAGAGTCGCAGATGTCCAAGGATATGGCGATACCCATATCGACTGTGCATTACAACATGAAGGCACTGGTGGATGCAAAGCTTGTCAAGAGTGATGAGTATCACTACAGCTCAAAAGGGAAAGAGGTAAGCCATTACCGGCTAGCGAACCAATATGTGATAATCGCTCCAGAAGGCGAGAAGCACATGATACGGGAGAAGCTCAAGTCCATCATACCGACTGCACTGATAATGGGGTTCGCTGCAAGCGTTATCAAGATGTTCTCAACCGGACTTGGAGCTGCAAAATCAGCTGCAGCGCCTATGATGTTAAGGACGATGGAGGCAGGCGTGGCTCAAGAGGCTGCATATGAAGTGGCGAAATCCGCAGCAGATGAGGCTGTTGTTGCAGGGGCTTCTGGAGCTATGGACAATGCTGCCCAGGCAGTACCGCCTGCAGTGCAGCACGTCGCTGAGAGGGCGCCAGAGGTGACGAGCGCAGTGCCGGAGATAGCCTTATGGTTCTTTATCGGAGCAGTTGCAGGGGTTGCAGTCTATCTTATCGTTGAGTATATCGTGAAAAGAATACGGAACAGGTAGATTGTGAATATGTTTAGTTGAATATGGGATTCTCACAAAAGGCTTGGTGGTTCAACATCTGAAGGAGTTTTCTTAAATTTTGGTATTGCTTTTGTCTCTGGATTAAACACTGTGTATTTTCGCGCTACCAAAATTCAGGGATTTATGGGTAAAATGCGTTTTTGGCTCCTGTGCTTATGTTCTATGGCTTCAACTGGTTTCACAGCCTAGTCGTCGCTATAAATAGTTTCTATGCGTTATCTATGTTATCAACTATTTTACGAGGCTGATAATATGAAAAGAACAACCAAATGGGTATTGATCGCTTTTGCGATATTCTGCGTCTTGTTCGCGGTCGGGTGCGTCAAGACTGCAGTTGAGGATGGAACGACTTCGAGCAACCGGGATATGGTAGCTATGTCTGCGCCGATGATGTCTGTCGAGGAATCTGGTGCAAGTTATGTGCTGGAGAAGGCAATGCCAGAACCTTATTACCCTGATTATGACTATGACAACCACTACGGCTCTGGGGATGACATCGAGGTCGAGCTGCAGATCATAAGGACAGGGAACATCCGCCTGGAAGTGGATGATTATTTCCTTGCTTCACAGAAAGTAGAAGCGTATGCAGGGAAGTACGGCGGATACGTCTCAAATTCTGATGCGAGAGCAAGCCATGACAGCAAGCACAGCGGCACAGTGACCATAAGGGTTCCAGAGATACATTTCGACGCAGTGATGGCAGAGCTCTCGCTATTAGGAGAGATAACATCCAAGAGCGTGCGCGGCAATGACGTCACAGAGGAGTACATAGACCTGCAGGCCAGGATAAACAACTCAAAGGCCCATGAGGGCAGGCTGATTGAGATGTATGATGACGCGGATGATGTCAATGAGATGATGCAGGTCGAGAGGGAGCTCAACAGGGTAAGAGAGCAGATAGAGAGTTGGGAAGGACGGCTCAGATACCTCAACAACAGGGTCCAGATGTCGACCATCACAGTAGACCTTTACGAGCCGGTCCCTGTCGTCAAGGAATGGGGCATCTGGACATCGGTCAAGAATGCAGTCAACCATTCCCTCAGGACACTCAGGTGGATGATAGAGTTCATAGGAGTCATCCTGCCTCTGCTGGTGATGGGCACGCTGATCTGGCTGCTCATCAGGTGGCTTGTGAGAAGGAATAGGAGAAGTATGAGAAAGAGATAATACTAACCTCCCCAGGGTTGGGAGCAGAGCCACAGCTGATAACCATCAACGGCTGTGGCTTTGCTAATATTTATATAATCTTTTTCTATTCCTTTGCCTATGGCCGAAGCTATCATCGTGACAGGAACTCCGGGAACCGGGAAGACCACTATAGCGATGCATCTTGCGAAGAAGATGGGCTATCAATATGTTGATGTGAACAAGATCATTTCCAGGGAGAGGCTGAGCACTGGGTACGACAGGAAGAAAAAGTGCAAAGTCGTCGATGAGAAGAAACTCAGCAAAGTGCTCGTAAAGATGATAAATGATTCTGAACAAGGGCTTGTGATAGACTCGCACCTGTCGCATTATCTTCCTTCTTCTGCTGTTGATGTGTGTGTCGTGACAAAGTGCAACCTGAAGCTGCTGAAAAGAAGGATGAAGCGCAGAAAATACAGCGAGCAGAAAATTAGGGACAACCTTGACTGCGAGATATTCGATGTTTGCCTTAACGAGACGAAAGAGGCAGGTCATAATATAGTCGTGGTTGAGACTGACAAGAAAGTCGATTATGATAAGCTGATAAGAAAGATAAAAACAAAAAAGAAAAAAGAAAATTGAGTATTATTCACTTCTCGAGAGCATCCGCACTCATGACAAAAGTCCTATTACCCCTTGCCTTTGCATCTGTCCCTATCAGGAACTTCGCTCCGGCGCGCTCTGCCGCATCCACAAGGTCGCGGTCGACTGTGCCGTCAAGCACTATCGCATAGACACCTGAACTCAGGCTCTTGAGCGTCGTGGTAAGTTCGGGTATAGGAACCTTTCCGAGTATGCTCAGCTTCTGGTCAAGTATGTAAGCGCCCTTGGTGCCGATAAGGTCCTCAATCATCTTCTTGAATGACTTCTTCTCATCAACAGAGATGCTCGGGCCTCTTGGCGCCATCCTCGGCGCAGGCCTGTCAGACCTCTGGAATGGAGGCCTTGAACCAGACTGCATAGGCCTTGACGGGGGCCTTGACTGCGGCCTCTGATACGAGGGTCTGGGACCAGACTGCATCGGCCTGCTCGACACGGGTTTCCTTGTCGCGAACTCGTGCTTTGCCTGCTCTGCAGCGATCTTTGCCCTGAGAGCCTTATGGATCTCTTTCTTGGTCAGCTCCTCAACTTCCTTCCCATCAGGAGCCTTTGTGACGAAATCAAGCTCGGCGACCTGGATCAGCTCCTGGATATTGAGGTCTCCACCCCTATCTCCATCGACAAAAGCTATCGTGCTCTTCTGTCTCGAGAGCTGAATAATAGTCTGCGGGACAGACGTGCCGTTCATAGCGATGACGTTCTTGAAACCATGCTTGAGCAGGTTAAGCACGTCAGCGCGGCCCTCAACGATTATGATCTCCTCAGCATCATTGATTGCCGGACCTGCCGGAAGCCTGTCCTTGCCATACTCAACTACCTCCATCATCCTTACAGAATGCGCCACTTCATCAGCGATCTCCTGCGAATCAGGAAGCACGTTGTCAGTGAGCTGCTTGAGCAGGGCCTTGGCCCTCTCAACAACAAAGTTACGTTTAGAAACGCGAACATCCTCTATCTTCGTGACCTTTATCTTGGCGTTGCACGGACCTATCCTCTGGATTATCTCAAGGGCAGCCGCGATTATGGCTGTCTCTGCCTTGTCCAGGCTTGAAGGTACGATTATTGAGCCCGAGGTCTTTCCTGCCCTGGTCTCTGTATTGACCTCAATCCTGCCTATCCTGCCTGAACGCTGGAGCTCCCTGAGCTCAAGGTCCTGGCCAAGAAGGCCCTCTGTCTGTCCGAATATCGCACCTATGACATCCGGTCTCTCTACTACGCCCTCAATCTCGATTGTGGCGTGAACAATATACTTAGCTGAAACTTGACTTATCTTTGCCATTACTTTCACCCTCTGGTTTACGGCATATCAGAACTCAGACAATACATAAGTATACTGATGGAATACACGATGTGTGTTTTCGTACAGTCACCATTATATGTCAATCTGAACTATAGAACAAGACCATATGCCTATTATCATAAATTATCAAAAAATGATTTCCAAAAAATGATGATCGTGATAAACGGGATCTTGTTCTTATAGCACTTTAAGTCTGATATGCGTCTTTGCGCGTTTTGCGTCTTGATTAGCGCTTCAAAGCGCTTTTGTTAAGCATTAAAGCGTCCAAATAAAAAATGTTGCCCGAAACACTAACTCCCAAGCTCATTGCTTGATATTAATCGTAAGCTCCGTTGAGTACTCTCGTGTCGGGCTGTATTACGCAAGAGTGTCTCCAAATCCTCGCCAGACATTATGTCCAGCTCTTTAAAGGACCCATTTGCGTAATTGGCGTATTATGAATATATGCAATTCGCGTATTTAAACTCTTTGCTGGCTGCCAGAAATCCTGATCATCTTTGTTAAAAACCTGTTTAAAACCCTGGCAGACCCGCCGAAACGGGTCTGCTGGGGATGCTCAACCTTACTTCGTGCGGTTGGCACCTCCAGCCCTCCAGTCTGGAGGAAAAGAGTTGATATCATAAAACCCTGGCAGACCCGCCGAAACGGGTCTGCTGGGGAAAAAGAGGTGATCAGGATCATAAAACCCAGCAAATACCTTAGTATTTGCCGGGAGCTCAAAACCTTGCGGTTTTGGCTCATTCAACCCTTGCGGATTGAATGAAAAGAGGTGTTTAGACAGCTTAACATGAGTTTCTTGAATGCTTATGAACGCTTAGCTCTTTTTTGTTGCTTAACAGTAGTGAAACATAGCTAATATTTAAATCTTTCGTTTTTTTACTACTTTTAGGTGACTAATCAAACCTTTAGGGATATACCTTTAAATAGGTGGGCTGATTCTTGGCAATCATCACCTCCAATAACGAGATCAGCTCCAAAAATGGCAAAGATAACACGCGAAAAATTCAAGACCTGGGGAAATGTCTTTGACCAGTTCACTGTCCGCAACCTATTTGAGCTAAGTTCTAAAGGGCATTTTGAGGCGCTAAAGAGTCCAATATCCATAGGGAAAGAAGCCAATATATTCTCCGCAGAACGGGAAGACGGCAGCCTGATAGTTGTGAAGATATACAGGCTCGAGACCTGCGACTTCAACCGCATGTATGATTACATCAAATACGACGCACGGTATCTCAACCTCAAGGCAAAGAAAAGGGAGATTATATTCTCATGGGCGCAGAGGGAGTTCAGGAACCTCATGAAATCACGCGAGGCAGGGGTCCGCGTGCCGCTGCCGATCCATTGCAAGGACAACATACTGCTGATGGAGCACATAGGAGGCAAGGAGGCTGCACCTAAACTCAAGGACGCGCATCCTGATGATGCAGAGAAGTTCGCTGACAAGATCATCGATTACATGAAAAAGATGTACAGTGCAGGGCTCGTGCACGGAGACCTTTCAGAGTTCAACATACTCAACTGGAACGAGAAGCCAGTATTCATAGACATGTCACAGGGAACTATCGTGCGGAGCGCAAACTCTGAAGAGCTTCTTGACAGGGACATAAAGAACATGTGCAGGTTCTTCAGGAAGACAGGCGTCAAGCGCGAAGAGGCTGATGTGAAGAAGAAAATAACCGGAAAGGAATGAGAAAATGGAAGAAAATATGCATGAAGAGATGGAATTCTCATATGAACTCAAGATACCCACTGACAGGGTGGCAGTGCTCATAGGCAAGAAAGGCGAAGTCAAGAGGCTGATAGAAGAAGAGACCAAGTCAAAGCTTTTCGTCGACTCAAAAGATGGTGATGTCCAGGTCTCTGGCAATGACAGCCTCGGGCTCTTCAGCGCAAGGGAGATAATACAGGCAATAGGGCGCGGCTTCAGCCCGGAAATAGCGCTGCTCATACTCAAGTCAGACTATGCATTCGAGCTACTCACGATATCGGACTACATAGGGAAGTCGAAAAGCTCAGCCATGCGGCTGAAAGCGAGGATCATCGGAACAGAAGGCAAGACCCGCAAGCACATCGAGGACGTAACAGAAACACATTTAAGTGTCTATGGAAAAACCATAGGCATAATAGGCGAGGTCGAGCACGTCATGCTCGCAAGAAGGGCTGTTGAGAGCATACTCGCAGGAGCTACCCACTCCTCTGTCTACAAATGGCTCGAACGGAAGAAGAAAGAGCTCGAGAGGAATAGGATGATGGGCGCCGACAGGATAGAATTCAAGGAAAAAGGTGATTGAATGACGCAGCAGAAACTTAATGAGACTACCAGCGGCGGGACAAAAGCCCATGAGATGGCAAAGAAGCAGCGCGAGATAAGCGTCGCGGAATTCTTCTCGAAGAACAGGCACCTTCTTGGGTTCGACAATCCAAGGAAAGCACTTCTCACGACGATAAAAGAGGCCGTAGACAACTCCCTTGACGCGTGCGAAGAGGCAGGGATACTGCCGGAGATATCTGTAGAAGCGATACAGATGGCAGAGAGCAGGTTCAGGATCATCATAGAGGACAACGGCCCGGGAATAGTCAAGAAAGAGGTCCCTAAGATATTCGCCAAGCTACTGTACGGCAGCAAGTTCCACAGGCTCAAGATGAGCAGGGGACAGCAGGGCATAGGCATATCCGCATCAGTGATGTACGGGCAGATGACGACCGGCAAGCCAGCCAGGATAACCACCAAGATAGGGCCGAAATACCCTGCATACTACTGCGAGCTAAACATCAACACGACCACGAACAAGCCTGAGATAAAGACAGAGAAAGAGGTCGAGTGGAACAAGGACCAGGGCACGAGGGTGGAGATAGACCTTGAGGCGATATACCAGAAAGGAAGCCAGTCCATCGACGCCTACCTGAAGCAGACCGCCATCGTGAACCCGCACGCAACAATCATCTACACCAGCCCGAAGGCAGAGCAGATCATATTCCCAAGAGCGACAGATAAGCTCCCAAAAGAGCCGAAAGAGATAAAGCCGCACCCGAAAGGAGTCGAGCTCGGCCTGCTGATAAAGATGATGCAGGACACAGACGCCAGGACGATGCAGAGCTTCCTCATCAATGACTTCACGCGCGTAGGGAGCGGGAGCGCGAAAGAGATACTCCAGAAGGCAGGGGTCATCCCGAACGCGAAGCCAGGCCAGATGAGCAGGGACCAGGCGGAGAGGATACTGAAGGCCATAGACGAGACAAAGCTGATGAACCCTCCGACAGACTGCGTCACGCCCATAGGCGCTGACCAGTTCGAGAAAGGGCTAAAGAAGGAAATAAAAGCAGAGTTCTATGCTGTCACGACAAGACCGCCTTCTGTCTACAGGGGAAACCCATTCGTCGTAGAGGCAGGAATAGCCTACGGCGGAGACCAGGAAGGGGACAAGCAGATACGCGTGCTGAGATACGCGAACAGGGTGCCATTGCAATACCAGCAGAGCGCATGCGTAACGACACAATCCATAATCCAGACGAACTTCAGGAGCTATGGCCTCAGCCAGAGCAGAGGCGCATTACCGGTAGGGCCGTGCACGATAGCGCTACACATAGGCTCGGTCTGGGTGCCGTTCACATCAGAATCAAAAGAGGCAATCGCGCACTATCCTGAGATAAGCAAGGAGATAAAGCTCGCGCTGCAGGAATGCGGCAGGAAACTCGCAAGCTACGTGCTGAAGAAGAAGAGGCTGCACAGCGAGTTGAAGAAGCGGAGCCACATAGAGAAGTACATACCCCACATAGGGACAGCCCTGCAGGACCTTCTCGGGCTCAGCCCAGGACAGAAGGACCTTGTCGAGAGCGACCTCAAGGTAATACTCGAGGAGAGGCGTGGAAAGCTCAAGAGCATAGAGGCGGAAAATTCAGAATATGATAAAGAACTGGCGAGCATAGGTACAGATGCAGAAGCAGAACTGCATGACGATGCCGACGAAGGGGGTGATGACCGTGAGTAATAACAATGCTGATGTCGTCAAAGGCATAAAAAGCATCGCCAAGGAAGTGTATGACAAGGTCACGAAGAAGAAGGCGCCATCGATAAAGATGCCAATACGCGCTCTCAACAACGTGAAATACAACCCTAAAATAGGGTTCTTCGAGCTTGTCGGCAAGATGAAGGAGAGGACACTGAGCGCATCGACTGTGAAGACATTCGCGCAGAGCCTGCTCATGATGAACGAGTCCAAGAAGATAGTGGAGACAGACGATATAGCGACCAAGAGGGAGATGTACTACATATCCAAGAACTGGGGAGACGCGATGTTCAATGAACAGCCAGAATCAGACACGGTCATGGACGACATAGAGGCCATGATGATGACGAACAGAGAGCAGCTCGGCTTCATCCCAGAGGAAAAAGGCGGCGATGTCGCAGGGAAACTGGTCGTCATAGACAGGGATCCTGACACCGGCAAGGAGATAAAGATAGACTGCACGAAGTTCGGATCCGGTGCGTATTCAGTCCCGAGCAGCGTGGAGCACCTCAAGTTCAATACAGACGCAAAATTCATCCTGGCAATAGAGACCGCAGGTATGTTCCAGAGGCTCGTGAAGCACAACTACTGGAAGAAAGCAAACTGCATACTGGTATCTATGGGCGGAGTGCCGACAAGGGCGTGCCGCAGGTTCATAAGGCGGCTCGCAGACGACATGAAGATACCTGTATACGTGTTCACAGACGGCGACCCTTACGGCTACCTCAACATCTACAGGACACTAAAGGTCGGGAGCGGCAATGCCGCGCACATAAACACGTTCTTCTGCGTTCCGCAGGCCCAGTTCATAGGTGTCACGCCGCAGGATGTGCTTGATTACAAGCTGCCCACGCATCCGCTCAAGGATGTTGATTTAAAGAGGATAAAGGACGGGGTCAAGAACGACCCTTTCGTGCAGTCACACAAGGAATGGCAGAAGGCGCTTGACCTCATGGTCAAGATGAAGAAAAGGGTGGAGCAGCAGGCATTCGCAAAGCACAGCCTCAACTTCGTGATAGACAAATACCTGCCAGAGAAGCTCAAGAACCAGAAGAGCTGGCTGCCATAAGCAATATTTATAAATGAATCCAAAAGAATAATAATCTCAAGGCTCCGTAGCCTAGTCTGGATAGGGCATCGGCCTTCTATGCTTCAACGAAGCAAGCCGAGGGTCACGGGTTCGAATCCCGTCGGAGCCATTCACAAAAGGCGCCGTCGCCAAATGACCGGCAGCTGGTCTTGCTCGGCTGGCACGCGCCACCCAGTCCTGTTTCACTTCGCTCAACAGGACGAAAAAATAAAAAGCGGAGAAAAACGGCGCCGTCGCCAAATGACCGGCAGCTGGTCTTGCTCGGCTGGCACGCGCCACCCAGTCCTGTTTCACTTCGCTCAACAGGACGAAAAAATAAAAAGCGGAGAAAAACGGCGCCGTCGCCAAATCCGGTAAGGCAGTCGCCTGCAGACTGGCACAAAAGCTGTGTTGAGCATCAAACGATGCGATGATAGGAAGACAGCGACCACTTGAGGGTTCAAATATCCCAGAGGGAGATCACAAACCCCTGGGTTTGAAAGTCCCTCCGGCGCCTTTTTTATTTTCCAGCATAGCAAAATTAGCGGTTTTGCCACAGCGCTCGCTGATGATTCATTGACCGCTACTTTTTGCCCAACTGCGACGATTTCCGAAGCATTAACTGGGCAGCTCGCAAGGCGGTGGCAAAACCGCTTAAGCTGCTCAGGCAGGAGCAAAAATGGAATTCACAGTTTCTACAAGCAAGAAACAGCAATTGATCAACATAACGCAGCAGGTAGAGGATGCTGTGAATAAGTCAGGGGTCAAGGAAGGGCTGTGCAACGTGTATGTGCAACACGCCACTGCAGCAATCATAATAAACGAGAACGCAGACCCTAATATAAGTCTCGACATCATAGATGCTCTGGACAAGATGGTAAAGGAAAGCGGATGGAGACATGACCGCATCGACAACAACGCAGCGGCGCACATCAAAGCAGCCATCCTCGGTCCGAGCAAGACCATACCAATCGAAGAGTGCAAGATGCTACTCGGGACCTGGCAGGACATATTCCTGTGCTGTTTTGACGGACCCAGGGAACGGACAATCAAGGTAACGGTCATCGAGACAAGATAGGTGATAAATATGGCGACGTGCGACATGTGCGGAAACGAAGCTCATCTTCTCAAGGCAAAGATAGAAGGGACAGTCCTTGATGTCTGCCCAAATTGTGCGAGGTTCGGCGAAGTCATAGCAAGGCCTGCGCCGATATTCTCAAAGAACATCCCTACCCCAAGGCAGGCAGCGCCTGTGCGCAGGCGGAGAGAGATAGTCCAGGTCATTGTCGAGGATTATGGCCAGAAGATAAGACAGGCCAGGGAGCGCAAAGGCCTAACCCAGGAGCAGTTCGCAGGCCAGCTGAATGAAAGAGAGTCGATAATCCAGAAGATGGAATCAGAGCATTTCAAGCCATCCATAAACCTGGCAAGAAAGCTCGAAAGGATGCTGCACGTACGGCTTGTAGAGGAATACAGCGAAAGCGGCGAGATACCCATCCCTACGAAGAAATCAAAGACAGAGACATTCACGCTCGGGGATTTCGTGAAGGA
>CAZNGE010000019.1:4975-12798 GCA_964572875.1 uncultured Methanosarcinales archaeon | reverse complement strand
GTCGTATTAAGGACTTCCCATATCTCATAGCCGTCCTTATCATATACCTTCTTGAAGGTAGACTTGCTGGTGAAGAGGAAAAGGAGTCCCTCGTTGGACCTGGACCAGACCAGGCCGTCCTTCATCTCAGGCGTCACATAGACGTACTTTACCTTGTAGATGTCGAAAAGCTGCTTTGTCTGCTCCAGCTTGCGTCCGTAGAACATGCTGTCCTGCACCTTGTAGAGAAATTCCTGGTCGTAATCAGACGCTGCGAGTGAGTCTGTGATGACAGGGGTCCGGGCGACAGTGGATATGAGATATCCATCGTCATAATGGCTCAGCACGAACTCGTTCTTGAATGCGTTGTCCCCCAGCCAGTCAAGGCTCTCCAAAGCAGCCCTGTCAGGGTGCATATCTGTCATCCTGGTAAGATAGGATGTGGTAGAGAACAGGATGCCGCAGATAAGTATGAGTATAGTGAGATTCTTCACGGTGATTACATTCCACTTCAGCTCATATAGCCTGACAAAACCTATGCCTGCGGCCACCGCAACCATGAACATCAGGTACATGTTGGCGATGTTACCTATGAAGAAAAGCGAAACCATCAGCAAGACGGACAATATGAAGAAGTATATGAAATCGCTCTTGCTCTTCCAGTTAGACGAAACACCGTAGACCGCAAGGACGATGCTGAATACGCCGAAGCCAAGCAAGCCGCCGAGATCGGAAAGGAAATTGCCGAATACGTTTATGTCAGGGGCATAGGAGTAATTATAGAAGAACGCTGCCCTCCCTGCAAAAGAGAAAAACGCAAGGACCAATACTATTATTATGAAACGGTTCTGCGCCTTCTTCTTCGTGAGAGCATACGCAAGGAGAAGAGATATCACTATAAGCGTATTGAAAATGCTGAATAGGGAGACCACTGCAAAGCATAACGCTGAGAGCGCAAAGCTGTATTTGCTGTCCTGCATGAAAAAGTACAGACCGAGCAGGGTAAGAGCTATTGCTGCTGAATTAGGGTTAGAGACCGTGAATGTATAGATGAACACAGGGTTCAGTATAAGCAAAAGCAGCATAAGATGCCGTTTATACTTATCATCGACAAAACGCCTCAGAATCAGATTGAAAAGCAGGACGCTGACCAGTCCAAGCAGGAAAGGCACAATCCTCGAAGCTGTCTGCAGTGCGACAATCTTTGACGCATATACCAGCAGGTAATGGTAAGGATTGAAAAAGAAGCTTCTTGGAGAGTATGAGAGGTCCTGCACATCCCTCGGCGGTGCGAACAGGTTTAAAGCGCCTTCGTTCAGAAGCTCCTTGGCCGCCCTGAAATGATAGTACGGCTCAGAGCCTATAAGCGAGTCATTTCCGGAATAGAAACGGAGGAAAGTTGGCAGGGTAAGGACTATGAAAAGCGCTATGACCGCAAACACAAAAAGGTTGCGCTTTTTCAGGTCTATCCTTATCTCCTCAACTACCATGGTATCATGCCTTTATCTCGCCTTTATCTCGCAGAATGACCTGTACACCTTGACCTCGTCATCATACACAAGCTCAAAGCAGTCCTCTTCCGCGTATTTGAGATCTTCTATGCCAAACTCCTCCATCGCCCGGGGCGAGAGGTATATATAATCCACATCATACTTGTCGAGCAGCTCGACAGCGTTGGTCTTGAACATCGCGGTGTACATCTGCTCTATGTCCTCGAAGATACCGCTGGATGAGCGTATGAGTATGAAATCATTATCCGCCACATTCTTCCTCTCAGCCAGGGCAGATACAAGGTTGCCCTCTGCGATAGTGGCAAGAATAACTGAATCCTCCGGCGTATTATCCTTTATCCAGGACAATGCCGACACCTCTTTCTGGCTCACTGATGCGCTTATGGATTCAGAAGCCCTCACAACAGAAGGTATTACAGATGTCAGTACCAATAGGACTATGAGACCTGTCCAGAAGACCCACTTGTAAGATGATATCTTGGTCTTTTCAAGATACTTGAACAGCAGATTCAGGGCCTGGCCGAGGAGAGGCACAAGGATCGCTCCCAGGAACATAAGACCTACCTCGAATGTTATAAGCTTGAACCAGAGAAGGAACGCCACAGAGAGGGCGAAAGCCATCAGCAGGTATGTGCGCTTGTCGCGCTCCTTGAACATGTAACGCGAGACCGCGTAGATGCCAAACATCAACGGGATGAGTCCTATGCTGGTGACGCTCGCTATGATATCCACGTCCCTGAAGTACGTCGCGAGTATCTGGATTGGGATGTTCTGCCATATCAGCCCATATGAATGGAACAGGAACGCCTTCTTGTATATCAGGATGTTTATCCACAAGGTCAGGAAGGTGACGAAAAGTATGACCTCAAGCTCTATCCTGTTCTGGATCTTGTACTCCAGCTTTATCAACAGCATGTAGATCAGCATCGCGAATACAAAAAGGAAAGCGATTGCGCTCGTGATTGAGAGAACAAAAGAGAAGAACAGGAACTGGTAGAGGAAGCGGCGCTCCCTTATCCTCATGAAACAGTAGATGAGATAGAATATGAGCGGAAGGGTGAACGAAAATATCGAGGCTGAGTTTATGGTCTTGGCCATGAATACAGGTATGAATGCAGACGCCGCGGCCGAGAACAACGCTATGTTGCGGTTCTTGGTCAGCTCTAGCACCATCAGGTAGATTATGATTATCAATGCGCACGCCAGGATGTTTGGTATTATCTTCAGGGTCAACGCGGTGCCCAATATAAACGAGAAGAACGCCAGTATGTAATCATATACAGGATGGAAGATGTGCGTCCTGCCTGAATAGCTCAGACTGTCAAGATAAGACGGAACGAGATTCTCCTTTATCAAATCCGCCTGCCGGTAGTGGAAGTATGCCTCGTCTATGGTGAAGTTTGGCGTCTGGAACGCGAGCCAGAGGCGCAGTGCGAGCGCTATGATGAATAATACCGCGACCAGATAAGGATAATGTCTCTTCTTGAGCATTCCTGGCAGTTATAAAAACAAGGTATTTATATCTTTCAAAAGCTTTATAAAAGCTCTCAGGGTAATGTTCTGCATGGAAACAGACAGGGTAAACACCGGTTCTGTCGTGATTGATGGGCTTCTGGATGGAGGGTTCGAGACAGACACAGTCACTACAATATACGGGCCTTCAGGAAGCGGCAAGACAAACCTGTGCATAATAGCGGCGGTCAATGTCACCAGGTCAGGCAGGAAAGTCGTATACATCGACAGCGAAGGCGGCTTCTCTGTGGAACGTCTGAAGCAGATATCTCCTGATGAGTATAAAGAATTGATTGATAACATCATATTCCTGAAACCGATGAACTTCTCTGATCAGAGGAACGCGTTCGGAAAGCTCAGCAAGCTTGTTGACGAAGACATCGGGCTAATCATCGTCGATACCATATCCATGCTTTATCGTCTTGAGATAGGTCAGACGAACGACGTCTATACCGTGAACAAGGATCTAGGCATGCAGATATCATACCTAGGCGAGATAACCCGACGCAAGAACATACCTGTCTTGGTGACTAACCAGGTATACGCCGACTTCAACAAGGAGAACGGCGTCAAGATGGTGGGCGGCGACATACTCAAGTACGGCAGCAAATGCCTGATCGAACTGCAGAAAGGGCACAAGGGCATCCGCAAGGCCATACTGAAGAAGCACAGGAGCATCGCAGAAGACAGGGAAGTGATGTTCAGGATAGTCAATGAAGGGATTGAAGAAGTCAAGTAAGAAAAAAATAAAAAAATTCTAAAATTACTGCTCTGTGAAATCCTCTGCAGTCAGGTCAAGCTCCTTGTTCCTGTCAAGCAGTCCGCGCTCGCGCAGGTACTGGGTAGCAAGGATGTGGAACAATATGCCTAAAGCTTTCTTGCCCTTGTTGTTGCAGGGTATCACGAAATCAATGTTGTTGGTCTGGTTGTTTGTGTCGCAGAGCGCCACCACGGGTATGCCTACCTTCATCGCATCATTTATTGCGTTACGGTCAGGCCATGCGTCGACCACGACAAGCACCTTGACCTCAAGGAAGTTCTCAAGGTTGGTATTGGTCAGGATCCCCGGAGGATACCTGCCTGCGAAAACCCTGATTTCTGTCACCTTATTGAACATCCTAACAGGCTTCCAGCCGTTCTCACGCCTGCACACCACGAGGATATCCTTCGGCGCGTACTTCGCGAGGAACTTTGCAGCAAGGTCGATGCGCTCATCGATCTTCTGAAGGTTCAGCACGTAAAGCCCGTCAGGCCTTGTCTTGTAGATGAAATTATCCATGTACTTTGTCCTGAATTTAGTGCCTATATGGATGCCGGCCTTGAGATACTGGTCGATCGGTACCAAAAGCTTTTCTTCTGCCATTTTATAGCCTCCAAAGAGCAATAGAAGTCAAAAGCATCTATCGCCACATTATTATCGCCCTGTAGCGCGCACAAAGTCCCGTTTCCGGCTTTCCTTTATGCTGGGCAATATATCCTGGGAGAAGAAGGGGGTTTATAAACTTTGTCTTGGTATGTTCTTAAGATTCCCCTGCAGAATCACGGGCTGCATAGCCTCAATCTCATCTTTATAACCCATTTCAGGTATCTGATTCAGCAGGTATATCGGCTTGTCCAGAACATGAGCAAAACCCATCTCCAAAAAGGTATTTCCACCGATATACCCTTCAATCCCGTTCTTATCATAGTTAAGGACAAGTATGGCATCAGACTCGGCAATCTTATGATAATATTTCTTTATAACATCAAGTTCCAGCTTCTCTGATTTGTTGTCAACATACTCTCCGGAGAGATGCCTATGGATCTCAGCAGGAACCTCGACCTCATGATTCATAGACTCAAGAAGAACTTTTGCTTCAAGGGTCTCCTTTGCAAAATCCATGCTCGCACACACTATCAGCTTCATAGACAGTCACAGAAAACAGATGATTTAAGTTTATTTCTATTCAGATTTAAATGATTCCAGCACTTCGTACACCGGCCCTTCAGGTGTCAGAGTGGACCTTATCAGCTTGAATGAGTCTATCTTGAATGATGCGCTTGGCGGGGCTATGTCCTCCAAAGTGTCCTTGAATGCTCTCTTGTCCTTGAGGAACTTGATGCGGGCGAGAGTGAGGTGAGGGTGGAACTTCTTGTCTGCTTCAAAGCCGAGTTTCTGTGTCACGAGGTCAACCTGCTTCTGTAGACTGTTGATTATTTCGTGAGGCTCGAGGCCGAGCCAGACAACGCGCGGGTTATTGGTGTTAGGAAATGCGCCGATCTTTGATAAGGATGCTTCGAATGGTTGGAATGAAATCTTGGATAATTCTTCAATAAGAATCGATAGCTTTTCTTCTTCCACATCTCCGAGGAATTTCAACGTAAGATGAAAAGATCTTGTCTTAGTCGCTTTACCTGGAATTATCAGCCTTTCCTGTAGAGAGTGCAGTTTCTCAGAAACATCTTCAGGTATCTCGATTGCTATAAATAATCTCATTTTGGAAAACAAAAAAGAAAAAAAGAAAAATGAAAGAAATACTTACTCGTCTTCTTTCTTCTCCTCTTCTGCTGGCTCCTCGGCCGGTGCTTCCTCCGCAGGAACCTCAGGTTCAGGAGCTGGAGGTGCTTCCATCTCCTCTTCCTTAGGCTCTTCTGGTGCTTCTTCAGCAGGAGCTTCAGGTTCAGGAGCTGGCTCTTCAGCAGGAGCCTCTTCCATAGGCTCTTCTTCAGGAGCTTCCTCACCGAAGTCCTCGCTGTCTTCAGGAGCTGGCTCTGGCTCTGGAGGAGCCTGCGGGGCTGCCTCTTCAGCAGGTGCCGGAGCACTGCTTTCAGGGGTTCCCTGTGCCTGGCCTATGACCTCTGCGAAGCCTACCTTCCGCAGCACCTTTGTGATACGAATCCTGACTTCGTCGCCTTCGCGCGTGTTCGGGACAAACAATACAAAGCCACGCTTCCTTGCGATGCCGTCGCCCTTCTCGCCGACAGCCTCTATCCTCACGTCAATCTCTTCACCAACTTTTACCGGCGGAAATCCACCGTCTCCTCGAGGCCTGAAACCGCCTCCCCGATTACCTTCTCCATACATTACATATTCACCTATATTTCCTATATCTAATCTGCACGACAGGTCGTGCATAAAATGAAAAAGAAAGAGAAATGATTTATAAAACTTTGGAAATGCCCAAAACAGCGTCTAGACGCGCTGTATCTAGACATCCTTAAGGCCGCCAGTCTCGACAAAGAAATTACACTCGCCGTCAGGCAGGTTCGGTGCGTCGATGAGCTTCGCGACCCTTGAGCCTTTCTTGCCCTTGCGCAGATAGATCCTGAACGTAGACGCGTGAGCCACTATATGGCCGCCGACAGCCTTTGTCGGATCGCCGAAGAACTGGGCAGGGTCAGCCTGCACCTGGTTCGTCACATAGACACAGACATTATGCACGTCAGCGAGCTTCAGCAGCGTGTGCATGTGCTTGTTGATCTTCTGCTGCCTCTCGGCAAGCGTCCCTCGGCCGATGAACTCTGCCCTGAAATGCGCTGTGAGCGAGTCTACAATCACCACCCTCACGTCGAGCTTATCATTGCTTATCAGGTCCTTGACCTTCTCTGCGAGAAGCATCTGGTGGTCAGAGTTGTATGCCTTCGCCACCTTGATGTTCTTCAACACCTGATCAGGATCAAGGCCTGCACCTTCTGCAAGCTGCTTTATCCTCTCTGGGCGGAACGTGTTCTCTGTATCTATATACACCGCGACAGCTGAAGGCTCATGCTTCTGGCAGTTCACGGCAAGAAGGTGGCCGACCTGGGTCTTGCCGGAGCCGAACTCGCCGAAACACTCGACGATGGAACCAGTCTCAAAACCGCCTCCGAGAAGCGTGTCGAATGTCTCGCTTCCTGTAGATATCTTCTTCACCTTCTCGCGCTTAGCAAGAACTTCCTCACCTGAGACAAATCCCATCTTGAGCGAGTCGCGCGCTGCATTTATCATCTTCCTGGCCACAGCCTCTGAAACTCCTGAATCCTCGACAAGCTTGCCGAGCGAAGACGCGGCTATGCTCATCACACCATCATAGCCTGCCTCTTTGAGGCGCTCTGCAGTCGCTGCACCCACACCGGGCAGGTCATAAATGTCCGGCTCTTTCTCCTGTTTGTCTTTTGATTCCATCTTCTTTGCTTTTGGTCTCTTCTCAACCTCTTCTTCAGAAACTATCGTTGGAACCCCTACAACAATCGAGTCATCATGTTTTGCTGCTTCAGCTGTCATTAATACCACCTCATATTTTAATTTTGTTACACTCAAAACGTCCTTTGGACGTTTTGGTGTGCTCAAAATGCTCTACATTTTGGCACCCCAAAATCACTTCGTGATTTGGAGGGTCCTTAAATTATTTTCAATAATTTCAGGATGCTTCAACAGCCAGGTCACCCTGGCTATTGAGAACTAAGTACTCATACGCTTTGTTGAGTACGACTACTGCTTTGGGAAGGTCAGAAGACCTGAGGGACTTAGTCGACTTCCACTCGTCAGTGTCCTTGTCTTTGTACCGCCTGTCAAAAGAAACAGTCAGTATGTCTGCGGATTCACCATCTTTCTTTGTGATGGTATTCCTCCACACAGTGGCTGATATGGCACCAGCCTTGAACTTCTTTTCCGGCAGATTACTGCCGAATGTCTTTTCAGTCATGTACAACACCTCGCGTTGCTTATCGCATCTTGTTTCAACCTGAAGCTTTTTACAGCTCCACTTTGGTGGCAGCTGGCTTCAAGCCGCGATGGGATATATAACGCTCAAATCGTTTAAATAGCTCATCCGAGCATGTCCAGTGGGTTGTGATGGGTTT
>CAZNGE010000019.1:0-4875 GCA_964572875.1 uncultured Methanosarcinales archaeon | reverse complement strand
CAAAGGGGGTAAACATCATGATAAAGCTGAATTATGCTCAGATTGTCGAGCAGATAAAAGAGAAAGCAGGGATTTCTGAGGAAGAGATAAGCAAGCGAGTGGATAAGAAGATGGAGCAGCTCGCCGGCTTGATATCAAGGGACGGAGCCGCACACATCGTGGCGAACGAGCTCAAGATAAACGTGTTCGAGGCTGCTGCAGGCGGCAAGATGACCATCAAGAAGCTTCTCCCCGGCATGAGGAGCGTCGAAGTCGTCGGTAAGGTGCGGGCAGTCTATGAAGTGAGGGAATTCTCGACTGACAGGGGAAGCGGAAAGGTAGGCAGCTTCCTGATTGCAGACGAGGAAGGCATGTGCAGGGTCACGTGCTGGCATGCGCAGACAGAGAAGATGGCAGGGTTGAAAGAAGGTGATGTCGTCAGGGTAAAGGACGGATATGTCAGGGAGAACAACGGAAGGAACGAGATCCATCTCAACGACAGGAGTGAGCTGGAGATCAATCCGCCAGGAGTCGAGGTCAATGTGCCTGAAGGCCTCCAGCAGGCAAGGGCCGAAGCTGTCAGGAAGAAGATAGCAGAACTCGGCGAGAACGACAACAATGTCGAGCTTCTCGGCACGATAGTGCAGGCATTCGAGCCAAGGTTCTTCGAGATTTGCCCGCAGTGCGGCAAGAGGGCAAAGCCAAGGGAAGAGCAGTTCGTATGCCCGGAGCACAACATCGTCACGCCGGACTACTCATATGTCATGAACGTGGTGCTCGACGACGGGAGCGAGACCATAAGGGTCGTGCTATTCAGGCAGCAGCTGGAGCAGCTCATCAGGAAACCAAGAGAAGAGGTCCTGCAGTACCGGGAGTTCAAGGACAAGTTCGACGAGGTGAAGATAGACCTTCTCGGCCAACTTGTAAAGATCAGAGGCAGGTCGTCGAAGAACACAGTGTTCGACAGGATAGAGTTCGTGGCGCAGGAAGTCGACACAAATCCCGACCCCAAAGAGGAGATAAAACGGCTGAACAAAGGGCTCGGCAATGAGACTGCGGCCTGAAACGTCTTCCACATATTATCTTTCACGAATTTCATTCTCATGAAACAGCATGAAGACCACCATGATGAACGGAACAGGACAAACATCCTGTTCGGCTTGTTCATATCCCTCCTAGTGATCCTCCTCGTCCTCTTCGTGACAAATGATGCCCCTGATAAGAAGATAGTCCTGCTCAGCTTCGATGTCGAGCCTGTCGACGGCGAGGCGAGCGTGATGACAGTACTTGACGCCATAGAGAGGGAGAACATCAGCGTCACTTTCTTCGTGACAGGGGAGTATGCAGCTTCGCATCCTGACATTGTGGAGCGGATGGCAGGCCAGGAGGTCGGAGTGCATGGATACACGCACAAGCCATTCACAAAGATGGACAACGAGGAGAAGATATCCGAGATCAGCATGACGCGCAATCTTCTGGAGAACATCACAGGTCAGAGCGTGATAGGTTTCAGGGCGCCTTACAACAGGATCGATTCCAAGACGCTCGATGTGCTGGAATCAGAAGGTTTCAGGTATGACGCGTCGATGATATCAGGATGGGGGATATTCTATCCGAACATCGGTGACAGAGACATAGGCGAGGTGCCGGTCTCGAGCGTCCTTGGGCTGCCTCTTGAGGACGTGGTCTTCTTATATTATCTTCGAATGCCGAGCCTGTTCTTCTATATCATTGAGAACAAGAAGAGCGGTCTGGAGTCATACCTGTTCCATCCGCACCATATCGCAGAGCATATAAACGAGTTTGATGACTTTATAAACCGTTTAAAAAAGGAAAACACAATATTTATAAGCCACAGAGAACTAATTGAACAGCATAATGAGGGGGTTTAGACAGGTAGGGGTTCTAGCTATTGTGCTCTTTGTAGTCATCCTTATCGTCTCTGGCTGCTCTTCCGGCCCCCGCGGGCTCAAGACAAGCCAGGAGTCGCGCCCGCTGGTAGAGACAGTCGATGTGTTCGCTGATGAGCCATATACTGTGCAGGAGAAGCGCGTAGTCGGAGAGAACTGCATAGAAAGGAAGTACAGCGAGATGAACGATTCCAGATTCAGGATAAGCATGGACGAGACAGAATGGATCGACAATCCGCCTGTATTGGGCGAATCCAACGATGTCAGGAGGGTAGTGACCATATTCAATGAGCGCGATGAGATTGACGCGGTCTATCTTGACAAGGTATATGTCTACAACGGGACAGAGATAAGGCGGTCAAAGCATCCCATGATGTTCCTTGTCGACCCGAAGTCGAGCAGGAAGCTCTATTTTGTCTGGCACACGCAGTATGACCCCCTGAAGGATGTCCAGGCAGCGTTCACGAACAACACAGAAGAGCTCGGGTTCACGACACGCATAATGCGGATGTGCGTGAATGAGACAGAGACGGTCAATGTTACAAAGACTAAGAAAGTGCTTGTCGGGACAGAAGAAGAAGTCGTGGGCTATGACAACTACGTAAAAGTAGAGCTGGAACGGCACTGATATAGAGCGTGCCTGCAGGATTATTCTATCACATCTTCACCTATCATATCAGGAGGTATGTTCGCGGTCATATATGAGAAAGCCTTGTCTGTCACATTGCCCTGGTATGAAATGTCCTCACCCCTTGATGTCTTCTCGACGCCAGCTATCACGAAACTGGCGATGTAGGGCTGTGTGAGGAATCCGCAGTTGAAGCTGTCGAAGTCAGAGACGTACTTGGTGAACTGAACTGTCCCGTCTTCCATCCTCTGGACATCTTCTGCGAAAAGGGCTGGTGTCTCAGAGAGATTTACCTGACCGGAGATATCCTGGCTGAAACAGTAGATCTTATAATCTGTTATCGAGTCCGGGGCCGTCGGGCTTCCATCGATGCTGTAGCTGATGTTCCTTATCGTGAAGAGGAACTGGTCGCCCTGCTGGACAACGCTCAAAAGATCAGCAAGCCCGGGCGGAAGGTCATCTTTGGACGGCTCGTAGGATCCAGGGTCAGGGAAATTGAACGACGGGCTCTCCTTGCCCTCCGTATCCGTCGCGGTTATTGCAAACATGTATAGCGCATCATTGCTGATATTGGACATCAGATAGAAGAAATGCTCATCAGCAGTAGAGTAGTACAAGGTATCGTTCTTCAGCTCTGTGGATGTTATGTCTATGCCAAGCACAGAGAGGAGATTGTACCTCTTGGTGCAGTTTATCCTGTCGATTATACATTTCGGATCGAGGACAGAGTCGATTGAGATGTGGATGTCCTGCTTGTCCTTGACCGGCAGGATAAGTGTATTGAGCTTCTCCTTTATTGCAGGGTCGAGCTGGTCAGGGGACTTGTCCTTGAGATTGGTCTTCATCGCAGGGTCCTTGGAATAGTATATGGTGTAATGGTCTACATTGACGCCGAGCAAAGGGTTCCAGGTCAGGAGGGATGTATTCGATGCCAGCCTGGCGTCACGGACCTCAAAAGCTCCGACGTCAGTTATCTCCCCTTTGAACAGATAAGCGAACTTCAGCACAAGCTGCTGGATGCCCATCCTCTTCTGGACATCATTGTAGGCGAAGAAAGACTGGTTCTGCACGACGCAGAACTTGAGCACGCGGTCCTGGACCCTGCACTCGCGCGAGTCATCCTCCGGCTTCTCAGGAAGTATAGATATGTTGCCGTACGGGTCCTTGTAGATGAAAAGCTGCTTCCCGGTTCCTCGACGCTCGTACTTGAGCTTGTCAGGAGCGCCTGGCAGGTCTTTGCTTACTGTCTTGAACAACACATCCTTGACAAGCTGGGCCGTGGCTGAAGAGCCTTCCAATGAGACGCGAAGATTCTTACCCTCTTCCTTGAAAACGACTGTGTTGAAGATGTCTGTCCCCTCTTCGCCGAAGTCATACGTGAACCTGTTGATCCCGAAAAGAGTCTCGAATGCTGCCAGATCCTCATCAAGATCTGCGGACTTCTCTGTATGAGGCAGGACAGCTGTCCTGTACGGGCACACACAATCCTTGTCAGGAGCGTGTGCGCAGGTGTCTATGGCCTCTGCAATGGAATCTATGGCGCGCTGGTCAGGCTCTTCGCAATACGAGGCCCATACATAGTCCTCCGGGAACAAAACGATGCCCCATGTGCTGCTGATTATGTTACCGCCATAGCTCACCACCCAGTTCAGGTCCGGGCGCTCCTTCTCAATAGCATAGACGGCGTCGAGCACGCATTGCAGGTCTGCCTCACACCTCCCGAACCGTGCAAGATAGCCAGGCATGTCCTCATACAATGAAAGATCATAAGGTATAGACACCGAAAATGAAGGATTGACAGAGTAAGGCATGTTAAGGTAAGGGTGCGATGATTGGGAGAATGCTACTGATGCGCAGATTATCATGAACATAAGGGCCAGTATTATCACTGTGAATGATCTTCCCATCTTCCTTATCGATACGTTCATCATCTTGACTATTGCATCCTCCTTGACTGGTAATTCCTCTGTATCTCGGCAGATACTATCATTGGTGGGTTGCCCTGTTTGATCAATTGTTCTTTTATCTGCTCGTAATTCATCCCTTTCGACACCAATGAGTCTATCTGCTGCTGCAGGTCAACAGGACCCTCAGCCTCTTTCTGGATAAGCCTTGCAGACTCCTGCATATCCTGTCCAGCCTTCCTCCTGAACAATGCCAGCAGCAGGGTCACCAATAGGATTATGCCAAGCACTATCCCTGCAACATGAAGCCAGCTTATCCTTCCTGAAACTGTATCTACTGCATCGCTTACATAATCAATAGTGGTCTTTCCTTCCGGAGGCTGTTCTGGCAGCCCTTCTTCAGCAGACGGCTGCTTCTCCTGTGTAATAACCTGCTCGGAATACTCCCAATCCT
>CAZNGE010000018.1:24504-27255 GCA_964572875.1 uncultured Methanosarcinales archaeon | reverse complement strand
TATAAATACTTCGTAAATCTTGCAGGCCATACCTTGCGCCTGCGCGGCAGTCCTTCAGGAAAGGTACGACCAGGCAAACCCTGAAGCGAGAAGGATGCGGGATATGCCAGAAGAACTGAAAAACGCCATCTGGGAGAGAATACGCAGGGGTCTGGGGATACCAGCCAGTGAGGGGTGCAGCCTCGGCGATGACTCTAAAGTCATATCAAGAGAAACTTACAGGAACAGATGCCCGAGCTGCCCAAATGTCAACACGGGCTGCCCTGAATACTATAAGGCAATCCTGATGTACGAGGTAGACGGGCGTAAAGAATTGTTGCATTAGTAAATATGCTCCTTCTCTTCCTGCAATATAAATCCGAAGAACAGCAGGAACACTCCCAGGAATATCAGCACAGTAAGCGCACTTAGTATGAAGTCGTATTGTGCGCAGTAGCCGCCTGAGAAGCACATGGCCCCTTCTGCTGAGGATTGGAGGGAGAATATGCCTAAGCCGCTCATGGCTGTGATGAGAAAGCCGGATATCTTCAGGAATCGCTTCTTGAATGCGGTAGCCACTGTGAGTGACCAGAATAAGAGGGGGTTTATAAAGATTTGGCAGGATATTCTCTGATGATGCACTCCACACAGGATCGATAACATAGGGCCTTCGGCAGAAAACGAATGTCCGGGCAGTCTTAGAACCTGAGTTCGTGGGAAGCGCCCTGAATGCAGGGTCTATTGTCTGGCATGCTTCTTTGCTGATTCTATTATCCTGACATATCTCTGGAGGTTCTCATTCAATATGGAAAGTATCAAAGGCCTTATCGAACGATAATAATACTTCAGTTCGGTATTGGTGAGCGGTTCATGGTTGAGGATCCTGTCCATTATCCTCATCTTTCCTGGAGAGAATATCACAGACAAGGCCTTGTTGATATATAAAGAAAGTCTTTAAACTAATTTTTTAAGCTCCTGAAACGAAAGTTTTAAATATTTAAACGTATTATACATATTTAACGTAATGAACTGGAGGTCGAAACATGGTAAGCATAACACTATCTGTGCCTGAAGACCTGAAGCTTGACATGGACAAGTTTCCAGAGCTGAACTGGAGCGCAGTGGCAAGAGAAGCGATCAAGAGGAAACTGCTCATGCTGGAGAAGTTCAAGGAATTCACTAAGGACAGCGAGTTCACTGATGAGGATGCACTCAACCTGGGAAGGAAGGTCAGCGCAAAGGCTGCTAAGAAGTACGGGAAGCACAACTAAGATGGAACTGGTCATAGATGCGAACATCCTGTTCTCAGCACTAATCAAGGACAGCTTCACTTCCGAACTGCTGTTCGAAGAGGAGTTGAAGCTATACACACCAGAGTTCATAATCGATGAGTTCAATAAGCACGAAGATCTAATCCTTCAGAAGACGTGCAGGACAAGGGAACAGTTCATCGAGATAATGCACTGCCTGAAGGAAGTGATAAAGACAATACCTGAAGAGGGGTTTTCCACATCTATCAAGGAGGCTGAGTCAATATCACCTGCCAAGGATGACGTGATGTATTTTGCATTGGCGCTGAAAATGAAGTGCGGGATATGGTCCAATGACAAGAGGTTGAAGGAGCAGAGCAAATTGAGAGTATATTCTACAAAAGATATTGTCGAACACCTTAAGAATTAGGATCTTTGGATAAGGAATTCAATTCCTCAACAATCCAGACCATGGCCTCTGTGTCCCTTTCGCAATACTTCAGGAGGTCCTGGCGTATCTTCTGCCTGTCCTCATCACTGAGGCTCTCATCGAGTATCATTGAGAGGTAGGCCAGGGTGGCTGCCTCGCCCTCGGCTATCTCAAGGCCTTCGTATGACTGCTTTGTTATGGCAGGCAGGACTGCTTTTATCGAATTGGAGCCGTGCTGTTCAGGAGAGTGGTAGTGGAAGCTCTTGAACGGGGTTATGAGGTCGATGAACCTTGGTAACAGATCATCAAACCAGGACTGATATGAAGGGAATGCTTCTGCGCACTCACGCAACCGGCCTGTCTCGAATGACTGGTTGAACACGACAATGCTTCCGGAACCAGAGAGCAAAGACCTGAGCTTATCAAGGAACAAAGGACGAGGATCAGAGGCAGAGTCGTGCAGGAACTCATGATGCTCTAAAGAACCATCCTCAGACTGAACATGCAATGAGAACTGGAAAGGTATCTGCTGGTAAGGACGCGTACCATCATAGAGAGGCAGAGCAGTGTTGTGGGTCTCGAAGTCCAAGTAATATAGAGGATATTCGAATGATTTGAGGAATTTTTGGATCTCGGGCTTGTCTATATGTGGCGTATCTGTCTTTGCACACTCAACCTGTATCCTCTGTTTATCATTCAATTTGAAATCGTCAGGGATGTCCTTTATCGACATCACACCTTTATTGAAGAGCTCCCAGCCGTTCTTACCGACATAATAGAGAGTGAAGACATTATCATCAGGGACAAAAGACCAGCAGTCATACTCCATGTCACAGGAATAAGGATCAGAACAAAAAGGGCCTATCCTGACATCAGGGCATTCACCTGAATTAATGACCCTGAACATCTCATCTATCCTCTCCTCGATGCCGACAACAGCCTCGACCTCTGCGGTTATCTCTTCCAGCTTCAACAGCTGCTTAGGGTCTATCTCCCCTGAACGGACATACTGGTTGTTGATGTTCATGACAAAGCATTTCCGTATCCGAAGGCCTGCCTTCTGATATACAAAACGCTGGAAAGCGACATCCT
>CAZNGE010000018.1:3876-24404 GCA_964572875.1 uncultured Methanosarcinales archaeon | reverse complement strand
CAGATACTTTGATTTTGAGAGTAGAGGCATGACAACAACTAATCTGCAGAGGTTTATAAATATTTCAGTTTTTACCCTTTACAATTGAAAAATTGATTTGTAAAGGGTAAGATTTATATATCTGGCCGTATTTATGCATGATATGGCTTACATATACAAGAAGACCATAGGAGAGAAACCATATTACTACCTGCGGGTCTCCAAGCGGGTAAATGGCAAACAGGTTGTCAAGGATGTCGCGTATCTTGGAGATTCAGTCCATGAAGTAGAGAGAAGACTGCAGAACCTGAAGGAATTCCAGGCTGAGATCAGGAAGAGCTACAGGAACATCAGGAAATTCATACAATCGAACCATTATGCGGAAAAGGTAAAAAAAATAAAGCGCGATAGCCATATGGGAAAAGTGCTGCAGGAAAAGGTCGAGGCTGCAAGGCTGCATTTCAATGATCATTTCCTGAAGCAGGACCAGAATACAATACAGGATACATACAAGCACTTCCTGATAGACTTTGCATTCAACACGACCTCAATAGAAGGCAACACCATAACGCTGAAAGAGGCTGAGCGCCTCTTAAGGGAAGATATCCTGCCCAAGAACAAGACCCTGAGGGAGGTCTATGACCTGCAGAATACAGAGAGGGCATTCTTCTGGACAGTAGATAAGAGTCCTGCGTTCAACGAGTCCCTGATCCTGAAGATCCACGACATGCTCATGGACAACATCGACAAGAGGAAAGGCTACAGGAGCCATGACATAAGGGTATTCAGGTCAAGGTTCGACCCTGCCCCTGCAAAATATGTGAAGACAGATGTGAATATACTGTTCAAATCCCTCCAGAGATGGAAGAAGGTGCTGAGCCCTTTTGCACTCGCGGCAGTGTTCCACCACAAGCTGGAGAAGATACATCCTTTCGCAGACGGCAATGGCCGAACAGGCAGGATACTGCTCAACTACCTGCTCATGAGAAGCGGCTACCCTCCGCTCATCATCCAGAAGAAGAGGCGAGGGGATTATCTTGACGTGTTGGCGAAAGCTGACGCAGCCGATCTCAAGAATATAGGTGCAGACCATTATGTCGACCTGGTAGAGTATCTTGCGAATGAACTGATAGACTCATACTGGTCTAATTTCAATATCTAGCACAGGCATAAACAAAGCTTTTTTAAATGATAACTCCCTACTGGCAGGCATGAAAAGAGGCGTTGTTGCACTTATCATTCTTACACTGTTTCTCATAGGATGCGCTACGCAGGAAGCGCCAAAGCCATCATGCGAAAGGCCATACATGGCCGACGGGGATGCGTGCTGCCTGGACAGGAACGCCAACAGCATCTGCGACGACCAGGAAGATGAAGACGTGTTCTTTGTGAAGCCTGACTATGGCGATGCGCCTGTTGAGGATATCCCAGACACTGTTTTCGAGGAGCCTGAAGAGCCGGTCTTCCAAGAGCCTGAAGAGGTGAAGGTCATCGATGTTCCTGAAGAGGTGAAGGCAGAAGAAAAGCCTTCAGCATACACCGCGCCAGAGCCCAAGCTCATAGGATGGGAGGCAGAGAACGAATTCATGAGCATAGAGATAACCAAGATCGTGATCCAGGTCAAGGACATAGTGCCGAGGGACAGGACATCGCCAGACAAGGAAGCGTACCTGAAGGAGATACACCTCACGATAAAGAACAAGAAATACAACTATCTCAACACAGAACTCACGTTCAGGTTCATGGACTGGAAAGACCCGCTGATCATCAAGAAGGTCCTGAACTGTGACAAGGGCGATGACATAGTGATGGAAGGCTGCAAAAATGCCCTGCCTGAGGCAGAGAGCATGGACATAGTGATGAAGATAGACCAGAAGATCCCCCGGCTGGACCTCGACAAGACCTTCAGGTTCACGCTCCAGAACGCGAGAGACAACAAGGACGCCAATATCATCCAGATAGAGAAGACCTATAACATACTGAAGATACCTGGCGCGAACTATATCTAGACTTTCCTCATCCTGGGCATGACATCAAGGTCATGAGGCACGTATGCCTCATCCTGCATTATGCGGTCTGTGATGTCGGGATGGCTGCAGAGAGGTATGATCTCGTCTGACCAGCCGTCAATGGATGAATACATGCGGCAGGCCCTTGTGCGTGAATAGTCCTGGTGAGGGCACTTCCCTGTTATGTGCGTGCAATACGCCTTATCATCCTCGACCTTGAAATGCCTGTGCCTGACGCACTCGCCAATGTCTTTCATCTTCCCTCCTTAGCCCTTACGACAAGATAGTACACTCCAGATACAATCAAAGCGATAAGCAATGATATCCCGAAAGCGATGCCCATTATGTCCTGGTCAAAAGTCACAGCGAAGACGATGACCGCGAAGACAAAGCAGGCAGGGATGACATGCTTAAGGATGCTGATAGTCTTGTCTTTGGCAGGCATGGCGATATGCCTGTATTGTTTGTTTATAAATGTTTTCAAGGTGTCATGTTGATTTTCCAACATGTTTGGATATCTTGCAAAAAACAATCAATATTCCCTTTTTCTTATTATCATGTCGGAAAATATCTATTTTTCATAAAGGTATTTCCGGGTTTTCCGGGTCAAGGCATATCAAGTCAGGGAGCATATATTGTACCGAAAGGCTTAAATATACAGTAAACATTATATGTTTACTATGGCAAAAGATGAAGGTGAAGAGATACAGAAGATTCATGACATCAGAGGACTGCGTAGATGTGACACTATACCTGGAACACAACACCATATTCAAGTTCGCGCTCAACTATCGCGCATATATGGACGGGAGATGGGTTGAGGTCTTCAGGGTCGACAATTTCCATGGCTACCTCCACGAGCAGAGGTTCTGGATAAGCCCTGCACCGAAGAGGATCGAGAGCTTCACACCCCTGAATATCATCGTCGAGGAGTATCTGAGAAAGATACTTCTTGAATTCGGAAGATACCGCAAATACATCCAAGATGAGAGCAGACAAGGAAAAGATGATCAAGAATGAGATCGCGCTCCTGCGCGGCATAGTCAACGGGACGATAGACATCCCTGACAACGCAGTGGTCATCTCTGATCCTGAACACTACAGGACATTGATGACGCCAAAAAGGCTGGAGCTGATAAGGATCATACAGCGCAGGCATCCCAAGTCTGTGAACGAGCTTTCAAGGCTTTCAAAACGGCTGAAGCAGGCAGTCACAAGGGACCTGAAAGCGCTGGAGAAATACGATATAGTATCACTCACAAAAGCAGGACGGAAAGTGATACCAAAGGTCAAGAGGAAAGTCATCCTCTTCTCGCTGCACCTCGGCGTCACGCAAGGACTGGAAGGGCATCCTTCATCCTCTCTTCCAGAACCTGCCTGAGCTCTGGCTGGCCGTACTGATAGATGTCAGGGATGTTGAGCGAGACAATCCTCTTCTTGAGATATGCCTTCGGGAATCTCCTGCCTAACTCCTGCCTCTGGAAATCCTCCATAACCACAACCACATCAGCCCATCCGAGCGCATCCTCATCTACAGGATGCTCATTGTAAAGGCCTGCAGAGCGCGTCTCAAAGCGGTCCCTGAACAGCTCTTCAGCTGTCAAGCTCCTGTGCCGGTTCTGGTTGCAGATGAAAAGCAGCTTCATGAGATAATACTGGCTGATGAGAGATATAAATCTTGCTGAAGAAAATGCGAGTGATATGAAAATCTTTCAAAAAACAATCAATATTCCCTTTAATTTACTGTCCTGTCGGAAAATCTCTATTTTTCATAAAGGTATTTCCGGGTTTTCTGCGTAAGAGTTGATTAAGGTTGAAATCATATTATCTTCTGGAGGTCCAGGCTTGAGAGCGAAAACCTTAAATATGTCCTCTTATATAAGTATATATACTATGCCTAAGAGGAAGATACTTCACAGCCCGACCCTGCAGTCAGTGCAGATGGTTGAGAGGCTGATCCAGAAGCACAGCCAGGAATACGGCAAGTACCAGCTCTGGAAACGTCTCCCGAAGAAGATGATGTACCAGACGTTCACGGTCATCCTCGACTACCTGCAGGAGTCAGGACGGATATTCATAGACCCGAGAGACGGCATAGTGATGTGGACATACAATCCTGAAGGGATAAGGAAGAGGTTTGCCCAAGGCCTAAGGGCGAGATGAAGAAAGAGACTGGAGTAGATTTCCTGAACCCTGCGCTCAAATGCGCTTTTGAATCCCTGAAATCAGGCAGGTATGAAGACAAGAAGCTGTATTCTTTCATCAGCAGGGCAATGGATGACCTGAAGGAGAACCCTTCCTGCGGCACAAAGCTGCCGGGCAGAATATGGCCTAAATCCTACCTGAAGAAATATCCCTTGACCAACCTATGGAAATATGACCTTCCGAATGGATGGAGGATGATATATTCAATAGAGACAGACGAGGTCAGGATAATCAGCATAATCCTGGAATGGTTCGACCATAAGGGATATGAGCAAAGGTTCGGGTATCAGAAGAAATAGAAGCCGACATAGCTGCCCATCATGGCCACAGCGTTGAACACAGAGTTAGCGATGAACGCATTCTTCACCCTGCTGCTCAGGTTCCTGTAAGTGTGGGGCCGCACCAATGTCGCGGCAGAAACCAAAGCGATGCCTGCAAGCCACTTCTTGAAATTGCTGTAGTCGCCGCCAGAATCAAGGCCCTGCGCGTAGATGCCGAGCACTGCGCCTGCTGTCCCGAAAAGCACTGTAGATATCATCCTGGATCCTGACCTGACCCTTGTCTCAAGATCAACTTTCATGTCAGGATATTCAGGATTGTCCATCCCTCTTCCTCCTGACATATATCGCGCGCACTCCCTCGACCATCCTGTCCTGACCGTCATAATGCTGCGTTACATAGACCTCGCTCGGGTGCAGGCCAGGGTTGTGCTCAAGGAAAGAACCCATGATCTCCATGTCAGACCTTGGGAACGCGCGCTCCTTCATGGTGATGCCGCCCTCGCAGGGCATACAATCATACATCACATGCGCCTTTGAGACCTTTGTCCAGCCTTCCATCTCCAGGATCTCGATAAGCCTGGGCCTTCCGCTCCACTCAGACATCATATCTCACCTTCCTTCAGCTTCCTGACATAGACTGCCATCATCCCCTCCCTGCTGCTGCCTTTCCTGCCAGATGCAGGCACGATGCGCACTTCAGAAGGCCCGAGGTCAGGATTCTCACTTAGGTAGTCCTCCATAATCTCAGCAGCGGCCTTGGGCTCTGCGCGCGGCAGCCTGACGACCCTGTCGCCATCCATGCTTATATCATGCAGAGCGTCAACATGGCTGGCCAGTTCCCAGCCATCCCTCTTAAGCTGTCTCTGGATTTCCCTGCTCATACATCAATAAGTCAAGAAGGTCATATAAAAAAATAACTTATCGTATTTTTATCTAAGTGCAAATAACGGTGGTGGGCAGGTATTGTTTTGGGCTTTTTGGGCAACGCCACGTTGCTATAGATGAGTTGCCCTATAGGCGGCAATCCAATAAGCAAAGCGGCAAAAGCCGGGACTGCCATACTGCGGTAGAAGTGCAGGATTCCTGAGTCTACGCTGCGCTGGCCTGACCGATGCAGAAACGGTGGCGCTGCCGATGAGAAGGATAATGCATCAGTCGAGGACTATGAATGATGTTGCGCTCGCGAGGCTCTCGTGCTGATCTGCCTCTATGATCTCCATGTTGCCTGAGTCGCAGTCATCGATATCTGTCCTGCATCTATTGACGAGGTCGAGGCACTTGTCCCTCTCTTTGACTATGCCCTCGATGGCAGTATAACATTCCTGGCTAAGCTCCCTATGCTCATTATAGAGCGCGTTATGCTGAGTAAGTATCTGGTTGTTGCGCCTGACGACTGCGTCCCGCTCTTTCTTCAGGTCAGGATACCTGTCTGTGTAGTAGTATACATAGAACAGCAGCGATCCCATGAACAACATCATGACAAGGAGAAAAGAGATGGTAACCCTCAGGCATTCTTTTGACGGCCTCTTTGGCATGTTTTCACCTTTTCGAGGTAATAAAGAGCAGCCATTTATAAATCTTATAAGTAAAACGGGATAAATTCTGCACATGTTTTACTTTTGGTCACCAGTGGTAACAGAATCTTTAATATATAGTTATCATATTGAAAAAAATTATTAACGAGGATATATTATCTTCTGTGTGAGGTGAATTCATGACAAAACAGCTGACCATAAAGCTCAACCAGGAACGCTTTGAGCCCATATTCAACGACCTGAGAGAGTTCGGTTTCAAGTTGTTCCAGAGTAACAGTGCGCTTTCAGCTTTCAGCATATGGTTCCTGTGGTGGTTCACGCACAACAAGCTTCCCAGCGGGCAGACTGTGTTCGAAAATTTCTGCAGGTCCAGGGACAAGAGCGTGGAAGAGTGCATACTGATGTGCATGAAAGACTACTGCGAATCCACTGCCGCGAAGTGAGCTGAAAAGAACAGGGCAGGCGAGGCTCTTCATAGAGAACGCCTTTGTCAGGGACTGGAACGGCAGGAAACGCATGACCCCTGGGAAGAACGGAGTGATAAGAAGGGTATCTACCTGACGCTATCGGCAAAGATATACTGCTGGGAGAACAGGCCTTTGACGACCACACCCTTTACTATGACTTCCTCGCCCGCCTCAGGCACATCCTCTGAAGATACCATTATAGAATTCTTGTCCTGCTTGAGCGTGAAGCCTGACATCGAGCCGAGGTCCATAGGCGCCACGACCTTCCCGGAGACAACGACTTTCTTCCCGAGATATTTCTCAGTATTCTCATTTATGTCCTTCACAGAAGTATGGGCGCAGCCTGCCAGCAGGAGCGACATGACCAATAACGCAATCACAAGATATCTCATCCTACACAGCAAGAGGCGTTCTCCCTTATAAATATTGCCTGTAGGGCAGGCCAAATCTCAGGGCGTCGCAAATCCCTGCCCGGACCTGCATCTTGGACGCCAGAAACACCGATTATCAGACCTCGACGACAATCTCGCCAGTCTTGGTATTGTAAGCGTTTGTCCGATAGTCCTCAAAGCCGAGGCTGATCATGCCCCTGTAGATGCCCTCCCCAAGAGATGCAGGGCACGTGAACACATCACTCTCGTCCTTCGCGAGTATCCTGTCCTGCTGGGAATCGAAACAGCGGATGTTGCCCTCTTCTGATATGATCTCAAGCAGGATGTCCTTGATGTGATAGTCGCGGTTGTTCTGCAGGGTCAGGCTTATGCCATCCTGCGTAGCAGAGAAGTCCGTGCAGCTGATGTCAAAAGAGAGCATGCACCTGGGCGTGCTGTCCTCAGGATACCTGCACTCTGCAAGCCTTGCAGGGGTCTGGGGCCTCTTCATGAACCAGTCGCAATCCTGGACAGGATAGCACTCCCTGTCAGACTCCGGCACCTCAAGGTAAGAGCCATAGCGCTGGTCGCACACAGAACCGGGCCAGCTGTCAAAGAAACGCTGGCAGGAATCATAGTACGCGAGGAAGCTGCCGCAGTCGGCAAAGATGCGCTCATAATCCTCCTGTATAGAAACAACATATCCTGTGCCTGACAGCTTCAGCTGGCAGCCCGCAGAAGCAAGGGTCAGCACGAGCAGTGACAGCAGGATGATAATTCTCTTCATCATAAGTGGTGCGCAGGCACTGTCATTTATAAATCTTAAGAAAATCACTTGGGCTTTATCACTTCATGGTCCCTGTTGACGTGGCGGAACACGTCCTCGTATTCAGGGATCTCGTCAAGCTGGTCAAGGATGTCCTGCGCAGTGAGGCTTTCAGACGGTATCTCCTTTATGGATATGTTTTGTTTTCCACTCGCCTGCTCTCCTTCTTTCTTTTCTTCCCTGTCATCATCTCTCTTCTCTTCATTCTCCTCTTTCTTCTCTTCTTTCCCTGCTTTCTTCGCAGGCTCTTCTTTTTTCTTCTTGGCAGGCCGTCCCCTCTTCTTCACATGCCTCTTTGCCTGCTTATCATCTTCTTTCTCACTCTTCTCCTTGTTGTCTTCCTTCGCCGTATCATCATCCTTCTCAGCAGGCTCCTTCTTCCCGACAATCTCTATCCCATCATCTTTCTTCTTCCTGCCGGCCTGCTCTGTATTCTTCCTTGTCTTCTTCGCGCCCTTCTTCTCCTTCTGCGAGCGGGTCTCAGGCTTCGCCGACGGTATCGTATCAGCCCACGCAGCCTCCTCATCCTCTGCAGAGCGCCTGAACAGCCTCTTAAGGATAATGACGAGGACTATCAGCCCGCCGAGTATAAGCAGTATCTTCGACAGGCTCATTCCCTGCCCATCATCCCCTCCTGCATCTCCGGGAGCCCCTGACGCAAACACTTCCGCAAGCCCTGATGCGTCTGCCCTGTCCTCGGCGACAAACACGTAGAGGTCCTGGCTGTTCAGCCAGAACAATCCTTCTGATTTCTCAGACACGAAATAATAAGCGTCACCGCCTTCTATGTCTGCAGGGCCTGACTCGAGCAGGGTGAACAGCGAGCCTTTAAGCGCGGCATCAAGCGCTTCAGACGCGTGGCTCTCATCATCATAAGAGAAACGCCACGCGACCACTGTCGAGCCGTTCAGGTCATAGGTGTACTTGGACGCGTCTGCCATCCCCTGATTGAAGTCATCGCTGAACTTCGATGCAGGCACAGATCCCTCATCCACGAGCGTGTATCTCCCGTCAAGACCTCCTGTCTCCTCGACTGCAGCACCGGTCAGGGGGACATCGACATCCATCTCCTCCGCCTCCTCGAAAAGGACGGGCGCGCCGGTATAGCCGTAGCCTGCGGAATGATCCTCATCATAGAAGAACTCCGTAGCGACGACAGGCTCTGTGGAATCCAGGAGCAGGCCGAACGCCTTGCCCGGAACGGATTTCCTGTTGAGGTCAACTGTCCTGCGCATCATCGACGGGACCTTCTCCTCCAGCGTCTTGACAGAGCCGTCGGAATATATGAACGTGATGGATATGTCAGCCTCTTTGGCGGACGGGTTGAACAGGGCGAGCGAGGCCCTGATCTTATCGCTTGCTTTCCCGGGGCTGAACTGCATCTCCTTCGAGGCGCTTACAGCTCCGATGCCGCCATGGCCTGCTGAATATGTATCGTCATAATGGGTCGTCTCAGCGGCGATGTTCACGTCGCTCTCGACCACTGTGCTGAACCATTTCAGCTCCTCAGCGTAGTTGTCCAGCAGTATGAGCTTCTTCGAGCCTGCAGGCACTGTCTCTTCAAAAGACCTTGACGAGCCGTCCTCATAATAGAGCGTGACCTTCAGGTGCGCCACGCCAAGCGACGGGTTCAGGACGTTGAGGAATTCAGAGGCGTCTGTGCTCGTGTAGCCTGAAGCGAAATACCATGTCTTGCCGAGCGAAGTGGCTCCGATGCCGCCTGTGCCTGCGCTGAAATGCTTGTTGTAGTTCGCGGCAGATACGACGACGGGAGACGTGCCTGTAACCCTCATGCCGAACCTCTTCTCAGGCATCGTCTTCTCCTTGAGATCTATGCGCAGCATCCTCTCAGCAGGAGCGTGGAGCCGGAACGTCTTCTTCTCCCCGGAATCATAATAGAGCGTCACGGTGACGTCAGACTCCCTTGATCCGGGATTGAGTATGTACAGGTACGTCTTGACCAGGCCGCTCGAGTATCCCTCGGCGAAATACCATCCGAAATCAGGCTTCAGCGCCGCAAGCGACCCGAAGCCGGCAGAATAAGTGCTGTCATACTGCGCGCTTCCGACGACAAGCTGATTGCCAGAAGATACCACTGCGCCGAAAGCAGCGCCTTCAGATACGTATTGCGATAGGTCAACGCGCCTGCTGCTGTGCCCCTCCATCTTAACGGTGAATCTCGCGGAATCATTCTTCTCATAATAGACGTCGACGACAGCCTCAGCAGCATCGTCCCCAGGATTCATGATGTCAAGGAACGCGGTCGAGTCCTGGCTAGCATAAGCGCCAGGTATGTAATAATCATGTCCTGCTGCAGAAACAAGAGCCATGGATGACACAAGTGAGATAAGCATGACCAATACAAAAGAAAGCAAACCCAGTCTCTTTTTAAACATCACCTACATGCACCTCGCTCTTTGAACACACTCTTTTTCCCGTCTCTGGCGGATAGGGGATTATATATAAATTTAACTGAAAAACGCGCTTCTTCACGGTTTTCGTCATCTTCTGTTGACGAAAGCGGTGACCAGGCACAAGAGCCCGGTGATCGCTGCAGTGCTGAACACGCCCAGCATCGGGACAAGCACGACGCTGACGAGAAGGGCGCCTATGCAGGCGCCTGCGTAATCATAGAAAAACAGTGATCCTGCAGTCTTTGCAGTGCCGCTGAAACGCAGTTTGGCAGCTGCAGGGAACAGGGCTCCGACAAGGCAACCAATGGTCACTGTCAGGAGAGGGAACACTATCATCGATATCAAAGACAGGATGGCCGGGGCACCGACCTTGCTTATCAACAACAGAACGACAGGAAGGAACGCAGAGAAAGCAGCCATCGAGAACACCAGATTCACGACAGTTCCCATGCGCACATTCGCGAGCCTCCGGTTCATGAGCCACGCGCCAAGCGCAAGGCCTATCATGAACGACGTGATAAGAATGCCGATCCGGTGGTATACGTTGCCGTAGAGTATCTGGAAACCAATGATGAGAATCAGCTCGAGCGAGATGCCTGCAAAACCCGAAGTGAAGACTGCAAACTCGACCCTCCCCATCCTCCAGAAAGAGACTGCGAGGAACACGACGAGAAGGACTGCGAAAAGGGCATAGTCTGTCTCGAAATGCCCAAGCCAGTAGAGCAGGTGATAGTAATATGCGACAGGACGGAAATCCCTGTTCACATCATCATATCCCTCCATCGCAGAGTATGCGTAACTGATGCGATCCTTGTCGAGCCGGTCATACATGTAATCCTTGTTCACATAGAACGTCGTGATGGGTATCTCGTCGTACGCACTGTAGGAAAGAGGGGCGTCAGACGCTATGAAGAACGCCCTGTCACCAGGGAGTATGAGCACGTCGCTGAAATGCATCTTCAGCGCGTTATATACCGCTGAGTCGAGACGCTTTGTCTCCTCATTCATGTAGTTCTCCCCGGAACTGAGGCTCAGGCTTACTACCGCGTCCTTGTCGAGGACATGCTTCAGCTCTGCGAAGAACTCCTCTGTGTAGAATCGGTTCGACTGCGCGGTCGAAGGGTCAGGCATGTCGATGATGGCTGCGTCGTATCTCTTCCCTGCAGCCGCTGCCTGGCGCACGAAAAGCCTCGCGTCAGTGTTGTACACATGTATTCGCCTGTCGTCGAGGCTGTCCGTGAACCTCTCTGCGACAAAGACGAGCAGCGGGTCTAGCTCCACATAATCTATCGACCCGACGCTGCCGTACCGCAGCACCTCATGGGTGGTGCCGGAGACGCCGCCTGATATCATCAGGACCGTCTTCGTGGAATTGCGCTGGAGCAGTGCGTAATGCACCTTCTCCTCATTCGATATCACGTCATCCGTAGAGAAAAGGGGTATCCCGTTCTCAAAGAAGTTCAGCTGGTCTGCGGTGCGCGTCACCACATACCTGCCGTAGACAGAGTCCTGCATGAACGCGACACTCTGCCCGGGATACTGGCCCTGCGTCGACCTGAGGTCAAGGTCGACTGACGCGAACACACAGACCCCGACGATGAGCAGGACAGCAGACGCGAAAGCAAACGCGTGCCTCTTCAGCCTCGTGGAGATCAGCATGGCCGCGAAAAGGTCGACGACGAGCACGACAAGCGCTATCTGGAACGCGTCGAGAATGTAAATGAGCACGAAGCTGAACAGCAATCCGCCGATGATGTTGGACAGCGAGTCGAAGAAATACACCTTCCCTACCTGCTCAGGCCTCTTCCTCCTCGAGTAGAGAATGGAGAACAATGGCAGGGAGAAACCTGTGATGAAGCATATCGGCAGCAGAATGAGGAAAGCTGCCAGGAATATGCCGGTCACACCGACGAGCTCACCCCTGGTGAACGCGAAGCTGTACAGGCTGCGTATCACGTAGATGTAAGCCGTAAGCAGGAACGCCACGATGATGTGGAACACTATGAGCAGGCGCTCCTTCTCCAGGACTGATGCGGCTTTCTTCCCTGCATAGCTCCCTGCACCGCTTATCAGCAGCCAGTTCGCGAGGATTATCCCTATGACAAGCTCATTCCCATAGAATATGGAGAGGAACTCGCGCACCACAACGAGCTGGGTCAGTATCTCAGCGATGCCGAGCGTGATTATCGAGAATATTATCCAGTTGGTGGTGAGAAAGCTCTTTTTTGGCATGGGGGATGCAAGACATGAGGCTTATTTAAAGTTTATGAATGAATCCCGCAAACTATTTATACAAGGAAAAGAAATTCCTATATATGAGCCTCAAGCAGTTCAGCACCACCCTCGATGAGGTAAAGCAGAAAGTTCTTGCTGCGTCCCAGCAGAAGTTCGACCTGAAGAAAGTCGTAGAGGACGGCAGCTACATGTACGACTACAACTACAACAAGGCCAAATACCTTGCTGACAGGCTCAAGAGGAGCCTCGGCGAGCTGGTCACGCAGGTCGAGAAGGCGCACAAGACCAACAAGAACAAGAGGCTGGACGAGCACCTGTCAAAGATCATGGTTCAGACCAAGCTCATGAAGGAGCAGTACCTTGAGCCGAAGAAGCTCCTGCCCATCATAGAGCAGGTAGAGCGCGACATGGACGAGATGAACAAGGTCGCGGAGATCGAGAAGGAGATAACCGACTTCGAGAAAGAGGCTGCCGCGGCTCCCCTGCCGAAGCCAGAGGCAGGCGGAGGGGTAGTACGGCTCAACTTCGTGATACCTGACCTGCCCGAAGAGATAGCAGAGAACATAAGTGCGGATGTCGAGGAGCTCAAGAAATGCTATGCGTTCGAATGCTACAGGAGCGCAATCATACTCTGCGGAAGGATAATCGAGACGGCACTGCACAGGAAATATTTCGAGGTCACGGGCAAGGACGCGCTCGAGAAGGAGCCGGGCATAGGCCTCGGCAAGCTCATAGCGAGGATGAGCGAGCAGAACGTGCGGCTCGATCCAGGCCTGCCGCAGCAGATACACCTCATAAACCAGGTCAGGATATTCTCAGTCCACACAAAGCAGCAGGCGTTCGATCCGACAAAGAACCAGACATACGCCACCATACTCTACACCATGGACGTGCTGGCAAGGATGTTCGCGTAATCTTCTCATAAAAAAGAGTGTGAAGCAGACAAGATGAA
This sequence comes from uncultured Methanosarcinales archaeon, assembly GCA_964572875.1. Lineage (GTDB taxonomy): Archaea > Nanobdellota > Nanobdellia > Woesearchaeales > UBA11576 > JABMQF01. The sequence continues at coordinate 11,130 of CAZNGE010000018.1, read as the reverse complement.
TAGGGGGGAGATGATGAAAGCTCTAGACTTCATAGTCGCAAACGCGAAATACTTCCTGACCACAGTGCCGGGATCGTTAATCGATACTGTGGCGCTCAAGCAGCCTGCGACAGGACCTCGTGAGACAATCGCGGACCTGCACGTGCACCCATACATCACGTCGATAGATGACCTTGCGGACACGATGCGCATAATGAAGAAGAACAATGTCAGCATGTGCGCGATAACCACGCACGGCAAGGGCGATTCGAGGGAGCGTGACTACTGGACGGTCAGGCAGATGGTCAAGGATGATGGCATAGACCATGATGACCTTCACCATGCTTTCAGGATCGATTGGCAGGGCACGAAACTCACATTCGTCGGAGCATACGAGATGTACACAGAGGTAGAAGGGGTCAAGGGCAGGGTAGATGTGGTCGCACTCATGCCAGACAGGGGGTTCGAGGAAAGGGCAGAGCCGGGCATGAGCTTTGACGATTACGTGGACATCTGCAGAGAGTACGAGGCGCTGGTCATAGGCGCACATCCTTATACCCTCTGGGACCCATACGGGCCAGGAGGCTTCTTCAGGTTCAGGCTGGCGACAGACGATGAGAGGTCCGCGATGATGGAGAACATGTTCCCGAAGGTCCTTACCGTAGACAGGGTGGCTTCCAATGCAGCGTGGATGGTCAGGAGCAACGAGCTTCTGATGGAAGATTTCTGGAATTCCAGGATGCAGAAGCCGCTGGCGAACTCAGACGCGCACTCAAAGAACAGCTATGTCAGGAACGAGATAGGACGGGCAGGCAACATATTCAGGCTGGAGCGGCACGAGCACGGCGCAGACCTGAGGGATCAGCTCTCCAGCGAGATAAGCGCAGGCAATTTCAGAACATACCTAAACTACACTCCTGCAGTGCAGTTCCTGATGTCGATAGCGCTGGACAAGCCGCCGAACGATTTCCCCTGATACCCGACAATCACCAGAAACAAGCATCACTTCTTCTTTTTACCTTTTTTTCCAGCGTCCTTCCTTCTCTTGTCTTTTCCGGACTTCCTGGTCCCGGTCTTTGCCCTGCTTTCACCCGCGGCAACACTTCCACCTTTTCCGAGAGCTGCCTTGAGGACAGATTCCCTCCGCTTGTGCTCGACCAGCATCCTGATGTGCTCCTTCTGCTTCCTCTCGCCGAACATGGAATAGAACAGGATACCTGACAGGAAGAACAGGATGCCGAGGAAGAACATCTTCTTCTCGAAGCTGAACAGCAGTGCAGCGCAGGTCACCAGGCCTATCGCGGGAATCACAGGGAACTTCCCTATGTTGAGGGGGACGCGGAAGCTGCGCGGGACATGATGATGGGTGTAACGCAGGACTATCAGGCAGAGATTGACGATAAGGAACATGAACAGCGCGCCGAAGTCCACCAGGAACGCGATTGATGTGATGTCCCCTGGAAGTATGAACGCAGCGGCAATCAGGGACGTGAATATGATAGACCAGTACGGAACACGGGACTTCCTGCTCACCTTCAGGAAGAACTTCGGCAGGGAGCGCTCCTCTGCAAGTCCGTAGAACATCCTCGATGTGCTGATTAAGAGGCCTAGCACAGTAGAGCCGGTGGCAGCCAATGCCATCACAGCCATGACGATGCCGGTCTTCGTGCCTATCAATGCCCTCATGATGTCAGAGAGAGGGGAATTGGAACTGCCCAGGACATCCCAAGGTACCACGCTGACAGCGATAACCGCGACAAGGATGTAAAGCACGGTCGAGATGACCACCGAGAGGATTAGCGCAAGCGGAAGGTTCCTCTTCGGGTTGCGGATCTCCTCGCCTATGTTGCCCACTATCTCAAAACCCAGGAACGCAAAGAATATCAGTGCCGCGCCGGTGAAAATCCCTGACGCCCCTGCAGGGAAATGGAAATAGAAATCGACAGGCTGGATGGAACCGATGCCGAAACCTATCACTATCAGGAGGCCCAGTATCGCCGTCACGACCAGGACGACGTCAAAGCCCAATGCCTGCCTGACGCCCATAAGATTGAAGACAGTGACCAGTCCCAGCAGGATCATCGCGCAGAAGATGAAGTTCCAGCCTGTAATAGATGCGAGATAACCGCCAAATCCAAGGGACACTGCCGCTATGGCTATAACGTGCGTGATGAGCTTGACCCAGCCGATTCCGAAAGAGAACCTGCGGTCATTGAAGGCCTTCTGCACATACCGGTATTCCGCAGAATCAGACGGGAAACTGGATGACAGCTCTGCATAGCTCAGGCCTGTGCAGGCGGCTATGAACGCGGCGACAAGGAAGGCGAGCCAGAGAGAATTGCCTGTTATGCCTGCCGCCTTGCCTATTATCACATAGATGCCCGCGCCAACTATGACGCCAAGGATGTACATGGTGGCCGTAAACAGGCCGACATCACGCTTAAGCTTGAGCAAATAATCACCTCTTTGGGGTCAACTAGGGGAGTTTTGTTTTAAAATGTTGCGGTTTTGTCCTGCCTCTCCCTGACGATACCATAAAAATACATCAGATTTATATACTAGTAATAATGATGTGTATCGGGGTGAATAAAAACTCTCATATGAGACCAACAGGATGTCAACCATACGATTTATTTCTACATGCTGAGAGCTAAATGTAAACATGCTTCGCAAGCACGACAACATAAACAAAACATCAACCAAAAGAATCAGGAAACACACACCTTTTCTGAAGGAGACCCGCGCGCAGCTAAAGAAAGCTAACGTCAGTCCTGTACAGTCAAAGGCCCGGCCAGTCCCCAGGCAGGAGGACAAGGCAAGTGACAGGTCAGGCGACGCAGGGTCATCAGACGAGCCTCCCCCTCCAGACATACTCACTGAACTCCTTTCAGAGAGGGGAAAGGACGCAAAGCCTTACCATCGCCTTGCAGAGCAGCCTGACAGCCACAAGTATGATGAAGAGACCAATGATAACAGGGGATATTCAGCAAGGCGGTACAGGCGCGACAGCCCGGTTGAACATGACGCATCAGCACAGGAAGAGAACCCTGCACTCGTGAGGATAGCAAACACTGCCCTCTCGACATACCGCAGGGGAGAAGAGCTTTTCCCATCCGCTCCCAGGAATTTCTTCGAGCCATCCCATGACTATTCTACAAGCAGGTTGGACCGGCTTTTCAGGGAGATAGACGAAGAGGACTGAGCGTATCCCCCGGATTCCTGCGTAGATACAGCAATCTCACTCAATAAGCGTAAGCGCTATCATCACACCTATTCCCATGACCAGGGCGATGAGCTGGAAGAAAGACTTTGAAGGCGCACATTCCTTCTGGAGCTCAGGGATCAGGTCAGAGCCAGCGATATAGATGAAGCCGCCAGCAGTGAAAGGGACAAGGAAATCAGTGAAGCCTCCCAGCCTGGTGCCTATGACCAAGGCAACTATCGCGCCGACGACCGCTGTCAGCGCAGAGAGAAAATTGAAGAGGAGGGCCTTCGCCTTCGTGTATCCTGCGTGGAGAAGTATGCCGAAGTCGCCCATCTCCTGCGGGACCTCGTGGAGTATTATCGCGATCGTGGTGGTGAAGCCCAGCGGTATTGATACGATGTAAGAGCCGCCGATTATCAGGCCATCGATGAAGTTGTGCAGCCCGTCCCCTATCAGGTTCATCATGCCCACTGGGTGCGGGTGATGCTTTGATGTAGGGATGTGGCAATGCCTCCAGTGGATGAACTTCTCAAGCATGAAGAATATCAGGATGCCGAGCAGGACATAGACAGCAACGCATGTCGAGCACCCGCCTTCCATCGCCTCTGGGATGAGGTGTATGAACGCGCCTCCGAAAAGGCTGCCTGCAGCGAAGCTCACGAGGAAAAGCAGTATCTTCCTCAGCAGCCTGTCAGACATGCTGAGCGTGATCACACCTATCAGCGAGATGATGCTGACTATCAGCACACTTATTATCGAGTAGAGCCAGACCTCATTCATCTTGATGACTGGATGATGGGTTTTTTATTTAAGGGTTTTGGTAAGAATACAATCAGATCACACATCCCTGCCGAACTTCTTCGGGCCCAGGATGCGGATGAGCCTCTCGAACCTGCTTGGCTTCTTCAGAGTCTCGGGAAGGTGGTTGGCGAGATCCTCGTGTGTCTTCTTTACCTGCGCCACTGTCCTTTCCAATGGCTCACGCCTCTTCTCAAGCGCCTGGATGGCCCTGGATAATCTCGCTATGCCATCCCTTTCCTTCTCTGTCTCCTTCAGGAAGCGGTAGCTGCGGTAGTCCCTGTATGCCTTCTCAGTCGCATATACAAGGTACTCCATCTCGTTGGAAGGTATGTTGTATCCTTTGATGGCGGCATATGCCGCGCCCAGGCCCAGTACGCCCAGCCCTACGCCTATGCCCAGGCTTATGCTAGCAAGGCCTAAGATCGTGCCCAGGGTCGTGGGAATGAGTATCCCAGGTCCTATGACCTTCCTGACCTTGCTGAACCTGAAATCGCTGGTGAAGTAGCGCCTGAACCCGAACCAGGTGTCCCTGCGCAGGCCTTTCTTGTCGTTGCTGAAAAGATAAGTGATGATCTCGTCGACAGAATCCTGATTGAGCCACTCCGGCACCTTCATGCTGCTGCCTATGAAGACGCGCTGGTCACGCAGCGCCTCGATGAACTCATGAGGCCTCTCCTGATAGCGGTCCACTGCAGTGTATTTCTCACCTATCCTTATCGGCGTATGCGCGTCATTCCCTGTCACAAGTATCTTCCCAAGCCCCCCTTCCTCCTTTGCTATGAGGTTCTTCTCCCTCGCGACCTCGAACGCCTTGATGTTCGTAAGCCCGGGCATGTCTCCGTTCATCTCGATCCTGGAGAAGATGTCTGTGAAATAGTCCACCTGCGCGCCCGAAAGGATGGTCTTGACAGGCCCGAACACATGGCACAATGTCACCGGGATGCCTCTCTTGCCGCAGAACCTGCTGAATGCCTCAGGGTCGTCCTTGAGACCCATCAGGTCATTGTGAATCTTCTGCACTGTTCTGTCCGCGGCCGGTCTTGTGACCCCATCTGCATAATCCAGCCCTGACACCAGCATGTCAAGCCTGACATCATTCGCGATGTCGAACCTGCCTGTGTACTCGCAGCTGACGAATGAGACGTTCGGATACCTGCGGCGGTACTCGAGCGCGCCGTCAACCACCATGTGGTCAGAAAGTGTGTCAAAGGTCATGCCTGCCGCCCTGTTGACCCTGTATATCTCATCAAGGGGGGTGTAGCACTCGAGGACCTCGAGCCATCTCGTGGTCTTGGTGTCTATGAACCTGATGCCGCGCCTGCCGGACTCATCAGGATAAGGCTCCCTGCTGGAATACTTCGAATGCAGATGCAGGTCCACCTTGGTGCATTCTTCCACCTCTTTACGCATAAGGACATCATCAACCAGCTGGTACAAGACATCTCCCATCGCTCTCTTGACCTCTCGGTGATAAATGGGTCAAGACAGCTTTTTAAAAGCTGTTCAGGGGATTTTTATCAAAACGAAAAAGGCATAAAAAACCCGGAAACAACGAAAAACTATAAAAAGGCCCTCTCACCTTGATTGGTCCAAGAGGTGAAGATGAAAGAAGCGCTATTCTACGAAAAGCTGGACAAGATGAAAGTGCAGTGCCACCTCTGCCCGAACAACTGCATCATACTGCACGGGAAGAGGGGAAGCTGCAGGGTCCGCGAGAACCGCGGCGGAGTGCTCTACTCGCTCGTGTACGGGCTGCCATGCACAGCAGGAGTAGACCCGATAGAGAAGAAGCCATTGTTCCATTTCCTGCCGGGAAGCCGCAGCTATTCGATAGCGACGCCAGGCTGCAACCTGCACTGCAAGTGGTGCCAGAACTGGCAGATATCCCAGCGCGGGCCTGACGAGGTCGAGTGCTTCAGAATGATGCCTGAAGAGGTAGTCAGGAACGCATCAGATGGAGGGTGCAAGACAATCGCCTACACCTATGTCGAGCCGGCTATCTTCTACGAGTATGTGCTGGACACGGCAAAGCTGGCGCACAAGGCAGGCATCGCCAATGTCATGGTCACGAACGGCTACATCAACCAGAAGCCGCTCAGGAAGCTGTATAAGCACATAGACGCCTGCAATGTCGACCTGAAGGGATTCACAGACGAGTTCTACAGGGAATACTGCGGCGGTAAGCTCCAGCCAGTTCTTGACACGATAAAGACAGTGCACAAGATGGGTGTCTGGCTCGAGCTCACGACATTATTGATACCCGGGCTCAATGATTCTGAGGATATGATAAGGAAGATGTGCGCGTGGATAAAGAAGGAGCTTGGTCCCGGAGTGCCTCTGCATTTCTCAAGGTTCTTCCCGTACTACCAGATGGCGCATGTCCCTCCCACTCCTCCTGAAAGCCTTAAACGCGCGTATGAAATCGCGAAGGAAGAGGGGCTGAAATATGTCTATGTCGGCAACATACAGATGGAAGACATGGAAGACACGTCCTGCCCGAAATGCGGGAAGAAGATCATCGACAGGGGCATGATGTTCACTGTAGATTCTGTGAAGATGAAAGCGGGAAAGTGCGGTTTCTGCAATGCGAAGATAGACGGTGTCTTTGAGTATAAGGCAAAGCCTGTCAAGGCGAAAGCAAAGAGAAAGAAGAAATGATTTCTGCATACTTCGTGGTAAGCTTTAAGGCACCTTCACGATCATCTGCAATGGCGCGTCGTACTCGTCTGTGCTGAGGCTGCTGTCAACGCCCTCGCCTGCGGTGAATGCCACGCCGATCTCAAATATGTAAGTGCCGCTCTCAGCCGCCTGCGGGACCTGCACGCCGATAAGGTATTTGCCTTTCTCGTTCTTCTCAAGCTTCTGCGAGTAGCCGTCAGCAGGTATCTTGAGCCAGGACAGCATCCCTGTTTCAGACAGGCCAAGAATCCTGTCATTAGTGCCTTTCTCGAAAGCGTCCTTGAACTTGATGCTCATGGTGTAAGTGCCGGGATATTTCGCCATGACGCCCAGGCCGAACGTATCGAACTTGTTCCTGAATATCTCCTTAGAGCTTATGGGAAGCACTACAGGGCTTCCTGAGTCGAGCAGCTTCTCGAGCTGCCTCTCGGTCTGCGAGTCAAGGGAGCCGCGCACATCCTCTGCGTGGCTGAAGAACTTCGAGGCGAAGACAAGACCTCCAGCAAAGACGGCGATAGCGAGTATGAGCATGACTATGAAGTTTATAGAAAGTTCAATACCTTTTCTGTTTTTTAGCATACCCATCTTGA
>CAZNGE010000018.1:0-3776 GCA_964572875.1 uncultured Methanosarcinales archaeon | reverse complement strand
TCTTGACAAAAAAAGAAAAAATTACTTCAGGATCTCGTACTCCCTGACGATCAACATCATGAACAGCACAAGGATGATCACCCCTGAGATGCCCCATGCGATGGCAGGTCCCCAGCTGTCGGCGATAGCGCCGAGATAGACTGAATAGCCGAGCACGATGAATCCCAGCCAGAGGAACTTGTCAAGGACAAGCTTCATGATCTGGAACTCCTGGTCCTGAGTGAGCCTTTTCTTAACCTTTGTTGTCTTTTTCATCTGCGATCACCCTTACCTGATTGTGACTACGACCTGCTTGGACTCGACAGCCGCATCAGCAGCCGGCTGCAATGTGGGGCAGTTGGCTGCACTCTCTGAATCGAAGAACTTGATCTGGCATATCCTTGTCGAGCTCACGCCTACCATCTCTTTCGGCATGATGAACTTGAACCCCTTGTCCTCTGCAGGAGGTATAGCCTGAGGTCCAGAGCAGACATCGATCGCTCCAGCGCCAGTGGTTGCGGTATCAGCGTCGCAGTGGAGCTTCCCTACAACATTCCCTGTGAAGTCATCGTTGTATGAGTTGACGCTGAAGATGAAATCCTTGTTCTTCGTGATAGTCAGCTCATCGACAGGAAGGACTATCGGGTCCTCTGCTGTGGCCGGGATGTCCGGCTCTGGCACGGAGAGCTTGCTGGACAGCTTGCCGAACATGCCTTTTGTAAAGCCAAGTCCCAATCCAAGCATGGTAATCGCGAGAACCAGGATGACAATGGCATTTATAGAAAGACTTAAACTCGCCTTCTTCTTCATCATCTTTCACCTCAATTTCCCAGACAGTTTAAACATGATTGTCCCAAAAAAAGGACTATAATATATTCGTTTAAGGGGGTAATGACTGTTTTTGTTTATAAATGTTGCGGTGGGGTGCATATGCGCTGAACAGATAGCTTTAAATACAAATCTTAATTCTGCTCAAAACACTGGAAAATGGCAAGACTAAGAAAATTCGCCGCGTATAGGCGTGTAGAACGCCCTTACACGAGAATAAGCAAATTCAGGACCAAATCGTTCGTCAGAGCTAGGCCTAACTGTAGGATTGTCAGATTTGACATGGGAGACCTCTCTAAAGATTTTGATTATTCTGTACAGCTCAAATCCAATTCAGCGATGCAGGTCAGGGACAATGCGCTCGAGGCAGCAAGGCAGACCACGAACAGGTTATTGCAGAAGAAGATAGGCAAGACCGGCTGGATGTTCAAGATCCGCATGTACCCGCATCACATACTCAGGGAGAACCCCCTGGCATCAGGCGCAGGAGCAGACCGAATGAGCACAGGCATGAAGATGTCATTCGGCAAGCCCATAGGCATAGCAGCACAGGTCAGGGAAGGCCAGATCCTGTTCCAGGTGGACACGAGCAAAGAGCACCTCGCGACAGCCAAGGACGCGCTGCGCAGGGCGGCTTCAAAGATGCCGTTCGGATGCACAATCGAAGCTGTAGAAAAAAAGAAGAAGGCTGCTTAGTTTTATTTCTGAATCATATCCGAAGCTTTTTTATATATCTGATTTTTTAGGTGCTGCATGATAAAAGAGATGCTGACATACTATCTGCCGACGTACCTGCACAGCAAATGGATATTCGCGCTCATAGTGTTCGTCGGATTCTTTGTATTGTCCAGGCTTTCAGTATACATCATAGGGCGGGTGGTCCTCGCAGTGACGACAAAGACCAAGACAAAGCTCGACGACATGATAGTGGACAAGACAAGCGGGCCGGTGTCCTGGCTTCTAATATTCATAGGCCTGAAGATAGCGATAACCTTCCTGGAATACCAGAACGGATTCACAGACCTGATAAACAAGACGACCGCTTCGTTGATCTATATCGGTTCAGGCATGCTGATAATCTCTGTCGTAGTCGTGTTGATAGACCACTGGGGGCACAGGATCGCGAAGAAGACCAAGTCATCGATGGATGACGCGCTCGTGCCGCTGTTCCGCAGGACGACGAGGGTCGTGCTGCTGGTGATCCTGGCCATCATGGTGCTGGACATATGGGGAGTCAATGTCGCAGGGCTTCTTGCAGGCGTAGGGATTGCAGGAATAGCTATCGGTTTTGCCGTAAAGGATTCACTTTCTAATATATTCGGCGGAGTGTCGCTGATACTGGACAAGTCGATAAACGTAGGTGACAAGGTAGAGCTTGAAGACGGGACTGTGGGACTGGTGTACGACGTGGGGATAAGGGCGACGCGCATCAAGACATACGACAACGAGATACTCATCGTGCCGAACGGCTCAATGTCGACGATGAGGCTGAAGAACTACAACCAGCCGGACAGGTCAGCAAGGGTGGTCGTTCCTTTCGGGATAGAATACGGCGCAGACCCTGAGAAGGCCAAGAAGGTCGCGCTCGCAGAGATCAAGAAGCTCAAGGACATACTGCCAGAGCCAGAGCCTTCAGCGATACTGCTCGAGCTGGGCGATTTCTCGCTCAACATAAAGGCATTCTTCTGGGTGGATGACATAAGCAAGGTGTATCCTAAGAAGGAAGAGGCGATGATCCGCATCTATAATGCGTTCAAGAAGAACAGGATAGGCATAGCATTCCCGACCCAGACATTGCATGTGAAGAAGTGATGTTATCCCTTTCTTTTAGCATGATCATACACCCTGTCAAGATACTTCTTGTTTGCTGCGTGGTAGTAGATTATCTTCATGACCCTTAATGCATCATCAGGCTGGAGGAATATGATTCTTTCCCAGTCTGCTGTGTAAGTCTTCTTGAAATCACCATCTATCATGACGCCGACCTCGAACTCTGACTCTCCGCTCCCTTGTGATGAGGCTATGACGAGCTTCTCACCTTCCAGGAAGCCGCAATACATCAAGCCGCCCATCCCGCCGCCTGTTATCAACAGGCCCTGGCCGTCAGGGTATACTGCCTTCTTGTCCTTCAGTTCAGGCACATCCATGTCGATGAGTTCCTCCATGAAGTTGAAACTAGGATCGTATCCTTCGCCGTAGTGGGGAGCCATCTCGCCCTGCAGGTGCTGGATATCCTCAAGAGGCGGAAGAGAGCCATATATGTGCCTGTGGTAGTTGAGGAGCGAGGCAAAGAGAGCAAAGCCTGGTTCAGAATAGCAGCGCATGAAGCTCTTTTTCTTGCCGTCTTCCTGATAGAGGATTATGTCGATTCCCTGATCCTGGAAAACGCCTGTTGTGATGCCTGACTCTCGGGTCCAGGCAAATCCGCGGTATCTATCCGCCCCTTCCTTGACGACCTTGTCGATAGTCATGACTGGGAGGAGTCAGGAGGGAGTAATAAAGACTTCTATAGCCAGTTATATCTTTTAGAAATGACGTTAAAATATAGAGAGTGAATATAGAGGATGCTAGTGGCCTGAGCAAGGAGAAGCGTTATGGCCACTGCATCCAGGTGTTGAGAGATGTCTTCCCATAAAAGTTACTTAAAATCCCGTAATTTCTTTAATATTTAATAGTTTTCTATATAAAATTTATAATTTTGATCATGCACGCCTGAAACCCATCATAAAGCCCAAATCGCTGGGTTTCCAGCCTCTCTCTATGGCTTCTTCCTCGTCAAAGTAGTCGGAGTATTGGTCCAGCTCATGATCCAGGAATTCATCATCGAACCTATGCCTTATAGGCCCCCTTTTTACCTTTTTCATGCATCGCCCCCGTACAAATCGATAGATAAAAGCCGAAATGATTACGTAAATATATGGCGAAAGTTTTATATATAATTATCCTATATATTTTATAAAGATTATAAA
>CAZNGE010000017.1:0-27986 GCA_964572875.1 uncultured Methanosarcinales archaeon | reverse complement strand
GCGATGTGCTTTCTCTCAATAGTATCCAATCTTCGGAATATTTCCGCATTTTTAGAGATGAACCTGCGCATTGCTACGAATGCGTCCATTATCTGTATGCTGACTCTAACGGCTATCTTGCTTCTCAGGACCCCTGAGAGCATAGAGACTCCCTGCTCCGTGAAGGCGTAAGGCAGGTATTTTCTGTGTTTTCCTCTGCCTTTTTCTAAGGTCACAAATTGTGACCTTAAAGAGCTTGGTGTCACATTTTGTGATAACTTGTCTGACTCTGATCTTGAGGTACCATTATGGAACCTCAACCCCTGTTCCACACTTGAGGTCACAATTTGTGACTTCAAAATAGGAATCTCAGATTCAGTCAGTTGAAACATGAAACGCTCGGGAAATCGTTCAATATTTCTTTTAACAGTCTGGTTCAATACTTTGGTATGTACACCGTATAGTTCTGCAAGATCACTGTCAAGCATTACCTGCAACCCTCTGATTGTATGTATCTTGTCTCTTATACTATTTTCCGCAATTATCGGTGTTTTGGTCATGGTTATCGCCTGAGGTTACCCCACACAGTTGATGCTGGACTTATACGTCTTGATGCGCTGATGGAGTTCTGTGAAAAGCCGATTCCTGTGTTCAGCGCATGCTCATGAGATTCTACTAGTCACTTGTTCTTTATCTACTTTGTACCGGTTTTGTCAGGATGGACGCAAATATTGAAAATTCCCAGCACATTCAGGGAACCGCGGCCTGTCACTGTTCCTGCGGATATCCCAATGAGTATCGCTATGGTTAGCTGGAGGAATATCATTTTGCGTGGTAGGTCTTACTATATTCCTTACCCAGTTTTCTTATGTTTTCTGTGTTTATATGTTCTCTCGACAGAAATCCGTTCTGATTCCGATATATCCGGAAAGTTTTGATATCTGGTGTCTGATATTCCGATAGAACTCAATTTCATCAGATATATTCCGGAGATGTCGGTATATGATGAATCTTGAAATAAAAATTAAAAAAATTACGAGCTTTTTAGCCCGCAGATGCTTATCATTCATACGGCACTACACTGAAAGCGATATCCTGTTCGTTAAAGTTGCCTTCAATAGCCATAGTATACTCGTTCTCCCTCATCTCTTGTACCATAAATCCATCTTCATCAATGATGTCCAATAATTTCTGGTAACCATTCCCTTCTATTCCGCTAACGACGCCCGCTAACTCAGTCTGGGTTATTGATTTCTTCACCATATAATCCAACACTACACCCTTACCGCCTAGATTCGTTGAGTACATGTTTAATTTCACTCCCCCGAAAACGTCCTGCAGTATCGGCTTAATCATGTCATTGAACTTTACCACCACGTCTCCCTGAGGTTCTACATCCCCTGATGTCGCGTAAGAGTCTCCTCCTTCCCCAATCACCGTCCTTTGGCCCCCTGCGTTTATGACTTCCTGAGGAGCACAGCCTACCAATGCACTTATCAACACTAAAACTGCCAGAATACTTAAACCCATACTCATCCTTTTCATTGTTCCACCCCGACCTATTAATTATCCCTGTTGTCTCTCTTGAACTATATAAATTTTATTGAAAATCCCATTGGTTCACTACCTGTCCTTCAGGGTTAGGATAGGGGCAGGTGGCGAGTCGGCGTTATCATGACCTTAAGCAGCCTGCATCTCTTGCAGACCTCTCCCCTGCTGGGCTCCCCGCAGACCCTGCAGTACCGGAGTCTGGAAGTGCTCCTGTATCTTTCCTTTATCTTCGGCAGCAGCTCGAGGTGCTTGGTGACTATGTTATGCTTGATTTTCTGATCCTTCTTCTCGAGCCCTGCGAGCCAGGAGCGGATCTCCCGCCGGAAAACCCCTGTCGAGCACGGGCACGGCTCGTAGACTATGCCCCAGCCCATCCCTTCGGTGTAGCGCCTGACCTCTTTGTTGGTGCAGAAGTAGAGAGGCTTGACGCGCTGCACGAACTTGCTGTCCTCCAGCATACCTGTCTTCGGGCCCATGTTCGCGAACAGCTCAGGGTTGCCCTTGAACAGGTTCATCAGTACGGTCTCTGCCTCGTCGTCGAGGTTGTGGCCTGTAACAAGCTTAGTGGCCTTGAGCTCGCGGGCCTTCCTGTTCAGGAGCCATCTGCGTATCACTCCGCAGATAGTGCAGTTGCCTATCTTTATCTTGTCCTGGATACCTGAGCGGATATAGCATATCCCGCAGCCGTACTCCTCGCGGATGTCAATAATATTGAGCATGATCCCATGCTCTTCGCAGAACCTCTTTATGTTATTGAGATTGTTATCGGACCAGGAGCCCATCTTCAGGTCTATCATGACCGCCTCGACATCGTAGCCCAGCTTCTTGAGGATGTAGAGCGCAGTAGTCGAGTCCTTGCCTCCAGAACAAGCCACCAGAATCCTGTCCTTCTTTGTGAAGAGCTTGTGGTCCTTTATTGTCTTCTTTACCTTGCTTTCAAAGTCGGCTATCAGCTTCTTGTCCATGCGAGTTAGAACCCTGCGCAGGTATTTATTAGTTGTGCTGCTCTATAATAAGAAATTGAACAACCAGCCCAGCAGTAGTATCTGCGGCACTGTTATTATCGGGAGCCAGATTGCCGCCTTCTTCCCTATGTTGGACCATATCAGGCCAATCTCTGTGTAGTCTGTGGCGACGCCTGCCATGAGGAATACGAATGAGTTTCCGAATGCCCCGGTCTGGCTGAATATCTCGAAAGCCATCGGCGCGGACCCTTCGCTGCAGACCTCTATTATCGTCGCCAGGATGAGAACGAAGACCATGCCCAGGAAAGTGGCACCCATGTATGCAGTGAAGAAGTGCTGCGGGACGAAAGCCCTTGCCATCGACGCTATGACCATCCCGATGAGAATCCACCACAGCACCATCTTTGAGAGCGACCAGCTGCCTGATGCTATGCCCTTTATGTCCTCCTTCAGGTTCTTCTTAGTGAACCTGTATTCCTTCCATCTCCTGCTCACGTCCTTTCTTATCGAGAACGTATGATTGGTGTCGTGCCCGCACTTGTTGCACTCCACCATCTTTTTTCTCTCTAGCACCTGATAGATTAGTCCGGTGATTATGGCAATCACTATTGCGCTCCCTATTATCAGCAACGCATCCAGGCCGAAGAAGCTGAAGAACAGTATCGTTATGGGAAGGTTTGCCCACGGGCTTGCGAGCAGGAACGCTATGACAGACGAGGTGTTGGCACCTTTCCTGTAAAGCTCAATCGCGATGGCCAGTATGCCGTGGGAGCACGCGCTCATCAGGAAGCCGAATATGACAGCATATACTATCGATCTCTTGTTGTGCCTTCCAAGATACTTCTGGATGTATTCCCTCGGAACTATGTGGTCTATGATGCCGCCGAGAATGAAGCCGAGCAGGACCGCCCACCATATGAGCTTGACGTAATCGAGCAGAGCATCGAAAAGCGGGTTGAGGAATGGAGTGAGGTAGGATACTATGAATAGCAGGATAGTTATCATGCCGACTATGTATAATCTCTCTTTGTACCATGGTCGTCTCCCGGTCACGACGCATTCAGGGCAGTACTTCTTGAGCTTGTGCTTCTTCTCGTACTTCCTGATGCACGCTTCGCTGCAGAAATAATGGCCATGCGCCTTGATGTGGCCTTCCATGCCGCAGATAGGGTCGATGTTTTTCATATTGTCCCGAATTTTTAACCATTTAAGGTTACATGCTTTTTAATTATTTTTAAATAAACTATTCCCTGCTTCAGGTAAAAAACAAGTTTTAAATAAACTGTTACCGAATTCAGTGAAAACATGAGGTGATACTGATGAAAAAACTTAACCCACTGGATTGGATTGCACTTATTCTGGTCATTGTAGGCGGCCTGAACTGGGGACTTGTTGGAGCTTTCAAGTTTGACCTTGTGCAGGCCATACTGGGCGCTGTTCCGGTGCTCGCGAACATCATCTATGTCCTGGTCGGCCTTGCAGCGCTATACATGATATATTATCTCATCCAGGTCTCAAAGGCCTGATTTTTTTCTTTTTCTCTGCTTAATTCCACTCAATTAAGCAGGACGAACGATAGGTTCAGCACTGCAGCGAATGTCACCCAGAGTATGTATGGGACAAGCAGCAGCGCAGCTGCCTTTGATATCTTCTGAAAGTAATATATGTTAAGCGCGATAGCTGCCCAGAGGATGATTATCTCGACCAATGCCGATGCCGGCGACCTAAGGCCGAAGAATAGCAGCGACCAAAGCACGTTCAGGAACAGCTGGACGCCGAACACAGTGTATGCCTGCATCGCCTGCTTCCTGTCGCTCACATTGATATAGACCAGGTAGAGCGAGACAGCCATCATTATGTACAGCAATGTCCAGACAGGGCCGAAAACATAGTCCGGCGGAGTGAATGATGGCCTGTTGATCTCTTTGTACCACGTGTCTATCGAGTTCATGTTGAAAAGGGAGCCTATGAACCCTGCACCAAGGCAGAGAAGTATAGCAAATATTAGGAAGAACACTTTTCTCTTCTTGGTCATGTGCTTTGTCTTCATCATTTAAGGTTCTCCGTCTTAACAAACAATCCGCACCAGCACATCCCTTTTGTCTTCCAGGTCTCCTGCGACTCGAAGTTGCACGGGCAGATGAGCTCCAGGTCGCGCTCCCTTGTGCTGTCGCGCAGCCTGCACGGGCAGAGCTTTAGTCCGAACCGCTCTTCATTCCCGAAAACGCCTTTCAGCACCGTGTCAACATGCTCCTTGTCAGGATTCAGGACGAAATCATTCTTTTCAGCGAAGCTATTCCAGGTACCCCTGACAGCCTCGGCGTCGAGGTTGCTTCCGCCTTCTGCACCGATAAGATTCCTCGCCTCCTTCTCCGCTATCTCGCAATACGCATTTTTTGCGCTGCACGTCGGGCAGGTCTCGGGACCTGCGACACCGTAATGTATGTCATTGCACACGGTGCATCTCCAAAACTTCTTGTCCGGCATCATATCACCTGTTCGGGTGTTTTTGTACTATCTCGGCGGCTTGTCAAGGTCTGCATCATTGTCCCAGCCGCGCTGCTCCCAGAAGCCCTCATATTCAGGGTCGTCGCTGAGCTCTATCTTCGTCACCCACTTTATCCACTTGTAGCCCCACTTCTGCTCTGCGACGAGCTGGAAAGGGAAGCCCCTCTCCGGAGGGATGGTCACGTTGTTCAACTTGTATGCGAGCATTATGTTGTTGTCGATTATGTAGTCCAGCGGAAGCGATGTCGAGTAACCGTCATACGCGTAAAGGATGACAGTGTTCGCATTGCTCTTTATCCCTGCTTCCTCAAGCAGGTCCTTCAGCAATATGCCTTCCCACAGCACCTTCACGCTCCACCCTTCGACACAGTCAAGCTGGACGACCTTTGAATATATGTCGTGCTGCAGGACATCTTCATAGGTCAGGCTCTGCGGATTATCGACAAGGCCTGTAATTTCAAGGTGATAGCTGTCAATGTCGACGTACTGCGGACCCTTTATCGAGTTCTCCCTGAAATCATCTATCGATCCGAGCTTCTCCCCTTCGTACTCCTTGACCTCGACAGAGCTGAGCTGTTTGATGGTGCTGCCTGCGCATCCTGAAATGAGCAGCGAAGCCGCCAGGATGATGGCGAGCAAATATGGTATCATGTCCCTTGCTTTAATTATCATCTGGACCTCCCCTGCACAGCCTTCATTATCGCAGCTGCGTCGATGCCGAACCTATGCCTGAGCTGTTCAGGCGTGCCTGACCGCGGCACGTCCTTCACATAGAGATGACGTATCCTTCCCACTGCCTCTGCGACAGCGGCGCCCATGCCTCCCTGGTAATGGTCCTCGACAACGACAACATTGCCCCTGCATTCTTTAGCATGCTTAACAAGGGCTTTCGCGTCAAGAGGCTTTATCGAGTAGAGATCTATGACCCTTATGCTCTTCCTTCTCTTCTTCAGCAGGTCATATGCCTTCAGCGCCTCATGGACTGTTATGCCCGCGGCAATGACAAGCGCCTGATCCTTTCTGCTATTCTTCAGGACCTTGAACTTCCCTATCGGGAAATTCTCTGTCTTCCTGTATATGACGGGCGTCTTCTCCCTTGTAGTGCGGATGTAAGAGATGCCCCTATGCTCCACCATCCCTCTGACAAGATTCTCTGTCGAGACAGCGTCGCAGGGGTAGAGCACGACCGAATCGGGCATGCTCAGGAACATCGGTATGTCCTCAAGCCCCATCTGGGATGGGCCGTCCTCGCCGATGCTCACGCCGACATGAGATCCTGCGAACTTGATGTTCGCTTCGGAGTAGCGCGCCATCCTTATGAAATCATGCGCACGCGTGAGGAAAGCGCCGAATGTAGCTGCGAAAGGCATCATGCCCATCGCAGAGAAGCCTATCGCCATGCCGACCATGTTCTGCTCTGCTATGAAAGACTCGAAGCTACGCCCGGGGAATGTCCTGAAGAAGCCCTGTGTCATGGTCGAGTTCCGTACATCACCGTCGATAGCGACGATATCCTTGTTTTTCATGCCTGCCCTCACGAGCGCATTGCCGAACGCGACCCTTGTAGCGACCATTTCACCCATCTTATAGCTGCCCGGGCTGAATGATAACCTCTTGTGACTGATATTATGATGCCTGACTTTCGAATCAAGCTTTACGTCTGCAGGGCCTATCTCCTTGAGGGCGCGCTGCATCATGTCCTGCGGGAACGGCTTTCCATGCCAGCCTTCCTTGTTCTCTACCTCAGAGAAGCCTTTTCCCTTGAATGTCTTGGCAAGTATCACGAACGGCTTCCTGCTCTTCCTTGCCCTGCTGAACGCATTCAACAAATCAGTGACGTTGTGGCCGTTGACAATCTTCGCCTGCCAGCCGAAGGCCTCGAACTTCCACCTGTACCTCGCAAGATCATGTCCGTGCATTGTCTGCTGGGACTGGCCCAGCCTGTTCACGTCGATTATTGCGCACAGGTTGTCAAGCCTGAAATGGGCTGCGGCGTTCGCAGCCTCCCAGACAGAGCCTTCTGCGGACTCTCCGTCACCCATCAGCACGTATACCCTGCCATGGTCCTTCTTCAGCCTCTTTGCGAGCGCCATGCCTACGCCTGCGGAAAGGCCCTGACCGAGGCTTCCAGTGGCGACCTTGACCATCGGCATGAGCGGGGTCGGGTGACCTTCCAGGACGCTGGTTATCTTCCTAAGGTTCTTAAGCTCCCTGACAGGGATGATGCCTGCCTCTGCATATGCTGCCCAGAGTATCGGCGCGGCATGGCCTTTCGAGAGTACGAACTCATCCTTGTCTTTCAGCTCGTGGAAGAAAAGCGTGCTCATCACCTCTGCGCAGGACATGCACGACGTCGGGTGGCCTGAGCCTGCCGCTGTAGTGGATTCTATAGAATGAATCCTTAGCTTGTTTGCCATAAGTCCAAGCTGTCTAATCATGTCCTTGCGAACCATCCGGATCAACCTCTTTTTCCAATGTGTTGTTCAGTTCTTCAAAAGCCTTTTTCGGGTCCTTGGCCTTTATTATGAATGAGCCTGAGACAAACATGTTTGCGCCTGCGTGCGCAGCCTCTATTATGGTCGTCGGGTCTATTCCTCCATCCACCTCGATGTCAAGCCCGGGCCTTGTCCTTCTCAGCTCCCGGACCTTGTCCAATGCTTCGGGGACGAACCTGCTCCCGTAGAACCCCGGCTTGACCGTCAGTATGAGCGCCTGGTCGATGGTGTCAAGGAACGGCTCCAGCCTCTCAAGGCCGGTCTTGGGATCCAATGCAATCCCTACCTTCTTCCCTTTTTCTTTCGCCAGCCTTAGGCTGCTGGCCGGGTCGACGCATGATTCTGCATGGACCAGCACGGTATCGACCTTATCTATGTTCTTCGCCAGCCATGCGGCTGGGTCACTAACCATGAGGTGCGCCTCGAACTTGATCCCTTGAGGAAGATTGAAATCAAAGTCGAGCGAGGTGTTCTGCACGAACTCGCCGTCCATCACGTCAAGCTGGATCAGGGACGCGTAATCCTTCACCTTGCTGATCCGCTCGTCCAGCTCTTCCTGGCTCTTGGCTATTATCGACGGGATGATGATCTTTTCCACGTTTATCTCTCTCCTCTTTTCCTTTTTTCTTTCGCTGTCTCCTTTCTCTACCTATCCTCTATCTTCTTGATCTTCTCGATCCTGCGCTTGTGCCTTGCATTGCCGCTGAACTGCGCCCTCAGCCAGGTGTCTATGATGGGTCTCGCTTTCTCAAACGGGAACCCTCTCCCTCTCAGGCCCAGGACATTGGCGTCATTGTCTGTCCTTGACATCTTCGCAGTGTAGATGTCGTAGGCTGCCACAGCACGTATGCCTTTCACCTTGTTCGCAGCGATGACCATGCCGGTGCCGGTGCCGCAGACCAGTATTCCTCTGTAGTTCCTGGACTTCGCGACCTTTTTAGCGACCCTCTCTGCTATGTCCGGATAATCGACAGGATTTTCAGAGTCTGTGCCGGCATCCTCGTAGCTGATGCCTTCCTTGTCGAGGTGCTTCTTGATCCTCTCTTTTATCCTGAATCCTGCATGGTCCGAGCCTATTATCACTTTCATCTTCTGCCCTCTCTTAGTATCACGTCCTGTTTCATACGCTCTTCCACAGCCCGTGCAGGTTGCAGTATTCCCTTGCCGTGACTTTTTCCGCCTTGATGCAGAACTCTGCCTCTGGCGGCTCTCCTGGCCTGAGGAACTTCCGGTAAGAGCGCCCGTCAGCGACCAGCTCAATCCACTCGATGTAATGTTCTGCCACCATGGGGTGCGGGACAGATCCGACCTTGACCTTGAATCCCTTATCTGTCTTCTCGACAACCGGGACGTGCTTCTCCTGCGCAGCGTCTGTCGTGTTCGCCTCGAGCAGCATCATGGGCTTTCCGCAGCAGACAAGCTCTCCACCGCCGACATGGACTGTCTCGACCATGTTGCCGCACACACTGCACTTATATATTTCATTAAGATCTTTTACAGCCATCGCAATCACCTTCCATCCTTTTGTTCTTATTCTCCTACCTCTTCCTTGACTTCTTCCTTACCTGCCTCAAGCTCCTTGACCTGTTCCTTGTCCCTGTTCAGCAGAAGCGCCTGGAACTCACCCATGTGCGTCTTCTCCTCCTTTGCTATATCCAGGAGCATCGTCTTTATGTTCTTGTCATTTGCCAGGGCCGCCAGCTGCTCGTAAAGGTTCACGGCATCCAGCTCAGCTATCATCCCAGCCCTCAAGATCTCCAGGTCAATGTCCTTTTTACTGACCTTAGCGAGGTCCAACGGTATTTGTGACATCATTTTCCAACCCTCCTTTGTCTTTTGGTTGTTTCTCCTATCTCTTTCTTGCGAGATACCTTGCTGCCTTTATCAGCGCCATACAGCCCTGGCCTGCGGCGATGACGTACTGGTACTCGTGGCCTGATGCGCAGTCACCTGCAGCGAATATCCCTGGTGTGCTGGTCAGTGTCTGGCAGTCTATCAATATATGCTGGTGGTCGTCGAGCTTCACTATGTCCTTGAAAATCTCTGTGTTCGGGACACGTCCGATCTCTATTATGACTCCCTGCACATCAAGTTGCTTATCCTCGTCGCCCTGTTTATACTTCAGGCCTGAGACAAAATTGTCCCCGAGTATCCCTGTCGTCTCTGCGTTGAAAATGACATTGACCTTATCGTTGCCCAGCACTTTCTCGATGAGGTACTCGTGTCCTGTGAAACTGTCCTCTTTCACAAGCACGTGTATCTTCGAAGCTATGTCCTTCATGAAATCGACCGCCTCGAGCGCAGAGTTCCCTCCGCCGATGATCGCGACCTCCTTGTCCCTGAACAGCGGGCCGTCGCAGATAGAGCAGTACACGACTCCCTTGTTGGCGAACTCATCCTCGCCAGGCACGCCGAGCTTCCTTGCCCTTGCCCCTGTCGCTATTATCACTGTCCGTGTGTCATACTCCCCTTTGTCAGTGATGACCTTGAAATTGTCGCCTTCCTTCCTGACTTCCTTGACCGTCTCTGCCTTGACGTTGACGTTGTTGAACTTCATCTGCTCTTCCATGATGCTGCTCAGCTCTACGCCGGTGGTCTTGACTATGCCCGGATAGTTCAGCACCTCGCCGCTGACCATGAACTGGCCTCCGAACCCTGAGGCAAGTATATCAAAACTCATCCGTTTCCTTGAGGCATAGATGGCGGCAGTGAGGCCTGCTATGCCTGCACCTATGATTATAGTGTCATGCATCTTCAGACACCTTGTGGTATGCCTTTCTCATCTTCATTTCCCCAGCTTCCCAAGCTCCGCGTCGATGGCTGCCTTGTCGAAGCCAACGATCATCTTCCCGTTGATCTCTGTCTGCGGCACCCCCATCTGGCCTGACCTCTCCATCATCTGCTGGGCTGCCTGCTGGTCTGCTGACACATCTATGTCATCGAACTCGACGCCTTTCTCCTTGAGATATGCCTTGAGCTTTATGCACCAAGGGCATGTCGGTGTAGAATAGACCTTTATGTCCGCCATTTCAATCCCCTCCTTCATCTACTGCTGAGCCGCACATCCCGCAGCCTTCCTCGAAGCACATGCACTCCGGCTCATAGTATTCGCGCGCGTGCTTGCAAGACGGGCATTTCTCCGGAGGCTCTGTCCCCTCGTGTATGTAGCCGCACTTGCTGCACTTCCACCTTATCGGCTTCTTTCTCTTGTAGACAGTGCCGTCCTTCACCATCGCAAGAATCTTCCTGAACCTGGCCTCGTGGTGACGCTCGACTTCAGCGACTTCCCTGAAGAGCTTTGCAGCCGCGTCATTGCCCTCCTCTTCTGCGTCCTTCTGCATTTGAGGATACATCTCTGTGTTCTCGTAGTGCTCGCCTTCTGCAGCTGCCTTGAGATTCGCTTGGGTATTCCCTATCCCTTTCAGGAGCTTGAACTCATCCTTCGCGTGCTGCACCTCATTCAGGGCAGTCTCTTCGAATATCCTGGCTATGTAATGATACCCTTCATTCCTCGCGACCTTGGCGAAATAATCATACTTGTTCCTTGCCTGGCTCTCGCCTGCAAAGGCGGTCTTCAGGTTCTCTTCGGTCTTCGACATCTTGTATCCCTCCTTATTGCTTTACCTTTATAATGCAGGTATTAAAAGATTGCTATTGTCTATTGTCCATCGATGTTCTCCTTCAGCAGGTCATGCTCTATCTGCTCTGCAAGATTGCAATCGAGGCATTCATCTACTGCCTGCCTGTGCTTGTACCTGCACCTGCCTTCATGGCAGGCCATGGGCATCGTCATATGCTTCTTCATCTTTTCCTTGTCCTTTGTCTCGTCTTTTTTTCTCGTCATATCAATCACCCCCTGCACCTATCGCACTTCCCGCGATAGATTATGTGGACGCATGAAGGCCTGAAACCTTTGGCCTTCAGCTTCTTGAGCGCGTATGCGGATATCTCCTCCTGGAATATGTCGATTATCCTGCCGCAGTCCGTGCAGACGAAATGCTGGTGGTTGCAGATGTCGCCGTCGAACCTGAACTCGCCGTTGATCTCGAGCTTCAGCACCTTCCCTTCCCTCGACAGCTGGTTCAGGTTACGGTACACCGTGGCAAGGCTTATCGTCGGTATCTCCTTCTTGACAGCGGCGTATATCATCTCTGCTGTCGGATGCGTCCTGACACCCTTCAGATGCTGGATTATCTTCAGCTTCTGAACTGTCATGCGGGTGTTTGGCATCTTGTATGTCTCCCCCTGTGGCGTTGGCCTGTCGCGTCTGATTTATTAATGATAATGATTACTATTTAGTAAAGCTTACTGATATATAAATGTTGCGGTGCGGCGGCGATCCGGAAAGCAAAAAGTATTAAAAGGATGATGGATGCGTAAAGTGCATGGATAACAAAATGCTGGGCTGGACTCTTGTAATCGTATCGTTGGTCCTGTTGATACTTCTCGGTTTCGTCAGGTCCAGCATCGTAAGCGCATATCAGGCAGAGATCGACAAATACATCGAGTCAGGTCAGGCATGCCCTTCGGATCCTGATATGTGCCCGCATGAGCAAAGGTCCCGGGCGCAGATACCCATCTTCATAGCAGGTGCATTGCTTATCGGAGTCATAAGCCTGGGGGCTTATCTGATATTCTTTGAGAAGTCGCAGAGAGAGATAGTGTCAGAGCTTTCAAGACAGAAGAAGGAGAGGATACAGGAAACGAAGTTCAGCATCCTGCTGAAAGGCATGGACCCTGATGAGCAGAAGGTTATGAATGCAGTGAAGGAGCAGGACGGCATAACCCAGCAGACCCTCAGGCTCAGGACAGACATGCACAAGTCAAAATTGAGCATAGTGCTTGACGGCCTTGAGAAGAAAGGGCTGATCAAAAGGGTGGCGAAGGGCAAGACAAAGCAGGTATATCTAAAAATAAGCCTCTGATCGTGTTATAAACGGTAATTACCTATAATTCTACAGTTTCAGCGCTTCTAGGGGTGTCGGTTTCAGGAGTAAAATATATTTAAATGAGTGCTCTACCCCTATCATCATGAAACTCAAAGTCAAGAAACGGATCGTGAAATGGGCCCTGCTCATCATTGTGGTGACGGCTGTCCTGACAGCATACGTCTTATCGAAAGGCGGGCCTAAGACGGACTATGGTGAATTCGCCAAGTGCCTCTCTGAGAAAGGCGCTGTGATGTATGGTGCATACTGGTGCAGCCACTGCCAGGCGCAGAAGGCGGATTTCGGGGACTCATTCCAGTATGTAGATTATGTAGAATGCTCAGAGTATCCTGATGAATGCACTGAGAAAGGAATACAGGGCTTCCCTACCTGGATCATAGACGGGGGGAAGTATGAAGGCGTGCAGCAGCTTTCAAGGCTCGCTGCCCTGACAGGCTGTGAACTGCCTGTCTAGACTATTTTTGGAGGTATGAAAAATGGATAAGATAACTGTGTTAGCGATAGCTGCGGCAATATTGCTTGTCGCAGGAGCTGTATTCGCAGCAGCAGACTTCCTTGATGAGGATGTTCCGGATGTCCCTGCAGCGGGTGCAGGGGGCGGCGGAGACGCTGCCGGGCCAAGTGCATGCAGCGCAGGCAATGACTGCGGGGCAGGCTGCGGCGGCCAGTGCGGCGGAAGCTGCGGGGTGCCAGGCTGCAGCTGCGGCCGATAAATTTTTATTCTTTGTTTTTTTCTTTATTTCTTAAGGGTTATGATGAGGAATGTTCTCAAGTGCGTAAGGGACGTGAAGTCCAGTGATATCAGGGCTGAGGTAGAGAGGCGCATACGCGAGTTCAGGGCTGTCAGGAGGAAAGGCCGCGATGCTGTGTTCAAGGAGCTGTGCTTCTGCATACTGACCGCTAACTATAATGCTGAGGGAGGCATACGCATCCAGAAAGCGGTGGGTGACGGGTTCCTGACACTCAGTGAGAAGCCGCTCGCTGCAAGGCTCAAGAAGCTTGGGCACAGGTTCCCTAATACGCGCGCCAAATACATTGTCGAGGCAAGAAAGCACAAGGACGCGCTGCACAGGAACATGCACTCGATGGATGAGCACGCCCTGCGGGACTGGATAGTCGCGAACGTCAAAGGCCTAGGCTACAAGGAGGCAAGCCATTTCATGCGCAATGTAGGATACGGCAATGTCGCGATCATCGACTTCCACATCATAGATTTCCTCGAGAAGCAGGGCATGATAGAGCGGCCCAAGACCCTGACTCCGCGGAAGTATCTTGAGGTCGAGTCTGCGCTCAGGAAGGTAGCTTCCAGGTCTGGCATGGACATGGGAGAGCTTGACCTATACATGTGGTATTGCGAGACAGGGAAAGTTTTGAAGTGAGTAAGAGCGTGCATACCGCAACGCCAGCCCCACTGCCTAGCGAGTTCTCAGCAAAAGAAGCGGTAATCAACGCAGTTGGGCGAATCACAGCAGATAACAAATCGACAACGAGCGCATGGGGCTGGCGTTGCAGTTACTGGATGAAATAGAAATTAAATTCTAGGTATAAGTAAATACCTCGTTAGCATACTTCCTGTCGCAGAATGGCTTGATCAGGTTCGCGCGCCTGATTAGATCCTGCCTGTTCAGGGCTGCCTGTTCTGCGAGGTTCTCCTCATTTATGTTGTAGTAGCCGCCGTCGTACTTGTATTCATACAGTGTTATGACCAGGTTCCGGGCACACCTGAAATTTATGGTGTGGATGTTCGTGAGGTAGAGCTCCCTGATTGTCTTGTAATCCTCAAGTATTATGTTATCGTCTGCGTACTTGTCTGTGAAATAAGTGTGATATTTGTAAGTGACGTTGAACTGCGTGAGGCTCGTGTAGCTCGACTCGACCAGGCCGTTGTCCAGCAGGGTGATATTGTTGTAGATTATGCGCTCGTTCCTCGTGTGGTTCCTGAACTCCCATTCCTCATACCTGTACTCCTTATCATACCCTGTTCGCTGGGTGGGGTAGTCCTTGAGTGCGGCCCCTGATGTGATGCGCTCCTCGTATGCCTTGCGGTCGGCGTTGCTTATGCTGTGTATCCTGTACCATCCCGTGAAGTTCAGGTATCTGGCCAGCGATTCAGAGTCATTAACGTAATAGTTCTCATTGATTATGTTGCTGAGCAGGATCCACCTGCTTTCCTTCAGGTACTTGTATTTCACATCCATGAAATCCGCGAAATATCTCGGGATTGTCTTGGAGAAGTAGAAGAAATTGGAAACATTGTCTGAGTTGTAGATGTCCTTCCTGAACTTCACAGTGTCAGGCACAACGCTGTCGATATCTGCAGTCAGCTCGCTGAGGGTGAAGTTCCTCGGTATGTATACATACACTATCTGCTTGCACGGGCCGCAGTCC
Source organism: uncultured Methanosarcinales archaeon (assembly GCA_964572875.1). Taxonomy (GTDB): domain Archaea; phylum Nanobdellota; class Nanobdellia; order Woesearchaeales; family UBA11576; genus JABMQF01. The sequence goes on along the minus strand of CAZNGE010000017.1, from coordinate 13,151 downwards.
TTCCAGCAGGTCCTGCAGTCCTCGCCTGCTGCTGCCTCGCATTCGCCGTTCCCGCAGAGTGAGGCTCCTGTCTGGTTCTCTTCTGCCTCTTCATCATCGCAGACAGTGCTGTTGTCCGCGTCCATGCAGCACTTCTGGCCTATGATGACCTGCGGCTCTTCGCAGACTATGATCTTGTCTTTCTTGCTGCATCCTGATGTGAAAAGCAATGAAGAAGATAACAGCAATATGGACAGTGCTAACAGCATCATGAGAACTAGCTTATGCCACACCTCTTTTCTTTTCATGCATCTGCTGATGGCGGAGTATTTTATAAATGTTGTGCTGTAAAAACAGGGCGTGCTGCCGCAATATCTCTGCAAAATAAGTTGTTTTTCGGAAACTCCTCTCTTGTAGATGGAGGTCATCCGGAGTCATCGGACCATCTGCGGATTATCCTGTCAAGGTTTTATCAATCCTGAAAACATACTATACTGCATGAAAGAGAAGACCTTGCTCAAGATAGCCCTGGCAGCAGGTGTGCTGGGGATTGTCCTGCTGTTTTTCCTTTCCCAGCAGATATCAGTGGATGAGGCAATGATAAGCAGGCTCGATGAGATGGTGGATGAGAGTGTTGTATTGACAGGCTCTGTTGTGGGAATCAATGCTCTTGATTCAGTGACTTTCCTGATGCTGCAGAAGGATGAGATCGTGACTGTCGTGCTTTTCGGCAAAGTGCCTGCTGTCGAGGTCGGCGACCTGGTGCAGGTCAGGGGAGCTGTGTCTGAGGATGAAGGAGAGGCAGAGATAATAGGTGAGGAAGTAAGGGTTGTTTAGGAAGCAGGCCTACTATCTGGGGTGGTTTTTTGTATACTGGTTGTTTATTTTTATGCTGTTGTTTTAAAAATGAGTCTGCAGAATACGGAAATAAACGCAAACTTTATAAGAAAAAGCGCTATCGGTCATTGATGGGGTTTATACTTCCCTAGTTTAATGCATTAAACGAGGTGATTAGATGAGGATGAGATATATAGCAGTGTTGCTTGCTATAGCTCTTCTGTTTCTGTCAGGATGTGCATGCGAGAGAGAGACGCCTCCAGCGTCGGCTCCAGCGCCTGCACCCGCAGCTCCTGCACCCGCAGCTCCTGTAGAGGAAGCTCCTGTAGAGGAAGCTCCAGCTGGACCTGCAGAAGCTGTTATAGAGGAAGGCGGTGACGTGACAGAGGCTGTAGACGAAGAGAAAGGCGCAACAGGACTTGCAGTCGACATCAAGGTCGGCGAAGGACAATTCGCACAGGCCGGATGCAAAATGACGGAAGTCGATGGCGAGCAGGTACGCATGCTCTCAGTGGTCGTCAAGAACACAGGGACTGAAGACTGGGAGATCTATGGCATGGAACATGTCAAGGGCAAGGTAAGGATCGGCAACAGGGGAGTGGTAGACACTACGCCTGGCTGTGACAGCATGATACTCGCACCTGGAGAATCAACTGCCTGTACAACCGTCGACAACGGCGCAGTCGTTGAAGGCGAGAACAGGGTGACAGTCAACACACCTGCAGGACAGTTCGCCAGGGTCGTGATGTGTCCGTAAGCTTCTGAATTATTTTTTTTGTTTTTTTTCTTTTTTCTCTATTTCCTGGTTTTTCCAGATATATACCTATGTATCCATCTCTTCTGGTTGACGCTGCTCGGAGGCACCATTATCCTGCCGTAGCAGTGACTGTTCCTGCTGTAGTGAGAGAATTGAGGGTTGTGGGATGTATTGTACTGCTTGATCCTCTCGACCTTCTTCTCAAGACTCTTGCTGCTGCCTGACACCCTCTTCGCGACAGTCCTGTAGCGCTCGCCCCTGCACTGGTAGTATGTGTCTGGGAAAAGGAGAGAGTGGTTCCTGTCAAGCTCTGGCACTACAGCGCCTTCGACAAGGCCAGCTGCTTTTTCAGGACCTTTGACCATTTCCTGAGGGATTCGGACCATCTCGCCAAGGCAGACCCTGCGGTCTGGCATGCTGTTGTATTCGATTATGCTTTGGACTTCCTGTTTGTCTGTACTGTCTATGTGTCCTGCAAGAGCCCTGCTGATATCCCTGCAGCCTGCCCTGTCTGAGAAATAAATGTAGTCCAGCGGGTAGCTGGTACTGTTGAACATAGTACCGACAAACACCTTGTTTTCGTGCTTAACCACCTTGTCTTCCATGACCTCGTTTATGGTCGCTCCGCCAGCAATAAGATATGCCACAAGGCCTAACGCGCAGGCGATCATCCTGCCAACCCCCAGTCTCTTATTCGGCAAGGGTTCATCCTCCATCTCGATACCGCCGCAAGTTCTGGGCATCTCCTGATTTTTCTCTAAATAGGGCATCGGCAGAGGCGGGTCGTATCTTTGCACTGGCTGAGATGGGCGCGTAGGTTGTGAAGGAGTATGGTGCGGAACCCTTCTTACAGTCGGTCTCCTTCTTGGTGCCTGTCTTTGTCCTGTCTGTCTTCTGCTCCTTTGATGCTGAGTCATCTCCCTTTTTCGTACTGGGCCTCTTCCTCCACCCACCAGCTCTACAATCTGCAAGGCCTTGCTTTCGATGCACCAGTCTGAGTCCAATATTCTTTTGATGTCCGGAGATTTAGGCTTGTCGAGCATGTAATCTATGGACAGGAGCGCCTTAATGTCATTCCCGTCATGCGCGTGCCTGAGCTGTTCAAGGAGTGACTTGTCCCTGAACATGCCCCTATATAGGATGCCTGCCATTATCGCTGCGTTGTTCGGCTCGAGCTCGCGCAGCTTGTCCTTCCTGAGCCGCGGTTTCCTGAACCTCGCCCCTCCGGACTTCTCGCGTCTGCAGGTCTCCATGAATGACTTGTGCGCAAATCCCCTATATAGCCTCTTATCTTCAGGCACCCGGTTATCATCCGCGATATATGACGCTAAAATATCCTGTTCAAGGCTTCTTCCGCCTGCACTGCGGAGCTTCTTACTGTAGAATATGTTGTTGAATGTGTCTGCGACCAGCTTCTCTATGCTGGTATCCCTGTTCCTGCGACTAGCACTATGCCTGCTGCTCATTCATCTTACCTCTATCCTTTCTCGAGAAGTAATTGATGATCCGTCTCCAGATACCTCCAGAGCGGCCTATATTCCCATTTTCCATTGCCTGCCCTTTCTTGTCCTCTGTCTCGACAGGTATGAGGAATCGGCCGCCATGCTTCACGCTGGCACATATGTCCTGGCAGATATCCTGCAGGTCTATGTCTTTTTCTGTATTCTCGTCCGCTCTGTCTTCCACGATGTCCAACGCGAGGTCTTTGACCAACACTTTCTCGTCCTGCCCATCCCGCACCCCTACACAGCAGAAGTAATGTTCATCCTTTACTGGATTGTCGGATGGACGCGGCCTCAGGTAGCTTTCCTGGTTTATCACGACGCTGGACGCGTAATGCGTCCTGATACCCTCTGCTTCTATGATGTTCTCAAGGTAGTATGTGTTGTTTATCAGGACGTCCGTGAGATACGAGTCATCATCCCTGGAATGGAAGTTGTCTATGCTCCCGTGGCTGTGCCACATCCCGACTATCTTCCTGCCGCTCTTCTTCACAGCAGCATATGTCCTGGCGAAAGCGTTGCCTTCAGGGAACGCACGCCAGTCCTCTACGTGCTGCTCGCACACAAGGCATGCATCCGTCGCAGTGCATGACATATCATCCGCTTCTCCTGTAAGAAATCCCATCACCTCGGACGGGTGCCCTATCATGCCTGACACTGCCTGCGCGTAAGCGTTTATCTTGTCGAATGCATATCCTGTTATCCTTACTTTGTGGTTCCCAGCCAATAGGTCTTCAATCCCTCTATCTCCAGTTATCTCCTCTTCTATGATTATCACCCCGACTTCTTGCCTTTGTCTTTCTCAAGATATGAATGGCACCTGCAGTCGTTCCTGTAATACTTCCTGCTGGAGCAGAGCAGCCGCCTGTTCTCCAGCACAAACCTCCTCGAGTTAACGGGATTCGAGTCGTACCTGATACTTTTCCCGCTGATCTGCGGCACGATACCAGGCAGCAGTGACTGCATCGATTCTGCGACCATCATGGCACCTACAATCGCGTTGGGCATGACTACATTCGCCTCGAGATCAGCGCAGCTCAGGGTCCTGTTCGCGGCCTCCTTTATCCTGCGCCTGTAGTCGTTGCCGCATTCGAGACAGTGGGTCTTTCCGGGTATGGAGTAGTCTACAGTGCAGCCGAAAGTCGTGACGCTGCCGTTGAAGAGCGGTGTGCGCGTTGCCCTGCAGTAGTTGTCGAGGGCCTGCCTGCACTCCCAGTTGTCGACGCAGCTGAACACAGTATCATACTTTTCCCCCCTCCTCGCAAAATCCCTCAACACTTCTTTCGTAACCTTCCGGCCGAGACCCCTGACCCTTATACTCCTGTTAACCCTGCCTATCTTTCTCGCAGCCTCTTCTGCCTTGTTCGCTCCGACAGCCCCGAAGTGTATCACCTGCCTGTTCAGGTTATGGCTCTCCACAGAATCATGGTCATATATGTCCATGTGGATGCCGAGCATCGCGAGATTCAGGATGACATACGTGCCTATCCCTCCGGCGCCGACGACAAGCGCTTTCTTCCCTGTCGATCCCCTGAGCAGCGGGTCTGCTTCGGCCTGTCTATTCCTGTATTTCGCAGGGACAGTTCCCCTGAAGAACCTCTCAGGAGAGCTGATGCAGTAGCTGACCTTCTCCTCAAGCCTCTGGTCAGCATCTACAGGGCAGACTTCCTTGCGCACCTCGTCTGCGGCAAGAGCGGCGACCATGCTGCTCGTGAATGACCCTTGAGGCAGGGATGAGAACTCTTTCATCAGGATATCGTCGATAGGTGCCTTCCTGCCCTTCTTGTTCCTGCAGCTGTGCGCCCTTATCGAGGCTCTCGTGCCTGAGCTAGAGCATGAGACGAGCAGCATCCGCCCTTCTTTGCAGTACCTGTATGCCCTGTATTTCGATTCAGGATCATTGGTCGTGTCGATGACTGCATTGCAGCCTCCGACAAACATCCTGTCCGGAAGCGCGAAGTAAGTCAGGACAGACATGTCAGGGTTTATCTTCCCTGCTGTCTCGGCAATAAGCTTCACTTTCTGACCATCCCTTCCTGCGAGCCCTGCAAGAGGCTCATTCACCGCTCTTCCCCTCTTCACGCTGCTGCCTATGAGGACAACATTGCCTATGCCAAGTCCGCTCAGGTATGAGCAAAGCATGTTCGCGATCGGGCCGTCGCCGAATATACCTATCTTTGCCGAAGCCAGCTTCTCCGTGTCAAAAAGCCTTGACTGGCGTCTCAGGTCATGCATCATCCAGCTCCTCGCTACGTTTATATCTCATGCATGCCTGTATGTTCGTGACCCTGCCCATGACGACGCGGTCTTTTGGCACCTCCAGATCCGAGAATGAGCTTTCATATGCTTCACTTTCCAGATCATGGAATGCGTTCCCGTCAGAGCAGTAGTTTGACATGAGCATCCTGCATCCGTGGTTCAGGAACATGGTGATTGTGCTCACGGGCCTTGAACCGTTGACAGATGAGCGGTCGAAATTGCTGAAGCAGATGAACTGATGGCTCTGCCCTATATCCGACAGCGCAGGGTGTTTATATCTGTTCAGAACAAGAGGGAACGAAACCTTCAGCCCACCTAAACTGTCGTAAGAGATCCTGACCCCGACCTCTGCGGGTCTGAACCGGTAGTACCTGTCGTTTACATGCTCCCAGAGGATATATTCTGGCGTCTTTGTATATATGAAAAAGCCGTTATCTGACTTCTTGAATCCTGTGTTGTTGTCATTGTCAAAGTGTTCGTCCAGACTCATCACTTCTTCAGCGATCCTGCTGCGGCTCTTCCTGATGATATCCTGCAGGGAATCTTCGGTCTCTACCTCATGCCTCGCTTTCTGCCTCAGGGCTGTGCTGCACGTCTTAGCCGCCCTTGGAATGAATTCCATCAATTGCCCTGATGTCCTGAAGGTTCTCCTGCCGAGCTTTGCGAATGCAAGTCCGTTCTTCATGACACTTTCACTCTCCATGTGGCTGCATTCCTTGAGAGCATAGGCTGCTCCGCCCAGGATCAGCGCATCCTGCCCTGCAAGTCGCCTCGCTGTGGTGTACATCTGAAGCCTGCGCACGAGCGCTTCCTTTATCCTGAACAGGTCATCAGATGGTGCCATATCCTCATCCTGACCAAGTTTCCTGGGCCTGAGGACGTCCTTCATGCACACAGAATGCATCACGTCGTAGGCAATGGCCTTTTTCCTTGCATGCGGGTCTGACCATTCCTGAGAGTGCTGTCTCTCCTGCCTTATCCCGCTGACTTTCCTCTCCAGCTCTGTATCTATGATCCCTGCCAGCTCTTCGGGGTGCTCTGCTGCCCAGTTCCTCTCAAGCTCCTGCAGCAAAGGTCCTGGAAAGACGCCGAACCTTGTCTTCCTGAATTCGATGAAGCTGCCTGTCTCTTTCCCATACCTGATGCTGTATACCCTTCCATCCACTACAAGGCAGTCTGTCCTGCTAAGATACCTGAGGAAGCCCGGCTCCTCTGTTTCACCCATCTGCCTCACTCATCTGCGCCAACGCTGGACCAGGTGGTTATGCCCATCCTTATGATACCTGGATCCTGCCCTGTCTTGTCCTTCACGATGTCGTCCAGATATATCTCCCCTGACGCGTCGAACTCGTCCTCCATCTCCTGGTCGTTCTCATCGTAGAGGCGGACCATCACCCTGCTGGTCGCGGACTCGTTCTTCACCTTCTCCCTGATCGCCCCGCAGGTCCTGCCCTGGTCCTCGCTGAAACCTGACTCGTCGCTCATCACGTACTTTATCAGGTTCCTGAACTTCCCGTTAAGGTATCTCTCCTGCTGGCCTGCATCAAGGAGCTTGGTTATCCTCCCGAGCTGGCCCTCTCCCACCTGGTAGTTCTCGTCTAGGTTAACGCTGACCTCGAGCGCAGGCGTCCTTTCTCCGATATATTCATTTCCCATCTTCATACCTCCATCCATTTTTCAATACATGATTTGACTATCTGTGACTGTCTGTGAATGTCTGTGACTGTCTGTGACTATCCGCGATGCAACTATCTCCTCCTAGAGCGGATATCAGAGTTGAGATAGTCAAGGGCATCTACTGTGCTCTTGCCTGCGAGTGCAGGGATATCTCTCGTCACCCTTGACAAAAGCCGGGGATCCTCAAGCTTCACCTCTATGTTCCCTGCCTGCCTTATCGACCTGGATATGGTCTTGTTCAGCTCATAGAGCGCCCCGATATTCTTCCAGACATCCCTCACAAAGTTGAGCGCAGGCAATGCCTCTTTCAAGAAATCATCAGTTATGCCGTACTTCTGGAGCAGCAGGTCCAGGATGTTCTTGCCGTGCAGCAGGAGTTGTGCACCGGAATCCACGCCTATCGCTATACTGTCTATGGTGCCTAGATTTTTATTGATGACATCCACCGAATGCTCTGCCTGGTTGAGCATGTCCCTCAGCATGCAGACATCATCCCTTACGACAGTATATTGGGGGTCGTTTCTCCGAAGAGTGCTGAGCCTATTCAGCATCTTCTGATATTCTCTCATCATCTCTTGCGGTCGCCTGTTCAGTCCAGGCTGCTTCGACCGCATATGGCTTATCCTCTCATTGCTCAACTTCCTGAACGAGACCAGCTCAAGGTAGTGCTTCTGGCACAGGTGGTGGAGGCCGTAGAGCCCACCGCAGACCTGCTTCACGAGCTGGTGCTGCTCTTCATAGAACTCGCCAAGGGTCTTGACCTTCGCACCTGTGACCCTCTTGACCTCTTTCCAAACTGAGTGACCAGCTTTCACAAGCCCGCCTGTATTCTCGCACTCCAGTTCCTTGTCGATCCTATCCTGCAGCCTCCTCGTCTTCTTCGTCAGCTTTAGGATGTCCTTGAAGCCGAACTCCAGATTTTCGCACTCAATGTCCAGCTCAGAGAGTCCCCTGGAGCCGCGCTGCACGACACGCTCAGGCCTGTACAGCTCAAGCGCGGTCCCATTATCATCATAGCCATCATGCCTGCCCAATATCACCACCTCCAATCATATAGCTCACGCTATGTCTGTAATCTTTTGATATTCTATTGGCTCAGCGCGTCAGCTCCCTGTAAGCATCACCTACACGGCGCTTGAGATCATGCCCTATCTCTTCTGAAGTCAGCCTTTTCCTTTCATGCTGGGCCGATTCCAGGTCAAAATTTCCCTCAACAACACCTTTTTTCCCTGTGTTCTTGTCCTCAACATAGACCCTGCCGTCCTCTTCGACAATCCTATAGTTGTTGTTGACGCATGATGAATAGCACATCCCGAAACCGAGCGCGAAAAACCCCCCGTAAACCAATGCTTTGCTTATGAGACCCATTTTTCCCTCCGATTTGTTTCTCCTGAAACACTTGAATATCCTGAGATATAGTAAGACCTCAGGTTAAATAACGATTTCTGCTGAAAAGCCGTTGGTTTTCCGTTCCTCCCGGACTATTTCCAGAAAGCTTAGATGGTTTTTCGGAAGTTGGTCAAGTGGGCGGATAATTTGCGATTGATACGGTAATTTTATATATCCAAAACATATATCTCCAGCCTGGAGGGTGGTACCATGAATAAAACAATCATATTATCAGTCATATTATCCGTCCTGTTGATGCTCTCACTATCCCTTTCAGGCTGCAGAGTGCAGCAGCAGGTCCAGGAGAACCTTAAAGAGGGTCAGCCTGAGACAGTACAGGTCGATGATATCGAGCCTGAACCGGTGGTTGTTGCTGAACCAGAGGTCGTTGCAGAGCCTGAGGTGACAGAGGCAGAGCCAGAACCCGCTCCTCCAGAACCGGAACCAGCTGCGGATGCGTACAACCTCGAGTCGCTTCCAAAGGAAGTGCAGAGCAAGATCAAGCTTGTCCGTAAACTCATGAGTGAAGCGCGAAACAGGGAAGAGAATTACTTCTTCAGATACACATCACCTGACATCCTCCAGACAGACGTATGGGTGAAGGGCAACCACATGAAGCGCACAATCCTGCGCTACGACCAGGTCGACAAGTACAACACCTACAACATGGTCTACCTGAACAGGGAATCTCTAATAGCGGAAGGCTACTGCGAGACCACAAAAGCGAAATGCTTCGAAGGACACGGCCCATTCACAGAGACTTACTCGAAATGGAACATCAAGACGCCGAAAGACTGGCTGCTTGAGCTCGACGACGACTTCGTCTGGTCATTGGACAACAAGATATCAGACCAGCTCTACCATATCGTCGACTACCATAAGGACGGGAACATCATCAGGGTATACGTGAATGACTACAGGGGCTGGCCCGCGAGGGTGGAGATATACGAAGATGAGGGCCAAAGCCTGGACAGCTTACCCACAGGCAAGCCTGACAAGACATACATATACGACGACATGGATATCGGCGGAGTGACTGATGATGATGTTACGCCCGGGTGAATCTCCGGTATCATAATATTTTTTTATCCTATTCTTTCAGCAGCCTTATGAGAGTAATCTCGTTTCTTGAGCCTATCCTCATCGGCGGTCCCCAGGTGCCTGTGCCTGGAGAGACGTAAAGATACGTCCCCTCCTTCTCGTAGAGCCCGTAGACGTGGCGATAGAAAAGATGAGTTAACAGATTGAATGGCATTATCTGACCCCTGTGAATATGGCCTGAAAGCTGGAGCGTGACTCCTGCATTGACCGCATCGTCAAACCCGAGAGGCGGATGGAACATCAGTATAGAAGGCCTCTCTTTATCGACCTTGATGCTGCGCAGCGCAGGGTTCTCGTCCTTCACGCTGTCTCCGGGGTTGTCTATCCCGATTATCTGCAGGCCCTTGTAGTCGACAGTCTCGTTCCTTAGTATCTTTACACCGACCCTGTCCAGAAGGCCTGTCACGAACCCGATACCCTCATATGTCTCGTGGTTGCCTGTGGTGAAGAACACCCTGGCCTTAAGGTCTTTGAGCGGCGCGACGCTGTGGTTGTCTATCCTGCCAGTACCGTCGACAAAGTCCCCGGTAATCAGGACAATGTCAGGATTGAGGGAGTTTGTCTTCTCGACTACGCGGGCAAGATAGTCTGAGTTGTGTATCGTGCCTATGTGTATGTCTGAAAGCTGCACTATCGTAGTCTCATTCCCAAGACCTGGCATAGGGATGTCTATCTCGTTCACCCTTAGCGATGTCGCATTGAGAATGCCATAGACGACAAGGATCAATGTCAATGAGATGACAGCTATCCCTGCTATGGCTGGGTTTATCTTCACGAACAGTGCCACAATCTCATAGACGATGAGTAAGCAGAACATCAGGAACAATGCCCCTAACCAGGTCGCGGCCAGCGTATAAATCAGCCTGCAGACCTGCCCATCCACGAACCTTTCGATGATGCTCGTGACCGGGAAAGACAGCGCAAGGACCAACATTACCGTATAGAACTGCCATCCTCTGCCGAAAGAGAGCAGTGAACTCATCCGCCAGAACACGTAGAAGTGCATAGCGAGATATATAGAGAAGAAAATCGAGAAGAATATGGTAAAAGACAATATCTTATTCATGGTTGAACAAATAGCTACCGCTTATATAAAATTAACTGAATGGCTGCTAAGCGATGAACATGCTTTTCTTTGCCTCGCTGCGCTCCAGATTAAGAGTGAACTTATAGAGCGCCCGCAGGCACTTGTCGAGTGATTCATGCCTTTCACTGAACAGGTTCTTATCAATGTAGCCAAGCTTGAAGGAGAGCATTATAAGGACGTTAAGCTCTTGCCCTGAAGCATATGCATACCTCAGATGGCTTAGGAACTGCTTTGCAGTCTGCGAGCTGGCGCCTTCTGCAATGTTCAGTGGCATCGCGGTGCAAGTCCTTCGCATCTGATCCGCGATATTGCGAGATTCACACTGAGGCAGTCTGGTAATAACATCATATGTGCTGATGGCCATATCAAAAGCCATGCGCCAGATCTTAAGATCTTTGTAGTTTGTCTGCATAGCACATATTAGGATTCTGTCTTTCATAAGCTTTGCCCGACAGAAACTGGAAATGTTTCTGTGATTTAGAAAATGTTCTGTGGCAGGTGTTGTGTTTTCCGGAAAACTGCAAGAAATGTGAAAATATTGCCGGCAAAACGTAATTTTTTTGGTTGGGGTGACCTTTTTTATCTTTTGAATTTTTTTCTAGTGCCCTATGGTTGGCTAATTAATCGAACCTCTGGTGTTTGGTGTCTTGAGAAGGATATAGCTAACGCTATCTTGAAACTTTCATATCTAGAAAATAAATAATGAAAGCCATGCATAGGAAGTACATAACGAACTGTTAGTACACGCATGCTCAATACGTCGCCGAAGCTTCGTACTTACACACCGTGCCTATCAAACGAGTCTTCTGCTCGTGTTCAAGGTGTCTCTTTTTGCGGCAGGCTTCGTGCTTAGATGCTTTCAGCACTTATCCCTTAAGGCGTAGCTGCCCTGCGTACCCTGTCGGATAACAGGTAGACCAGAGGCCTCGAGCCCCCGTTCCTCTCGTACTAGAGGGTCCTTCCACTCAGACACCAAACATTTCCAGTAGATATCAAACAAACTGCCTCACAGCGTTCTGAACCCAGCTCACGATCCCTTTTGATGGGTGAACACCCCCACCCTTGGTAGCTTCTGCACTACCAGGATAGGAAGAGCCGACATCGATGTAGCAAGCCGCGCCGTCGATAAACTCGCACAGAAGATTTCTCTTCTGAACTATGAGCTCTCGGGCGCGACAACTCTGTTATCCCCGGAGTAACTTTTCGGTCATCCCTGGCCCCCATCAAGGAGGCACAGAGGTTCGCTAGACCAGACTTTCGTCTTTGGATCCCTCCTTATCCGGAATCCAATCAGGCTGGCTTTTGCTCTTGCACTCTACAGCGGATTTCTGACCCGCTTGAGCCAACCATAGGGCACCATTGATACATTTTCAACGGTGTGCCACCCCAGCCAAACTGTCCACCTGCTGATGTCCTTGTCTCCAAGTTAGCAGCGTAAGTCTTGAAGAGTGGTGTTACATTGGCGTCTATTCATGATCTGGCGACCATAACATAACGACTCCCACTTACACTATACAACAAGGCTCACGCCGCAACAACAAGCTACAGTAAAGTTTCACGGGGTCTTCGCTTCCCACTGGAAATCACTGGCCTTTGCACCAGTAAGGAGTTTTCAGGGGGTTTCGTCTTGGGACAGCGGGGATCTCGTTACGCCATTCATGCAGGCCGTCATTCAAACGGCAAGGCATTTCGCTACCTTAAGAGAGTTATAGTTACTCCCGCCGTTTACCAGCTCTTAGCTTCCTTGAAAAGAAGTTTGAAGTACTGGCACTGGGCAGACGTCACCTTCTGTACGCACCTTTTCAGGCTAGCAGAAAGTTACGTTTTTGTTAAACAGTCGGACCCCCCTAGTCACTGAGCCCTATGCTCGCAACCATTCAGCTACAAGCATAGGGACCCCTTATACCAAAGATACGGGGCTAGATTGCCGAATTCCCTAAGACGAATTACTCCCTCACACCTTAGGCTTCTCACCTAGGGGCACCTGTGCTGGTTCTTGGTATGGATGCCCAATTTCCTTCCCTGTTCCCTTTTCACGGAGTCCAGGCATCAACTGAATGGACCATAGGCCCACTATTCCCGAGTTTATTCAAGTTCTCATCATTAAGATTCTCCCTTGAATTGCATCGGTTAACACAAAAGATGGCTTGTGTCAGTCTAGCCAGAACTGTCGGAAACAGAGCTTGTGTTGCCACGCGTACTTGAGCAGTAAAGGAATCTTAACCTTTTTCCCTTTCCCGCGTCATCAGTTAGACGAGCGGTTAGGATCAACTTACCCTTGACTGAACTGCATTGTCAAGGAACCCTTGCCCTTTCGGTGGTACTGATTCTCACAGTACTATGCTCCTACTTTCACCAGGATCCTCATCCCTACAAGGTTCACCTTCCCTCTCAGAAAAGCTTTTGCCCTTGCAGAGCGCCTGCCTACCACAATCCTTTCGGATGTCTGAAGTATCGGTAATCTGTTTAGCCCCGTCCATTTTCAGGGCCTACATTCTTGACAAGTAAGCTGTTACGCACTTATTATAGGGTGGCTGCTTCTAAGCCAACCTCCTCGCTGTCT
>CAZNGE010000016.1:0-29195 GCA_964572875.1 uncultured Methanosarcinales archaeon | reverse complement strand
ATCCATCCTACCGCCCTGTTGAGGAGTATTCTATTTAAAGGTTTTTGTTGGGTCAAATCCTGAAAAGTCTTTTTTCAGGCATCTCACGCCTGTCTGCTTTAAAATGAGCGTCTCTTAAAAACAAAAAGATTTATATATGCAAATAGATATGTTAATTCCTGCATAGAGCTAGTTACAGACTGTTTATCACGGTTAAATAACTGCCAATAGAGGTGCAAAAATGGCTGAAGAAGAGAAACGCTTTGCAAGGGAACTGATTGGCAAGACAGTAGTCTCCAAAACAGGCAAGAAGTTCGGTGAGGTCGGCGATATCATATTTGAGGTCAAGTCAGGTGAGCTCATCCACATGGTGCTGGTGAACCCCACGCCTTACAGTGAGAAGCTTGAGCTTGAGAAAGACAAGACAGGGAATGTCCTGATACCTTTCAGCGCGCTCATGGCTATCGGAGATTTCATGGTCATTGCCGAAGAGGACATAATCTAAATCTTTTATCTCTCTTTATCGTGGCTTTTTCTGTGTCAAAATAACAAACAGCGATAGTACCACCACCGCTCTTTGCGTGTCCTCCGAAAAAGAAGCACCTCACTGCTGTATCTCCACACATACTGAAGGCGTAGCCCACAGAGACAGAATCGCCTTTGCAGTGCAAAACACCACTAGCAGCGTGGTGGTGCTATCGCATAGCGACGCAAATGATGCTTTCAGCCTTTGTCCTGCCTATTTTTAAAAGAGAAACATTTATATTTGCTTAACCTTTATTTTCGGGCAGTATGGAGCACACTATATGGACAGAAAAATACAGGCCTAAGGAGTTCAGCGACGTTCTGGGCCAGGATCCTGTAGTGCAGAAGGTAGAGGCGTTTGTCAAGGGAAAGAACATGCCGCATCTCCTTTTCGCAGGACCTGCAGGCATAGGCAAGACTTCCTTATCCTTGGTCATCGCGAGGCAGATGTTCGGTGAGGCATGGCACAGCAATTTCCTTGAGCTGAACGCCTCTGATGAGCGGGGAATAGACATCATCAGGAACAAGGTGAAGGATTTCGCCCGTACAAGGGCCATCGGCGACGTCCCTTTCAAGATCATTTACCTAGATGAGTGCGATGCGCTAACAAGGGAGGCACAGCAGGCCCTGCGTCGAACCATGGAGAACTATACCCAGACCTGCAGGTTCATCCTCGCTGCGAACTACAGCAGCAAGATAATAGATCCTATCCAGTCAAGATGCGCGATATTCAGGTTCAGGCCATTGCCCAAGGCAGACATCCAGAAGCTGATCAAAAAGATTGCGAAGAGCGAAAGCCTTGACATAGACCCGAAGGCAGAGGATGCCCTATTCATCATATCAGAGGGGGATTGCAGGCGCGTCGAGAACATCCTGCAGAGCGCTGCTGCTATAAGCAAGAAGATAACTGAGGAGACCATATACTCGCTTGCCTCTGTGGCTAGGCCGAAAGAGGTGAAGGATGTGCTTGACCTCGCGCTCAAGAACAGGTTCATAGAGGCGCGGGAGAAGCTCCTTGACGTGATGCTCAACTACGGGCTTTCAGGCCTTGACGTCATACGCCAGGTGCAGAAAGAGGTGTACAACCTCGACCTGGATGGCAGGGGCAGGATGGCTCTCGTCGAGAGGTGCGGCGAGGCAGAGTTCAGGATGACTGAAGGCAGCGACGAGTTCATACAGCTCGAGGCATTCCTTGCCAGCGTGGCCCTTGCAGGGTCAGCATCAGCCAGATGATTTTATGATTATTCGCTTCACAAAAAAAAGGAAAAAAGAGGATCATGGCAGATTCAAAGATTCTTGATGAGATAGGGAAGAAGAGCCAGGATATCATGCGTTCTAATCAGGAACTGGCCGAAAAGCTCATGAGGAACCAGGATGTGATAGCCAGATTCAGCGATGAGCTTGAGTCGCTCAGGGAAGATATGGGCGGCGAAGGCATCAAACCTGCCACGAAGAAGGAGCTTGAGAGGATAAAATCAGACCTGGAGGAGAAGAAATCGCTCATCAGCGAGATGATAGATGACCTTAAGCCGATAGAGGTGGACATCACAAGGCGCGAGGACACCATGGACGCGCTCCAGCAGAGGATAACTGATCATGAGAAGAGGATTGAATCGCTTTCGCAGGACCTCCTGAAGCATAAGGAGCAGGTGCAGAGGCTGAGCGACACCAATATCTCGCTTAAGAAGAGCCTTACCGAGAAGGATACAATGCTCCAGGTGACGAAAAACAAGCTCACAGAGAACGCCGCAGCCCTCAGGGAGTCAGAGCAGGCCAAAAGCCACCTGCAGGAGGATATCGATTCGCAGAAGAAGGATTTCTTCACGTTCAGGAACCGCATAGGCGCACTTGAGAAGCGGATACATTCAACTGACGAGCAGAACCAGAAGATACTCTATGAGATGGTGAGGCTGAAGCAGAGGCTCAAGGAGGCTGAGGAAGAGCTCATGGAAAAGAGCAGGCTTCTTGAGTCAAAGGACGTAGAACTGCAAAGGAGCGTCGAATCCATCAAGAAAGAAGAGGAGGAGAAACGCCTGATGATTATGAGGAGCCATGCCAAGAAGGTTGCTATCATGAACGCCGCAATAGCATCCCTCAAGACAAAGCTTGAGAACCACAGGGATGTCATCCAGGAGAAATCAAGGAAGGAGCAGGCGCTGATAACAGAGTTCAACAACAGGATGCGCGACCTCATGTCCGCCAGGGCGGATATATCCGCAGACACAGGCGGAGATATAGATATTGACACGAGCGTCCCTGAAGAGCCAGAGCAGGAACAGCCCATGTTCTCTGTCCCCGAGCCTGCAGAAGAAGTGTCTGGAAAAACCCCAAGCTTAGGCTTGGATGAATTCGATACAGGCATCGCAGGCCCTTCCAGGATGGATGAGATAATACCTATGATCGAGCTTGCGCAGGACCATGGTGACAGCATCGACCAGATAAGGCATTCACTATCTAGTTCTGGGTATTCAAATCAGGATATCGATGAGGCTTTCTCTAAGCTTAACTTATGATAATTATTGGCAGTACTGCCACCGCTCTTTGTCTCCTCTCACGAGCTCGGCCTCTGTGGAACAATGCAGGTGTATCGTTCTTGCCGAAGGCATCAATTGTTATTGATCCGATGTGTAGAATAGCCTCACAAAAAAATAATCTGCGTGGCAGTGCTTCCTGATTGAGTAAAGAAGTGAAAAGAAAGAGAAAAAAGAAAAAATTCCAGCTTATCCTCCGACGTGCTGGACCTCAAGGTTCTTCTCTATGAACTGGTCATAGTCGTATGTGAGCTCTATCGTCACCAGCTTCTCAAGGTCTGTCGGGCTGTTTATGGTCTGGGTGCACCTGACCTCCCTCTCTCCGTTCAGGAGCTGGGCGTATCCTTCATAGACAGATCCTGAGCCGCTTCCTTCCTGGAGTCCAGAGCAAGTTAGGCCGTCTGCTATGCCTGTATCGACCCTGACATGCACCTTGTCCTTCTCCTGGAATTCCTTGCTGCACTCTGTGTCCATCTGGTGCACTGTGCCTGCCGCGGTATGGCTTATCTTGAACACGAAAGCGACCTTGTTGGCTGATGACACAGATTCCCTGAATGATGCTACCTGGACAGGCGCGCCTGAGTTGTCGACTGTCTTGTCCTCGTTTATCATGCAGAGCTTTCCTGACGATCCTGTAGTGCCGAGTATGTCCTCGAGCACACAGAGCTTGGTGTTCGCTGTCGTCTGGTACTTGTAGCACACGTCTGCCCTGACGTTGTAAGTGACTGATCCCGCAATCTCTTTCTGGTGTGAGAAGCTGGCTCCGCTAGTTGGGAAATCGAGGCTGACTGTCTCTCCCTGTATGACATTGCCTGAGACATCCTTCTGCGCGCCTCTTATCTGGCTGGGTGAGTCCTGCACGAGGTCTGACGCGCTTACTCCGAAGTCTGCAGGGTCTATGCCGGTTATCTTGACTGTGGCGTCGGCACCGTTCTCTATGGTGTGGTCTCCTTTGTTCGTCAGGACCACGCTTATGCCGAACGACTGGTCCTTGTCAAGGATCTGGTCTGGCATGGAGCCTGGAGCAAAGCTGATGGCAAGGCCTTCATTGCCTCCAACGAACTTTGAGCCTACAACTCCTGGCTGTTCCTCTTTTGTTCCGCAGCCGAATGCGAATAAGAGCATCAATGCCACGAATGTTATCGTGATTGCTTTCCTCATGTTTGTCCAACCTCCTTAGGTTTTATGATTATGATTATATCGGCTTACCTCGCAAAGTCGATATTCTCTATGTCCACCATCGTCGCTATCGAGCTCTTGTATCCGTAGCTGAGCTCTATCTCAAGAGCTGTCTGGTATGCAGGTATCTGCGGTATGTTCAGCATCTTGCAGAATATCGTGCCTTGATTATTCACCAGCCTCAATACTCCTGTATTGGGCTCGCACTCGAGAGGCTGCCCTGCAACAGATGCCTTGAAGTTCAGCATTCCAAGATCCCTGTACTGCAGGCCTCCTGGGCATGCTCCTGTCTTTGTCTGGTCAAAAACTGTGCCGCTGGCCTGTTGTGTACCTCCTGCAGTGTTCATGACATGTATCCTGAAGTACATCCCGCCAGGCCTTGCCTCGGACTCTATGCTCTGTACGGCAACTGGAGCTCCCTGGCTCCCTGTCCCATATACCTTCTGCACCATGCATGCCTTGTCTGGCGTAGGGTCAAGAGGGTTGGGGTCTACGCATACGAGCGGTGTCGCGATTGTCTTGTAAAAGTAGCAGGCGGTGAGCATGAACGTTGGCTTGTAGTTTGGCATCGTGGCAGGAAGAGCGATATTTGATGTGGTGAACTCTATCGTCGTGTATCCTCCTTCAGGATTGAACTGTGTTTTTCCTTCAAGAGGCTCCCTGAGCGTGTAGACTGGCTGGAATCCTGGAATTATGTTCGGATCGAATCCTGTGAGATAGAATGACGCGCTGGGTACTGTGAATGTTCCCCTGTTCCTTGCTTCCACAAGGAATGTCAGCGGCGCTCCTGAATACACTTTAGGCGGCGGCTGGTCAGGCACGAACTGCATGACTATGCCTTCTGTGCCTGTCGCGGCGAACTCAGCAGATACTGATGGCTGGTTCCTGCCTCCCTGGAAAGCTCCGCAGCCAGCGATTAGCATGAATATTAGCGTAAAGCCGAAGATTGCAGCTGTTTTCCTGTTTCTCATCTTTTTGCTCCTCTTTTAGTAATGATTTTCGGTTTCTGACTATATATATTTTTCGGTAAAAACAAGCGTTAGAGGCTCTAACGTGCGCCTTCTAGTGATTTGCAGTCTATCCCTCCTGGCGGCGGCTGAATAGTTATGCCCCTCACTATTCCCTGCCTCACCTTGTATGTCATCTTTATGCTTATCGGGGTCGTGTATGCTCCCAGGCTCGGATCTATTGGTGCTGTGCATAAGGTCGATACTGCGTCTTTCTGCTTTATTTTGATCTGATATGGCTCGCACCAGAGCTTCTGCCCTCCCACCTGAACGTCAAGCTCTACCTTGTCCTGTTCTTCAGGTTGGTTGCAGTCGGCGTCCTGTTGGTATATCCTTATGTTCTGTCCTGACATGTCCTTGATTGATAGGCTCAGCTGGAGCGTCATCTCATTGTCTGATTTCGGGATGACTGTTGGTGATATGCTTACCACTCCGACAGGTCCTCCCTGCCCGCCTGAGAACGTAATTGGCTGCATATTACACACTGGCTTGTCGGTCTTGGCCCTCAGGTATTTCATGGTGTCGATGCACAAGTCTGCATTGGCGACTGTTTCATAGTAATAGCATGCTGCAGCCTCTATCTTTCCTGTGTAGTTCCTGACAACAGTCGTCTCTGCGGTGCCACCATAGCCGGGATAGCACAGCGCGCGCATAGGGAACATGATTATGTCCTCTTCGCCTTCCTTTGCGTATAGTGATTTGCCTTTGAGCGTGAATGGCTTTGTGTCCTTCTCTTGGAACGCGAATGCCTTTGGAGGGGGTATTATCTTTATCTCTGCCCTGCCTGTTATGTCATACGCTCCGACATTCTTTATCCTCAGCCCCATCGAGAATGGAGTGCCGACAAAGAGGCTTGATGGAGGCATCTCTTCGAGGAATCCCATAGCTATCCCTTCTGTGCCCTGCCTGAATGCGTAAGTCTCCATCGTGCCTGACCTTCCCTTGAAGAATCCGCCTGAGCAGCCGGCGACAGCCAAGAGTGCAAGAAGCAATGCTAATGATGTGATGATGATTGTGTTTGTTGTTTTTGTTTTCATATTCAATTCACGTGACTGGGATCAGACTATCCCCACAGGCTTCTGCCCTGGCTTGCATGGCTTGTTCTGCTCATCCCTTATGTCAAGGTCATACTTATCCTGGAGTACATAATTGTACTCGACATTCGCGATGAAAGTTGCTCTTACAGGCTCGAGAAGCGACGATTTGTCCACTGCAGGGACGAGATTGCATGAAGGGAATCTCTTCTGCAGTCCTTTCTTGAGGGTGAGTAGACTGGTAGTAAGTGCGTCGCGATACTGTTTTTGAAGGGATATCTTGTTGTCAGATATATCCCAACCTGGGCAGTAGTTCATGTTTCCGCCTGTCATGACTTTGAGTGTTTCGGGTATTGTGATCTCGACACTCGTAACATTGACTATCCATCCTTTCATCACGTTCTCTATTGATGCTCTCAATGCTATCTGTGTGCCTTCATCGATTCCTATTATCGGAGTTCTCTTGGTCTCCAGATACACCTTTATGGCGCCGGGGTCTGATTCTGACATGTAGCTTCCGATTGTCGGGTAGAGTTTCGCCATGACTGCCGGCATCTGATCCTGCGTCACGTCACCTTTGGATGCTGCGTATGCGTTGATGCTGTCAGACAGCGTCTGCCGGTCCATGATGTAGTTGTCCATGGTCGCAGCTGTCTTCAGCGCGTCTGCCTGCGCAGTGATCGTCACAGTATAGCGTCCGCATTCAGGAAGCTGAAGCGGAAGCAGCGCCTTGTCCATCGGGAATTGCGGCCTGCATATCACAGGGGTTGTGAACATCGTCCCTGTGAATATCTCGGGATTTATGGGCTGTTTTGCGCCCGGATACATGTCAAGCCCTATCTTTGACTTGGAATCTGTCTGGTTCTGCAGGCTGCAGACAGCCTTGATGGTTATCGGCGTCTTGTGCCCGTACGCTTTTACATTAGCCACTATGCCGTCGACAAAATCGAATTTATCGCCCTGCTTGAAGACAGCCAGTTCGTTCCTTGTTATGCTCTTCGCGTTCTGTACTTGCGGAGGCAGCAGCTCTATGCCTATAACGTCTCCTTGCTTCACCTTGCCCTGCAGGTTTTCTCCTTTGGCTATCGCGAGCTGTGATTCGTATGCTGTTAGGAGGTCGTCCTTGATCTTGGCAAAGCTACTGGATGAAGATGCTGCTACATCCTCTCCTGCCTCTATTGCCTTTCCTGACTGGACATACTCCACGAAGTAGGGCATGCTCCGGTTCCAGAATGTGTATCCTCCTATTAATACGATTATGAGTACAAGTATTATCAGTATCAGCCTTATCGCTCCGCCACTCATGCTCTTAAGTACGAACTTGTATATGATCGCCGCGAGTATGAAAAGCCCGAATGAGTACACGCCTGCTATGGCCTGCATGCCGTACTGGTTGAGTATGAACATTGCCAGCAGCGCATTTACGATAACAAAGAGGGCGAACCCGGTGAATGACTCAGGACCTTGCTGCGATGATGCCATCCGGTCGTACATCGCTTCCTTGTCTTTCCTGTCCTTTCTCTCATCCTGCCTTTTCTTGCGTTCAGCAGTCTCCTGCGCTTCCCGTTCTGCTTCTGCCTTGCCTTTCGCTGCTTCTGCCTCCTCTTTTTCAGCATCTGCTTTCTCCTTCTCTGCATCTGCAGATGCTTTCTCAGCAGCTGCACCTGATTTCTCAGCCTCGGCCCCTTCCTTCTCGGATTCAGCTCCGGCCTCTTCAGCCTTCGCCTCTTCCTTCTCAGCAGCTGCACCTGATTTCTCAGCCTCGGCCTCTTCTTTCTCTGCTTCAGTACCTGTCTTTTCAGCTTCTGCCTGCTCCTTGCTTGCAGCAGCCTGCGTCTCTGCTGCCTCAGCAGACTTCTTCTCGGATTTCAGTTGCTGCTTCTCCAGCTGTTCTAAAGCCTTGCTCCTGAATGGTGCTGTCCCTGAATCTTCGGTCTTCTTCTCTGCCCATTTGGCAAACTTCTCCGAGAAAGTAGGTGCCATCGCTCTCCTGTCGCTAAGCATTTCCTTCAGAATTCGTCTTGGTTTGCCTGGGAGCATCAGAACTACTGTCACCTCTTTTGTTTATGTGTGAACGTCAGGTTGTTGAAATTACTTCTTGACGACTTCAAGTGTCACTATCTCGAGCGTGGTCTCAGGCATCACCTTGACCGCATTGTTCCCTTCGATGATGTAATCGTTGATGTTCTTTGTGTATTCCTGCTCGGTCTGGAACAGGCTCGTCTCTCTTCCGTTTATGTTGATCTTCCCTGCCTTCTGCTCTGTCCCTTCTGTGAACTTGAGCCTTAACTCGACGTTGTATTTGCCATCCCTGACATCTTCCATCATCTGGTCTGTTATCTCGAAGTAATATGCAGGCTGCAGAACCTCTTTAAGCTCAGATGTTATCCTTATCAGGTCTATGAGGTAGTTGCCCATCTCGCTGTCGAACACTATCGTGTTCTCCCCTTCGCGGAGCACATCAGGAGTGAATTCTATGGCTATCCTTCCGCCGCAGTCCGGCACTGAGTAGTATACAGAGTGCTGGTTTATCAGCACGTTGAGCTTTCCTGTCTTCCCGGTCATGCAGTCTGGCGTGAATCTCAGGATTGCCCTCTTGACATTTGATTTCTCTGTCGCTGATACGATGAATATGTTATTGCTCTTCTGCTGGGAGACGTCGCTTATGTCTCCTGTGACCTGGATGTTCTCAAGGCTGTGCTTGTTCACCCTCCAGATTCTCCAGCCGCTCTTCTCTGCCCCGAACTCTACCACATTGTCGCCGCGTACCAGGTATTTTGCGTTTATCCTGACAGGGTCCGGGTTCTCTCGCGTTATCTCGCCATTGAACACCTCATTGCCATTGACCATTATGATGAGGTCGCCCTTCATATTCTTGTCCACGAAGCTTATCATGACATTCTCTGTGTTCTCTATATCCGCCAGCGCAAAGTGCATAGTTGCCTTCTTCTGCCCGAACAGGGATGATTTCACATATGCAGCACCCATTGTCCCGAGTATCTGCGATTCTTTCTTTGCATAAAGCACCACAGACGGTATATTGTGCTCTATCTCCTCTGATGATATGCTTGACAGCGTGCCAGGGCTTGCCTTTAGTATTGTCTCGTTAACCAGCGCTGCACTTCCCCCTTCATCCACGCTCTGGTTGCCCTCAAGTATCTGGTCCCTGAAGCTTGGCGGGATGAACAGCAGGTAGAATATGATGAGGAGCGCGATGACCGCTACAAGTGTGGCTGCATGGCCGGCATCCTGTGCTCTCTTAGAACTGAATGTCTTTGCGGGGGATTTAAGTCGTGACATAAGGTATTCACCTTTTTAAACAGCGTATCTTTGACAGTATAGTGTCTATACCCTAAAATGAATATCTTTATATATTTATGTCTTTCTATTTATATGCGCTTAAACAGCGTTTAAAGGGCGTTTAGTATGAAAATTTTGCGTTTCCACAAAAATGAAGCAAAGCTCGGAGTTGAGAATGCAGATGACCTCTGGCATCTCTCAAGTATCATCGATGTAGATGATACTCTGGAAGGCAGGACTTTCAGGAAGATCAAGCTTGGAGGCGCGGAGGAGCGCTCGCAGAAGATAACAAAGAAGCCGATCTTCCTTAAGATCGGTGTTGAGAAGGTCGAGTTCCACAAATACTCTGATGCTCTCAGGGTTTCTGGCAAGGTCATTGAGGGAAAGGAGGACATCCCTAAAGGCTCTTATCACACATTCAACATAGAGGAAGGCTCCACAATAACCCTTATCAAGCCTGAATGGATGAAGTACCAGCGCCAGAAGCTTGAGGAAGCGTCAAAGGAGAAGAAACCCGACACCCTGATCTGCGTGTTCGACAGGGAAGAGGCATACATAGCATTGATGAAGAAGTACGGGTTTGACGTGATTGTTGAGCTCAAGGGAGAGGTCGCCAAGAAAGATAATGACAGGCAGCCTGTGAAGAACTTCTATGATGAAATAATCGCATCATTGCAGGAATACACGAAACGCTACAACATAAACCATATAATTCTGGCAAGCCCTTCATTCTGGAAAGAGGAGCTGATGAAGAGTCTCAAGGACCCTGAAATAAAGAAGAGGATTGTCCCTGCGACTTGCTCATCCTGCGACAAGGGTGCCATCAACGAGGTGCTCAAGAGGCCGGAGGTGCAGACCGTTCTCCAGCAGGACAGGATAGCGAAGGAGATGGGGCTTGTCGAACAGCTGCTTTCAGAGATATCGAAACAGGGCGCTGCAGCATATGGCATCGACGAGACAGAAACTGCCGTGAAAGCAGGCGCATCGAAGGCGCTGCTTGTCACCGACGGGCTCATCCAGAAGACGAGGCAGGAAGAGAAGTTCCAGCGCATCAACGAAATCATGAAGATGGCTGACAGGACAGAGTCAAAGATATACATAATCTCTTCAGACCACGACGGCGGGAAGAAGCTCGATGGTCTGGGAGGGATAGGTGCGATACTCAGGTACAAGATGAGCTACTAGACGGAGTTTACTGTTTCTCCATGACCTTCCTGACTTCCCGCACCATCATCAGCTCTTCGTTCGTCGGTATCACGAAGGCCCATATCCTCGAACTGAATGATGATATCTTGTGCATGTTCTGCATGTTTGCTTTCTTGTCGAGCCTGAACCCGAGATGGCTGAAGTGCCGCATGACCTCTTCGCGTATCCACCATGCGTTCTCGCCGATGCCTCCTGTAAACACGATGGCATGCACTCCGTCCATAGCTGCTATGTATGCCCCGATGTATTTCACGAGCCTGTAGCAGAACACCTCCTGCGCAAGCCTCGCTTTCTTGTCTTTTTCAGATGCATGGTGTATGTCGCGCATGTCTTTCTTCCCGCATATCCCGAGAAGTCCTGACTCATTGTTCAGCATCTGCTCTACCCTAAGGCGGTTCATCTTCTCCTTTTCCTGCAGGAACGTCACGATTGCCGCGTCGATGTCGCCGCTTCGCGTCCCCATCACAAGCCCCTCAAGGGGTGTGAATCCCATTGATGTGTCGACGGATCTGCCATGGTTCACAGCACAGACAGAGCACCCGTTCCCGAGATGGCAGGTGATTATCTTTGCCTTTCCAAAGGGCTTCATCATAAGATGGGCAGCCTCATGAGCGATATAGCTATGGCTTGTCCCGTGGAAACCGTAGCGTCGTATCCTGTGCTTCGATGCCAGCTGCGCCGGAATCGCGTACGTGTATGCTTTCTCAGGCATTGTCTGGTGGAATGCGGTGTCGAACACCGCTACCTGCGGGACCCTGAACAGCTTCCTGCATGCCTTGATGCCTTTTACTTCAGGGACATTGTGCAGTGGCGCGAGCTCGGATATCTTCTCAAGCTCATTGACCTTCCTCGCATCGACCATCACAGAATCAGAATGGCTTCCTCCATGTACCACCCTATGGCCTATCGCATCGACCTTGATCCCTTTCTTCTTTATCTCGCGGATTATCTTACTTATTCCGCGGGAATAGTCAGAGACCCTTTCCATATATCCTTTGAGCACGGTCTCCTCGCCGCAGAACAGGTCATACTTTATTGATGATGAGCCTATATTGAGAATAAGTATGTGATTAGCAGGATTTGCCATTTCTACCCCTTTTTTTTGGTTATCTGTTGGAACGTTTTAAGATTCCGTGAAACTTATCGCCAATATCTTGTAAATGGGAAAACTATTTAAATAGTTTACCTAATTTTAGCATTAGAGGTGCTGATTATGAGTGAACCACATCCTAAGATCGTAAAAAAAGATGTCGACAAACTGAAGGTAAAACCAAACCTTCCTGATTATGACTCTGCATACAATGATTTCTCTTATGAGAGATTCAAAGGCGAGATCGAGTTCTTTGATGATGGCAGGATGAATGCAGCATACATTGCCGTTGACCGGCATCTCAAGACAGGTGTCAAGGACAAGGTCGCGTTGCATTGGATCGGAGAGGATGGGACTAAAGATCCTACGTTCGCGGATCTCGCCAGGCTCTCGAACAGGTTCGCCAATGTCCTGAAGTCCAATGGCGTAAGTAAAGGCGACAGGGTATTCATATTCCTTCCGAGGATCGAAGAGCTCTACGTGAGTTTCCTGGGGATACTGAAGACAGGCGCGATAGCCTCGACCTTGTTCGCTGCTTTCGGCCCTGCAGCTCTGAAGGACAGGCTTAGTGACAGCGGAGCGAAGGTACTCATAACCAGCCCTGAGCTGAAGGGGCGTGTCGACCAGATAAAGGAAGAGCTCCCAGAGCTGAAGACAATGATAGTGACCGGGGACCACGAGCCGGGTGAAGCTGAGCTCAGCTTCAGCAGGGAGATGGAAAAGGCATCTGATGATTTCAGCATCGAGCATATGGAACCGAAGGACAGGGCATACATGCTCTACACCTCGGGCACCACAGGCAAGCCGAAAGGCGTTGTCCACACCCACTATGACATAATCCACCAGCACCTGACGACCAAGTGGATACTTGACCTGCATGTTGATGATGTTTACTGGTGCACTGCTGACCCGGGCTGGGTGACAGGCATCGCCTACGGCATACTTGGCCCGATGTCCAACGCGATAACGTCTGTTGTGGACGCTCGCAGGTTCAGCGCAGAGAAATGGTATAAGGTGATCAATGACTACAAGGTGACTGTTTGGTATACTGCGCCTACGGCGATACGCATGATGATGAAGGAAGGCGCAGAGCTTGCGAAGAAATATGACTTATCCTCGCTTCGGCACCTCTGCTCTGTCGGGGAGCCGCTCAATCCAGAGGCGATCTGGTGGGGCCTTGACAGCCTGGGGCTCGCGTTCCATGACAACTGGTGGCAGACAGAGACTGGCGGCATCCTTATCGCCAACTACGCGTCTATGGACATAAAGGTCGGAAGCATGGGTAAGCCTTTTCCTGGCGTGACTGCTGGGATAGTTGATGACATGGGCAAAAAGCTTCCTCCAGGCACAGAAGGCAACCTTGCCATA
The DNA here is from genome assembly GCA_964572875.1 of uncultured Methanosarcinales archaeon. Taxonomy (GTDB): domain Archaea; phylum Nanobdellota; class Nanobdellia; order Woesearchaeales; family UBA11576; genus JABMQF01. Next base: position 15,976 of record CAZNGE010000016.1, on the reverse strand, counting down.
AGGCCTGGCTGGCCTTCCATGATGGTTGAGATATGGAACAACAAGGAGAAGTATGATTCTTACTTCAAGGACGGCTGGTACATAACAGGCGACAAGGCAAGGTTGGATGATGACGGGTATTTCTGGTTCATCGGCAGGGCCGATGATGTCATAAAGACCGCAGGCCACAGGGTCGGGCCTTTCGAGGTTGAGTCAGCGCTTGTCGAGCATCCTGCGATAGCAGAGGCAGGCGTCATCGGTAAGCCTGACGAGATGTATGGCGAGATTATCAAGGCATTCGTCTCGCTGAAGAAAGGTGTCGAGCCTTCTGATGAGCTGAAGAAGGATATCCAGAAGTTCATCAAGGGCAAGCTCGCAGGCCACGCATACCCGAAAGAGATTGAGTTCCGCGATTCCCTTCCGAAGACAAGGTCAGGGAAGATCATGCGAAGGGTCCTCAAGTGTGAAGAGTTGGGGCTGCCGGTCGGAGACACCTCGACCCTTGAAGACTGAAAAGAATAGATATGGGTTATCCAGAAATTTTTTCTACTCTTTTCCTTTTTCTATATGCTGGGCCTCTACCACGGTCATGGCGGTTATGTCGACTATGTCCTGGACATCGCATCCTCGCGAAAGGTCGTTGATTGGTTTCCTGAGTCCCTGGAGGATGGGACCTATAGCCTCTGCGTGTCCGAAGAAGGTCGCCAGCTTGTAGCCTATGTTCGCTGCCTGAAGGTCAGGGAATATGAGGACATTTGCGTCACCCTGTATTGTCGCGTCAGGGCATTTTATCTTTGCCACCCATGGCTCGACCGCTGCATCAAGCTGCATCTCACCGTCTATCACTACCTCTGGAAGTAGTTCTCTTGCTTTTTCCTTTGCCATTTCTGTAGCTTCTTTGACCTTCTTGACAAGAGGGTGGTCTGCACTGCCCTTCGTGGAGAATGACAGCATCGCGACTATTGGTTCTATTCCGAATCTTATTGCAGTCCTTGCTGAGTCCAGGGCAATCTCCGCGAGATCCTTGGCGTCAGGTTCTATCGTCACTGCAGCGTCTGCGAAGAGCATTATCTCATCCTTGAACCGGAGGAAGAAAACGCCCGATATCTTATGGAACTTCTCCCTTGACTTTATTATCTGGAGCGCAGGGAGGACCGTGTGGCCAGTAGGATGCACTGCGCCTGAGACCAGCCCGTCAGCATCCTCCATGTGCACCATCATGGTGCCGTAATATATCCTTTCTTTCATGAGCTCCCTTGCTTTTTCAGGAGTCATTCCTTTTTCTTTCCTGAGCTCAAAAAGTTCATCGGCATATTTGTCGAAGTATTCCCTGTTCGCTTCTGCCATATGATCAACGAACTGGACATCATCTATCTTGAGTCCTAGCTCAGATATCCTTTTTCGTATATCTGCTTCATCCCCTATCAGGATTGGTTTTGCTGTTTGTTCAGCGAGTATGATCTCGATTGCCCTGAGTGTCCTCTCTTCCTTTGACTCTGGGAACACTATCCGTTTAGGGTCACCCTTTGCTCTCTTTTTTATTTTCTGTATGAAATCCTTCATCCAGGTGTCACTCAATATATTTACATATTTAAACTCGTATGCTTTGTTTCATGTTTTGTTCAGGAGAAACCAGGAAAATCACGAAAATTCACTAGATAGTGATTAACCGCTATTTAAGTTGGTTTTGTGCTTATACAAGGGGAGTGAAAAATCGTAACATATATTAAGTAGTACTTCATAGTCTACTCAGTTCAGTAACAAATTTTTAAAAAGAAAAAAGGGGGAGGTTTTGACTATGATTGTGAAAGAAGAATTCCTGAGCAAGTTACGACGTTATTTCTCTTTAAACCTTTATGAAGTTAAGATTTGGACAGCACTGCTATCAAGGGGAGTCTCTACAGCAGGGGAATTGTCAGACATCGCGAACGTTCCCCGATCAAGAAGCTATGATGTTCTCGAAAGCCTTGAGAAGAAAGGCTTTGCCATCACGAAGCTTGGTAAGCCGATCAAGTATATCGCAGTCCCTCCTGAAGAGGTTTTGGAGAGGGTGAAGAAGAACATGAAAGAGGAAGCAGACGGCAAGGTCAAGCGCCTCGAGGAGCTCAAAGGCACAGAGGTCCTTGACGAACTTTCAGCTCTCCACACGCAGGGCATCGACCTGGTCGAGCCTTCTGACCTTTCCGGCAGCCTGAAGGGAAGGCACAACCTTTACAATCATCTTGAGCTGACGATAAGGAATGCTGAGAAATCAGTGTCCATAATGACCACTACTCAGGGTCTTATCCGGAAGATTGAAGGCATGAAGCCTACATTCGAGAAGATCAAGAAGCGCGGTGTCAAGATAAGGATTGCGGCTCCGCTCACCAAGGAATGTTCTGGTGCAATCAAGGACCTGGGAGACATCGCGGAGGTAAGGCACGCGAACACAAAGGCTAGGTTCTGCATCGTTGACCAGTCAGAGGTCGTGTTCATGGTCATGGACGATGAGGAAGTGCACCCAACATATGATGTTGGTGTATGGATCAACACGCCGTTCTTCTCTGGCGCATTGGAGAACCTGTTTGATGTCGCCTGGAAGGGACTTAAGCCTGCCAAGGAAGTGCTTAAGAAATAGGTAGGGAATCATTCCCTGTTTTTTCTCTTTTCTTTGCATATCTTTTCTTTTCAGCATTCTCATGCTAATTTAAACAGCACAACAAGCTTTTTAAATAATCCTCAATTCTCATCTGCTCTATGGACATAGATAAGCTTGTGGAATCACTGCATCCCCTAGAACGGAGAGCAGCCCCATTTCTTGATAAATGCATCACCCTGAAAGATCTGATGCATCAGTCAGGCATGTCTGAAGCAGAGGCCATGCGCGCGCTTCAGTGGCTTGAGAACAAGGATGTCCTGAAGATAACAGCCGAGGTCAATGAGACCCTGCAGCTTGATGTGAACGGAAAGGAATACCTTGAGAAAGGGCTTCCTGAACGCCGCTTCCTGCAGGGATTAAAACAGAAGATTCTTCCGATAGGACAGATAACAAAAGAGACCGGCTTGTCCCAGGAAGAGGTTACTGTCTGCCTCGGACTCCTGAAATCCAAAGCTGCCATTGACATCGATAAGGGTGTTGTTTCGATAACTGACAATGGCAAGAAAGCACTGGACAAGGAATGGCTTGAGGAGTCATTCCTGAAGAAGATATCATCCAGCAAGATCCTTCCTTCTGACCTGTCGCCGGAAGAGAAGTTCGCTTATGACATATTCCGGAAGAGGAAGGATATCATAAAGACAGACATAGAGAAGGTCAAGCGATTCGAGCTCACAGACCTCGGACGCCAGTTGGCGAAGCAGGATATGGAGCCTAGGGAGTTTGTTGACAGGCTCACGCATGACATGCTCAAGGACGGCTCCTGGAAAGGGAAAGGATTCAGGAGGTATGATGTCAACATAAATGTTCCTAAGATATGGCGCGGCAAGAGGCATTTTGTCAACCAGGCAACTGACTATGCCAAACAGGTCTGGATCGAGATGGGGTTCAGGGAGATGGAGGGGCCTATGGTCAACACATGCTTCTGGAATTTTGATGCATTGTTCACTGCGCAGGACCATCCTGTTCGCGACCTTCAGGACACTTTCTACATGAAGACCCCTGCCAAAGGGGGGCTTCCAGACCAGAAGATAGTGGACAAGGTAAAGGCCATGCATGAGCATGGAGGTGATCTTGAGAGCTCTGGCTGGCAGTACAGGTGGGACCCTGAGACTGCTAAGCGCCTGATACTCAGGACGCATACAACTGTTCTTTCGGCAAAGACACTTGCGACGCTGAAGAAGGCAGATTGGCCTGCCAAGTTCTTTGCAGTCGGCCGCTGTTTCAGAAATGAAGCCATCGATTGGTCTCATCTTTTCGAGTTCAACCAGACAGAGGGGATAGTTGTCGATCCGAACGCGAACTTCCGACACCTGCTCGGCTACCTGAAGAGGTTCTTCAGCAAGCTGGGGTTCCCGAAAGCCAGGTTCAGGCCGGCATACTTCCCGTACACAGAGCCAAGTGTCGAGATAGATGTGTTCCACCCTGTTCACAACAAGTGGGTCGAGCTGGGCGGCGCAGGCATATTCAGGCCAGAGGTTGTCGAGCCATTGCTGGGAGAGGCAGTACCTGTTCTGGCATGGGGGCCGGGATTCGACAGGATAATGCTCGAGTATTATGGAATCAATGATATAAGAGAGCTTTACAGGAATGACATCTCACAGCTTCGCAGCATGAAGCAGTGGATTAGATGATATTGGTACAGAATCATGACATGATGAGGTAACAGAAGTATGCCATCAATCAAGCTGAACAAGAAGGTGTTCAACAGCCTTGTAGGCAGGGAGCTGTCGGATGAGGAGCTCAGCGAAAGGATACCTATGCTCGGCACTGACCTTGAGAGTGTAGGTGCTGAGGAGATTGATGTAGAGGTATTCCCGAACCGTCCTGACATGCTCTCTGAACAGGGCTTTGCCCGCGCATTCTCTGCGTTCATCGGAGAGAAGACTGGACTGAGGCAGTATGTTGTCAAACCATCAGGATCAAAGGTCACTATCGACCCTTCGGTAAAAGATGTCAGGCCATTCACTGCATGCGCATTGGTCAAGGGCCTTGAGTTCAATGACGAGAAGATCCGCGAGATAATCCAGGTACAGGAGAAGCTGCACGTGACTTTCGGCAGGAACAGGAAGAAGCTTGCGATAGGAATCTATCCCCTGGAAAAGATTAAGCTTCCGATCCGCTATTTTGCAGAGGACCCGAACAAGGTGAAGTTCCAGCCTCTGGAGTCAGACAGGGAGATGACTGCGCTGCAGATCTTGAGCCAGCATCCGACAGGAAGGGATTACGGCCATCTGCTTGAGGGATTGGAGAAGTTCCCGTTCTTCGCTGATGCAGACAACAACATACTGTCCATGCCTCCTATAATAAACTCGCACAGGACAGGGAAGATAACCGAGGAGACAAAAGAAGTGTTCATCGAATGCTCAGGTTTTGACTTCAACACCTGCAATATCTGCCTTAACATAATAGTGACCGCGATGGCAGACATGGGCGGCGAGGTATTGTCCATGGAGCTCGAGTTCCCTGACGGAAAGAAGACCACGCCAGACCTTGAACCCAGGAGGATGAAGCTTGACGTGACATTCATCAACAGGTGGCTCGGCCTCAAGCTTAGTGAGGACCAGATGGCCAAGCTCCTTTCGCAGATGGGCTATGGATATGACACAGGATTCGTCCTGATTCCAGGATACCGCGCAGATATACTTCACATGGTGGACATCGCAGAGGATGTGGCTATCGCTTACGGATATGACAAGTTTGAGTCCGACATACCCAATGTCGCCACGATCGGTGAAGAGTCTGCTATGGAGGCGTTCAGGCGCAAGGTATCGGATATACTGATAGGACTCGGCCTTATTGAGACCAACACGTATAATCTTACAAATTCTGATGACCAGAACGCCAAGATGGGTGTGGATATACCTGTTGTAGAGCTTGAGAGCGCTGTCAACATAGACTACAACATCCTGCGGGCCTGGATGATACCTTCGCTCATGAAGGTCTTGCAGGACAACAAGAACAATGAGTACCCGCAGAACATCTTTGAGTCAGGGACCTGCTTCAAGTTGGATGCTGAACAGGAGACAGGTGTGGCAGAGTTCACCAGGCTTGCTGTGGCACTCTGCAGCCAGGATGTTGATTTCACCCGCATAAAGCAGGTGTTTGACTGTCTGATGTCTGCCCTTGACATTGAGTATGAGTCAAAAGAGGCTGAGCATCCCTCGTTCATACCAGGCAGGGTCGCCCGCATATATGTTAAAGGCAATAGTATTGCCTACATAGGAGAGGTCGCTCCGGATATTCTTGAGAACTGGTCACTTGACATGCCTGTGGCCTGTTTTGAGCTTAACCTGACCGATCTTCTGGATTTATAAACCCTTTTTAAAGGCCACCACAAAGCTTTAAAATCCTGCTGCACTTCTTTTGTTGACGATTGGGGGTTAGGTTAGACATGGTTAAGAGGCGCGCAAGGTCTAAGTCTAAATCTATAGGTATTCAACTGAAGAGGCGTTCGAGGAGGCCATCCAGAACTGTCTTTTCTCGCAGCAGGTTCATTGCTATAGATGACATGCTCGACAGGAACGTATCTGTCAGGAGCATTGTGAAGTACAGCAGCATAACCCTTGCTTTCATCATCATATTCGCGTTTGTGTTCATGCTGGGCAGGTTTTCTGTTGGTTCTGCAAGGGATAGCGGCGCACCTGCAGATAATGTTGAGCTTTCTGGGGATACGTCCAAGGTCATGAAATCCAACCCAGGAAGTGACGCTGCGCCTGAAGAGGACATCACATCTGACGAAAGTACGGGTGAGACTAACAAATCAAACGACCCGGGCATAAGCGAGATGAACCTGTCTGATTCTGAAGGAGATCCAGAAGAGGCTGATGTTCGTGAGGCTGACGTTGTTGTTGAGGGCGACCCGGGTGAAGAAAGGACTTCTGTGGACAATCCAGAGGATGAGGAGCCTGCCTGCACACCCAAGCACGCGGAGTTTGACTACACGTACAGGCTGGTAGAGATTGATGTTTCAAATTTCAACAAGGAGGTCAGGGGAGACAACTGGGCGACAATAGACTCCCTTAAGCTGACGATAACGAACAATGAGCACTGTACCATAATCAACCCTACCCAGATAAAGATTAAGCTGAACAACAGGGGCAAAGGCTCTGTCTGGTGGGATGATGAGGTCTTCCTTCCTAAATCGTTCCTTAGCATGAAACCCGGTGAGACCGTATCTGAGATTGTCCCGGTACATGTCTCTTATTCTGACATATATACTGAAAAGGATTTCCGCCTGACTGTCTTCGACGAGTATGACATAGAGATCGGGACTTTCAAGGATTTCATAACCTTGTCATAGAAAGAAAAAATCTCGGAAATAAGAAAAAAATAAGATTAAAGAATAAAAAAGGATTTACTTGTCTTCCTCTATCGCCTTCTCAAGCTCGGTGCCTTCAGGCTCTTCTGGTTTGGCTGCCGGCTTCTTCTCTTGAGGCGCTGCTGCCTTCTTCTTTTCGGTCTTCTTCTTCTCTTCCTTCGGAGTCATCTTCTTGCGCTCAGCAGACCTTGCCTGTTTCTTCTTCGGCTTCACTGGCTTCGGCTTTGTGTCCTTTATCTCTATGCCAAGCTTCTTGAACTCCGCCTTGACAGCCTCATGCGTCGCGCCTTTGCTGATCTTCAGCACGTCTTTTGATGGCTCGAGATGCTTGACATTGCATTTCCTTCTCCGTGTCTCGCCGTCCACCATGACGAACTTGTCATCGATCACTTCCACTATCACGCACTTCTTGCCTGCGTCCCTTCCTGCTATCTTGACGCACAATCTCCCTACTTCCATCATCTTCAATCGACCTCCCCACCGGGAAACACAGAACATCCTGCGCCTCCCATTAACCAATCCGCAGAAGCGTTGCCGCGACTGCTTCACTTGTTATTAATCGAGACTTGAACTTTGAATAAATATGAAATATGATTGAAATATGATGTGTGAAATCAGCAAGATTACTTCCTTGCCTCTGTGACCATCTTCCTGCGCATGCACGCAGAACAGAGTGATCCGCCGTAAGGCCTTTCAGGTCGTTTCTTGGTCTTTGCCATCCTGGCCATCTTGTATGGCCTTTCCCTGGGCACTCCTGGCAGTAGCTTACCGCATTTGCTGCATTTAGCCTTTGAAGGCTTCCTTTTCCTGTACTGGAGCACTGTCTTGCTCCCTGGGGTCCTTCTGCTGACCCTTCTCAATGTCCTTGACCTTTGGCCTGGTTTTGCCATTTAAATCACGCTCCAGAGGGAATCTGGCTTGTTTATATAACTTTTGGCAAGGAATAAGCGAAAGCTTTTTAAATATTACTATCTGTAAATTAATACCTAAAAAACACAGAAAACAACGTAAAAATCACTATAAACTGCTGAGACCCATCGAAGAGACCTGACAAAATGAAGCTCTCAAACAAGCTGGTTGAGGATGTCGTTATAGCTGTCGCTGGCGAGGACGTCCTCCCTTTGGTCAAGCTTCTTAAGAACAAGAAGAACGTCTCTGAGTTCAAGCTTGCAGAGGCCCTGAAGCTTGAGATCAATGTCACAAGGAACATGCTCTACAGGCTCTACCATGCTAATCTTGTCTCGTTCATCAGGAGAAAGGACAAGAAGAAAGGCTGGTATATCTATTACTGGACATTCAAGATAAAGCAGATTAAGTACCTTGCGATGAGCCTTAAGAAGGAGAGGCTTGAACGGCTGAATGACCGCCTTGCAAGGGAAAAGGAAAGCAGCTTCTTTATATGCCCGAACACCTGCATGAGACTCGACTTTGAGCAGGCTGTCGGTTTCGAGTTCAAATGTCCTGAGTGCGACGCGATAATGCAGCAGGAGTCCAATGAGGAGAAGATCAGGCAGCTTGAGAAGGACATCAAGGTCCTGCAGAAAGAGATCAAGTAAGGCACAATCAGATCATCGCTAGACAGCGACATTTATGCATTCTTCCGGCATCACACATCTCAGTTCTGGCTTGAATACATAGGCTACGTTCTCGTCGAAATAACCGCATCTGAATCTTTCAAGGGGTATGCCTGTCCTCTTGCTAAGCATTATGGCATAGAACAATGTCTGGCATGTAGCGTGCTTTTCCTTGTGTGCTTTGGGCTTGTAGTCCCATATCCAGATGTTGTTTCCCTCGACGCGGAGTATGTCTATGTGCCCTGTGAGCGGTTCCTCGCAGTCGAAAAGCTTCCTGTAGAAATTGAGCTCATGCGGGAGCATCCATATGGGAAGCTCGACGCATACCGTACTTGCATCGTTCTCGAGCATATAGACCTCAACATTGGAGTGCGCTGTCCGGTATCTTCCGTTCTCAATCCCGAGCTCTGCAAGCTTGCATACCTCGTGACCTTTCACCTCTAATGGTTCTACCCCTACATCAAACCTTAGTGATGATGATCTTGGGCCTGTCTCAAAATAATGGTCCGGGCAGTATTCCATCATCTTGTCCATGAAGCACATCAGCGAGCTGAGGCCATTGTCGCATAGCTTCTCACTCTTCGGGGTGTGTAGCCTATAATGATAGAACCATCCGTGCTTGAAAGATGTGTGTCTGATTCCCATTTTAGAGAGTGCTCAGTATGGTTGATGTGATAAGAAAAGATGAAAAAGATTGAGAAAAAGACCTATTTCTTTTTCTTTGCGGGCATGGCCTTCTTCGCAGGGGATCGCTTCTTGAACATGCCTTCTATCTTTTCCTCTTCATGCTCTATCTTGTCCTCTTCCATCTGGATCTTATGGGTTATCTTGATGAGATTCTCATCCATGCGCGCGATCCTTCTTTCGAGAAGCACAAGAATTCTTAAGCTGTATACGATTGCGAACAAGGTGCCAGTTATTATCGCAATTGTGACGCCTTCCAGTCCTAATCCTGCCATAGTCAACTACCTCCTTTTTAAAGAGTTATGGTGTGTTTTAGGCAGCAGTAGTATATAAAGCTTACGCGTATGTCGTGAAAGTGTGAAGAAAAAGTGGAAAATATCACACTACAATAAAGAAAAAATCAGTTCTTGGTCTCGAGTGGTTTCATCGTATTCCACTCAGTCTCAAACATCTGCTTTAGCGCTGACGCGAAGAACGGTGTGTTCACCCAGACCCCTGAATCATATGTAGGGTGTACCTCTGAATCGTCAAGGAGCATGAATGTTATCTGCTTGCCATCGACAAGACAGAATCTGGCCTTTATCTCTGAGGCATTCCTCATCTCTGCCACGCCCTTAAGGTCCCTGAATGCTTTCTCTGTCTCTTTTGTCAGCGGTGCAGCGATCCTTATCTTTACCTTGCGTTCTTTTGCTTTCTGCAGGAGCGACTTGAGTGTGTCCGCCTTCCTGATGAGTCCTTCTGCTGTCGTCATTATATCGACTGAAGACTCCGCAGTCTTGATCATTGATTCGAGATGATTGTAAAGGTTGCTCCTGCCTTTCAATGCTCCTGAAAGGTCTGTCGGCTCGACCAGGTCGATGCCCTGCGTGTGGAGAAGATTGAGTTCATTGAGTATCTCGCTTCCTTTGAGTTTGTCCAGGACCTTTGTCTGGATCTCAGCATCGCCGATGACCTTTTTCTTTACCCTTTCGAGAACTTCGCTTGGCTGAACAGCGACATACTTGATCGGCTTACCAAGCTTCATTATGATGAATCCTTTCTTCTCAAGACTCTCTAAAACATCATAGCTTCTGGACCTTGGAACATTCGCGATATCAGAAAGCTCTCCTGCAGTTGATATGCCACGGGAAAGAAGCGCTGTCCACAGCTTGCTTTCGTATGTGTTAAGGCCGAAGTCTTTGAGTTTGTTTAAAAATTCTTTCTGGACAATCATGTTGTATCAACCTTCATTCGCTTTGGAAACGACTATACATACCCTCAAGCATCAAAAAGGCCGTTTTTTGCCTTTAAAAGCTAAAAAACAGTTTAAAAAACTACAAAACCCCCATAAAGCACGATTTTGGTTTTAAGATGCTTTTTAAGCGCGGATTCTCTTTTTTACAGGCTTAATTGACCTACCAAAACACCCCTAAAATTTACTATTGTAGAGGTATAACCACTATATAAAGGTTTCGTTGGTTTTGCTATTTTATAGTAACAAAAAGAAAATAGGCATGATATCAGCTGAACCTGATATCGAAGTACTCATAATCCTCCTCATCCTCAATATTTTCATCAATGACCTCTACATCCTCGACTTTGGCGAATATAGGCCCTCTCCGGCACAATCTCACAAACTCTCCTATCTTGGCTTCCTGTCCCTGCGCCACTATCTCAAGATTGCCGTTCCTGAGGTTCTTCGCATACCCGACAATGCCAAGCTTGTTTGCGTTCTGCTTTGCGAAATCCCTGAAAAAGACTCCCTGGACCTTGCCTTTGATTACCATCCTGACGCGTTTCACCATGATCTCACCAAGATATGACGTGCCCTAGGCCTGTCTTGCTCCTGCGTATCGATCCCTGCGGAAGCTCAATCACATACTTCGCCTGCCTCTTACTATTATATAGAGTAAATGGCCAGAACATCTGCTTCATCTCAACGATGCATTTTTTATCGTCGAGAAAAAGTACATCTATAGGATAGAATACAAAGAACATGTGCAGACCCTGTGACCTCGCCTTATCGAATATGAATACGAGCGGGTGCTTCAGCACATAAGCCTCTCTGCTAAACATCAATCCATTCGCCTTAGACCAGGCAGATTTGCAAACTTTGACACTTTTTGCAAGAACTGCCTTATTTGTCTTGTTCACCAGAGCCATTTCGTTGTCACCATCTCAAACGAACTGTTTTGGTATAAAAATCTTTTTATAAATGTGGCTTTCCAAGACGCAGCCAAAGTGCCGAAAACAAGAGAATAAAGGCCTTTTCCATGCGAAATTAAGGAGGCATAGCCTTTATAAAAAATAGTTTCTCAAATATATATTTTGCAATAACAGTATTTATAAATGATGACTGATTCTCCTTTTAAATACTTTATAATCGTTTTATAAAGCATTAGGGGGTTAAAAAATGACTAAGAAAGACATTCGAGTCGTTAATATTGTTGTTTCGTCATCTTTAGGACAGGATATCCCGTTAGAGAAGATGGCTGCGACTCTTTCCAACACAGAATACAATCCAGAGCAATTTCCTGGCTTGGTTATAAGAATAAAGGAGCCAAAGACCTCTGCTTTGATTTTTAATTCTGGAAAGATTGTTTCTACAGGTGCCAGGACCCTTGATGATGTCCAGCGCTCGATAAAGCAGATAATCAAGAGCCTTGAGAAGATCAATATCAAGATCACTGTCGAGCCGAAGGTCACCATCCAGAACATAGTGGCTGCAGGAGGCGTCGGCATGGACCTTAACCTGAACGTGCTCGCGATGAAGCTGCAGAACACAGAGTACGAACCAGAGCAGTTCCCAGGACTTGTCTACAAGATCAATGTCGAGCCGAAAGGCGAGAAGCCATTCAGGGCTACGTTCCTTCTGTTCTCCAACGGAAAGGTCGTATGCACAGGCACCAAGTCAGAGCATCAGGTGCACCAGGCCCTTGACGCATTGATCGAGAACCTGAAGAAGGTCAAGTAGGTCAAGCGATAATTAAGAGGCGATACTTTCTTTTTTATTGTTTTTACTTTTTGTTTTTAACCGGCTTCGGAAATGCGCCGCTCCCGTCGAAAACTATTTGGTTTTTCGACAGCAAATTATTTTAAGGGGGAATGACTATTTAGTTTAAGCTCCAAAAAAATCAGGTTGTTTAAAAAAGGGATACCATGGATGTTTCAGAGCAGATAAAGAGGTTCGAGCAGTTCGTCGATCAGAACTACGGCGCAGAACTGCTTGATGCCATAAGCATTGGGAATAAATTCCTAGTCATGGATTTTGTCCGTCTTTCTAAATTTGATCCTGAGCTTGCGGATCTTCTTCTTGACCAGCCAGAGGAGGTGCTGAAGGCTTTTGAGATCGCTGTCAAGAACATGGACGTGCCTGATTCTATAAGCCGATTCTATGTGCGTTTCAAGAACCTACCGAAAAGCCAGGCCATCAAGATCCGCGATATCAGGAGCAAGCACATCGACAGGCTGGTATTCGCAGAGGGTATCGTGCGCCAGAAGTCGGATGTGAGACCACAGGTCACTACAGCGAAGTTCGAGTGCCCGAGCTGCGGGAACGTCATGTCAGTCATACAGCTCGAGGCCAAGTTCAAGGAGCCTTCAAGATGCGGCTGCGGCAGGAAAGGCAAGTTCCGCCTCCTTTCCAAGGAGCTTGTCGACGCCCAGAAGATTGTGCTGGAGGAGATATCAGAGGAGCTTGAGGGTGGAGAGCAGCCGAAGAGGATGGATGTATTCCTGAAGAATGATCTCGTCTCCCCGTTGAGCGACAAGAATACCAATCCGGGCACAAAGATTCGCATTGTTGGACAGGTCAAGGAAATCCCTATTCCTGCAAAGGACGGTGGTAAGTTGGTCCGCTTTGACCTTATGATTGATTCCAACATGGTCGAATCTATAGAGGAGAGCTTTGGCGAGCTCAAGATATCCAAGGAAGAGGAGAAGCAGATAAAGGAGCTTTCCAGGGATCCTAAGATACTGAACAAACTTGTCAATTCGATGGCGCCTTCAATATATGGTCATGATAAGGTCAAGGAGGCCATCATCCTGCAGCTTCTTGGAGGGGTGAAGAAGGTCAGGACAGACGGTGTTATCACAAGGGGCGATATGCACATCCTTCTTGTAGGTGATCCTGGCGCAGGAAAATGCCTCCATGGAGACTCAAAAATAGTGCTTTCAGACGGCTCTATTGAACGAATATGTGATCTTGTAGAATCAAGGAAAGATGTTTTTATTGGAAATGGAGGTCACTCTGCCAAGGACCCTTTCAATGTTGTGTCATTCGACACTAAAGCGAGGATTTCTGATAGCGTGTCAGAAGTCGTTTGGAAGCGTAAAGAGAGAAACCTTCTTAAGATTTGCACTAAGACAGGTAACAGAATCATTGTGACGGAGAATCATCCGTTTTTTGTTGCTGAAGATGGTTTGATAGTCGCGAAAAATGCAGGAGACCTGAAGAAGCATGATTTTATCGCTAGTGCGGCGCGGCTTGACATTGTTGGTTCTCTGCAAACATTGCCTTCTGTATTCAGGTGTTCCAGAAGTAACAATAAAGTTTCGATCCAAATACCGCAGTTTCTAGATTGTGAAATCGCAAGACTTTTAGGATACCTGATCGGTGATGGTTACGTAGTATTGAAGCCAAAAGGGGCGTTTGTGTCATTAACAAATAATGATGATGAGCTTATTTCAGACTTCAAACAGATATTAGAGAAAAAGTTTAAAGTGCGGGTCACCAGAAGGCGCCCTCATAGAGGTAAAAACGCAACTGAAGCTTATACCACGAGCATAGAGATGGCCCGGCTATTAGAGAGTATTGATAGTTGTCTTTTGGCCAGATCAGGCCGTGCAAGGGTTCCTGCGGTTATTAACAGGTCGCCGGATGATGTGTTGAGGGAGTTTCTGAAAGGGTTGTTTGATTGTGAAGCGCACATAAGAAAAAATAGAAGACAGATTGAGGTATCTTCCAAGAGTAGGGATTTGATTGATGATCTGAAGATTGCACTTTTGAGATTCGGCATAATATCCACCATGTCAGAAAAAGAGAAATGTGCCGTTAATACATCCAGCCGGACCAAGAGAAGATATTACGAGTTGAGGATATCAGGAGAGTTTGTTGATAAATATCATGAAAAGATAGGTTTTTTCTCATCAAAAAAACAAGACATTCTATCGAGTATCGTAAATGACGACAGAAACTTCAACACTAACATAAATGTGGTGCCGGGGATATCAGGCATACTGCGCACGTTGAGGATGAGGCAAGGTCTTAAACAGGAGGATTTTGGTGTTATACGCTCCACATACCAACATTACGAACGTGGAGACCGCAATCCATCGATGGAAAAACTCAAAAAGATTGTTGATAGCTTAAGGAAAAAAGGTATTGATGACCCTCTGCTAGATATATTGGAGAGTAATGCCAGAAGTGATATATTCTGGGACCGCATAGAGAAAATTGACTCATTTGAAAACGATCAGGGGTTCGTTTATGATATTCAGGTGTCTAATACACATAATTTCATTTCTAATGCGATTATAGTGCATAATTCCCAGCTCCTCAAGCGTGCGCAGATAGTCGCGCCTAAATCAAGGTATGTGTCAGGCAAGGGTGCAAGCGGGGCAGGACTCACTGCGGCTGTTGTCCGCGATGAGTTCCTCAGGGGCTGGGCTCTTGAGGCAGGGGCGCTCGTCCTTGCGAACAAGGGCTTCTGCATGATTGATGAGATGGACAAGATGACAAAGGAGGACAGGGATGCGATGCACGAGGCCCTGGAGCAGCAGACAGTATCCATATCAAAGGCCAATATCCAGGCGACACTCAGGTGCGAGACCACAGTGCTTGCCGCAGCCAACCCTAAGTGGGGAAGGTTCGACCCTTACGAGATCCTTGGCAAGCAGATTGATCTCCCTCCTGCATTGATAAGCAGGTTCGACCTGATATTTCCTATACGTGACCTGCCGAACAGGGATGCCGACGAAAAGCTTGCAGGCTTTGTACTTAATCTCCATCAGACCAGCGACGCAGGCAAGTGTGATCTGGATACTGATATACTCAAGAAATACATAGCGTATGCGCGGACCCACTGCGTCCCTAAACTTACTGATTCTGCATTAGAGGAGATAAAGGATTATTATGTGAAGATGCGCAGCTCTGGCGGCGAGGAGGGCGGTATCAAGGCTATCCCTATCACTGCCCGACAGCTGGAGGCGCTTGTCAGGCTTTCTGAGGCATCTGCAAGGACAAGGCTTTCGGATAAGGTCACCAGGAAAGACTCGAGAAAGGCCATCGAGCTCCTGCATTACTGCATGTCGCAGGTCGGCATCGACCCGGATACAGGAAAGATTGACGTCGACGTCCTCACCACCGGCGTATCATCTTCTGCAAGGAGCAATATCATCGTGATAAAGGAAGCCATCAATGACCTTGAGAATAAGATAGGCAAGACCATCCCTGTAGAGGACATCGTCAGGGAGGCGCAGGAGAAGGGAGTCTCAGCGGACAAGGCAGAAGAGGTCATTGAGAAGCTCAAGAGATCCGGAGATATCTTCGAGCCCAAGAGGGGCTTTATCCAGAAGATATGAGTTCTACTTAAAGCAAAACCACGACCGTAGCCGCCTGTCAGCATGCCTTCAGCAAATAAAACACTGAATCAATCAAGCGACTGCTAAACAGTAAAAGCTACAGTTAATTATTTAAGCATGCGTGGCGGCGCGAGAGCTCGCCTTAGGCGAGCGGAGCAGGGCGTGGTTTGGCTTAAACGAAGCTGTTTAAAGCACCTTATAATCAATAATATTTATAAATCC
>CAZNGE010000015.1:0-30129 GCA_964572875.1 uncultured Methanosarcinales archaeon | reverse complement strand
ACCCCTATTAGCAACAGCCTCATCAAGCCGCCCACGACCAGTGCGGTCACTATCATTATGACAGCAGCCTTCGCCATGTCCTTGATGCCCAGCTCTTTTACCATGACTGCGAACGTTGCTACGCAGGGGAAATAGATTGTCAGGACAGTTGCCGCTATGACGAGCTGCATCGCGCTCATTCCCAGCGGTAATAACATTCCTACTGCAAGGTCTTTCCTTAGGAACCCAACCAGTAGGGCGGTCGTGGCTTCTCTTGGAAGCCCCAGCCAGCCTTCCATGACAGGCGCGAATATTCTTCCTATCCAGTCGAGGAATCCTACAGAATATAGTATGTTCACAAGCACAACGCCGATGAAGAGCCAGGGGATGGCTTCTGTCAGGAACCATCTTATCCTCATCCATGTCTTTTTCAGCACTGCCCTGAATGAAGGTTTCCTATAATGGGGTATTTCAAGGAATATCTCAGGGCTTTCTCCCCTGACGAACCTGTTCATCAGGACGCCGCCGATGATGTACACGACAAAGAGCGTGGCGAAGACCATGATGATGTATCTCAGCCCGTAGGTGCCGAGTATGCCAAATATCATTGCTATCTGCGCCATGCATGGCACTGCTATCCCCAGGAGCGTAGCGGCTATGAACCTCTGTTTCTTGGTCGAAAGTATCCTGGCGGACAATGCGCCGGGGACATTGCAACCCAGCCCGAGAAAGACAGGAACTATTCCGTAGCCGTGCATGCCCAGCCTGTGGAATACGTTGTCCACTAAAGTCGCCAGTCTCGGCAGGTATCCTGAGTCCTCCAGTATGCCGAGCATGAGGTAGAAGGATATTATGTACGGCAGCACCATCCCGAGGGGCACGAACAGCCCTGTGGTCAGCATCCCCATTGATTCCACATATGCGATTTGCCCTCCTATCAGCTTTCCGATCAGTACGTCATGGATGAAGCCAGGTCCCAGCCAGCTGCTGATGCCCATGGCCAGCGGCCTGTAGAGCTCGAAGAGCGGCTCGAATACATATCCTATCAGGTTCTCTCCGATGAGCCTGACTATCCAGAACGATATGAAGATGACGACGAGCGCGATAGGGATGCCTGTGATGGGCTTGATAGTTGCATCTGCCAGCCTTTCCCAGAACGTGTGGTGCTTGTGCTTGACCTTCTGCACCTCTCTAATCACCTTCCCTATCTTTGCCCATCTCTGCTTTTCAGTGAATCTCTTGATCCTCGGTGCCTTTGCTTCTTTTGTCTTCTCGACCAGCCTCTTGATTCCCTCGCCGGTGAGTGCGACTGTCGGGACTACAGGCACTCCCAGCGTCTTCTCCAGTCTTTTCACGTCGATATTTATGCCTGTGTGCTTTGCCTCATCCCACAGGTTCAGCGCGACAATCATAGGTATCTTCTTTTCCATCAGCTCAAATGTCAGGAACAGGTTCCTCTCGAGGTTTGTCGCATCGACAACATTTATGACTAGGTCAGCCTCTTTGAGCATCCTGACAGCGACTTCTTCCGCCCGGTCAGAGTGTTTCAGGGAGTATGTTCCTGGAGGGTCTATTATCTCCACCTTTTCACCGCCCAGCAGCATCTTGCCTTTGGTGAAATCGATTGTGGTGCCGGGATAGTTTGATATTATGACGTTGGCGCCGGTTAGTCTCGAGAAGACGACGCTCTTGCCGACATTGGGGTTTCCCATAAGGAGGATTTTTTTCATGCTATTGCCTCGACAAGAACTCTTTCTGCTATCCCTCTTCCAAGAGTGGTCTGTTTCCCTTCAATCTCAATTACTATGGGTCCCCTGAAGGGCTGGATCGTAAGTACCTTGATGACTTTGCCTTCCATGATGCCAAGCACCCTGAGTCTTCTTTGGAGACCGTATCCTCCTACGAGCTTGACGACCCTTGCTTTCTTTCCCGTATGTATATCAATAAGTGCGGTTGTCATTTTCAATGTCCTTGACTATTATTAACGAGACAGGGTATTTCTCGTTCTGCCATTTGTGCTGGCCATTTACAGGAGGTTAAGAACAAACCAAACAATGAAACGAAAAATGTTCGTAAAATTTTTTTCTTATACATACCCCAACGCCATCGCCACGAACATCCCGATACCCAGCAATAGCATTATGATGCCTGCTATCAGGTGCAGTATCTTGAGCTTGCGTGTCCTCCACTCTTCTGCTTTCTCAGTGGTTGTGAAGCCGAAGTATATTGCGGAGGTTATGATGAGCATGGGAAGTACGAATATGAGGTTGTACAGCAGCAGGAGTCCCATGGCATAGCTCTTGGTGGCTGTCTTTGCCAGTAACCCAAGTATCACGATGTATGGTCCTGACGTGCATGGCAGCAGGAAGAGGCTGATCACGAATCCTATGAGGAACGCTCCAGGCACTGATGTCACGCCCTTGAGCACAGACTTCATCCTTGGCCTCCATGACCTTGGCACCTCCATGATGAACCATTTGCCGTACCATAGATAGTCTTTCAGGTTGAAAAGTCCTACCAGCAGCGCCAGCACTGCGACGATTGTATAGAAGAGGTGTGTCACACCAGCCGCTTGTATTGCAGAGAACAACCCGAGCCCCATGAGGAAATATGAGATATAAATCGCGACCGTGAAGGCGAGCCCTGCTGCGAGCACCCTCCTCCTTTTGCCTGCGACGAGTATGGTTGTCAACAGTATTATCAGCACTGCGAAAGCGCATGGGTTTATAGCGTCCACGGCAGCAGCCCCTACGACTGCTCCGAGCGTGAGCTTCTCGACCTTCTCTGCTTTGCCTGGCTCCTGCGCAGGCGACATGTCTCCTGCTATCGTCACTGTCTCGCCGCATTGCTCTACTATGCCTGCCTTCTGCAGGCAGCTTTCGCAATCGTTCTGCGTGCAGTATTGTATCTCCTGCTCTATTGTCTGGGCGAGCTTGTCGCTGAATCCCGTGATTGACTTTCCGTTTATGAAGGTCATGGGCACTCCGCCGATCTCTGTGTTGTAGGCGTATGCCATCTGCTGCATCAGCTTCCTGTTGTCATTGTCGAAATAGACCTCGTACCTGCTGACATGGAGCGATGGATACTTATCCTGGATGCTATCGAGCCATGCTTCCTCTTTCGCGCAGTGCGGGCATCCCTGCCCGTAGAATAAGACCAGCTCTACGTTCCTTTCAGGCGCACTTATCAGTGCAGGTTCCTGTGCATAAGCTGCAAAGACGCTGAGCAGCAGCACCAGGAGCATCAGTATCGGCAGTCTTCTCATATTCTGGCTGGATTACCTCTTGGTTTTTAAAGTTTATGAAATATTCAACATGATTTGTAGCCTTCAATGCTCGTGCTTGCAGGCATCTTCAGCGCCTGCTTTTGCAAGGGAGCCTCTCTTCCACTTGTCGAACATCTCCCTGACAGTCTCTGCTTGGCAGACATATACCTCTATGCCGAACTCCCTGCACATGTCAATGGCTTTCATGCCGAGCCCCTTGCAGAGCAGTATGTCTGCGCCGTGCTCTTTCATCAGCTCTGGAGGCAGTCCTGTGCCTCCCATGTGCGAGCTCGTGTTCTCTATGACTTCGACAATATCCCCATCGTCATTGAGGAAAGTGTAGGTGTCGCACCTTCCGAAGTGCATAGCCACCTTCCCGTCAACACCTCCTTTCCCGTCTGTCGGGACAACTATCCTTGCCAATCTAGACGACCTCCTTGACTTTCTTGTCCTGCACTTCCTCGTGCTTGATCCCTTTCTCTTCCATGGCATCGAACATCTTGGGGCCGAACCTTCCGCTTATGACCTTCCCGACCCCTTCATTGGCGAGCATCTGCACGACCGCAGGTCCTGCCCCTCCTCCGCCTATCTTGAACGGGTTTGGTATTGTCTTGATGAGCTTACCGTCCTCGAACAGGAGGTAGTACTCTGCCCTTCCGCTTATAGGGCTCACTTCAGATTCTTTGTCCTTTCCGCTTGAAGCTACAGCTATCTTCATTTTCCAGCCTCCACAATTTTTTCAACAATATAACCCTGAATCACAGATACGATGAGCATCACCAGGGTAAGCACGGCAGTATATGCTATGCCGAAATAGAATATGAACAATGGCAGCAGCGCGGGCTTTATCGCCCTGTTGTAGAGGAATGTCGCAACGTAGCCGTTGCGCACCCCGTGCTTCTGCATCTCATTGAGCAGGGGATACCAGAGGTATATCGGCCCTGTTGATATTATCCCTCCTGCAAGCGACCACAGCCATCCTTTGGCGCCTGCATCCTTTCCCAGGTGCTTGACTATTGTCTTTGGTCTTATCGCGTAGTTCAGCACTACAAGCAGTGCGAAGACAAGCGCGAACACGGGGATTATCTTCTTTATTATCTGCCAAAAGAAAACCAACCCGCTTAGGAATGAGGCAGTGCTGAACAGGGCGACTGCTGCGTATATGAGCAGGACTATTCCCAGGAAGTACCATCCCGCATAGCTCTTTTCTGTCTTCTTCATAGTCCTGCTATCCCCATTATGATGACTGTCGCGTAAGCGACGATTATCGCGAACACAAAGCTGACTATGTTGCGTGTTATTGCGAACCTTCGGCCCAGCAGCATCGATTCTGCCGGAAGCTGGACTATCCCTACAGTCACCCATGCGACGATGAATGCAGTGACTGCAGCAAGGCTGACTCCTTGTGAGAGCAGCTCTCCGCCTATCACGTAGCTTGTTACAGGGTTGCCTGCGAGTATGCTTCCGATCCCTGCTCCGATCAATGAGTCGATGAAAGGGACTGCGCCGAAGAAATTCACTATCGCCTGCTTTGGTATCAATGCATTGGCCAGGCTGACCAGCAGCACTGCACCTAACAGTATCGGAAAGCTCATCCACATCGACTTTCCTGATTTCCTCAGCGCTTCCTTGAAGCTCGGCTTCTCTTCTTTCATGTTTACGCACTCGCCCAGCAACTACTCTTCAAGCTCTTTCAGCCTTTTCTCTATCTCCTGCTTCTCTTCCTCAAGAAGCTTTTTCTCTTCCTCTTTTGTGAGAGGTCCTGGTGCTGCGGCTCTCCAGCCCATCCCTCGGCCGAATCCTGCCCCTCTTCCAAAGCCTCTTCCTCCTCCATATCCTTGGCCTCTTCCGCAAGGCCCCATCCCTCTTCCGGTCATGGGTCCCTGTCCCGTAGGTCCTGTCCTGTCTTGTCCTGGCATTTTGTATACACCCCCGTGTATCTTTATGGCAAGCCCTTCAACAAGCGCCCTGGCGATCTTTGCTCTTGCTTCAGTGTATGTGCGGTGGAATGTCGGCTGTGACACCTTCATGCGGACTGCTGCTGTGTTCTGGTCGAGCTTCTCATGGTCCTTGAGCCTGATCGCTTCCAGCTCCTCCACATTCAGCTCTATACTCTCAAGCCCCCTGAGCTTGATGCCCTGCGGCTTGAAGTAGTCCACCTGAGGCCCCTGCCTTACCCACCTGCATCTTCTTGGCCTTACCATAATGAATATATATTCATAATGATATATAAGCATTTCGCTTCTTCAGCATATATTGTGACAGCACCCGCACCACCACGCTGCTAGACCGCATTTACCTGATGGCGACGATTAACTGACCGAACCTCTCGGACAGCATACTGCTGGAGAAGTGCAGGGTTTCTGATTTTACGCTGCGCTGGCCTGACTGCCGCAAGGAGCGGTGGTGGTGCTGGTATTTGTACAGTGATTAGCGTTATGTAAAACACACCACCCTCACTCTTTAAAAACCAGTTCAACAAAATATATATAGTGCATCAACCCCACGCCATATTGCTTTTCCGGGCGGGAAAAGGTTTGTTTAGGTTTTTTTCGTATCCAAAAGAGGGTGAAAACTATACTTGATGCAGTGGAAACTATGAAAAGGGTGCTGAAGAAGACAGGTATTGTCGTTCTGTTCCTGCTAGTTCTTTCTATGCTGTCATCTACGGTCCTGTCTCAGCCTTCATGTCCTATTGTGGTCCATGAAGGGGAGCTCGTGAAGCTCGCACCAGAGGCGTTCGATCCTGATCCTGAGATAGGCCCTGCAGGTCGGCTGTTGTGGGAGTTCGGCCCGCCGTTCAACAGTAAGGGGCAGTGGCAGACGGTGAAAGGCCAGCGCGGAATCTTCAATTTCTGGGTCTCAGTATCCGACGGCGAGCTCAAGGACACGAAGCGAAGCTGCGTCGAGGTCCTGCCCAACAACCGCAACCCGATACTCCAGCCAGTGCCTGACATCACGATAACAAGGGGTGACAGCACGAAGATACCTGTCTCGTGCCACGACCCTGACAATGACCCGGTCACCATCTCTTACCGCTTCGATGGGAAGGATGTCGCGTACATCGCTTACGAGCCTCCGGGCACATACAATCTTGAAGTCATCTGCTCTGACGGATATGGCGGCGTCGACGTGAAGAGCGCTAAGCTGAACATACTCATGCCAGAGCCGGAACCACAGCCGAAGACAAGCCATGCATGGGTCCCGCCGCCACCGCCTCCAGAGGTCGAGCTCGACATGCCTGCATCAGGGGATGTAGAGGTCATCATGCCCGGCAGTGTGGGAGAGGTTGAGGTAGTCCTGCCCAAGACAGGCGATGTCGACGTGGTCTATCCTGCCGCGTGCCCGCCATGCCCTGCTCCAGGACAGGTTGATGTGGTCATCTACGACACAATTGAAGATATAAGGCCAGTGCCTGCTCCTGCAGCAGACCTCGGCGAGATCATCGTCGGAAACATACCTGTAGAAGAGCCAAAAGAAGAGCCTGCTGAAGAGACCTGTCAGGAAAGGCTCGCGAGGATGCAGAAGCTGAGAAAGGCAAGAGCCTGTTGCAGGTGAGGGATATGAAGCCCTGCCCTACTCCGCTTGGCTCGCTTTGCTCACCAAGCTCTCGTGCCGCCACGCTTGCAAAGCATGCTTTGCAAGCTCAACAATCCCGATGAGCTTGCGAGTCGAGATCGTTTTTGCACGCCTGATTTGGACAATCGTTAATTTCGCCGTAAGGCGTAATTGTTTATTGATTCAATGTGTTAAGCCGATGGCGTGCTCATTGGCGGCTACGGTCAGGGCTTCATATTGGTTGATGTTCACAATAACAAAAAATAACGAGGTGCGAAAAATGAGGTTTAGAAAGAGGACATATCTTCGCCTGAAGTACAGGGCTTCCCCTCTAAAGTGGAAGATCCTTTCAGGCATTGCTTTATTTGCGATTCTGCTTTTCGCGTTGATGGCGCTTGCAGAGCTTGAGCCGCAGACATATATCAAGCAGCAGTCGTCAGACACGTACACCAAGTATTTCTTCACAAGGGATGAGTGCAGGTACATATTTCCCGAGGGGAGCTGCGTAGTCGACGACAGGTACTGCGACCTGAACTCGTATGACTATCAGGTCATCAAGCTCGAGCCCTACGAGAACTACTGCATAGCAGGCACGATAGTGTACACGAATGAGGCTGTCAACCAGAAGCCCAGGATAGAGTCTCCCAAGGAAGGCGAATGCGACTTCACGGTGAACGAGGGAGAGACCGTGCGCCTAAGTCCAGAGGGCTATGACCCTGATCCGGACATCGGGCCTGCGGGCAGGCTTATATGGACGTTCTTCAAGCCTTTCGACAAGTACGGCGTGTGGCGCACTGCAAAGGGCGACGCGGGCACTACCTGGTCCAAGGTCCAGCTCTCTGACGGCGAGCTGACTGACGAGAGGGAGTTCTGCGTCGAGGTCATCCAGACCAACCAGCCGCCTGTTCTTTCAGGACTGCGCGACATCACCGCGAACGAGGGCGACAAGATAACCCTGAGCCCGAGGTGCACGGACCCTGACGGGGACGAGGTGAAGATAACCATCAGCGGATGGATCAAGGAGGCTGAGAGGACCCTTGGCTATGATGACGCAGGCAAGCATGATGTCAAGGTCACTTGTACTGACCCTGACGGCGAGAAGGACGAGGAGACGATAACGATAACTGTCGTCGACAAGAACCGCGCCCCTACTCTGGATGTGCCTGGATCGATAACAGTAAATGAAGGCGAGACCGCAAAGATAGTGGCAAAGGCCTCAGACCCTGACGGCGACAAGGTGACTGTAATCTTCGATACGCCTTTCGCAGAGGATGGCACATGGAAGACCAAGAAGGGCGACGCAGGGACGTACAAGACGACAGTTGTCGCGACTGATGGGGACAAGAAAGTGACCAAGACCGTGAGTGTAAAGGTCAACAAGGTCAACTCAGCGCCGCAGATAGCAGGAATGACCGACATGAAGGTCTATGAGGGCGACACCATAGAGCTCAGGCCGAGGATAACCGACCCTGATGGCGACAAGGTCACGGTGAAGTATTCTGGCTGGATGACATCAGAGACGAAGAAGACAGGCTATGATGACGCAGGAGAGTATGATGTCACCATAACAGCAACAGACCCTTCAGGCGCGTCAGACACAGAGAAAGTGCATATAACAGTGATTAACAGGAACAGGCCGCCGGTCATAACGAAGCTGTAGGCAGCTGATTTTTTATTTTTTCTTTATTTTTTCATTTCTATTATCTTTTCAGCTGTCCTCACGATCTCACTAAAGTCTTTCTTGTTTGCCTTGTATTTGGCGAACTCTACCATTCCGCACAGGTTGAGGCATCTCTGGGTGTCATGGTGCGCCATCTTGTGCCTCTTGAGCGCCTCGATGGTCTGGGTGTTTGTAAGCTCTTTCCTGTGGCCGAGCTTGTGCGTGTAGAACAGCCTTATTGATTGGCTTGCTTTCTCGTAAGCATCCTTTTCCTTGCCGTCTGCGAAGAGCCTCTTTGCCTCTTCGAGGAGCTTCTTCGCATCTTTATGGTAGTCGATGGGCCTTTCGACCTTCTTCTTGACCTTGGCTGGCTCTTCGGCCTGTCGGTGGTATTTCCTGTATATCAGGTATGCTGCAATCGTTATGCCTGCCAGTGCCAGGATGATAGCGGGTATCCACCAGCGGCTTTTCTCATCTTCCTTCTTCATCTCTACTTTCGTGATGGTCTTGTTCTCGAATTCTGCTGTTATGTTGGCCTGCTGGCCGTCAGGATTCTCGAACCGTGCGGTGAGCTGTGTCATGTTGCCGCTGCCTGACATCTTCATGGCTGTCTGGTTGTATCCCTGCTGGGCGAGCTGTTGAGCGTACTGCTTGTACTGCGGGTCCTGCATCATCTGCTGCGCCATCCGCTTCTGCTCGACGCTTGACTGCTTATCCAGGTCCTGCATCTTCCCGTCCTTCATGTCTCCTGAGAGCGAGGCAGTCTCGCCGTCAGACCTCTGGTACTGCATCTTGAAGCTGCCTGTGCTGTTGGACTCTGGGTCAAGCTGCGCATCCGTGAGATTGTAACCTTCATTCATGAGCTGCTGGTGCTCCTTGGCGAACTGTTCGTCCTGGCCGAGCTGTTTCGCGAACTCCTGCTGCATCTGCTGGTACTGCTCCCTCTGCTCTTCCATCTGCTGCTTCAATGCGCCGGCATCCTGCGCAATCTGGTTGTTCTGGACGGCATTCTGCTGCTGCATCCGGTCCTGGGCATTCTGCATCCCGTTGTTCATGTCGTCTTCCATCTGCTGCATCTGCTGCTGTATCTGTGCCTGCATTCCGCCCTGGTTTATGCTGACCTGCATGTTCCCTCCGGTGCTCGAGAATGAGGTCGATCTCATGTTCATGCCGTCGCATTGGTAGATGGTGGTGACGCCCTGGCCGCTTCCTGCAGCATTGCCTTTGCCGACGCTCACCTTGAGCGTCCCTGACTTTACTGTATTCTCCTCGCCGGTTTCCGGGTCTGTGTAGCTCACGCTCGCGGCATCAAGCGTGTATTCCCCGTCATTGAGCAGCTGTATAGGTGGGTATTCCGCCTCTACTTGCTGGTTTGCAGGTACTGTGAACTCCATGCACTGTACGTCAAGGCCGTTGTTCGCTATTACGTTGTTGTCGACTATCCTTACAGGGAGATCCTGGTCGAATGGGTTCGTGAACATGAGGCTTATCGTCACAGAGTCGCCTGTCTTTAGGTCTTTCTCTTTCGCAAGCTTCTCTACCGAGAGGTCTTTTGCCTGTGCTGCTGCCGCCATCAGCACGAGCATGAGTATGAGTGGGATGATTGTCGAGGCCTTCAATGTATCACCCTCTTCGTCCCGTACCTGAGGTACATCTCTATAAGGAGAAGGATGAGGGCCGCGAGGAAAAGCCATTTGGCTATGCTCGTCTCCTCTTTCTCCCGCTTTATGTCCTTGCCTATGTTCTCATAGATCTGGTCAAGCGTCTTGTCATCGACCGACTTGAAGTATTTGCCTCCTGTCAGCTGGGCTATCTGCTGCAGGGTTGCTTCATCGAGCTCTGCGTACTGTGGGTTCCCGAACCAGTCGTAGCCGAGCACTGTCTTGCCTTCAGATCCCATGCCGATGGTGTACACCTGTATCTTGCTTGTCTTGGCGAAATCTGCCGCTTCCGCCGGCGATATAACTCCTGCGTTGGAGACGCCGTCGCTGAGGAGGATTATCACCTTCTTCTTGTTCGGGATTGAGTCTGCCATGTCCACTGCAAGGCTCAGGCCGTCGCCAAGCGCTGTCCTTCCCTCCTTGGGTGTTATCGCTTCCAGCTTGTCCTTGACCCTGTCCTTGTACGGGCTCAGGTATGCTGCGGTTGTTGCTCCGTTCTCAAAGAGTACGACGCCGACTTGGTCCTTATCGTGGAGGCTGTCTATGAGTATGCCTGCCGCGCTCTTGGCTGCCTCAAGCCTTGTTGGTGTGTAGTCTGTGGCCTCCATGGAGCCTGAGTCGTCGATGACGAGCACGACATTGACGCCTTCTTTTGTCTGCTTCAGCGGTATGTGCGGGTCTGCGAACCCTATCAGGAGGAGCGCGATTGCCGCGAGCGGTATCCAGAACAGCGCATGGACCCTCAGGTTCTTCTGGCCTTTCGCCGCCTGTTTTATGAGGGATACCCTGCTGAACCTCATCGCTGCCTCTCTCTTCCTGCCCATCGCTATCCTGTACGCTGCGTAGAGCACGGGTATTATCAGGAGGGACAGGAGAATAGTAGGGTTGTTGAAGCCTGTCATCTATCTCACCACCTTCCTGCTCCTCAGGGCGAAGAACCTCTTGAGCGGTATCTCGAACGGCTCGTGGCTCTTGAGGTCTATGCTGTCTATCTTCATCATCTTGAACGTTTCCTTCAGCCTGTCATTGTGCTCTGAGATCAGTCTGGAGTAGTTCTGCTGGAATGAATGGTCTGACGTGTCGACGAGGACCTGTTCCCCTGTCTCTTCATCCTCGAGGTGGATGTATCCTATGTCCGGGATCTCGTGCTCCCTGAGGTCGTTGAGGTTCACTGCTATGATGTCGTGCCTTTTCTGGAGTATCTTTAGCTGCTTAGCGTAGCCGGCCTCTGAGAAGAAGTCTGATATGATGAAGACGATGCTCCTCTTCTTGATCACTTTCGACACGAACTCCAGGCTTTTCCTTATGTCTGTCAGCCTGCTTTCTGGCCTGTGTGTTATCATCTCCCGTATCAGTTTCATGGTGTGCCTCTTGCCTTTCCTGGGAGGTACGAACCGCTCTACCTTGTCGGTGAACAGGACCAGCCCTACCCTGTCGTTGTTGTGCATGGCCGCGAACATCAGCGAGGCCGCGAGCTCCACGGCAGCCCATTTCTTCGCTTTCTCGCTCCCGAATTCGCTGCTGCCTGAACTGTCGAAGAGTATCATCACGGTGAGTTCTCTCTCCTCTATGAATTCCTTTATGTATGGGTGGTTCATCCTGGCGGTGACGTTCCAGTCGATTGCCCTGATGTCGTCCCCTGGGAAGTATTCCCTAACGTCCGAGAATTCTATGCCTCTGCCTTTGAATATCGAGTGATATGCTCCCTGCAGCAGTCCGTCGACCAGCTTTTTGGTCTTTATCTCGATCTTCCTGACTTTCTTCAGGACTTCCTTGGTCTCCATTTTGGCCGTGGTCCTCCATTGAGGCCTTAGGGGATCTTGACCTTCGCCAGTATCTTGTCTATTATCTGGTCCGGTGTCACGTCTTCGGCCTCTGCCTCGTAGCTCAGGATTATCCTGTGCCTGAGGACGTCATGCGCCACGCTCTGTATGTCTTCCGGCGTCACATAGCCTCTTCCGTTGAGGAGGGCGCGCGCCTTCCCTGACAGTATAAGCCAGATGCTCGCCCGGGGGGATGCCCCGTATTCGATGTGCCCGTCGATGTCGAGATTGTAGGATTTGGGGTTGCGTGTCGCGTCGACGATGCTCGCTACGTATTCTTCTATCTTCTCGTCTGCGTATATCTGTGTGCTGAACTTCTGTATCTTGAGCATCTGTCCGGGAGACATCATCTTTTTGGTGGCGTATTCAATGCCTCTTGTCATCCTCTGTATTATCTCTTTCTCATGGCCTTTATGGGGGTAGTCTATCAGCAGCTTGAACATGAACCTGTCCACCTGCGCCTCCGGCAGCTTGTATGTCCCCTCGGTCTCTATGGGGTTCTGCGTCGCCATCACGAGGAATGGCCTGTCGAGCGGGTAGGTATCTCCCTGTATCGTCACCTGGCGCTCCTGCATCGCCTCGAGCAGGGCGGACTGTACCTTGGGCGGGGCCCTGTTTATCTCGTCGGCGAGTATGAAATTGGAGAATATGGGGCCTTTCTTCGTGTAGAATGATGTCTTCTTGTGGTCGTATATCTTGGTGCCTATTATGTCCGCAGGCAGCAGGTCGGGCGTGAACTGTATCCTGCAGAATTTAGTGTGGAGCGTGTCTGATATGGTCCTTATCATGAGGGTCTTTGCGAGTCCAGGCACTCCTTCGAGAAGTATGTGGCCGTCAGCGATCATCGCGATGACCAGTTTCTCAAGGATGTCCTCCTGTCCTACTATTATCTTGCGCGCCTCCTGGATGATTTGGTCTATCTCTTTAGAGTGCTTCTCGGCCTGTGCGGTCAGCTTCTTTATCTCAGCGTTCATTGAAACCACCTCATAATCCGAATGATTCGGAAAATCTCTTCATCCTCTGGAACTCGTTGGTGTACTCGAGCCCCTTATCGGTAAGGGCATATGTCTTCCTGCCGTCCTTATTTTTCGCTTCTATGAATCCCTTGCCTATGAGCTCTGTTATGTATTCAGTCATCTTCTTGTGGGATAGGTTTGACTTGTACAGTAGGTGAGTCGGCTTTATCGTACCGCCTTTCTCTTTTATTGAGTTCAGCAGGTCGTATATCACCTCGAGCCTGCTTCTTCTTGCCGTCACTTTTTTCTCACCAGTATGAATGCGTACATTAGCAGCAGGAAGCCCGTGAGCTGCAGCGCTTCCCCTGCAACGTATATGTTCGGGTCATAGACCATGAATATCATCACTATGTGGCTCAGGAGTATGCCCAGGAATGCCAGCGTGACGAATAGCGCCTGCCGTGCCTTGTTCTTCGCGTAGTTGGTGTAGAAGTGGAACACCAGCAGTGCGGCCATGAGCGCGAGCGTTATGTGGAGCAGCACCTGGGCCTTGATGCTGGCGAGCGTGACGACAATCATGAAATATGTCAGGAGTATAAGGGTAGGCCTGTCATTTATCCTTAATGTCACGATCAGGAGGAGGAGGAGTGAGAATAGTATCAGGAGTCCGAATATTACGTATGAGTAGGTGTGCAGCCAGCTGACCGGCTCAAGCACTGTGCGTGAGACCAGGAACGGGCCGATTCTCTGGCGTACGAGTTCCTTTTCGTATAGTGTTATCTGTGATATTATCTTGAATACATAGGCGATGCCTGCAAGGAGGAATGCTGATGCGAAGTGCTTGTATTTTCGTTCTCCTGAGAGCCGGTATATCTTGTACCCGTACCAGGATACCATGAGCGCGACGACCAGTGAGAGGAATTCTATCCCGGAGTCTATGCCTGCGAACCATTGTGGGCTATTGATGTATAGGGTCATTTTTATCCCGCCTTTGATGTGCAGATATGGTCAGTTTTTTGTTGTTTTTTAAAGCTTGTGAATTACAGGTCTGCATCAGGGCTTCATAAAGTATTTTTAATCCAGGGGTTTAGCTTTACTGCATCATTGGCGCGCAAATACGATGCGGAGGTGATAAAAATGGTCTTATGAATTTTTTTGTTTTTTTTGGATTTCGTCTGTTTTGGTTCTAACCTTGGTGATGCTCCGCTCCACCATTCGGTGTTGCGGAGCGCTATTTTCTTCCTCTTCCAGGTATATCTGCCACATTGCCAAAACCCCTCTCTACTTAGAATTTTAAGTGGAAAACCCCTCTGGCCCATAAATAAAACAGAAATCTTTATAAAGTTCAAAGCCTGGTTTTATATAATCAGTTTATGTTCCTTTCATGCTGAAAAAAGAAAAAGGGGTGCTCATACATGAGTGAAGAAGAGGAGTATGCTATTGTTTCTAAGAAAGAGTTCCTTACGCTTAAGCGTGAGCTGGAGAGGATAAAGAAGAACCCTCTTGAGGGCTCTGAGTCTGGCGAGGATCTCCAGGCCAGCATCGACAATCTCAACAAGAGCCTGAACGTAATGCTTGAGGTCTTCAAGCAGGCTGCTGAGGACATGAAGCTTGAGGAGCATGACACAGAGACGGTCGGAAAGCAGCTCGGCCCGATAAATGAGAAGATAGACACGCTCATAGACCAGAACCAGAAGATCGCGAAGGGGATTGTCGCGATTGCTGACATGGTGAGAGAGAAGCTTGAGGAGATAGGTGATAAGTCAGAGCACAGGATGCCGCCCCTGTCAGGAGGCCCGAAGCCTGCTGCGCCCAGGCCTGCGGCTCCGCCGCCAGGCCCTATGCCTTTCGCTCCTCCTGGAGCTCCCGAAGGTATGGAGCCTCTTGCTCCTGGTCAGGGCCTTCCGCCATTGACTCCGCCTGGAGCTCCGCCTGGAGCTCCGCCTGGACCATCGCCTTCTTCAGGACCCGCGCCAGCGCCCGGTAAGAAGAGCATAATGGGCGGACTGATGAAGTAGATCTGAAAATGGCTGAAGACTACGCTGAGATAAAGGCTGAGCCTGGCGTTTCCAAGGATGATATGCATCCAGGCAGGATGAGGCGCTTTGTAACCCATCTTTCTGCTGCTGCGATAAAGGCAGAGGAGCGCTCTGTAAAGAAACAGCACATCAAGGAGAAGATAGAGAGGATAAAGTCTGTCTCGCTGAACAAGCGATCGACTAAGCAGGCCATAGAGACCGAGCTGGGCTCTTTCGAGTCTGCGGTCCATGACGTGCTCAAGGACGAGGAGAAGATCCTCGAGGAGCAGCGCAGGGAGACAAGGCAGATAAATGAGCTCAGGCGCATGGTCGAGAACCTCTCCCGGAAGCTGATAGACATAGGGAAGGAGTATGCCCAGGAGCTTGAGGAGAAGGACAATAAGATAATGGAGCTCCGCGAGGCATTGGCATCAGCCCACATCAGGATTTCTGAGTCAGGCGAGGACAGGCAGAAGAAGATTGAGGATATCGAGAAGAGGGTCAAGGCAAAGCAGAGAGAGCCTGTTCCTGAGGAGCTGAAGTCCAAGCAAGAGTACATCTCAGAGATTGAGTCGCATCTCAGGGTTCTTGAGCAGAGGCACAAGGATCTTGTCATGTCAGGTCAGCACACAAAAGCTGATCTTGACCGGCTGAAGCGGCTCATCGACACGCACAAGCAGTCATTGATGAGGGCCAAGGGTATGGCGCCCATGCCAGTTCCTGCTCCAGCAAAAGCAAAGCCGAAGAGAGCCAAGCCGAAGCCCAGATCTAAGAGAGCAGCAAAGACGTCGAAGCCTAAGGCAAAATCCAAGAAGAAATAGCCCTATTTCTATTGTTTATTGATTTGAGAATAAGATAAAAAAGAAAAAATTGACCTGATTACAGGTCTTTTGCCATGACGGTCTTCCTCTGGTTTGATTCTGCCCTTTCGCAGGCAGCTTTGAGGAGCCCGTGTGCAAAGCAGTTAAGATGTTCTGCAAGGTCGCCTGCTACATTTGCGCCCTTGGCTGCTTCTTTGAGCTTTGCCTTAACTATCAGGTTCTCGTCATGCTTTGCTGTGCACAGGAAGCAGAATGCTACGTCCTTGCCCATGACTGTCTTCCTTCCGTTAGAATCAGCCCTCTTGACAGCGTCTTCGACTGCTGCTCCGACCTTTGCGCTAAGTCCTTCTGCAAGGTCTCCTGCAACATTGAAGCCTTTACAGACATCTTTCAGTTTTGCCTTCACAACTAATAGGTCTGCCATTTTTCTGTTCACCCCATTTGGTCTTATTGTGAAATATGCCTTAAACCTCGCGATTTAAGCGTTTCAGGCCGTATAAAACATATGCTTCTATTTAAAACTTTTGATTTCACCTGAAGAATTCTGCCTTTTCAGGCGCTCTGAGTGGTGAATTTGAAATTTCATTCAAAAAACCTTTCCACAATATATTTAAAGCCCCTTGCCTGCCGGCACAGCATGCTCAGCGAAATCTTGGAACTCATATTGATAACATTCCTTCCGTTCTTAGAGCTGAGGGCGTCCATACCTTACGGCATCCTGAAGCTGCACATGAACTGGGTGGATGTATTCATAATCTGCGTGGTCACCAATATCATACTCGGCATCCTGATCTATTTTCTCCTCGACAAGCTGGTGCATCTTGTCGTCAGGATCAAGCCGATAGGCAGGCTCTACAATAAGGTTATCGAACGGACCCAGAAGAAGATCCAGAAGTACGTCGACAAGTACGGCGAGATCGGCGTGGCGATATTCATCGGCATCCCGCTGCCTGGCTCTGGCGTCTATACCGGCGCTTTAGGCTCGTACCTCATAGGGATGGGGTACAGGAAGTTCATCATAGCATGCATCGTTGGTGTGATAATAGCCGGCACAGCAGTAACGATCATAACATTGTTCGGCTCTGGAGCCTGGAGTTTATTTATAAAAAGCATCTGATTCTAAATAAAAAGACTGAAAACATTATTTTTTCGCGAGAATATGTGATAAGCATATAGTTTTGATAAAAAATGGCTTGCCAGTTCTTATATATCTGCAATACAACCTCGAGCCTGGAGATAGCATTATATTTTTCCAGGTGTTGGGATATGAAGAGAGATGTCGGGGAGCTTGCCAAGGATTACTATGCGAGATTGAATGCTGCTCTGCGGAAGGCAGAGGATGACAAGTACAGGAGTAATGGCAGCTCCCTTGAGAAGGAAGTAGAGCGCGCCGCTGATTCCGGCAGGATGCCGAGCCGCACCCTGAACCCTGGCAACCGGTCAAGGAGGAAGGCCTGGCTCCAGGAGAGCAGGATCGTTGAGAAGATGGAAGTCACTCTCATGACCCATGATGAGGACGGTTCGCTCATCAGGGCTCAAGGCGATGATGTAGAGGCCATCCTTGACATGTATCCTGAATATGTCCGCGTATTGAGGGAGCGCCAGAGGAGAGGGTATCTCCTGCAGGATGAGATAGTGGATTACCTTCTCGGCCTTGAAGATCAGAGGCTACTCGGCACTGGCTGATGATGCTCAGCATCTTTGATGGTTTCTTATAGAATTGAGTGATGACTCAGAAATATGTCTCGACCTTAGGCGCGTCGTCTTTAATCTCTTCTATCTCATCTTCGTCCTGCAGTCCGCGAGGCTCTTCCTTCTTTGCCTTGATCTTGCAGAACTTACCGTACCTGCACAGGTCAGGGCAGTAGCCTGGGTCCCCCTTTGCGCCGCACGGGAATTCCATTTGCGCCATATCAAGAGGATACAGGAATATTTTTTATTTAAACCTTTCTGGGAGGATTCGGAATAATCACGCAACAGGGATGTTTTGTTATGGTATTATTTATGCGTGTACCAGAACACCAGCTTCTCTTTTCCGTCATCGCCTTTCTCGCGTTTGTCCAGCCTGCAGAAACCGAACCTTTCGAACTGTATGACTGCTCCTTCCTTCACATCCGCAAGGCCTTTCTCGCCCAGCCCCACGACGATCTTCTTGTCAGGCATCATCACCTCGACAGGGACAAGACCCTCTGATTCCGGCAGCCAGTGCATGATGCTCTCGCCATGCTCTTTGTACCTGTCCACTTCTCGTGAATCAAATTCAAAACCATCAGTCAGCTTCCTGAAGTTCAGGCAGTCCATGAGCCTGTACATCTTCCCCTCTTCAAGCCCGTCGAAATCTTTTTTTGCGATTAGGAAATTGTCATGTACAGAGAATTTTCTGCCTCCTTTCCTATGTGTCGGATGGAGATTGAGCTCGACATCTGCCTCGCCAGCGCCTTTCACCCACAGTTCGACTGGATCCGCTACAAAGAAGTACCTGTCTGCCTCTGCGTCAAGCAGCCGTTTATTGTGCACGATGAGGTCGTCCCATGTCAATGTTGCCTCTGCTTTCGATATCCCTGTCGAGACCACGAAGTTCTTTATCGCCTCTGGCTGGAACCCGCGGCGCCGCAATGCCACGATGGTGGCCAATGAAGCGTCATCCCATCCGAGATACCTTCCTTCTTCGATGCCTTCGCGTATCTTCCTTCCGCTGGTCTCCACCCCGACAAGGTTGAACCTGCCGATCTCATGCGTCGATGTCTGGCGCAATCCGAGGATGTTCTGTATGTGCCTCTGCAGCTCATTGCGCAGCTCGAACTCCTTGCTGCGTATCCTTATGGTCACGCCTGTCTCGCTGTCCATTATCGCGTTCTGCCAGTCATAGTTGGGCCACACCCTGTACTTGCTGCCGTGGCGGGCGTGTTCCTCTGTTATTATCCTGAATATCGTCGGGTCGCGCATGGTCGTGTTCTGGTGCTTGAGGTCTATCTTCAGCCGCACTATTGCATGGCCTTTAGGGAGGTCTGCCTTCATCTTGGCCCACATCTCGAGATTCTCGTCAGCTCCTCTCCCGCGGCAGTCGCATGCTTCTCCTTTCTCGCGCGACAGCTTCACCTTTTCTGCGTCGCAGTTGCACACGTATGCGTTGCCTTCAGCGATCGCCTTCTCGCACAAGGAATAGAAAAGGTCCATGTGGTCTGATGCGTATGTCAGCTCGTCCCACTCAACCCCGAGCCACTTGAGGTTCTCCTGTATGATGTCATAGAATATGCCCTGCACGAGCTTGGGGTTGGTGTCCTCGAACCTGAGCTTGAACTTCCCGTTGTATTGCTTCGCGAGCAGGTAGTTGAGCAGAGCTGCTTTCGCGTGCCCGATGTGCGGGTATTTCTCAGGCCCTGGCGGGAAGGCGGTCACGACCTCATCGCCCTGCTTTATCCCCAGCGAAGCGAAAACGTCCCTCTCTTTCTTCTCCTTCTTCTCGAGCATCTCAGGAGCCGACTCTTCAAGCTCTGCGCGCTGGGAATCAGCATCCAGCTTGTTGACCTCGCCCACGATGATGTCTATCTTCTTGGCAAGCTCCCCTCTCTTCTCGCGCCATTCTTCGTGCTCGCCCAGCACCTTGCCCATCACCGCTTTGGGATTGGCCTTGCCCTTGAAGTCCAGCGCGTTCTTGAGCGCTATCCTCCTGATGATGTTGTCTATCTCCATACTCTGCATCGAAACCGCCTTTGTTTATATAGTTTGTTTATGCAGTTTATAAAGAAGTAATGAGGTGTTCTGGGGTTATAATCACTGCACTTCGTAGATGTTGGCGTAATCGTCCTCATACACATGTTTGAATCCTTTGACTGTCCAGCCGTCTGCCATCTTGAACAGCACCTTGTCCCTGACAGTCGCTTTCGGTTCTCCGAGGTCGTCGAGATAATCTTCGACGTTTTCGTCGAGCAGCATGGTCATGCCCGCCAGCTTCTGCTGGTCTGCCCTTGCGACGAACGCGAACCTCGCGCCGTATCGTTTCATTATCCCGCTGGTTATTGTCGGGCTGTCCGCAAGGAATGCGTAGGCGACATTTGTCATGTCATCAGGGTTTGAGAATGGCCCGAGCTTGGCTTCGTCCCACTTTCCCTTTGCTACTGTCTCGAGTATGTTCCTTGATGGGGTATAGACTATGGGCTCTCTCCGCGCGTACCCTCTTATTACATGGCCGTTGTCCCACCATGTGAGCACCTTGTCGCTCGGCCTTGAGTTAGCCTTGAGCCAGTCCAGTGCAGGCCTGAGCTTGTAGGGGAAGTAGATCGTGAACATCTGCTCGTCCTTGATATACTGCAGCTCCTCGATAGTGAAGTTGACCCCATCGGAGTCTGTCTGTGTTGTGCTGATTATCCTTGTGCTCTGGTCTACATCTTCTGTCTCTTTATAGACCTGGCCCGCACTCATGCATCCTGAAAGAAATAGCATCATGAATACGAGCAGTGCTGCAATCAACCTCTTTTTCATGCAGGGAGATGCGTTGTTTTTGTTTATAAATGTTGTGTCATTTTATGGTATAAATAGGCTTTTTTATCAATAAAGCTTTTTTATCAATAAATCAAAATATTTATTAATCATTGCGGATTGTCAAACAAATTATAAAACATAAACCGGGTGATAGAGTGGAGAATAGAAAAAAGTTGTTGGTTATTTTCTTTGTCTTGTTTTCTTTTTGTTTGGTTATCAGCGGTTGCGGCACGTCTGAGCCGGAAAGGACTGCAGCAGTTAGGCCTGCTGCGCCCGCGAATGAGCCTCAGACTGAGCCTCAGACGTACCAGGAAGTGATTGACGAGACCCAGCGCCAGATGGATGAGAACGCTGAGGAGATGGACGTCACACCTAAGGGTGATTCGGGCGGTACGGCCAAGTCTTGCGTCGTTCTCCAGCAGTGCGGTTCTGGTGATGACCTCTGCTGGCAGGGAAGGTGCTGGACAGAGGAGCAGCTTTGGGATGAGTATGATCACTGCCAGAACATGAAGTGCGACAGTCTTGACTGTCCTGAGTGCGAGAGCGGTCATGAGCAGTGCACCATAGCGACAAGCGCAGGCTCAAGCATGTACCAGGTCTGTGTCGATTGCGTACGAGGTACCGGCTGCAAGGCTGGCTTCGAGTGCAAGATGGGCAGGTGTGTCTGATTGGAGGTGCTATAATGGGATACAAGAAGATATTTTCATTGTTTTTGGTCCTGCTGGCTCTGACTTTTGTCTTGTCGGGCTGCAAGTCGCAGGACATTATTGATGAGAATACCGGCCAGAAGATAGGGGAGATAAAGACCACTGGTTCGGGCGGTGAGAAGACTACTGAGGTTACAGTGGACCTGACCGAGAATGTGGGTGAGGGTCAGCCTTGTGACTACGATGGGCAGTGCGGTTCTGCAGATGACATGGTTGGCTGCCAGAACCATAAATGTGTGGATATCGAGTGCAAGTTCCTGAGTGATTGCCCTGCTTCGGCTGATATGTGCTATCAGCATAAGTGCATGACTGAGGCTGAGCTGTATGCCCGCTTCAAACAGTGGACAATGGACCGTATGTGTTCTGGGACCTGTGACAACTGCGTCACTGGTAAGCTCCAGAGCGCCATGACTGACGGCAGGGATGATGCCCAGTACAGGATCTGCTCGGATTGCATGATGGACACGGACTGCAAGGACGGCTACTGGTGCGATGTAGGCAAGTGCGTGTCTTCTGAGGGAGGTTCTGCTGCTTCTGCGGCACAGCCTCAGGAGGAAGAGACTCCTGTAGACACTGAAGTCGGCGCAGGCGACCCTATACTTGGGAAGTGGGAGCGTGGCGGTTTCCATTATTATTTCAAGGAGAACGGCGACATGATGCTTGAGGTGAGCGGTAATGTCAAGGCCAAATGGGAGCATGTATCAGGCAACAAGTATGTCCTGCGATGGACGTCACACAGCTATATCGACGACGTAACCCTTTCAGATGACGGGAACCTGCTTGAAGGTACGAGAAGAGACAGGGATGATGTGATTGAGTTTAAGAGGCTTGAATGAGCTGGAGGTCACGAAGATGAAGAAGACTATTCTGTTGGTTTTTTTGGTTGCATTGATGGCATTGACTCTTGCAGGCTGCACGTCCCAGGATATCGTGGACGATTCCGGCAATAAGATCGGAGAGGTCAAGACCACCGGCTCTGGTGGTGAGAAGACCACTGAGGTTACCGTGGACTTGACCGAGAATGTCAGGGAGGGTCAGCCTTGTGATTATGATGCGCAGTGCGGTTCTCCCAATGACATGGTCGGCTGTAAGAACAAGCAGTGCGTACCTATTGAGTGCAAGTTCATGAGTGATTGTGATGCTGGTGCTGATATCTGCTTCCAGGGTAAGTGCATGACTGAGGACGAGCTTTTCGCGAGGTTCGATCAGTGGAAGATAGACATGATGTGCCAGGGGACTTGTGATACCTGTGTTACCGGCAAGGTCAAGAGCACCATGACCAGCGGAAGGGATGACGTTGATTATAGGATCTGCACTGACTGCATGTGGGATGTTGACTGCAAAGAAGGTTATTGGTGCGATACCGGCAAGTGCATCGCAGGATAGATATCTTAATTTTTCTTTTTCTTTTTCCCTTTTTCTACTGCCGGTCCTTTTCTACGGCCTGTTCCTGTTGTCCTGGTAGTACTTTATCGCGCGGATGAAGTCCTTCTCCCTGAACTCGTTCCACAGTGTGTTCGAGAAGAATATCAATGACCTTGTCGAGTCCCACAATAGGAAGCCATGCAGCCGTTTTCCTGTACCTGTCTTCACTATCACGTCAGGTGCCAGGAAATAAGACGAGTAGATGTTGTCCTTTATCATCGAGGAATCGATGGAATCCACGTCTGTCTTCTCCAATAATGCCTTCCTGACTATTATCCTGCACGCGTCCACTATCTCTTCCTGGCCGTCGTAGTTTATGCACAGGTTCAGGAAGAAGCTGTCATAGTCCTTTGTCTCGTCTATCACCCTTTTGATAGGTTCGACAACACGCGAAGGCAGGTCATACCACTTGCCCAGTATAGAGACCTTTATCTTGCTCCTGAATATGTCCTTGTTCTGCAGGAGTTCCTTGAAGAACTCTGCGAGCGCGTCCATCATCTCTGTGAAGTCAGATGATTCCTTGACCCTTGAATTGATGAGGTATAGCGTAAGGATTGGTATGTCAAAGCACAGCTGGTACCTGATTATCTCCTCCACCTTCTTGAACGCCCGCTTGTTCGCCTCTTTCGCATCCTCTCCTTTCTTCCTTGACCACCTGCCCAGGCCTCCGACTGTCATGGCTATGTGCTTCGGCATCCTGGATTTCTCAGGATTTACTCCTTTCTTCCTCAGTTGGTTCGCTATTACGTCAAGCAAGAATGTCTCCCCCTTAACACGTCTAACATTTTCTATTGTAGAATGGCAACACAATTTATTTATATATTTTGTCGTTCAGCAGGCTCTATGATAGCTGAATCCATAATTTATGTCATAGTCCTGATAGCCCTTATAATAGGCACTTATACTGATTTCAAGACCCGGGAAGTGCCGGATTGGCTGAATTACGGCCTTATATTCGTTGGTTTCGGCATCAGGATAATATTCACGACAGTCTATCATGACTGGACATATCTTCTTAACGGCATCTTTGGCTTTGTGGCGTTCCTGGCCCTTGCGCTGGTTATGTTCTACGCAGGCCAGTGGGGCGGAGGGGACTCGAAGATGGTCATGGGCCTTGGAGCCATTCTCGGCCTTGAACTTAGCGTAAACGCTTTCCTCATCGGCTTCCTGATAAACATATTCATCTTCGGGGCTGTGTTCGGCCTGCTTTTCAGCGTCTATCTCGCGATACTGCACCGCAGGCTTTTCGCAAGGGAGTTCAACCGCAGGTTCGCCGAGAAGAAGAAAGAGAAATGGATTGTCTGGATAGGCACGCTGGCGCTCCTGCTGATATCTGCGTTTGTCCCGCTATCAGTAAGGGTATCATTGGTCGTGCTTGCAGGCATGCTCATGCTTTCTTTCTATGTGTTCATCTATCTCAAGTCTGTGGAAAAGGCTTCCATGATAAGATGGGTGGATCCTGAGAGGCTGACTGAAGGGGACTGGGTCGTGCAGGACGTCATCATTGGCGGCAAGAGGGTGTGCGGCCCCAAGGACCTGGGTCTTGAGATGAGCCAGATAAAGAAGCTCATAAGCTTAAAGAAAAAGAAGAAGCTCAAGAAGGTCCTGATAAAGTACGGCATCCCATTCGTGCCCAGCTTCCTGATTGCTTTCACAGTCACATACTTCTATGGGAATTTTGTGTTCCACATGCTGGGTATATTGTAAGTAGTGCATTTGTTTAGCCATAATTGGCAGCACCGCCGCTACCTGCGTGTCCTCAGGAACATGAAGCGCCTCGCTGCCTCTTCTACTATGCGGGACAGTCCCTGCGTCAGCAGCTTGGCTGTATATATTCACCTCTGCAGCGTATGCGGTCTAGCAGCGCGGTGCTGCCCGTACAAGCTAATATGATTTTACTGGGTTGAAGTCGGCCGTAATCCTTTCCTTAAAACCAATAATTTTAAATAGTAAAACTCTAATAATCCCCTTAAATATAGTCCAACTACCCAAAAAAGAGGCATTTAGATGTTGTTAAGAAGAAAAAAAGCGATTTCTCCACTTATAGCGGCAGTCCTCTTGGTGGTAATTGTGGTAACTCTTGGTGCTGCGGTAATGACCCTTGTGAAGAATTATCTGACAGAAGGCGAGAAGCAGGTAACAGTAGGCAAGGAGTCCATAAAATGCGGCAGGGATGTCAGCATAGGGCTCGTGCTTGTTGATGGAAACTACCAGATATGCAATGGCACGCATCATACTGATGCAAACCTTGCCTCACTTAATTTTTATATAGAGAACACAGGGACTATAGATGTCCTTGACGCGCAGGTGCGTATAGTAGGTTCGAGCGGCATATTCCAGAACGATTCCGTACTGAACGATACTTTACGCACAGGCCATACAGTGCTTGTCAACATGAGTTATGATCCTTCCTCAGTAGGAGGCTTCAGGCAGGTCAGGATAGTGCCTAGGATAAACCTGCCCGGGATAATAGAGCACGCGTTCTGCTCTGATTCGGGTATAACGATAACGTCTATACCCAATAACTGTACAACATACCAATAAGGAGGTGCATTGGACATGATGAACAAGAAAGGTCTTTCACCCCTCATAGCAGCGGTCCTCCTGATCGTTGTCGTGGTGGGCATAGGTGCAGTAGTGACTGGCATCGTCAGGAACTACGTCACCGAGAACAAGCAGGTCATTACAGAGAAGTCATCTGACATGAAGTGCGGCGTTGAAGTGGCGATTAATGTGCCTGTAGTCGCTGATGCTCTGAGGATCTGTAATGATACTTCTGTCGGTAACATAACCTTCACTTTAGAGAATAGTGGTTCAGCCACAATTGACGAGCTTCAGTTGAAGTTCTTCGGCGGTTCAGGTTTCGACGCACAGGACGAGTCATTGGCTTTGAACGGCATTAGTGGTGGGATAGCTGCTGGTGACACCAAAGAGATTTCAGTACATTATGATGACCTCAAAACAGGTTTACCATTGCAGCAGGTCAAGATTGTTCCGAGAGTGAAGGTTGTCGGCAGGTCTGAAAAGGCGTATTGTACAGACGCAGCATTAACATTCACGGACATTTCAGACTGCTCGTAGACTGCTAAACTTTTTTTATCTTTTTTTTAAATCATTTCCAGAGAGGTATGACTATGCTTAGATCAAAGAAAGGATTATCGCCGTTGATCGCTGCAGTTCTGCTTATCGTCGTAGTGGTGGGCATAGGTGCGGTCGTCACAGGCATGATACGTGGAATGGTGACCGAGAACAAGGCGACCATAGACAGCAAGAGTGATGAGATGGTGTGCTCCAGGGATGTCGTCATTGGCGTCCTCAATGTGAACAGCAACCCTCAGATATGCATGGGTACGGATTATGTCTATGCAATACTGGAGAACACAGGATCGGCGACTATTGATGACTTCCAGCTCAAGGTTTTCGGCACTACAGGCATCCATACCAATGAATCAGTGAATGATACAGTGAATTTCGCACCAGGCTCTTCATTGGAGTTCAACGCGACTTTCGCGAGCGTAGGGGCTGTCCAGCAGGTCAAGATCATACCCAAGCTCAAGAAGAGCGGCGAGTCAGGTTACAATTACTGCGCTGATACCGGCAT
Organism: uncultured Methanosarcinales archaeon; assembly: GCA_964572875.1. GTDB lineage: Archaea > Nanobdellota > Nanobdellia > Woesearchaeales > UBA11576 > JABMQF01. The sequence continues at coordinate 4,173 of CAZNGE010000015.1, read as the reverse complement.
AACATACGAGTCGCTTGAAGACTGCCCGATCTAAGGGATGGCTAAGGCATCCTCTTCAATTGCTTGATGAGATAGTTCTCTTCTTTTTCCTTTTTCTCTTCAGAGGTTCCTTCTTTTGCAGGCTCAGCTTCTGCTTCAGCCGGCTTATCCCCTGTTCCGGCATCTTCCTGGGGCGCTTCCACAGGCACCTCTACAGGTTCCTGCCTCTTCTCCATCTCCTCTTTCAGCTGCAGCTCTATCGTGGCCATCTCCTCATCGCTGAGCTGACTGGGAGACCATTCCATCACAAGGCCGTCGTCAGACTTGCGGGGCACGATGTTGATCGAGAAGTGGGGCTCTTCCTGGCCTGCTGCGACCCCGTTGTGGACTATGATGTTCGTCCCCTCTATCTTCAGCGCCTCGAACACGGATATTGATATCTTGTTGGCTATGCTGAACGCGTAGGCCACGTCATCGTCTCCAAGCGCCTCAAGTATTGGCAGGTGCTTTTTCGGCACCACGACTATATGGCCTATCGAAGCAGGCTGCGGTGAGAGGAAAGCGACAACGCGTCCGTCCTCGTATATCTTCGCAGCCTCTTTCTTGCCCTGTATCATCTCGCAGTATTCGCATGCCATTTTCAACCAAACAGTTTTGATATCGTGTCGAGGTCAGGCTTACCCGCATCCTCGTCATCAGGCTCTTCCTCGTCCTCTTCAGGAGGGGGTATGTGGAACATGGGGCTCTCATGCCCGTCGCCGTTCTCATGCACTTTAGGACCATTCTCTTCTTCCTCACCCTCTGGCTCCAGGTCTTCTTTTGCTTCTTCCTCAACTTCAGTCTCGACCGTCTCAGGCTCAGCCTTGTCGACCATGACCGGCTCTTTATCCTTGATGCCGAACTGCTCATTCACTTTGCCTTTTACGGCGAGCCGAAGCTTCTCAAGATCTTCCGAAGTTATCTGGTTCTTCGGCAATGAGAAGGAAGTGATGCCATCGCCGGACTTCCGGGGTATAATGTGTATCATGAAGTGCGGTGCCTTCTGCCCTGCCGCTGCCCCGTTCGCGACAAAGATGTTCGTGCCCTCTGCCTTGAGTCCGCGTATCTGGGCTGCAGATATCTTCTTCGCAGTCTTGAAGAGGTGCTCTATCTCATCCGCAGGCATCAATGGCATGATAGAATAATGCTTCTTGGGCAGAACAAGCACGTGCCCGGGGTTTGCAGGGTTGATGTCGAGGATCGCGAGGCACTTCTCATCCTCATATATCTTCTTGGACGCCACCTTGCCGGAAATGATATGACAGAATATGCACTGCTGCTTCTGCATCTCTGCTATCTGCTCAGGGCTCATCTGGGCCAGCTGCTCTTGGGTCATCTCAGTCATCGTGCCTCTTTTGTGTTGTTGTTGTGTTATGCAGTATTTTAATGTTTTTGTTAGACTTTTTAATAAAAAAAATTATTATCAAAATATTTATCGCTATTTTGTGCAGGATTCACGAATTTTTATTTATAAACACCAAAACCTTTATATACCTTTAAATGCTTAAGAAAAATAATTATTAGAAATTGTTTCAATCTTTGTCATGCTTTGTAGTCATCAGTTAGCGATAACAAGAGAGCGGGAAAAAGAGAGACAAAAGTGGCGTTCACATTAAAGCCAGTGCGCAGCAGGCATTGCTATTCCCAGCAGGAGCTAGACTTCGCTCTCAAGTCTATCAAGTCAAATAAGGACATTCTCATCCTGGGCCCTGAGAAGATAGGCAAGTCATCATTCCTTCTTCAAATCAGCGAAAAGCTGAGATCATCGAAGTCGCACACCCCTGTCATATTCTCTGCAGAGAACTGCATAACCCTTGAGTCATATGTCAAGAAGAACCTCCTCAGCATCATGGAGGCGTACAAAGAGCTGTTCCCTCACCATCAAGCCCTCATCTCCGCATCCATTCTTGAGCTTGACAAGCTGGTCTCAGCACTTAAGATAGGCGAGAGCGCGAAGCAATGCCTCAAGCTACTCCTCATCTTCGAGAACGACCCGAAGACCAGTATGGATGATGTGGTGAAGCATCTCTTCACATTCCCTTCGATCCTCGCGAAAGACACAAAGACCACAGCGGTCGTCATGATCGACGATGCAGATCTCCTGCACACATTCAAGTCCGATAAGACATCTCTTTCTTTGTTCTTCGACCTGCACAAGAGCCTGCGCGACACTGTCTTTGTCCTGGCAGCTTCAAGGAGGATTCCGCTTGAAGGCTTTGCGGAGATATCCCTAAATCCCATGTCTATCGACGATACGCGCACCCTGCTGAAAGACCATGACATCGAACTCGATGAGAAAGCTCTCAATACCGTCTATAATCTCGCCGAAGGTGTCCCCTTCTATATCAATTATTTTGGAAGGCTGATCAAGCATTCTGGCAAGACAGACAGCAGCTCGGTCAATGAGGCAATAAATGACTCCCTCTCTAACGAGCTCCACTTTTACTTCTCCGAGAAGCTCAAGTCCCTCAGCCCGAAGGAGCTTCCCATACTGTTCTGCATGGCAGAGCACAGCGTAAACACCCCTTCGAGGATATCCAGGCTCCTCGACTACTCTCAGACCAATGTCCGCAGGTTCCTGTCGATAATGGAGGAGAAGGGCTTTGTCACGCTGAAGGAGCGCGGCGTGTTCGAGATCCACGATCCTGTTTTTAGGAGATGGCTGGAGGTGCAGTCGAGGTCTTAATCGTCTATTTTATGATCGCAAAGAGGTGAACAGGTTGAAAAAATCAAATGAAAAACAAAACAAGACAGCACGCAACGACGCTGCCTGGAGCTCAGTCTCCGGCAGGAACAAGAATGCATTCATAAGGATATTGTCATTCTCACTCCTCTTCGCGACGATGCTCCTCCTCCTTGTAGCGACAGCTCTCGCCCAGGTCCAGTCCCACAGGCTCTCAGAGGTCAGGTCGATAGACGAGAACCTGGACATGGGTTCTTATGAGATAAACGCCAGCAGGGTGAACGCGACCACAGGATATTTTACCGGCAGTATGGGCATAGGCACGACGAGCCCTGCGCAGACTCTCCACGTCCAGGGCGGGACCATCCTCGCCAACAACACAGCAAAAACAAGCCTGGCTGACAACCCTCTCGCAAAGACAGGTATAATAGGCATGGCTGATGGAAACAACAGCGCAGGTGTAATAGGCATGATAAACGGGACCACCTATGGAATCCTTGGTTACAACATCTCGGATCCAGGTAATATGCCCTTCTTTAACACGGCAGGTGTTTTTGGTATTAGCAATGAGGTAGGCGTCTTTGGTGTTGGGCTTAATTCAGGCGTCCAGGGCTTTGGTCCGGGTTTTACTTCAGGCGTTCTCGGTTATAATGGTGGTTCATTCACGGCAGGCGTTTATGGTAGTAGTGGCTGGGATGATGATTACGCAGGATACTTCGAAGGCAATGTCTCCTCAGACACTGACTTCTGCATCGATGGCGGCGCTTGCCTGAGCAGTGCAGGAGGAACAATCGGCGGCTCCGGAGCCGCGAACAACATCTCTAAGTGGTCCGGCCCGACTACGCTTACGACGACGCCGATATATGAGACAGGAGGGAAGGTCGGCATCGGCACTTCAACTCCTGATGCTGCTTTGGATATTGAAACATCATATGGTACTGGTGCTGCTGAGATGGGTGATAATACTAATTCTGCTACTGGGTCTTATGCTGTTGCGATGGGCACTCACGCTGACGCATCAGGCAATTATGCTGTTGCGATGAATGCTTACACAGAGGCGTCTGGTGATCGTTCAACAGCGATGGGTTGGAATTCAATCGCATCAGCAGGTGTATCAACAGCAATGGGTTTTAATTCAATCGCATCGGGAGATTACTCCACCTCAATGGGAGACCATACGACCGCATCAGGTACGTCTTCCACTGCAATAGGCGCTGATATTGAAGCTGCAGGTAATTATTCTGTCGCAATAGGTCTCGCTGAGAATAACAATGCAGTGATATCAGATAATAATATAATGGCAATCATGGGTGGCAAGGTCGGCATCGGCACTGCGAGCCCTGGTGAGAGGCTTGAGGTGGATGGCAACACGACCATAACAGGATCCCTCTCTTTAGGCGGAGGAATAACTTCATTCATGGGTTATCCTATATTGCTTGGAGTGAACGATGGCACGAGCAGCGGGATAAACA
>CAZNGE010000014.1:0-34056 GCA_964572875.1 uncultured Methanosarcinales archaeon | reverse complement strand
TAATCATCTTTAGGCGAAGAGGGATGATTTGGTGGGTTAGGGGCTTTGTGATTGCGTGTTTTTGATGTTGATAAACGCATTTTTTGTCACTACTTTGGGTTGTGTTTCGGAGGGTTTCCGGAATGGTTTTTGTTTTCTGAAAAGTTTCCATCTGTGCCGGAATATTTCTGTTTTTCTCGACGACAAATTTATTAAGCAGTTTCACTTTTATATGTTCTTGATGAAGATAGTGAAATGCTGGAAAAGGAGGCAACACAATGAATATAGACAGGTATGAAACAAGAATGTTTATAAACAACAGACGCTCATTATTGCATATGAAGAGAAAGTTCAACCTCATCATAGAGAAGGATCAGGATGGCTGGTATATCTCTGAGGTCATTGAGCTGCCAGGCTGTCACACGCAAGCCAAGAGCATGGATGAACTCATGGAGCGCACCAAAGAAGCTGTCCGAGCCTATCTTGAGGATGATGAGGAACACGAGTTCTCCACATTCATCGGGGTGCAGCAGATAGAGGTGTAACCTCTTGGATAAGCTGCCGAGACTGACGGGCAAAGAAGTGGCCCGCGTAGTCGAAAAATTCGGATTCGTCCACAGCCATACTGTTGGGAGCCACAGGATATACAAGCATCCTGACGGAAGGAAGACAAGCATACCCTGCCATGCCGGCGAGCAAATAGGACCGGGACTTCTTCTCAAGATAATAAAGAAAGACATTGGGACTACAAGGGAAGGGTTCCTCAAGAAAATCTAACTTTTAATGAATAATATGCGGGTGTTATGATGAATGATCCTTTGTATTCGCTGAAAAGAGAAGCGCTTCGTCGCGGGCTCAGCCATAAGACAATACTGACATACACGCAGTGCGTCAAGCAGTTCATGAAGCACTGCAAAAAGGATTTCAGGACTGTCAGGAAGAGGGACATCACTGCTTACATCGATATGCTGATTGACAGGCAGGCGTGCGGCAACACACTAAATGTGCATATCAACGCGCTCAAGTTCATGTTCCAGGAAGTTCTGGGACGAAGGGTCACACTCAAGATACGATATTGCAAAAGTCCGAAGGCGCTTCCCATATACTTGACCAAACAAGAGATCATCCGGCTTTTCGATGCCGTCTCTAATCAGAAACACAGGCTGGTATTGGAACTCATGTATTCTGCAGGGCTGCGGGTTGGTGAGGTTGTCCGGCTGAAGCCCGCTGATCTTGAGATTGGGCAGGGCATAGGGTGGGTGCGGAAAGGAAAAGGAGGAAAAGACAGGCCGTTCATAATCGCGCAGTGCCTTAAGGCAAAGCTTTCAGACCAGGTGGCTGGGCTGAAAGGGGCATATGTGTTTGAAGGCCGGCAGGGGTATCTGACAATCCGGAGTGTGCAGGAGATCGTCCGGAAAGCCGCGCTTAAAGCAGGGATACACAAGAAAGTCCATCCGCACTCACTGAGGCACAGCTTCGCAACCCACCTGATCGAGAATGGCTATGATGTGGTGGCTGTACAGCCTTTGATGGGGCATTCAAGCGTGAGACAACGCAGATATATGTCCATATGGCGACGCCTGTCAGGATAGCTGTGGAGAGCCCTCTGGATTCATTATCCTGCATGTATCACCGTAACCTTTAAATACCTTAATATTTAAATAGACCAGTATATTTGGTATTAGATAGTGTAATGACAGCGAATTCGCTGGTAAACAGTATAGAGAGGTAGTAAATGGAGCTGTCAACAGTAGTAGGTATCATAGTAATCCTAGCCGTAGCTGTGCTGTTGATGAAGTTCTTGGGCAAGATGGTCTCTTTCGCCCTCAGTGTAGTAGGGATAGTCCTTGTAGTGTGGCTTGTGGTGGCAGGCCTCAGGTATCTTGATGAGCAGAACGTGCGGGACAACCTGCTGGACTCCAACAGCCTGTTCGTGCTGGATGACGGCGGCAGCATGCTGACCGGATTCGCGACCCAGGACGATGGGGAAAAAGCGGACATCTCAGGGATTGAGGCGGACCTGGACAATCCCAACTCCCGCATCTATGATGATTACTACAAGGTATTCATAGTCAAGAAAGAAGCGCTTCCTGAGAAGACAGCACTCCTAATGGATGTCGCGGATGATGCTGACAGGCTGAACCTTTTCAGGAACTATGTCGAGAATGACCTCCTTGATGGCGATTTCGTGGACACGCTCGTCAAAGAGGAGGAGGAAGGCGGAATAGAGGTCCACAAGGAGACACTCGCTTTCAGGCACGGTGCCATGGAAGTGCTCGGCTCCTGAACCATATCATAATCATCACAATCAAAATGTCCATGAAAAAGAGGTGTTTGCAGGCTCTGCTGTTCATCATAGCTCTAGTTCTGGTATCCTCCCTCGCTGCAGCAAAGACGCAGGAGTTCAGCGGCAAGGTGCTCTCGGGAGAGAACGTCGAGATCGACGATTTCACGTTCATAATAACCATGAACAAGTACGCCAACGCGATATTCATCGACGCAGGCACGATGTTCCAGACAGTCGCCCTCTATAAGTGCGAGAAGATGGAGAGCTTCGAGATATGCTTCGGCAACACGACCTATGACGAGGACGACAACGAGCTCTACGCAGAGGTCAGGATATACAGGTACAAGCCGGACGTCTCCATATCAAAGACGATCAACCAGACAGACCTGTACGTAGGACAGGAGGCAGAGGTCACGATAAAGATAAAGAATACAGGCGACCCCGCATCGCAGATCATCATGACAGACGACTACCCTGCGGCGATGAAGATCTACGACATCGAAGGCCCTGGCTGCAGCGTCCACGAGAACCAGGTGTACTGGCAGGGGCATCTCGACCAGAATAAGGAGAAGGTGTGCAGCTTCATCATCCGCAGCGACCAGGAGCTGCACCGCAGCTTTGTCGCGCACCTCAAGTACTGGGACGGGTTCAAGTGGATAGACAAGTACAGCTCAACCCTGACCCTTGATTTCGAGACCAAACTCCTGATAGAGAGCGCGATAGTGCGCGAGGACTATGAGGTAGACGGCAAGACATTCAATTTCGATGATGACAATCCCAGCCTGTACATAGGCGAGACCGGAAGGCTGATAATCAGGATCACTAATGATTTCCCGGATTATGTCGATGTGGATCCACTCGACATACAACTCCCTCCAGAGATGGCATATTCCTCCTTGGGATATCTGCGCTTCAACTACATCAATGCGAGCGGCAACCGCTCGAGCATCGTGTGGAACTCTGACAGGATAACCAAGGTGAACAGCAACCTGCTCCGCTGGAGCGGAAGGATAACAGAAGGTGACGAGAAGCTGTTCATAATCAAGCTGAAGGCGAAGAAGACATCACACCCTGAAGTGCTTATAGATACAGCGTACAATTTCGATGATATAGACATGACAGATTCTCAAGAGGAGATCGTGGACATATCCGACCCGGGTGTGGCCATACGCATGACAGTAGATGACAAGAGCAGGAGGTTTTCCGCTCCTGAAAGGCTCGACGAGGAAGATGACTCCATAGATGTTGAGGCTTTCCATCCCTATCATTTCACGGTATATGCGCAGAACGTCAACAAGTTCTCCCGTCTCGATAGCGTCGATGTCAGGGTGTATACGGACCTTGCGGGCTTCAAGACAAAGCATTACCCTTCCATAGAAGAGGGAGGGCAGGTGATACCCTACAGCGTGGAGGTCATACCTCCTGGCGTGGCGAGCAGCAAGGAATTCAAGATGAACGTCTCAGTATCTTATGCGAATGAGTTCGGAGAGAGTTCCGAGAACAGCACTGAGTTCAAAGTGACTGTCAAGCCTTTCGAGGACCTTGACATAAAATATGACTCGTCAGAAGGAGAGGTGCTTGAAGGCGGAGAGGAGACAGAGGTCAAGGTCACGATCACCAACAACAGGCTTGTCGACATAAAGGACGTGCAGGTGCGGGACATCATCCCGGACGACATCCATGTAGAGGGTGTGCACGCGAAAAAGGTCAAGCTCAACAAGGATTCAGAAACAGAGATATACACATACAGGATGACACCTCCTGTCGTGCATAACAAGACAAGATATGACATAATGACTTCAGTGTCCTTCTTCGACCCTGACATTGAGCAGGAGTTCAACTTCTCAGAGACCACGACGATAACTGTCGAGCCCCTGGTGCCTGATGTCACTATCGATGTCACGCTTGACGAGCCCAACAACATATATCCCGGCTCATTGATACCTGTAGAGTACACTGTGCGGAACGATGAGGTGGAAGAGCTTGTCAGGGACATAACCGTCCACTTCCCACTGCAGGAACAGACAGACCTGATGGGTCCAAGGACATTCTTCATAGACAAGCTCGATCCCGGTGAAGAGATCACGATAAAGAACCTCGTGAAGCTAAGGCCCAAGGTCGTGAATGACCACCTTAAGCTCAACAAGACCGTGGTCGAGTACCACGACAACTACGGCAACAGGTTCTATGAGAACTCATCCGATGACAGTCTTGACGTCGAGAGGGCGGCAATCACCGGCCCTGCGATATTCCTCAGGACAATCGTCCCCGAAATCATAAACCTGTCCACAGATACGCCGGTCAAGATAGAGGTCAAGAACAACGGGAGCGTCGCAGCGGACGTGTTTGTCGAGCAGTGGGACCGGGCCTGGAACCTGACAGTCCCCGCATACTCGACCAGGATGCTGGAATACAAGATAGAATATGACAAGGAAGGCAACTACACCATACCCGCGCCAGTCGCCAAGATGCGCTTCCAGAGCATGGAAGGATACACCCTGGGCAGGGGGGCTAAAGCGAGAGTGATGATGCTCTATGGACCATCAGAAAAGGCTGTCGGCGAGGCAGAGGCGGCAGTCACAGCACCTGTAGGAGAGGTGGAGCAGGAGAAGGAAGAGATGTCATTCGAGGAGTATGATACTCTCGCCGCCGCAAACAGGATGAGGGAGATAACAAGGTATGGTCTCTTCGGCCTTGTCGCGATAATATTCCTGCTGCTGGTCGCAGGATTCATATACTATGAGAAACGGAAAGGACCTTCACATCCATTCATGGAGATGGAGGAGAAGAAATAAGAGAGGATATCCAAAATGGGCCTGTTCAAGAAAGCGAAATTCTGGGAAAAGAAAGATGATGCGCTCGGTGACATGAGCGACCTGGGCGACTTCGGCCTCGATGACAAGCCGGGCCAGGCAGCTGGAGCTCCTGTCGGAGCGGGTGATGACCTCGGCCTTGGCGGTGACATCGGCGCACAGCCGATGGGACAGCATGCGATGCCTGGAGCAGGACATGAGATGCCAGGACCCCCTTCACATGAAGGGCCAGAAGGCAGCATCGACGCACCTTCTTCCTTCGGACAGCAGGATGCGATGGGCACAGGGCCTGCCGCGCACGCGACACAGGCAAGAACGTATCAGGATGTCCCGCAGGCAGCTGTTCCGCCCATGCGTGACCAGGGCATGCACGAGCTCGCGAAAGACATAGAGATCATCCACGCGAAGCTCGACGCGATCAGGTCATCCCTGGACTCGATCAACCAGAGGCTCGCGACCCTCGAGAGGATGGCATCAGGAGAAGGAAAACAGAGGTATTCATGGTAATATGACATCAATAAAGACATACAGGATGATGAACTTCCTCGAGAACAACCTCGCGCTCATACTCATATCAGTCACAGTCATAATCGTCGAGAGGATAGTGAAGTTCTATGTCACAGAGAACCTCAGGCTGGGAGAATCAATACCGGTCATCGGCAACGTGCTCATGATAACACGGTCGGAGAACCTGGGAGGAGGGTTCGGCGTGATGCAGGGACAGAACTGGCTGTTCATAGGCGCTGCGGTACTCGTCCTCGCGCTCATAATATACTTCTACAACGCGATAATATACGACCGGCTCCTCGTGTTCGCGTCTGCGTTCGTCCTGGGAGGTACTGTCGGCAACATGATGGACCGTCTGTTCTTCGGCAGGGTGATAGACTATGTAGACCTCTCGTTCTGGCCCACTTTCAACATCTCAGACGCGTCATTGACTATAGGAATATTGCTGTTCCTCATCTACCTTTACAGGTGGCAGAGCGAGCCTGCTGAGAAAGGCGCAAGATTCGAGAAATATTAAAAATTGATGATGCTATTGATTATTATCAGAACTCTTCGAACTCATCCAACTTCTTGAGGTATCCCTTGTTCTTCAGGTAATCGACCTGGTTCTTCCTGTACTTGAGGAGAACATCCCCTTTGGCATCTCCGCCGAACTCCCATGGCTCGACGATGACAAGGTCGCCTTCGCGAACCCAGAGCCGTTTCTTGAGCCTTCCGGGGATCCTGCAGTTCCTTGTCCTGCCGTCCATGCATCGTACCAGCATGCGGCTTCCTCCTACGCGCTGCTCTACGATGCCGAACACCTGATTACCCTTCGGGACAGGGGTGCGCATGAGATATTCCTGCTCAGCTTCAGGGCTGGGCGCAGCGCCTTTAGGCTTCTTTTTCTTGAAATTCCCCCGTTTCTTCTTGAATGCCATAATTCCTGTGAGTAGAGGTTTGTTTATAAAGGTTGTGGTGGGTATCTGTGGTAAAAATTTATATACACTATGTGTTTCAAACGACTCATGAACCTTAACCTGCCTGAAAAGAGGGTCTTCATCGGGCCGGCCACGATGTGGAAGAGAGTGATGGCGTTTGCGCTAGACTTCCTTGTGCTCGACTTCTTCGTGCTCGGCGCGTTCAGCAGTGTCTCTGAGAGGATGCTGGGCGGAAGCACAGGACTGACTGCGACATACAGGCTGCTCGAGTCCAATTCTGCGCAGACAAACGCGTTCGTGATCATGTTCATGATAATAATCCTGCTCGTGCTGTCATATTTTGTCCTTCTTCAGTACATGCTGGGGCAGACCGTAGGGGAGATACTGTTCAACATAAAGGTCGTGTCAGACCTTGGGGACAAGAGGTTCGGCAGTGTGGGGTTCGGCCAGTGCCTGCTGCGCAACATATTCATAATACCTGCAGTGCCTTTCATATTCCTGTGGGTCATAGACCCATTGTATCTCGCGTTCGCAAGGAAAGGGCAGAGGCTTACCGAGCTGCTGTCCAGGACACGCGTCATAGAGCAATTCACGATATAGGGTGATCAGATGAAAAATGATAAGGTCCAGACAAGTACGGGAGGGAAATGGTCAGTGGTGATAGTCGTCCTGATATTCCTCTCCATCATAAGCTTCATATCAGCGCTGATAATAGGCATATTCGTCTCGACCTCAGAGACAGAACCTGCAGGCAATGTCGCGCACATAAGGATAACAGGTCCGATAGTGGCTGACGCGGGCAGGGGATTCGGCTCTGCTGGCATGGCCAGCAGCACAGAGATAACCCGGCTGATAAAGAAGGCAGACGATAACCCTGACGTAAAGGCCATGCTGTTCGAGATAAACTCCCCTGGCGGAAGCGCGGTGGCGAGCTATGAGATCGCTGACGCGATATCCAAGACAAACAAGACCACGGTAGCGTGGATACGCGAGGGCGGGGTAAGCGGTGCGTACTGGGCAGCCACTGCCACAGACCATATCGTCGCGAACCCCATGTCCGCTGTCGGAAGCATAGGCGTGATATCTTCTTATCTCGAGTTCTCAGGCACACTTGAAAGATATAATGCATCCTATCAAAGATTGGTTTCCGGCGAATACAAGGACATGGGCTCGCCATGGAAAGAGATGACCCCTGAGGAAGAGGAGATAATGCAGGGCAACCTCGACATGATACGCAACATGTTCGTAGACGAGGTCGCAAAGAACAGGAAGCTGTCAAGGGAAGCTGTCGACAAGGTCGCTGACGGGCGCTTCTTCATAGGCAAAGAGGGCCTGGAGCTCGGCCTCATCGATGAGCTGGGCGGAAAGGATGAGGCAGTCGCGTGGATCGAGAAGAAGGAAGGCATCAAGGCAGAGCTTGCAGTTTATGAAAGGCCAAAGACCTTTGGAGAGATGCTGTTCAGCGCACTCGACGAGCATGGGTACTTCATGGGCATGGGTATCGGTGATTCTGTGAGCGCTGGCTCAGAAAGCGTGGGAGTGAGGACCTAAAAAAAATATCTTAATTACACATCCAGATTCACGACATCCTTGGCGTGCTTCATGATGAAGTCGCGCCTCGGCTCTACTTCTTCGCCCATCAGGATGGTGAATATGCGGTCAGCCTCCACTGCGTCCTCTATGGTTATCTGCTTCAGGGCTCTTGTGGTAGGGTCCATGGTGGTCTCCCAGAGCTGTTTCGGGTTCATCTCCCCGAGGCCCTTGTAGCGCTGGACATTGACGCCTTCAGTGCCGAAATCCTTCACAGCCTTATCCTTCTCCCCGTCGCTGTGGCAGTAGACGAAAGACTTGCCCTTCGACACGCGGTACAATGGAGGCAGGGCGATGTAGACATAGCCTGCCTCAATCAGGGGTGTCAGGTGCCTGAAGAAGAACGTCAGCAGGAGAGTGGCGATGTGCGCACCGTCCACGTCCGCGTCAGTCATGATTATTATCTTGTGATACCGGGCCTTGGCCATGTTGAAGTCATCGCCGAAACCGCAGCCTATTGCAGTTATCATGGTGGATATCTCGTTGTTGGCGAATATCTTGTCCAGTCTCGCTTTCTCGACGTTGAGTATCTTTCCCCTCAACGGCAGGATTGCCTGGAATTCCCTGTTTCGGCCCTGCTTGGCACTGCCGCCGGCTGAATCTCCCTCGACGACAAAGATCTCCGACTTCGAAGGGTCGCGTTCAGAGCAGTCAGCGAGCTTCCCCGGGAGCGAGCCCCCGTTGAGGACGCCTTTCCTCCTTGCCATGTCCCTTGCTTTCCTTGCGGCCTCCCTCGCTCTCGCAGCCTGGATCGACTTGAGTATTATCAGCTTCGCGGTGGTCGGGTTCTCCTCGAGGAACGTGCTGAGCCCTGTGTTGACAAGCGACTCCACGATGCCCTTCACGTTCGAGTTTCCGAGCTTGGTCTTTGTCTGGCCCTCGAACTGCGGCTCAGAGAGCTTGACTGAGATGACGGCTACGAGCCCTTCCCTCACGTCGTCGCTGGTGAGCTTCTTGAGGCTCTTGTCGAGCTGGTTCTGCTCTGCATACTTGTTGAACGTCTTGGTCAGGGCTGCCTTGAATCCCATCAGGTGGGTGCCGCCCTCTGTCGTGTTGATGTTGTTGGCGAAAGTGAACATGTTCTCCTGGAACCCGTCATTGTACTGGATGGCTATCTCAAGATGGATGCCTTCCCTGCTCTTCTCGAAATATATGGCAGGGTGGAGCGGGTTCTTGTTCTGGTTCACGAAATCCACGAAAGAGACTATTCCTCCCTCATAGCAGAACTCGTGCTTCTTGTTCTCTTCCCTCTGGTCCTCGATCGTGATATTGATGCCCTTGTTAAGGAAAGCGAGCTCTCTCATCCTCGCTGCAAGTGTGTCGAAATGGAATTCTGTGGTCTCCATTATGCTATCATTAGGCCAGAACCTGACGAGAGTGCCCCTCTTGTCGGTGTCACCTAATATCCTGAATTCTCCTGGCTCGCCCATTGTGTATTCCTGGGCGTGCACCTTTCCGTCGCGGTACACCTCTACGTACAGCTTCTTCGACAATGCGTTCACGACTGAGACACCTACTCCGTGAAGGCCTCCTGAGACCTTGTATGAAACGCTGTCGAACTTGCCGCCTGCGTGCAGCTTGGTCATCACCACCTGCAATGCAGGGACATTGAACTTTGGATGGTTGTCTACAGGGATGCCCCTGCCGTCATCAAGCACGCTTACAGAACTGTCAGAATGGATGATGATATTGATGTTCCTGCACTCGCCTGCCATGGCCTCGTCAATAGCGTTGTCGACCACCTCATAGACAAGATGGTGGAGGCCTACCAGGCCTGTGGATCCTATGTACATGCCAGGCCTTTTCTTTACTGCGTCAAGCCCTCCCAGGACTGTTATGGAGTCGGCCCTATAGCCTGATTTCCCCTCATCTTTTGGGCTGTCTGTCATTGTATCTCGCTTTGTTTTCCGTTGTGGTTCCGGGACTAAAACACGGTCTATTTTCGTGGTAAATTTCACCAGAATCTAAGGTCCAGTAATGAACGCTGGTTTATATAGTTTTCTGTTTGAAAAATGGTGATACAGAGCCTGTAGTCCCTGAATTTTGGGTTTTCAGGTTTTTGAAAAACTGCGTCTCAGGGGCTGTGCGTGGTGTTGGACCTGTGTTTTTAATCAGGGCTATAAATCTTATAAATTTCAGACTTTTCTATCCAGCCTGTGACTGGTGGCAAGTTTTGCTTGCCTTTCGTTTGACAAAGGGCGGAAAAGTCTGATCATGATCGAGAACCTCACGTCTTCGGGAACTAGGAGCTGCTTCGCAGCATGCCACCCGTCTGTGACCGGTGGTTCTTGACAAATCACGGCAAAAAATCGCAAGATTTAAATATCTGGTTCATCATATATTAACGAATTCTACATACAACATATACCCCTCTTCAACAAAACTTTAGACAACCAAAATGGGATATAACCAAAATATTATCAAGTATGCCTACGGCCTCATTAATCCGCTCCTGAGAGCCTTTCTCCCTTCTTCTCCATCATCCTTTCAAAATCATCAAAAACTCCTCTTAAGCTCATCTTTTCCGGTAGGAATGGTAGATGCACACCCGAGTCGATGACTATACGCTTAATAGAACATCAAGACGCCTGTTGAAGCGCGTTGAGGGATAACAGCGGGGCGCACCATTCCTGCTTTTATTTTCTGCGAGTGTTGGTTTCTTGGTTGCATAGTATAGCGGAACTTTATGCGAAGAATCAATAGTATAGGATGCCTTCGGCAAACAAATACGTCAGAAGTGTTCCACAGAAGCAGACATCGTGGCAGACGCAAAGTAGGCAAAGCAGAGTATGCTCAAAGCCAAGGCTTTGAGCAGCTTACAGCCGAAGGCTGAAAGAGGGCAGGGTTTTGCAGACTTTGTGGTTTGCGAGGCTGACTGCGTGGCTTTAGCTAGAACAAGAAAGAAGACAAAAAGATCAAAACCTATCTCTTGATCTGATTCATTATCTGAGACAGTGCCTTGTCCAGGGTGAAGAACAGGTTGAAGTCGGTCACCTCTGATGTCACGGGCTTTCCGTTGTCCATCATCTTGGCCTGGACCTCGAACTTGTTGCCTCCTGAACCGACCTTCTTCAGGTTCACTGTCAGCTTCTCGAAGTTATCGGCTGTCTCGGACATCTTCCTGACATGGTTGCCGATCATCTTCTTCAGAATTACCATAGAGCCGCCATCAAGCTCTTTAAAGCCGACCAGCTCTATATTGCCACCCAACACTATATTGTCAGACTCTATCACGGCCAAACACCTCGCACTCAACCTCTTTATTTGGTAAGATTATAAGGCAAAGGAGGTATATAAAGTTTTAGTTACATTTATCTATAAATCATCGGTTTCAGGCAGTATGAGGATAGCATTCATCACATTCGGGTGCACACTGAATTTCGCTGATTCAGAGATGATGCAGGGCCTTCTGAAGGAAGCAGGGCATGGTATCGTTGATAGAGTGGATGACGCGGACCTTGTTGTCGTGAATGGCTGCACTGTCAAGCACCTTGCAGAGAAGAAGTTCTTCAGAGCAGTGGATGATGCTGTAGGCGCTGGCAAGAAAGTGGTGCTTGCTGGCTGCGTAGTCCAGGCAGAGCCGGGATATCTCACTGATAAGCTCAAGCAATATTCTGTGATAGGTACAAAGCAGCTTAACAGGATAGTACATGTCGTTGAGGAGACTCTTGCAGGCAATGTTGTGCAGATGATCGCGTGGGAAAAGAATGCGCGGCTGAATGTTCCGGTTGTCAGACGCAATCCTGTGGTGGGAATAGTCCCTATCTCTGAAGGCTGCCTTGGCGAATGCACGTACTGCAAGGCACGGCTTGCAAGGGGGAAGCTTGTGTCGTATAACCCTGAAGCTATAGTCAAGCAGGTGGTGTCGCATGTCAGGGACGGGTGCAGGGAGATATGGCTCACGTCACAGGACTGCGGAGCTTATGGAAAGGACATCGGCACCGACATTGTCGCTCTTCTTCGTGCTGTTTGCGATGTGGAAGGGGATTTCTTTGTGAGGCTCGGGATGATGAACCCCAACTTTGCGCTTGAGTATCTTGATGACCTTGTCGATGTTTTCAAGGAGAACAAAGGCAAGCTGTTCTGGTTCATCCATCTGCCTGTCCAGGCTGGAAGCGACCGCGTGCTGGGACTGATGAAACGGAAGTATCCTGTCGCTGATTTCATTGCTGTGTGCAGGAGGTTCAGGTCTGCAATGCCTGAGATCACTATCGCCACTGACATCATATGCGGCTTCCCTACAGAGACTGGAGAGGAGTTCAAGGAGACACTGGGTGTTATCAGAAAAGTCCAGCCGGATGTCATTAACGTGTCAAGATTCTGGCCAAGGCCGGGCACACCCGCCGCCTCTATGGAAGGGCAATTGCATGGAAGAGACACCAATGAACGGAGCAGGATGATGGAAAATCTCAAGGAGAAACTTTCGCTCCTGCGGAACAAGACATGGGCTGGCTGGTCAGGGAGCGTGCTTGTGGATGAAAAAGGCACTGTAGGGGCTTCAGAGAGCTGGATAGGCCGGAATTACGCATACAAGCCAGTGGCATTGAAAGGCACTTTTTCTTTAGGTTCTGTCGTCGATACAAAGCCTATAAGGGCACACAGGTATTACCTGGAAGGGTATTTATAAGGAAGGCAGTTAGCTTTATAAATCACCTCAAAACCCGATGGAGAACCTGGGGTGGTTTTGGAGTGAAGATAAAGAAATACCTCTTATGGACCGGAATGGGAATGATGCTGGCATCAGTGGTCGGTGCAATCTACCTGTAAGCAGATGCAATACTTATTCTAAGCATTTTCAGAATGAAGATGCAGCTGTATCGCTCTCTTCCTCAGTGTCCTCATCGTCAGGGTCGTCGCCTTCCTCTTCCTCATGCTCATCAGACTCTTCGACTGTGCCGTCAAAGGCTGCCCCGCACTTGTGGCAGAAGTTGTCATCCGGAAGCACGTCTGCTCCGCACTCGCATGTCAGGCTGTCGTTCTGCAGCTCTTCGCCGCACTGCCTGCAATACACATCCTCTTCCATCGCTTCATTCCCGCATTGTCCGCATGTGACCATGTTGTCGACCTCCTGTTGTCCTTTCGATCACCTATCTTTAAGGCAAATATCATAAAAGTCGCACTGGCCTGTTGACCATCTGCACAACCCTGACTCTTTCTTAGGGTAGTCAGCTATCCTGTCTGACTCTGTGGAGAAATGTATCTGCTCGATCTCGAACTCAGCGTCCTTGATGAGTTTTGGGGTCACGCTGATGATGTTGGGCCCGTACTTCAGGAACCAGATGCCTACCTTGTCAGGGTATCTTCCGCGATCCTTCTCGTAGAGCACTGCGTAGATGCCTAGCTGCAGCATGTATTCCGGCTTCATCTCATCAGACTTGGATGTCTTGTAGTCCATTACAGTGACGTGCTCGCCGTCCTTGTGGATCGCGTCTATGTAGCCGCGCACCATCAGCTCGCTGTCCTTGAAATGCTGCTCTATCTCAGTGGGAGCGAGCTTGTCGAACGCTTGTTTCAGTGAAAGGTTGTTGGTCTTCATCTCCTTGTCTATGTCGTCGAAGAGATGGTTGAGCCAGTTCGCGAGCATCTCGGTGCTCTCTCGGCAGTAGAAGTCAAGCTTCTGGTCATCAAGGCCGACCTTGTGCAGGCGCGTGGCTGCTCCTGACCAGCATGCGTCAAAAAGGTTCTTCAGGTAGAACGACAGCTCTTTCTTGTAACTGTCCGGATCTATCTTGTCTATTTCGATGCTGAAGAACTTTTCCAATGCTTCGTGCACGATATTGCCCCTTACGCAGTGAATGTTCTCCTTTGTAGGATGCTTTATGATGTACTGATAGAAGTATTTCCGCGGACACTGCTTGAACGTGTTTATTGAGCTTGGGGATTGTACTCTTTTCGGCATGGGTGGTCACAACTTTTTTTGGTCTTCAATCAGAAAAGCTGGTTCCAGAAAAAGTCAAGGTGTTATTTAAGTGTTGTTGTTAGAGACGGAAGAATTCTGGAATCTTAAATGAACTGACTCACCGCCTTAAAGATGGGCTGCACCACTCTTCCATCCTCTGCTTTCTTTTCCTTGCAGTACGGGCAGAGTACCCGGTCATACTTCTCATAATCCATACCTTTGGAAACACCAACCCATTTTCCATTCGCCCTTGCTATCGGCTGATCATGCGCCAGCCTGCATGTGCAGACATCTACATCAAAGCCCCTCCTGGCAGCGACCTTGACCACGGCATCGGCGTTATACTTATCAAGCGCATAGTGAGGTATTATCTCATCTATCCTGGTACCTGCAGCAGAGAAATCAGGGAAATCCTTTGTGGCATCATCCAGCTCCTGCTCTAGAAGTATCTCATCAAGCCTGGAATCATCCAAAGCAGGGGTGTCTGTTTCCTCTTTTGGTGTTGCTACTTTGTACATTGTCGATTGGTGTTGATAGTTTCAACTAGTCAGTGGTGACTTATTTAGTCTCTGAGTATATGAATTGGTATACTAAGAATGAGAACTGGTATATAAATGTTTCGGAAGATGGCGTGAGAATTTCGTCAACTATCTTTCTTAGCTATCCTGGGCGCAGATATGGTTGTGGCCACGCCTTCAGCGGCAGCTCCGCGGAACCTGGATGCAGAGGCTGATAAGGCGCTTTCTCCTGGACTTCGCTGGTCCTTTCAGGCCCAGCACGCGCTTTGATGTTTTTTCTTTACCAAGCAAGCTGGCGGAGCTGCAGCTCCGCGGAACCTGGATGCAGAGGCTGATAAGGCGCTTTCTCCTGGACTTCGCTGGTCCTTTCAGGCCCAGCACGCGCTTTGATGTTTTTTCTTTACCAAGCAAGCTGGCGGAGCTGCTGTTTGCAGTAATCTTTATATAATAGTGGCTGGTTCTGCGGGTGTATGGGAAGGATCAAGACAGACATGGTGAAGAGGACCACTAGCAAGCTGGTCAAAGCCAATCCTAAGAAGTTCTCCAAGAACTTCGAGAAGAACAAGGAAGCCCTGAAGGACCTTGCAGAGATAAGGTCAAAGAAGCTGAGGAACATCATAGCAGGATATTCTGTAAGGCTCAAGAGGCAGGAAGAAGAGCTTGCTTCAGGGGTCGTCAAGAAAAGGAAGAGCTTCAGCGCATCTTCAGGAAGGTTTCCTGAAAGGCGAGGCAGGTTCCAGAGACGGGATAATCGATGATTTCTGTTGAAACCTAAAGCTTTATAAAGGCGTATTTTTTCTAGGGTTTCTGCGAGAGAGAAGAGAAATAAGCACCTATCATTATTTCTCTATAAATGAAAGAGCAAATAGGTGAAAGACAATTAAAAAGAAGATAAAACCGTTATTACCGTCTTTAAGGGAGAGGAAACGCTATCTTGCGTTTGAAATCGTCTCAGAAAAGCCAATAGAGGATTCTCTCAAGGTATCAAATGCCATATGGGAAAAGGCGCTGGAACACCTGGGCGAGCTTGGCTGCGCAGAGGCAGGGATGATCATGCTTACAGACAAGTACAACAAGGACGCTCAAAGGGGGATGATAAGGTTGAACAACAGATCACTGGACAAGGTAAGGGCAACACTCGCTCTCATAGAACAGATAGACAGCCAGAACGTGATAGTGCGCTCCAGAGGGGCGAGCGGCGTGATGCGAAAGGCAGCGCAGTACACTTACGTGGCAGGATAATAATTATTGATCCGCAAAGGAGGTAGCAAAATGGAATCGATGAATCACCAGATGATGGGTTATGACAGGGCAATCACCATGTTCAGCCCTGACGGCAGGCTTCTCCAGGTCGAGTACGCGAAGAAGACTGTAAAGCAGGGATCGACAGCCATCGGCATGGTCTGCTCAGACGGTGTCCTTCTGGTCACAGACAAGAGGATAGTCGACCCGCTCGTGGTCACTGAGGCTATCGAGAAGATATTCCAGATAGACGAACACATCGGCGCGACAGCGTCAGGAATAATATCGGACGCAAGGGTGCTTATCGAGCGCGCGCAGGTCAAGGCGCAGCAGCACCAGGTGACTTATGACTCTCCTATAGACGTGCTCAGCGTGGTCAAGAACATATGCGACCTGAAGCAGATATGCACGCAGTCAGGTGGACTGAGGCCGTTCGGCGTGTCCATACTTGTCGCAGGCATAGACCCTGAAGGGCCGAAGCTGTTCGAGACAGACCCGACAGGCATATTCTTCCAATACAACGCGGTAGTGATAGGCGAAGGGGAAGAGGGCATCGAGGAGATACTCCACAAGAAATACAAGCCCACGATATCGCTGGATGATGGGCTCAAGCTCTGCGTAGACGCGCTCAGCACAGTGCTGGACGACAAGTTCAATGCAGAGAGGCTTGACGCCGCCTACATCAAGACAAGCTCGAAGAAGTTCACCAAGATAAGCAAGAAAGAGCTCGAGAACGTGCTCAAGCAGGTGAAGTGAGACCAGGGGTGCTGAACATGGGAATAGGAAGACCGATAAGCATGGACCAGGAGCGCGTCAGCTTCAACCTAGCCAGGCTGAAGAAAGGCGGGCAGAACTTTGAGGTAGTGGTCAATCCCGACAGTGCAATCGCCTACAAGAGAGGTGCAGAGCTTGACGTCAAGGACGTGCTCAAGGGAGAGAAGGTGTTCAACGACGCGAAGAAAGGTGTATTTGCGTCAGAGAACGACATGAAAGCACTATTCAACTCATCAGATCCGCTCAAGGTCGCGTCCATCATACTGAAAGAGGGCGAGATACAGCTCACCACAGAGTACCGTGACAAGCTCCGCGCAGAGAAGAAGAAGCGCGTGCTCGCGCTCATACAGAGGAACGCAATCGACCCGAAGTCAAAGCTGCCCCATCCACTAACCAGGATCGAGAACGCTTTCGAGCAGGCAAAGTGCAAGATAGACGAGTTCAGGACTGCAGAAGAGCAGGTCGATGACGTCGTCAAGAAGCTCAGGACCATACTGCCGCTCAGGATAGAGCAGATTGTGCTCCAGATCGACGTCGCGCCGCAGTATGCTCACCAGGCATACGGCGTGCTCAAGAAGCTCGGAGACATAAAGAAGGAGACATGGGGCAATGACGGCGGCCTCACGGTCCAGCTGGAGATACCTGCAGGCCTCCAGGAAGACGTGATGGACAGGATGAACAACATGACGCACGGAGGCGTCGAGATAAGGATAATAGGAGAGAACCGATAATGATAGAAGGACGTGATAATAGGATATCATGATTTATAGATAAGGAAGTGAAAAACAATGGGAGAAATACAAGTGAAAGACAAAGAAGTCGTGGTCCCAGGAGAGACATTGGCAACAGGGATGGATTTCCTGCCAAGCTACGGGACACGAAGAGAAGGGGACAGGATACTCGCCTCAAGGCTGGGTCTTGTCAACATAGAAGGGAAGGTGATAAAGCTGGTACCTCTATCAGGTGTCTACTACCCTAAGACAGGAGACACCATAATAGGCTATGTGACAGAAGTGCTGCTCTCAGGATGGAGGATAGATACGAACTCCGCCTATTCAGCAGTCATGAACATGAAGGACGCGACGTCAGAGTTCATCGCAAGAGGAGCGGACCTGACAAAGTACTTCGCGATCGGCGACTATGTCATGGTGAAGATAATCAATGTCACAAGCCAGAACCTCGTGGACCTCACGATGAAAGGCCCTGGCCTGCGCAAGCTGCGCGGCGGGAGGATAGTGAAGGTCAACGCCAACAAGGTGCCCCGCATAATAGGCAAGCAGGGCTCGATGGTATCCATGATAAAGCAGTCTACAAACTGCAGGATACTCGTCGGACAGAACGGCGTGGTGTGGGTGCAGGGAGACGATCCTGCCCAGGAGCTTCTCGCGGCAGAGACCATAAAGAAGATCGAGCGCGAGGCGCACATACCCGGCCTGACAGACAACATAAAAGGATTCCTTGAAAAGAACAAGGAAGGCATAAGGAAGTGATTATCATGGCTTATACAGAACGGAATGATGGAAGGAAACCAGACGAGCTCAGGCCGATAGAGGCGAAAGCCGGAGTCATAAAGCGGGCTGACGGCTCAGGATGGTTCAAGATAGGAAATACAGAGGCGTACGCAGCAGTGTACGGGCCGAGGGAGATGTTCCCCAGGTTCAGACAGAACCCTGAGAAAGGGGTTTTGAGGTGCCATTACACGATGATGCCATTCTCAAGCGCAGGAGACAGGGTAAGACCTGGGCCTTCAAGAAGGTCAAAGGAGATAGCGCTGGTGACAGAAAAGGCTTTACTGCCGGTGATAAACCTGGGAGACTTCTCAAATGCAGTGGTCGATGTCTTCATAGAGCTGCCGCAGACAGACGCTGGCACGAGATGCGCAGGCATATGCGCGGCCTCGATAGCGCTTGCTGACGCGGGAATACCTATGACAGACCTCGTGTGCGCGGTCTCAGCGGGAAGGGTAGATGACATGATACTCCTCGACCTGAACTATATAGAGGACTCGCACGAGAACGGCGTCGACACGCCGATGGCGATGCTGCACAACACGAAGCAGGTATCGCTGCTGCAGATGGACGGCGAGATATCGCTCGATCAGCTGAAGCAGGCGACAGAGCTGGCAAAGAAGGCAT
Source organism: uncultured Methanosarcinales archaeon (assembly GCA_964572875.1). Taxonomy (GTDB): domain Archaea; phylum Nanobdellota; class Nanobdellia; order Woesearchaeales; family UBA11576; genus JABMQF01. The sequence goes on along the minus strand of CAZNGE010000014.1, from coordinate 15,392 downwards.
GCGACGAGATATACGAGGTGCAGAAAGCAGCCTTGAAGAAGAAGTTCGAGGTGACAGAAAATGCATGAAGACCTTAAGAACGGAATATTATCTTTGCTTTCAAAAGGCACAAGGCGCGACGGAAGGAAGCCCGACCAGTACAGGGCAGTATCTGTCGAGTACGGGGTGTCGAAGAATGCAGAAGGATCGGCAAGAGTGAAGATAGGCGACACTGAAGTGATGGCAGGCGTCAAGATGGAGGTCATGAAACCTTATCCTGACACGCCTGATGCAGGGAGCATGATGTTCAATGTCGAGTTGACACCTATGTCGAGCCCAGAGTTCGAGACAGGGCCTCCGAGCATCGATGCGATCGAGTTCGCAAGGATAACAGACAGGGGCATAAGGGAGAGCAAAGCTCTTGACACCAAGAAGCTCTGCATAGAATCAGGAGAGAAGATGTGGATGGTTGTCGTTGATATCTGCACACTGAACGATGACGGCAACCTGTTCGATGCGATCGCTCTGGCAGCTCTCGCAGCGATGAAGGATGCTGTGTACCCTGGATATGACGGCGAAGTGATCGACTACAAGAAGAAGACAGACCAGAAGCTTCCACTGAGCAAGACACCAGTGACAGTGACTGTGTTCAAGTACGGCAATCACCTGCTCGTGGACCCTACACCTGATGAGATGAAGGTGTATGACGCAAGGCTCACGGTGTCTGTGCTGGATAATGGGAACATATGCTCGATGCAGAAGGGCGGGGACAGCCCTATAACGCACGAGGACCTGTTCAAGATGATCCAGATGGCCATAGACAGGAGCCAGGATCTCAGGAAGCACCTGTGAGGTGGAAAGGATGGCAAAGAAGAAAGCTGAGGAGCTTAAGTTCACCAAGTACGAGAAGGCGCGCGTCCTGGGAAGCCGGGCGCTGCAGATCTCGATGGGAGCGCCTTATCTCGTCAAGTTAAGCAAGAAGAAGCTCGAAGAGATGAACTACAACCCTCTCAGCATAGCCAAGCTTGAGCTTGAGGCAGGAGTCATACCAATAACAGTGGTCAGGCCGCTGCCTGAGGTCAAGAAGGTAGAGAAGGCTCAAGTCTAAATATTTTTATTTTTTTGATATTTTTTCCTGTAAAAAAGGTGTTCTTGGATTTTGTGGTGGTGAGAAAATGATAGATGAGAATACCTATGGAAAACTGAATGGTCTGGCTGTAGTTCTGGTTGATGATGATACCTACCTGCTCAGGGCATACAAGAAGCGCATGAAGGATTCACCTTACAGGTTATTCCTGTTCAGCGACCCTCTCAGTGCTCTCGAAGAGGTCGCAAAGACCGAGAATGTCGCGGTTGTGGTGAGCGACTACCAGATGCCGAACATGTTCGGTGATAAGCTGCTGAGGAAAGTGGAAGAGCTCCATCCTTCGGCTGTAAGGATACTGTCAAGCGCCAACCCCCGTTTTCTTGATGAACAGAGAGGTACAGGGGTGGCCCAGATCTACGTCGACAAAACAGAGATGTTGCTGAAAGCGAGAGAAATAATCGACAAGGCAGCGCTGGAATACCTCAAATGATTTTTTCCTAATCTTTGTATTTGTTCAGCTCATTTCTCTGCAGCACCACGCTGCTAGACCACATACGCTGCTGAGGCGAAATTAAATCTTTAGGCTGCTTACGCAGGGACTGTTTTGCATTGTAGAAGAGGCAGCGGGCTGTTTTATTTTTCCGAGGACACGCAAAGAGCGGTGGTGCTGCAGGCAGAGTCAATCCTTCAATTCAAAATATATCCTTCTGTTGTCCTTGCCCTTGTTCTCTGCCTTTGTCACCTGTATCCTGCCTATCTCGTCTGTGTTCCTGACATGCGTCCCTCCACATGCCTGCAGGTCATAGTTGCCTATCTCAATTATCCGGATGGTATCAATTGATGGGGGCAGGACATTCTTGAGCTTCATCACAGATGGTATCTGGAAAGCATCTTCCCTGGGAAGGAACTTCACGCTCACATCCACGCCCTCTCCGATGATGCTGTTGGCCTTGTCCTCGAATGACTGAATCTTCTCGCGATTGAATTCCTTGAGGTCAAAGTCGATCCTGCACTTGTCGTCAGCGATCTGGTTGCCTGTGATGAGTGCGCCTGTCTCCTTGTTGACCACATACGAGAGTACGTGGCAGGCGGTATGTCCGCGCATGAACCTGAAGCGGCGGGACCAGTCGATCATGCCTGTCACGCTGTCGCCTTCCTTGATCCCTTCATGGTCGACCTCGTGGATGATGTCAGGACCTGCCTTCTTTGTGTCCAGGACTTTGTATTCTTTCCCGTCTGCGACCAATACGCCGGTGTCGCCAGGCTGGCCTCCGCTGGTCGGGTAGAATATGGTCCTGTCAAGGATGATCATGTTTCCTTCTGCTTTAGCTACAGTTGCCTCGAATTCTTTTATGTAGCTGTCCTTAAGGTACAATAGCTCGGTCATGATGCTTGAAAAACAAGAAGTTCTATTTAAGTTTATTGACTATCCGGATGGTCATCCTGATTTAGTCACCACGGCCGAAAATTATACATACTCTGATGGATGGGAAGACTAATATTTATAAAGGGGCTTGCTTTCTTTTGTTGTGTGAAAAGAGAGGTGGAAAGTGCCTGCGAAGATCTACAAGAGGGACGGTAGGCTCGAGGAGTTCGAGCAGTGCAAGATATCTGAAGCTATAGGCAAGGCCTTCTCAGCACTAAAGGTAGAGCCCAAGGTGAAGCTCGACACTCTCGCAGGCAGGGTCGTAAAAGAGCTGGACAGGAAATTCTATCACAAGATACCTACAGTAGAGGATGTGCAGGACATAGTCGAGCAGGTCCTCATAAAGGAAGGGTACGAGAGGACATCGAAAGCGTATATTGACTACAGAAGGCTGCACACAGACATAAGGGAAGCGAAGAAGTTCTTCGGAGTCAAGACAGACACGCTCAAGCTCAGCGTGAACGCAGTGAGCGTTCTCGAGAAGCGATACCTTCTCAAGGATGAGAAGGGCAATGTGATTGAGACGCCCCAGCAGATGTTCAGGCGCGTGGCAAGGGAGGTAGCGAGAGTCGAGGCGATGTACGGGAAGCAGGACCCTAAGAAGATAGAGGAGCAGTTCTACCTGATGATGGCAGGACTTGATTTCCTGCCCAACTCTCCGACGCTGATGAACGCAGGGACAAGGATGGGACAGCTGAGCGCTTGCTTCGTGCTGCCTGTCGAGGACTCCATGGAGAGCATATTCACGGCGCTGAAGCACATGGCTCTGATACACCAGAGCGGAGGAGGCACAGGATTCTCATTCTCATCGCTGCGTCCTGCAGGCGATATTGTAGGCTCGACGAAATGCGTGTCATCAGGGCCTGTATCATTCATGAGGATATTCGACGCTGCGACAGAGGAGATAAAGCAGGGCGGACGGAGGAGAGGCGCGAACATGGGTGTCCTTCGAGTGGACCACCCTGACATCATGCGATTCATAACAGCGAAGAAGGACGATGAGATGCAGAACTTCAACCTCTCTGTCGCTGTGACAGATTCATTCATGAAGGCAGTGCAGCAGGGCAGGGAGTACAGGCTGATAAACCCCCGGACCGGGACTTCATCATCGAAGCTTGATGCGCGCGAGGTGATGAAGCTAATCGTCACGATGGCATGGTCCGGCGGCGACCCTGGCATGATATTCATAGACGAGATCAACAGGCACAACCCGACACCATCACTCGGGAAGATTGAAGCTACAAATCCTTGTGGCGAGCAAGTTCTGCTGCCTTACGAGTCATGCAACCTAGGCTCTATCAACCTCGGCAGGTTCGTCGCAGGCAATGACCTTGACTGGGACAGGCTCAGAGAGACAGTGCGGCTGGCTGTGCGGTTCCTCGACAATGTAATAGACGCGAACCGGTTCCCGCTGGAGCGCATCGAGGAGATCACCAAGTCGAACCGCAAGATAGGGCTCGGCGTGATGGGATTCGCAGACATGCTCATACGCATGGGCATACCATATGATTCATCAAGGGCTGTCGCTGCCGCCGAGAAGGTCATGAAGTTCATACGTGACACTGCAGTGAAGCAGAGCATCGCACTGGCTGATGAGAGAGGGAGCTTCCCTAACTTCAAGAAGAGCACGCTCTCGAGAAAGTACAAGAAGATGAGGAACGCATCACTGACGACTGTGGCGCCGACAGGGACAATAAGCATAATCGCAGGATGCTCGAGCGGGATAGAGCCGCTGTTCGGGATAAGCTTCGTCAGGAACGTGATGAGCGGCGCGCAGCTGCTCGAGGTCAACTCTGATTTCGAGTTCGTCGCAAAGCAGAGAGGATTCTACTCCACGGAGCTGATGAGAGAGGTGGCGCAGTCAGGCAGCGTGCAGAAACTGAAAGGCGTGCCTCCTGCAGTCAGGAAGGTCTTCGTGACCGCGTTCGACATCAGCCCTGAATGGCACATCAAGATACAGGCAGGGTTCCAGAAGCATACCGACAGCGCAGTCTCAAAGACGATCAACTTCCCTGCAAGCGCGACGACAGATGAGCTCGACAAGGCGTTCAGGCTCGCGCACAAGCTGAAGTGCAAGGGCATAACAGTGTACAGGTTCGGCAGCAGGGAAGGCCAGGTCATCACTTTCGCAGACAAGAAGACGAAACAAAGATATATGGGAGTTGATTCCGAGTACGGAGGAGGGTGCCCTGGAAAGGAGTGCTCTTTTTAGGCATTAATGCCGCGCCGCCAAAGCAGCGCTCCCAGCGCTTCATTTGCGGATATATTTACCAAGTATTTGTTAAGCGGCTAATTATTCCAAAGGGTCGCAGGCTGGTGCAGTCACTCCGCTTTGCTCCGTTCGGCAGTTATCAACCCTGCGGGTTGCTAACCGTTGGCGGCGCTTGAGTTGATGGTGATAATATGGCAAAGAAAAGATCAAAATCACAGAAAGGCTATGTGCATGTGTATACAGGAGACGGCGGGGGAAAGACCACTGCCGCTCTCGGGGTCGCGATGCGTTCTCTCGGTCAGGGCAGACGAGTGGCGATGGTCCAGTTCATGAAAGGGCGCAAGGACATCGGCGAGTGGAAGGTGCAGAAGAAGATCAAGGGCTTTTCGGTCTACCAGTTCGGCAGGAAAGGGTTCGTGAAGATGAAGAAGCCTTCGCAGGCTGATATCGAGCTTGCGAACCAGGCGCTCGGTTTTGCCGGTGCAGAGCTGTTCGAGAAGAGGCCGCCCCACCTGCTCATACTCGACGAGATAAACCTTGCTGCAGCGCTGGGAATGGTGGATGTGGCTGACGTACTCGCGATGCTCATGAAAGTCCCTGCAGGCGTGGACGTGTACATGACAGGCAGAAGCGCACCGAAGGAATTCATGGATGCCGCAGACTTCGTGACTGTTGTAGAAGACAAGAAGAGGAAGAGGATCCCTGCGAGAAAGGGGATAGACTACTGATGAATCCTTCTAAGCTATTGTTCGGCACAGCAGGGACTCCCCTCAAGTCAAAGGATAGGGGAAGCCTGCGCGGGGTAGAGGTTGTGCGAGAGCTCGGTCTTGACTGCATGGAGCTCGAATTTGTCAGGGGAGTGCGGATGAAGCCAGAGCTTGCAGAGCAGGTCAGGGAAGCTGCCGAGAAGAACAAGGTCGTGCTGACTGCACATGGGCCTTACTACATCAACCTGAATTCGCTGGACTTACAGAAGAAAAAGGACAGTGTGCGTCGTGTGCTGGAGACAGCGCGGATAGCGCACATCGCTGGCGCTTATTCCATCACTTTCCATGCGGCATACTTCATGGGACAGGACCCTGCCAAGGTGTATGGGACTGTAAGGGATGAGATAAAGAAGATTGTCTTGAAGCTGCAGGATGAGGGGATAAATCTCTGGGTTCGGCCTGAGACAACAGGCAAGGCAAGCCAGCTGGGCAGCCTTGCAGAGACGATCAGGCTTTCGCAGGATGTGGAGCAGGTGCTGCCGTGTGTTGATTTCGCGCACCTGCATGCCCGCGAAGGGAAGATGAACACGCACTCCGAGTTCTGCTCAGTGCTCTCTGAGCTTGAGAAAGGTCTCGGAAGGAATGTGCTGAACAACATGCATATACACATGTCAGGCATAAACTACGGGCCTAAGGGCGAGAGGAACCATCTGGTATTAAAGGAGTCTGACTTCAAGTATAAAGAACTGATGAAGGCGTTCAAGGAATTCAGGATAAAAGGGGTCGTCATCTCAGAAAGCCCTAACATAGAAGGGGATGCGCTGCTCATGAAGAAGACGTATGAGAGGCTGTGATCAGCGCATTTTTCTTGTTCTCATGTTTATGGCGCTGGCAGTGGTCTTCTGGTTGAAAGGGTGGTGCTGTTTCAGATGTCTGAACCTTCCTTCGTCATGCCTGAACTTGCTTTTCAGGTAGCGGTACTCAGTGCCGAGCTGCGACCTCAACAGCTGACCTGCCTTGTGCTCCTTCTTGCTCCGGTTGATGTATGCGCTTTCTTTCCTCACAGTCATGGCGGCCTTCAGGAATAGATTGTCCTCCCTGCCGATGACCACTGAGCGGTCTTTCACCATATCCTTCAGTATAGAATCTATGTCAGTTCCTGTTGTGAACGTGAGGACCTTGCCAAGCTCAAGCGTTGTATGGCCATCAGAGCCTCCTGTCATCCCCTTGTTTATCTTGCTTGCCCAGTACACTGCTTTCATGTTCGCGCGCCTGAAGTTGTAGCCGTTTATTACTTCTACCATGTTTAGGGCCTTCTCTATCTTCTTCGTGACTTTCATCTTATGCAGGCCGACAATGCCCAGGGCGAACGGATGCGGGGCGCAGATTATCGCGCTATGGTCCTTGCCGATCTGCAGCAGCTCATCGACCCCGATGTCTGTGAAGAAAGGATTGACCTTCATCCTCGGTTTGAGCCTCTTTGAGAAGAACTCCTCCAGCTCACCTTTGCTGTGGAAATATGCTATCATGTGCACGCCATTCCTGCAGGTGATCTCTATACCTGGTATTATTATCGCTCCTTTCCTGTTCTTGTATGCTGACTGCACACCCTTTATCGCGTTGTGGTCTGTTATCGCGACGCCTATGTTCTTCTTCCTGACTTTCTTTATGATATTCGTTATCCGAGAAATGCCATCCAAGGAGTACCTTGTGTGAAAATGCATGTCGACCCCGAAAAGGTCAGAACCCTCTTTCCTGAATCTGCGAAGAGGTGGTCTCCTGAATATTACGCTTCCCATGTCCGGGTTTTTGGTTTGTTATTCACTATATAAAATTACGGTTTCTACTGCTGAGTGGTTTTTCTTTTTTTGCTCTTAAAGGGGATGATAACCGAAAAGTTTATAACTTTTCATTTATATAGTCGCTTAAACCTATTTTGGTTCAAACAATAATAAGGGGTGGATCAATGGCAAAAAAAGACAATGCAGTCCAGAAAGTAGGCAGCTGGGCATTCATCATCGGCCTGATAATCGCGATAATCGCGGGCTTCTGGCCTTTGGGTGCAGTGATGACAACAGTCCTGATTGTTTTGGGATTGATAGTCGGCTTCCTGAACGTAACAGGAAAAGAGACAAACCAGTTCCTGTTCTCTGCATTGGTGCTTGTAGTTATGACGAGCCTCGGCGGACAGATGCTGTCAAGCATCCAGTATGTCGGCCTGATGCTGCAGTCTATCTTCGTGGCCATGATGCTGTTCATCATACCAGCAGCATTGATAGTGGCTCTGAAGGCAATCTACGCACTGGCAGAAAACGAGTAAATAGTTCAGATTTTTATTTTTTTATTTTTTTGATTTCTTTTGATTTTATCAGCAAAGCCCTGCCCTACTCCGCTTTTTTTCACTGCGTTCAAAAAAGCTCTCGTGCCGCCACGCATGCCTAAACATGTTACTGCGTCTTAGTCTGCAACACCTGCTTTACTCAAGTCATTCATCAGCTCAGGCATGCTAACCGGCGGCTACGGTCAGGGCTTTGTGGTCAACGACTGACCTTGACTCCTACCCTGTTGCAATACTGCCTTATCCTGCATTTGCTGCATAACGGTGATATGGGCCTGCATATGTTCTGGCCCCAGGTGACGAGAAGGTCGTTGTAGATGAGCCAGTAGCGCTTCGGCAGCTTCTTCCTGAGCGCCATCTCGGTCTGGTCAGGGGTCTTTGTCTTCACGTATCCCAGCCGGTTGGATATGCGGTGGACATGGGTATCGACCGCGACTCCCGGCTTCTTGAAGCCTATGGTGACGACTATGTTTGCTGTCTTCCTGCCCACTCCCTTGAGCTTGAGGAGCTCATCGATGGTGTCAGGAACCTTGTTTTGGTAGTCATCTATCAGGACCTTTGATATGTCCTTTATCCTCTTTGCCTTTGTCTTGTAGAACCCTACAGGGTAGATGAGCTTCTCTATATCCCTGACAGGCATCGCTGCCAGCTTTTTGGGGGTATCTGCCTTTGCGAACAGGCGCTTTGACGCGCCTGCTGTCGTCTCGTCCTTTGTGCGCAGGCTTAGGATGCATGATATCAGCACGCGGAAAGGGTCGTTGCGCAGGGCGACTTCGCTGACTATAGGCATCTGGTATCTGGTTATCTCTCTCTTGAGAATGGGTATTATCCTGTCTATCTGGACACGCTTCATCTTAGACATCAGGGATGTTCCTGAGCTCTACCTTGTTGCCGTCATAGATGTTGAACTCTTTTGCGAACCCTGTCCTGGTCTCTATCACATACTTGGCAAGGGTCTGCGGCTCGTATATCTCGCAGAGCGTGCTTTCACAAGGCGGGGCATCCTTCTCTATGTGCACGACCTTGCCCTTGCTGTCTATCCAGAACATGTCGATAGCGAAGTCCATGTCCTTCATCCACATCCTCTGGACATCCTGCTTCTGGAACAGGAACAGCATGCCGCGGTCATCAGGCCAGGAGGTGTAGTTGCTGAGGCCGGTCTCAAGCTCTTCAGGAGTGGTCATTATGACCAGGTCAAGGCATACGTTCTCCTTGAAGCAGGCCTGCGGAGTCCCAACCACTTTCTTAGGAGTCTGTACCGCCGCGAACACGACAAAAAGAGCTATTATAGCAACAGTCGCGATAATGATTGTTATGGCTGCGCTGTGCCTATGGACCTTCTCCTTGAACTGCCTCTCCTTCTCCTCTTCAGGATGAAGCTTACTTCTTAGCTCCTCGACATCCATACCCGTAAAAAAAACGAAAACCTTTATTAATCTTTGGAAATTCAGAAGGATAACCAAAAGGGGTGTGGAAAATGGATTCTGGAGACTCATACGAAGTGCGCGACCTCACGCTCGCAAAGCAGGGAGAGAAGAACATAGAATGGGCAAGGCAGCACATGAAGGCGTTGATGAATGTGCAGAAGCGCTTCGCGAAAGAGAAGCCGCTCAAAGGCGTACGCGTCGGGATGGCACTGCATGTCACAAAAGAGACCGCGCTGCTGGTCGAGACACTCATCGCCGGCGGGGCGGATGTCGCCATCACAGGATGCAATCCGCTATCCACGCAGGATGATGTCGCAGCTGCGCTCGCCAAGAAAGGCGTCAAGGTATGGGCGTACAAGGGAGAGACCAATGATGATTACTATCGTTATCTGAACAACGTAATAGGCTTCAAGCCGCACATAACAATCGATGACGGCTGCGATCTCGTGACAGAGATACACCTCAGGCACAAGCATCTCCTGGCTGATCTGATCGGCGGTTGTGAAGAGACCACTACAGGAATAATCAGGCTGCATGCGATGGAGCGGAACCATGCTCTGCGGTACCCTGTCATCTCTGTCAATGACAACATGACAAAGCACCTGTTCGACAACTACTATGGCACAGGACAGAGCACGCTTGACGGCATCATCAGGGCGACGAATATATTGTTCGCAGGCAAGACAGTCGTGGTCGCGGGCTACGGGGACTGCGGCAAAGGAGTCGCGCTTCGGGCCAAAGGCATGGGCTCGCAGGTCATAATCACTGAAGTCAATCCTGTACGCGCGCTAAAGGCAAAGATGGACGGGTATAGGGTCATGCCTATGGCAGAGGCTGCAGGATTAGGGGATATTTTTGTTACAGTCACAGGAGGCAAGCACGCTATATCCCGCGAGCACTTCAAGCTGATGAAGGACGGCGCGATACTGGCGAATTCAGGGCATTTCGACATCGAGATAGATGTTGCAGGGCTCAAGAAGATGGCTAAGAAAGCGAGGCCTGTGAGGCGCGGTCTCGACGAGTTCGACCTCGGAAAGAAGAAGCTCTACCTCTGCGGAGAGGGCAGGCTGGTGAACCTGGCCTGCGCTGAAGGGCATCCTTCAGAAGTCATGTCCACCTCATTCTGCGGGCAGGCATTGTCATGCGAATTCCTCGTCAAGAACAAGGGGAAGCTCAATGTTGCGGTGCACAAGCTGCCTCCTGAGCTCGATATCGAGATAGCGAAGCTGCAGCTTGACGCGATGGGCGTCGAGATAGACAAATTGTCGAAAGAGCAGAGGGTCTATCTGGCTAGCTGGCAGGAAGGGACGTGATTACCTCTCAATCTTCTTCAGGCTGCGCCACCAGTCATTAGGATCAGTATTCTCGATCTCTTTCAGGAGCTTCTTTCCGCTCTCTGTCCTGATGACCTTCCAGATGTTGTCGATCCAGTTCTGCGCATCAGCATAGCCTATCTTTATGTATTCCCTTGCCTCCAATGCGTTCTCGAGCAGGTCTGCATCCCTTGCGACCTCTGCCTCCTTTGAGGTGCGGGCATGGCCTTCTGCCATCAATCCAAGGACATCCTTGCCGAGCTCTCCGAGAGGCTCGAGCTGTTCCCTGTACGCCGTCTCTTCTGCCTGCCTGAAATCGATGTAGCGATGGCCTACCTTATGGAGGTCATTGATCCTTGCCTCGTGGATATCGTGGAAGATACAGATGACCGCAACCTTGTAAGGATCGACCTTCTCCAGCTTCGCGAGAAAAAACCCAATGATCGCGACACGGTGGGAGTGTTCTGCAGTGGTGTGTGGATTCTCTATTCCAATAAGCGAAAACCCGCTACGCCTTACGCGCTGGAGCTGGCCTGCTTCATATAGAAACTTTGTCAATTCTTTCATCATATCACCCTAACAGCTGGACTATCTCCTGGCCGAACCTCCTGGCAGCAGCAGGGCCGTTTCCAGTGACTATCTTCCCGTCGACGGTGACGGGGTCTCCGGTGTAGCCTGCTGATTTCTGGTTTACATTTTCGGATTCTGACTCGAAGCAGGTGGCTTTCTTGCCTTCAAGCACCCCTGCGTTGGCAAGTATCGAAGGGGCTATGCATATCGCAGCAGTCACCTTGCCCATGCTGTATGCGTCTTTCGCTAACTTCAGGGCTGCAGGGTCGTCGAAGTAGACAGCAGCTCCTGGCCCTCCTATGAAGACGACTGCGTCGTATTGGCTCGCGTCCGCATCTGTTATGTCTATGTCTACGTCAGCTGTCGCGCCGAGCTTTCCCTTCGCAGTCTTAACGCCTTTCGATGCTACAGTGACTTCAGCGCCGGCGTTTTCAAAAACTGCCTTAGGTTCGAGGAACTCCTCGTCCCTGAAGCCATCAGGCGCAATTATCATGAGTATATTCTTTCCTCCTATGTCCATATCTCCCACCTCCTTGACGTCCTGCTGCATGACAGGCAGCTCTTTGGCGCAGCCTGCGAGCAGGACGACCAATATCAGCAACAGTATCGCGCATCTCATCAAAGCACTCCCAGGAACATGAGCAGCATGAATATCAAGCTTATGATCACTCCTGCGAGAAGCATTATGATCCCGTGCCTGACTATGCTCTCCCGGGCAATCCTGCCGGCAAAAACTCCCAGCATGAACAGGACAGCAGCGACTATTGTCAATGAGATTCCATACGCCATCTGCATGCTGAAACAGCCTGCTCTCACGCAGAAGAACGGTATAAGGATAACTAAAGATGCGACCAATGGGCTCAGGCCATCGACAAGACCTATGGTAAAGGCCATCCGCTCCCTCTTCCTCTTGAACTCTGTGTCACTCAGGTCCTTGAGGAGATGGGCTTCCATGGTGCGGATCTTGTTCTGGACCTCTGCGCGCTCTGCCGAGTAAGCGCCCCATATGCCTGAGACGCACATCGCAACAGCAGCGCCGATCCCGGGCAGGATGACAAGCTTCGGGTCAGTTATGCCGCTCAGGAACTCTGCCATGATTATTCCAAGGACAGTGAGGGCGCCATCAAAGGAGTTTATTATTATATAACGCCTGACTATCTCATGCTCTGCAAGCACCTTGATGTACTTCCTGATGCGGTTTTTCATCTTCAGAATGGTCTTATAGACTGGTGCAGGTCAGGGATCTGGTATTCACAGAGGTTCTTACCAACTGCGACCTTGTCAACAGAGTGCACCACAGCGCCGAAGTCCTCAACCGTCTTCTTTATTATTTCAAAGTCAAGGCAGCTGCCTTCAATGACGACCTTGACAGTCTCTGTCTTCTCATCCACTGCGTACACAGAAATATCCAGGTTCTCGATTCCATTGGCCTTCTTCAGCTCTATGCCGAACTCAACTATGTTAGGCTTGTGAGGCTTGAGGATGTCAAGCACCAACAGCTTTATGCAAGACCCTTTGTCTTTTTGCGCCATCTATTATTCACCTCTCTTAAGGCACTGGAAGGGGTGTTGATTTTTAAATCTTATGATGGAAAAAGGCCAAAATATATAAGAAAACGGCCGATTACTGCTTATATGAAGAAAAGACTGCTGCTCCACACCTGCTGCGCGCCATGCAGCACTCACTGCGTAAAGGAACTTATGGACTCGTATGATGTAGTCATGCTCTTCTACAACCCGAACATACATCCTGGAGGGGAGTATTACCAGAGGTACCAGGAAGCGCAGAAGGTGAGCAAAGCGCTCGGGGTGCCTCTTGTCGAGGGAGAGTACGCGCCTGAGGAATGGCTTGAGATGGTGAAGGGACTTGAGCATGAGCCTGAAGGAGGAAAGAGGTGCAGCGTGTGCTTCGGGTTACGTCTTGCAGAGTCTGCACGGTACGCAAAGGCCAATGGGTTCGACGCTTTCACTACAACCATGACGATATCGCCGCACAAGGATTCTGATGTGATAAATGATATCGGCGAGTCGCTGGCAGCCAAGCACGGCATAGAATGGGTGCATTCTGACTTCAAGAAGAAGGACGGGTTCAGGAAGTCGACAGAGATGAGCAAGGAGATGGGGCTTTATCGTCAGGATTATTGCGGGTGCTTCTATTCTGTGAGGAGCAGCATAGCATCCCCGAAAGAGTAAAATCGATATCTATCTTTCACTGCTTCTTTGTACGCATGCATTATGTTGTCAAGGCCGATGAGGGCTGCTATCAGCATGATGAGCGTGGATTTCGGGAGATGGAAGTTGGTCAGCATCATGTCGGGCTTCAGCTTGAACTCATACCCGGGATAGACGAAGATATCAGTGGTGCCTGTCTTTGCGTGAAGGATGCCCAGGTCATCTGTCGCTGATTCGAGGGCGCGCAAGGCTGTCGTGCCGACGATGATAAGGCGCTTGTGCCTGCTGTTGATGGTGTCTGCCGTCTCTTCTGGTATGCTGAACCATTCCTCGTGCATCTTATGCTCTTTTATGTTGTCTGTCTTCACAGGCAGGAAAGTGCCATAGCCGACGTGGAGAGTGGTGTAGACTACCTTCACGCCTTTCTTCTCGATGTCGCGCAATAGTTTTGGCGTGAAGTGGAAGCCTGCAGTAGGCGCTGCTATGCTGCCGGAGCGCTTAGCATATACGGTCTGGTACTGTTTCCTTGTCGCTGGCTTCTTGATGTAGGGCGGAGTGGGCATCTCGCCGATCTCCTGCAGGAGCTCCTCTACATCATCCCTGTTGAATTCTACCTCGAACTCGAAACCGTTGCCGTCATTGATGACTGTCGCTGTCAGACCTTTATCGAACTCGAATGTGTTTCCGGGCCTGACCTTGTTGCTTGTTATCTGGCAGAGAAATCTTCTCTTGCCGAGCTTCTTAGATACGAGGAATTCCGCCTTGGCTCCTGTTGATTTTTTCCCCTTGAGCTTCACAGGCTCTACCTTTGTGTCATTCAGGACCAGCACGTCGTCCTTCTCCAGATATTCGAGGATGTCCCTGAAGTGCCTGTGGTGCACATCTTTTCCTTTGACGACCATGAGCCTGCTTGCGTCCCTGGGCTCTATCGGCTCCTGGGCTATGAGCTCCTTAGGCAGGTCGTAGTCGAACAATTCCAGCTTCATGATATGTGGTGAGAAAGGGATTGTTTATAATAGTTTTCTCAATAGGTGCTGTCAACTTAGTAGTTCTAACGCCACTGCCGCCTAGCGAGTTGACCTGGATTGAAGCAGAAATGAATGCAGTTGGGCGGAAAGTAGAGGTGGTTGAATCGACAACGAGCGCGGCAGTGGCGTCGCAGCGCCACCAAAGCAGCGCTCCCAGCGATTCATTTGCTGTTTAATCTTCCGCGTGTTTTAGATGTTGATTGTGATTCCGTAGGGTCGCAGGCTGGCATTGGTGGCGCTGCTGAAACATATAAGTTGACTGCCATATCAGAGAAAGCCTTTCTCCTCGGCAGAGCAGATGAGAGATTCCAGCTTCAGCTTCTCCCTATCGTTCTCGGCTTTCTCCCTGCGCTCCAGTATCTTCTCCATGTTCCGCCTTGCCTGGGCCTGGAGATCGCCGGGCTCATCATTCCCCCAGGCGTAGAACGAGTCGCAGTACTGGCAGAAATAGGCATTGAAGTCCATGCCTACGACCTCTGTAAGGCGCGTGCCGTCGATAGGGCAGGCAACTTCAGAAGGATAGAACCCTGTTATCACTATATTCATTTCACCTCCTGCCGACTCTACCAGTTCCCACATCAACTATCGCCCCCTTGGTAACTGAATGATTGCTGAAAAGAACACTAGATGAGCTTGTCCTGCTCGACAAAGTTCTCAGACCCGCAGTTAGGGCAGAGCCTGAGCATGAAATCCTTCTTCCTTGAGAAATGGAACTTGCAGTCATAGCAGTAATACTTGGTGCGCTGGAGCGCGACCGCCTGCTTTCGCCTGAACTCCTCTTCTGCAGCCTCTTTCTTGGCCTTCTCATGGCAGTCAGGGCAGTACACCGCAGTATCCCCTATTATCATGGATGACTCAGGATACTCGAAGTTGCACCTTGCACAGGCTATCATAGGCTCCTGCTGCTCCTCTTCACTGCTGAAGCGTCCCTTTATCCAGTCAAACACACCCATCTTCAGACTACTGCATGGTAGAACTCATTTATAAATTTTTCATATGGCTTTTAAATATGCCTTAGCTGGCCTTTTTGGGGCTGCCGCAAGCTTTTTAAGCAGGCATCATTCTTGAAATGCCATATACGGCAGTCATCTAGCGGTATCGCGTGCAGCGATTTTGCGCGCAGCGCTACAGGAT
>CAZNGE010000013.1:21388-37659 GCA_964572875.1 uncultured Methanosarcinales archaeon | reverse complement strand
AAAGCCCTGCCCTTCTTCCAAAATCAGGTAATCAGAAGATTGAACATAATCGCTGTTAATTGCCCCGAGCCGTAAGCGAGAGCGCAGCGTGGTCGGAGCGAAGCGGAGAAGTCCAAAAAATATTTTTCTTATCTTTTACTTGATAGGATCTCTTAATCGGGCAGACACAGGGATTCCTTTGAAACTGTTCCCATAAGGACTTGTTCAACACAACCAGTTACCAGATCTTCAGGATAACAAGTTCCTACTACATTTTTCAAAGGACCTTTGGTAAGATTGATTTTTTGTTCATCAGTCAATGTTGGTGGAAAACAAACTCCGCTTATGCATTGCCCTCCATCTGTACATATTTCACCGGCTTTTTTGTAGGAGAGGAGACAAGTTTGATCATCTGTCCATTGCCCACCAGCGTTTTCGCAAAACTGTTTATTTTTCTCTGGATGATGTTCAGGCAAAGATGAATAAAGAAAGCCTAAACCAATTCCAAATAAACTAATGATTGCGGAAATTATGATGATGAATAGGAATATTTTAGGAGTATTTTGTTTTTGCATAGTGATATATTAAATTTGATTATGAGTATATAAAATATACCAAAAAATCAAATTTATTCTCCTCTGAAAAACTATGATCCCTTTTCCTCGTTAGAAAAATATTTTTTGAATTGCGTATGATCCTTGTTATAATCTCCATTAGGGTTGAATTTTAGTGTAATGTTCGGACGAAGTCTGAAAAATCTAAAATTGAGTGCAGCGTGGTCGAGGAGCGAAGCGACGAAGAAGTTTTTCGATGGGCGCATCTAGTGTGGGAACAAAAACTGTGCAAGAGTCCATAGCAACACAAAAAAACCTAAAATAGTAGATATAAATATAAGAACAGACTGATCTTTCTTTCTTGTAATGCCAATAATACCGCAAAAAAAAGCAGCAATGCCAGAAACGAACCCGGCTAACATCAGTATCGCCACCCCCGGCCTGGCAATAATATCGTTCGGTATTGTTTTCCCGGCCGGAACAGACCCATAGAAACTTACAAATGACATGCCTATGTAAAATAATATTGGTACCATAACAATTAATCCAATCGACCATTTACCCAGATCACTCTCAGGTGCGAACTGTATTTTCATCATATTCTAATATGATATAATTATTAGGTAAATAAATGTTTTTGTTTTTTGACATCATTCAGCGCCCATCGCACCAATAGTTAGAAGAATAAAGGGTTTGAAGTTTAGCATCAATTAAGTAAAACTCACTTTTTCCTTTTAATTAATATCGCGCATATAACTATCATAATTACAGAGATTCCAAACATGATCCAATCATATGGAAGTGCCTGTTGAGTGTAATTAATTTTGATAACATTTATTATACTCATAAGACCAATTCCTATCCAAAAGGCAAGAGCCCATTTCATAACTTCTTTCGATTTGTTAAAAATCATTTTTTAGCCCCCTTTAACAAAATTAAATTTTAAGATCAAAGCGATAACCATGAAAAGCATAGAAATCCCAAACATGACCCAAGGGTATAAAATTGGATGTGCCTTTGGAGGAAGCTCCAAAGCATATATTAGGTTCATTACACCCATCCCCATCCAGAAAAAGATGCCTCAGTCCACTTTTCTTTTGTTTATCATCTTTTTGACCTTTTTAGAAGGATTATATTCAAGATCAAACCGATAACAGCCACCCCTGTTATCAAGTAGTTATATAACAGGATACTGCTCTGGGCGGCATGTTTGTAATTCATGATCATATTTATCATGCTGTAAACACCGCCGCCTATCCAAAAACCGATTCCGTATTTGTTCAGTTCGTTCATACATGATACGTAGTAGACCTATTATATAAACCCGTTTATTCCTGTAATGGTAAAGAAACTTAAAACCCTTCTAAAGATTAGCTGATTTTTTTGTTGAGTTTAATCGCCGTTAGGTAACCGAGCTTGCGAGGGACTAGTAGCCGAAGGCGACGAAGAGTTCAGAACGAGCCCTGTTCCTTCTCAGTCCTTTTAGCCAAAAGAATTTGATGCTTGCTATTGACTATGATTAAATCAACAGGATTTGAGACTCTCATACCCCTATCAACAAGATGAAAGATTATAAACATATCGGTCGAGGTCTGCAATCTTATTTATTTCTAGGTTTTTGTATACAAGATACGATTAAGCAAGATAGGGAATAGAAAATTCCAGCATACAAAACAATAAATACATATGTTAACCAATACAAGCTCGGACCCATATGAGGATCAAAGAGTACATAATATATGGAGCTGAACTCATGTAAAGGTCCAAGATACTCCGCTCCAAGTTTAGGAGAGTATGGTTGAAGAATTGGAAATATTCGTACAAAAACAGACACACCTAATAAGAGTATCGTGATTAATATTTTTAAAAAACTTGGTTTAAAAACTTCTTTCCATTTCATATCTCATTAAGACTGTTTGATTTATATAAATATATCGAAAACTTCAAACTAAATTACCCTCTAAGATTGTAGACCTCGATTGAGTTTAATCTGTGTTAGGTTCCCCGAGCCTGCCTAGGGCGCCGACAGGTGAGTTTTGCTGTAGGTAAATTAAGCTTATCGCTGAAGAATGAACCGGCTTGCCAATCAAATAGCGAACCAGTAATTCTTAAACTCCTTTTAGCATTTGGGTACCAAACTCTCTTATTTTGTGCACTCTGACTTTAGGTCAGGGATAACAGAAATCTTCGATTTTCGGAACTGCAAATCAGAGATTTGCAGTGAGGCGAGCCATAGATTATTGGCAAGTTTTTGTTATCTTTGAAGAGAGAATACATTTCTCTCTTTCTGGGTTCAAAAAAATACTTATAGCATATTGTGAGACATTAGGCGGTTAGAAAAAGAATGGTATCTTTATGATATAAAAGAATATTATTATTTCCAGAAATATTATTTCCGGAAAGAGGTAATAAGATGAAGATTGGAATAAAATTAATCATCGGGTTTTTGATACTTGCTTCATTAGTCGGGATTATGGGATATATCGGGTATTTTAATCTCAATACCATAAATTCTGATTTTAAAGTCCATCATGAGGAGTATATGCCGGCCCAAAACACACTGTTTCATCTGTTTGTTGATGTGGATAGTATAATCCGAATAACAGAAGAATATGATTCAGACTGGATGACTAAGGAAGAATCTACAAAAGAAATCGAAGAGAAACAGGCAGAAATAGAGGCATATTTTGCGAAGTTGAGATCAATAAGCGCACTTACCGCGAATGAAATAGAAGAACTTCAAAACTCAATCAACAGGTTTTATGAGTTAAGCGATGAGCTATTCAGAATACACGATAAAGCCCGTGAAGAACGAGTACTAACTATGGAAGAATTTGATGCGCAGGCAGAATTGGTCCATAACCAACTTGAATCGACGTCTTCACGGATAAATTCTCTAACCAGTGAATCTGCAATGGTAGTTAGAGCAACGGTTTCTTCCGCTATAACCACCACTATTGTGGTTATACTCGTTGCTTTTTTGGTATCGGTCAGTTTAGGTGCATACATCTCTTTCTCAATCTCAAAACCTGTCAAAGAGCTGACAAAGGCCTCAGACGAACTTAAGAAAGGCAACCTAGAATATGAAGTCAAAATCAAGTCGAATGATGAAATAGGGGAATTGGCAGAGACATTCAATCAAATGCGTATTAGATTGGGAGAGAGAGAAGCCACTGCTATAAAAGACAGAAATGATCTGTTAAACTCGTTATTGAAAGGTTTTGAAGGCAAAGCAGGAAATATAGCAATGATTCTTATGAGAGGGAATATCCAGAGATTAGTCAAGAAAAATCCAAGAATAATGAAAATCATTCCGAAGGAGATGGCTAATCGCATAAAACTGCAGCAGGATGTAGAGAAGAAAGAATGAACCCATGAAAATGGGAGAAATGAAATTATAGAAAACAAAAAGGATTCAGAAGAACTTCTTCTGGGGCTTCTTGGGGCGGTTGTGCCTTGCGAGCTGCCTTTGCCTGTCCTTTATGGATCTCTTGTCGTTCCTGAACGCGCCCCTGAACCGGTCTATCTTGTTCTCGTTCTCCATCTTGAAAGGGTTCTCATCAGGAGGCTGGATAGACATGGCCTTCTTGAACCTTTCATCTATGGCTGCAGTGTTCTTCTGCTTCGGCTTCTTTTCCTTCTTCTTTTTCTTCTTCTTGCCACCCATGATTAACACCTGCCCTGCTGGAAACTGGGGCTATATAAATTGTTTTCGGTCAGACCTAAAACAGCTTATACTTACATGATTATATTAATAGAAAGATTTATATATAAATATACTTACATATTTATAAAAAATGGTTTTGGCCTGTAAGTATGGATGAAAGGAATCAAGTCAAAGGGGTGCAGGAGACAGCCGGGCTGGGGGAGTTCGGGCAGCTTTTCAGGCAGCACCTTAAAGAATACCACCATGTCGAAACAGACAAGGAATTCGGCGATGATTTCATCAAGGGGCATCTTGCAGGCAGGCACACCCTGATTCCTGTATCCATCTTCTCTGACAAGAAGCTCAGCGCGCTTGAGGCGATAGTCAAGTACCTGCGCGAGAACGAGAGCCTGAGGAACGCGGATGTCGCGCAGCTTCTCGGAAGGAGCCCTGCCTCTGTGTGGATAACATATAGGAACGCGGCAAAGAAGCTCGGCAAGAAAATTCAGGTCTCGGATTCTGAAATATTCATACCGACCGATATCATAGCTTCAGGCAGGCTCAGCGTGCTTGAATCCGTGTCGATGCACCTGCATGAGACATATCACTTATCTTACCGAAAGATAGGGGAACTGCTGCAGAGGGATGAGCGCACGATATGGACCGTGTGCAGCAGGGCAAGGAAGAAGGGGGTGGCGGCGAAATGAAGCGTGCTGCCCTGACCAGGATCATGATTTTTTTCATCGCAGCATCGCTGCTGGCATCGCTCTTTGCAGGTCTTGCAACTGCAGACTTCCCCATGCCGACAGCGCCTGACAACATGACAAATGTCTCGACCCAGAGCCCTGCACCGACAGGAGGGTACGCCTCGAACACCAGCGGCGGCACGATCACGGTAATGAACATAAACGCGACAACGCAGAACCCGCACTGGAAGGCATACGTGGGAAACATAAGCGGCAAGCTGGCCCTGCAGGACGCCTCAGGCAATGC
This sequence comes from uncultured Methanosarcinales archaeon, assembly GCA_964572875.1. Taxonomy (GTDB): domain Archaea; phylum Nanobdellota; class Nanobdellia; order Woesearchaeales; family UBA11576; genus JABMQF01. Next base: position 32,487 of record CAZNGE010000013.1, on the reverse strand, counting down.
AGTCTACGACTGGAACATCAGCTCGATGGAAGGCGAGCTGTACGCCACGCGGGAGTCTGATACTGTCGACTGGAGCGGCATAGTCTGCGCCGACATAACGGATATACAGGCAGAAGAGACGGCGCTTGACATGACAAGCTCAAGCGAAGACAGCATAATCAACACTTTCGATTCCAATAGCCATGCAGGATTCTACGCAGGTCTTACAGAAGTCGCGGCTGACAGCTGCAACTCGACCAACCTGTATGTCAACAGCCAGGCATCGTCTGATTTCGCAGAGATCCTCCTGTATGACGGCAGCAACATAGTATATACCGCCCTGCTCGAGGACTCTATAACAGGCTTTGACGGGATACAGTACGATTTCGAGATGATACTCCCTGACTCAGGCCTTGAGGGGAGCCAGGTGCCTGAGACATATTATTTTTACGTGGAGCTGATATGATGAAAGGAGATACATGCCACAATGGAAAGTGAAAGGAGGCTGACAGAGAGGTCGAACCTTCCCAGGAAGCTGATAGGCATAGCCCTGATCATAGTCCTTGCGCATTTCATATTCACCAACTTCAGCCTTGATGACTGGCCGAAGGTAGGTTTCGTCATAAAAGGCCAGCCTGAGACCTGTACGGAGATAAGAGGGCCGAAGACGATGACTGACACGGTGATAGAGCAGCTTGATGTGGATGATACAGACTTCAGGGTGCTGCGGAACGAGAACAAGGCAGTAATCACCATAAGGAACAGGGATACAGTGGAAGGGGATGTCCGTGTCAGGCTCTACTGCGTGAACGGCGCAGAGATAGGCGACCTTACAAAACGTCTGGATCCGGGCGAGTCCGCCCTTTTCAACTTCCTTGACGTGCCTGACTGCGACCTTGACTATTATGTCCAGCCTGACACGGTCAAGATGACTGTCAATAGGACAGTCCAGGTCTCAACCAGCGCCTGCGGATAGTGATGTCTGCGGGTGAGAGTAACAAAAAATTTAAATACGAACCAATCAAGCAAAAACTGTGAGGTGGTCCTTAAAATGAAAACGAAATGGTTGTTTCTCCTTATGTTCCTTCTGGCGCTAGCCCCGTTCGCGGCAGCTGACACTTATATCTCTAATTCACGGGACTGGACTGATGTGTATAGCGTGCTGCTGTACGGCGGGATAAACCAGGTGAATTCTAAATTCCTTGTCAGCGACAATCACGGCGCATTGATACTCAACAGCTTAAGGAAAGAGGACCCTCTTGAGGTATTCACTTCAGAGAGCCATCCTTACGTGGTAGGCTATGAATCCATGATCAAAAGCGCGGGTTTCCAGGCAGTGGCCGAGAACAAGTACAGCGACATGAACCTCGAGCTGGCTGAAAGGCTCCCTGATGTCAAGGACTTCATAATAATCGATGATGCATACGGCTACAACGCCATCGCAGTGGCGCCTTATGCCGTGCTGACCAAGACATACGTCATCTTCGCGAACTCCAACAACATAGGCGACGTCGTCGATGTCCTCAATAGGAAGGGTGCTGAAAGCGTCATCATCTACGGCAGCGTGGACCGGCAGGTCAGGGACTCTCTTGAGGCGTTCAGCCCGGAGATAATCAACAAGGACGGCGACAGGTTCGCCAACAATGTAGAGATAGTGAAGAAGTACAGGGAGGTAAGCCCCAAGAAGCAGGTCGTGCTGACCAACGGGGAGTTCATCGAGTCAGAGATCATGTCAGGCGTCGAGCCTGTGCTGTTCATAGGCAGGGAGAACGTGCCTGACAAGATAAAGGAGTACATACAGAGCACTGACATTGAGGTCGGCGTCCTCATAGGCAATGAGCTTGTCGGGACAGCTACGATAGTCAGGAGACAGGTCGGGATCAGCACATTCGTGAAGTTCGCCCAGGGCGCAAGGGCTGCCGCGGGAAACATAGCCCAGGTCGAGGATATCGACAGGTTCCCTGTCCCGAAGGTAGCGCTTGACCTGGAGATACTCTCTGTCAAGTACAACAAGCTCACAGGCATGGTCGAGATAACTTTCAAGAACAATGCGGACATAGTCACCTATCTCAAAGGCACCTATACGCTCAAGGTCGGCGACCAGCAGTTCGTCTTCGGCGATGATGATGCTGTGTTCATCGACAAGAAGGATGTCTACACCCTGGTATACAAGGTAGATGGGGTATCGCCTGAAGGGGAGCTGACCCTTGACGCTTACGTGCTGTACGGCGAATCCAAGAACGCGCTTGAGTTCATCATCGATGAGAGCTTCTCAGTCTCCACCATCGAAGTGGGCGATGACGCCCAGATAGCGATAACAAAGGTGCAGTATGACAAGGCAGGGAAGAAGTTCGCCATCTTCCTGGAGAACATCGGGGATGTCGACGCGTACGTGAACACAGAACTTGTCGACATCATGATACTCGGCGAGGTACTTACCATAGGCTCGGATGAGACAATACTGCTGAAGCCTGGTGAGACAGGGAAGAGCATAGTCAGGGCAGAGCTCTCTGATTCAGACCTTGAGGACAACCCTACGGTGCGTGTCCGCGCCCGCTACGGAGCAAGGGAAGACGCCCTCATCAAGATCCTCGAGGGAGACTTCGAGATATCGATAAAGTCTTTCGATGTCTGGACATACCTGCCGATAATCCTGATCGTGCTGCTGTTGCTGCTCATATTCCTCGGAAGGAAGAAGTGCAGGTCATGCGGGCACAAGAATCCGAGAGGCAGGAAGCACTGCAAGAAGTGCGGGCATAAGCTGTGATTTTTTCTTTATTTTTTTCTTCCTTTTCCCCTTCTTATATGATCACCATCTGTCTTACATAGTATTTATTGAGGAAAGGTTTATATAGTCTATTGGCTTCTTACATAGTATTTTATGGTAAATGCTACGGGATGTGAAAGAGTGACTGGACAGGGCACGGAGAGGCATATCCAGAGGCTTCTCTGCAGTGTCGGGACTGCGCTGGAAGAGCTCTCAAAGCTTGGAGTGCGGCCTGAAGAAGCGATGCAGCTGGCCAGGGCAAGGCGGATGGGCGGAATACCCTTATCGATATTCAACCCTCATCTCGGTGCGCTTGAGAGCATCGTGAAATACATGAGGGAAGAACTTTCCCTGGATTATGCATCCATAGCCAGGATCATGCACAGGAACGAGGGGCCTATAGGCGTGACTTACCGTCGCGCAAAGGCAAAGCATGACAGGACCCTTAGTATAACGTCTGCCGAACACATACCTTTTGACTTATTCTCGAACCAGAAACTAAGCGTCTTCGAGAATATCGCATACTATCTTGCGAAGCAAGGCCATGACTGGCATGATATCGCGATGATCCTCCACAGGAACGACAAGACAGTGTGGACTGTACTCGACAGGGCCAAGAGGAAGATGGGAGAAAGAAGGGGGCGGTGGAAAAGATGAAATGCGCAGGGAACAGATGGGTTACGCACCTGAGCCTGATAGCGCTTATTGTACTTCTTGCCCTGCCTGCTCTTGCACAGGTCATCCCTACAGAACCTGAAGGCCCTACAACGCTTGACATAATCAATTCAACCCGAAGGATCCCTGCAGGCGCTGCGGCCATACCCGCGCTCGCAGGCAATGTCACGCAGCTTTCCATATCAGCGAACACTGTCACGCAGACATGGCAGGCATACTATGGGAATATAACAGGAACTATAACCTTGGATGACGCAAGCAACAACACTATATATAATTGGCAGCTGGCCAGCCCTGAAGGAGAGATATACGCGTCAGAGGCTGCGATAGACTTCAGTTATGGGAATATCGCATGCTATGACTTCAACTACAGCCAGGTGGGAGACAGCAGCTATGAGATATTGTCTGAATACGAGGGCCTGCTGGGCCTTGAGACAGATGATGCTGATGGTATCGATGAGACATTCAGGGAAAGCCGTGTATATGATTCATTCTACGTGGGCAGCAGGCACATAGACAACACGAGCGTGACCTGTCCGACAACGCAGATGTATGTCCAGGATGATCAGCAGGATCAGGGTCTTTTCCAGGAGCTTCTCCTGTATGATAACAGCAGCGACAAGCTTGTCTATACTGCGATAATAGAGCAGGATGTCCTTGGCTTTGATGACAGGTACTGGGACTTTGAGATGATAGTGGGAGAGAACGGGCATGCTGGTGATACTACCACAACCACATATTATTTCTATGTTGAGCTGGAATGAGCTTGGCAAGGTTTTTGGGATTTGAGATTTGATTGGGTTATGTCTTACGTATATAATACATAAACATTACATGAGCGTTACATAAATGTTACTGTTATCTTGTTTTTTAGGGGTGTTGATCTGAGCTTTGCCCTGACACTTGCTGGGTTTTGTCTTACATATATCTTACATTTATCTTATATAAGTAATACAAGCTATTGTTACCTATAAAAAGATAACATTTATATACTATTATTAGATAACATACATCATACAAATAACACATAGTGGTTTTGGCTTGTTTTTTGGCGATTGACAATTGGCGATTGGTAAAAAAGCATACGTCAATATTGCTGGTTAGCTTGATGATTGGTATGCTTTTTTATCTCAACAACCACGCATTGATGGCGGGCTTTTTTACCACCAACATACCGCGTTTAGGGCGCGGTTGTTGATTTCGTGGTCTGGAGACACAGCAGAAGCAGAGGATCAAGGAAGACTCAATGGCACAGGAAATACATGTACTGAACGTAAGGCTGCCACGCGACGTGATAGACTGGATAGACTCCCTTGTCAAGGAAGGCATATTCAACTCCCGTTCTGAAGCGATACGAAGTTTCGTAAGAGAGCACCTTACAGATAACAGCGGGGTGGATAAGTGACGCAGCCCCCTTCCAACAATTCCCTTGTCTCTATACGCATGCCTAAGTCCTTGTTCTCAGAACTGCAAAATCTCACTGAGAAGAACCATTTCCTTGATGTGTCTGAGCAGCTGAGGAGCATAGTGCGGGACAAGTGGCAGGAGGCCAAGGATCCCCAGGCATATCATGTCAAGAAGCTGAGGAAAGAGATAGCAGAAGCCCTGCAGACAAAGACAGAGCAGAAAGCACAGCAACAGCTCATAAATGAGCTTGAGCGCATAAAAGAGGGTCTGATAAGTGAAAAACCTACGTGAATGGAAAATAAGGAATGAGAAAAAGGGTGTGTATGTATTCACGGTCGCATTAGTCATAATAGTGTCAATCATTTTCATACAATCCGCGCTCGCACAGGTGCAGGACTTCACAGACATAACCTCTTCTGCTGCTGGCACCTCAGAAGACAACCCTTATCAGGTCCACACTGCGACACAGCTTCCGGCAGAAGTCGACAAGCCTGTCCAGTGGGTCAAGCAGGTGGATGTCCATAACCTTTACGACCATGATGAATCCGAGCTCACAGTCTCACTGCCCTGCAATGCGCAGAATGTGATGGCTGTCGACATGTCAGACCAGGCAGAGCTGGACGTGGAGGTCCGTGACTGCGAGGCAATCATGCTGGTATCCCTTGACTTCAATGAGCAGGGATCATATCTAATCAAGTATGAGACACCATCACCTGAGAAGCACGAGTCCAACATGGTCCAGCAGGGAGACGCGATGGTGAAGAGCGTCGTGGTGTCGAGCGATGACCATTATGAGGATGTATTCACACATACAGAAATACCTGAGATGACGCTTACAGAGGCGCAGGAAAACATAAGACTGTACTGGATGATCGACGGATACAACACTGACGTCACAGACGAGCCTGAGCTTGATGTCCAGTTCCATGACTCTGACGGCGACGGCCTCTACGACCAGATGAGCTGGATAGCGCCTCACCTATCTACCCAGATATTCGAGGTCGTGATATTCTCTGATGCAGATCCTGGCAGCTACCCTGCGATAGGCATCGACCTGTTATATCCTGCTGACGGCGAATACATAATGAGCAACAGCAGGATAGGATTCAACTATTCAGTGCACTACAACGCGAGCACGACTGTCTTCTGCAACATGACGATTGACGGAGCAGTCCGCAGGGCGAACATCCCCGCAGTGTCTGACCTGGAGATAAACGACTTCTTCAACCTGTCATCAGGAGATCACAGCTGGTACGTCAGCTGCGCAGGCGATGATGGATCAGCGAACACGAGCGGGACAAGGACATTCACGCTTGACCTGGAAGGTCCGGTCGTGACCCTGAACACCCCTGACTACCATGTCAGCCATGCAAACAGCATCGACCTGAACTTTACCCCTGTCGACAACAGGTATCCTGTGCTTGTCTGCGGCCTGTCTGTCAATGGAGCGCTCAACAGGACCAACATAATAACCACAAACGGCACGCTACAGACAGTGACGCTGACCGGCCTGCCCAACGGCGTGTATGACTGGAACGTGAGCTGCGAGGACGCAGCCAATAACCTTGGAAGCAGCGAAGAGCGCGTGTTCTACATCAGCCAGGGGACTCCGAGCGAGTTCAACATCTCGCCCAACAAGAATGAGTATTCAATGGGTGAGACAGGATACCTGATAATAAATGCGAGAGCTGGAAGCAACCTGACGCTTTTCATCGACAAGCCCAACCGCGATTCATTCTTCAAATACTTCAACGGCAGGACATTCCCTCTTGTCGAGATGATAAACTACACAGACAATGGAGGGACGTACAGGATAGACGGCATATTCACTGAAGGCGGAAAGGTATTCGTCGTCAAGACATCTTTTGAAGTGACCAACACATTCAACACTTATATAGATGTCAATGAGACCGCTGGCATCCCTGGCGCGGTGTTCAACTTCGAGACAAACGCTACCGGAGGAATAGGCAATGTCACGTATGAATGGGATTTCGACGACGGCACCACCGGCTCCGGACCTGAGATAGACCACAAGTTCGGCTCTGTCGGAGAGTACACCGTAGAGGTGACTGCGACAGACGGCAGGGGCAACAGGGCCACTGATACGATAAAGATAGACATCTACAACAAGCACATGCTCCACATACTCGTGAGGGAACTGCAGACGCAGAAGTATCTCGCGAATGTCTCTGTCGAGGTCGATGACCAGCGGAAATACACCGACAGCAACGGGAAGGCCGACTTCGAGACGTATGAGGGAAAGAGAAGGATATATGTCACGCATCCGGGCTATGAATGGGTCAAGCAGGTGCGCAACATAACAGAAGAGACGACCATAACCATAGACCTCAACAACACAGGCATGACTGAATACACTTCCCATTCAGGCGGCACGGATGGCAACGGAACATCTGCAGCATCCCAGGACGCGAAAGATGAGGCGGAGAAGCTCCTTGCGCAGGTGAGCGCGGCACTAGATAGCATGGAGAGCGGCGACCAGGCCGCCAAGGCCCTCAATGAGGCGCTCGGCGTGGAGACCGGCCTGCAGAACGCGCGGAAGAGACTTAGGCAGATAATACGCGACCTTGGCAATGCAGAGCTGGACAATAACCTGACGGCAGAGCAGAAGCAGGATAAGATAGACAACATAAGGAGCGAGCTTGATGATTTCGGCGATACTATCCTTTCGTTTGTCGTGCAGGACACTACAGAGTTCGTCGATTACCCCAAAACATCAGACATAGCCATGCTCTCTGCAGAGTACATCAGGTTCAAGGGAGCCGACTTATCCAAGGGAGAGACGCAGGACTATATAGACGCGAACACAGAGCTGCAGTCAGAGATAGCCATAACCACAAGGCTCAGCATAGCCGACATTGAGCTGCTCTCAGGAGACAAAAAGACAATCTCCGTCGTGATAAACAAGCTGACCAAGCTGCCTGTCGAGACAGATGACAAGGTCATCATAGAATACATACCGAAAGAGGCTGCAGAGAGCGCAAGCCAGATAGTTGAGCTGACCGGATTCGAGGTCGTAAAGGCCGATCCCATCCTGAAATTCGCCCCTGACATCCAGAGCTATTCATACTACATAGACAAGAAGGTAAGCATAGACAAGCTGAAGAACACAAAGCACGTGATCCTCCATGACCTGGACGGTGAAGGACGCGAAGGACTTTCAGGAGTGACCGGCTTCTCTGTGTTCCCGAGTATACATATAGACAATCCGAAGCTGGCGCTCGAGATAGCCCTGATAATAGCCCTTCTGATCGCATATCTTGCGTATCACTTCGAACTGGTCGACAGGTATAAGGACTGGAGGAGCAAGAACGGCAAAGACTACGGTACAGACATGGCCTACAAGCCTGAATCATCATTCGACTCAGCGATCAGCAGGATAAAGGGATTTGTCAGGAGAGAAGATGCCATACTTGCGGAAGAGCTGTCCAGTATCAGGTCGTTGGTCGCATCTGCATTCACACATGCAGACAACATGGACCATAAGAGAGCAGAAGAATCCTACAGGCATATCATGAAAGAGTACAAATCGCTCTCTAAAGAGGCTAAATCAAGGATACATCACGACACCAAGCAGGTGTTCAACAAGGTGATGCTGGCAAAGATACACAACTTGACCGACGAGGCATTCACCCACATCGGCAATGGCCAGCACAGCAAGGCACAGAGTAATTATTCTGAGATAAAGAAGCTCTATAAGCAACTGGAAAAAGAGCATAGAGCAGCAGTAAGCGTGAGATGCATCAAGCTCCACGAGAAGCTTTTCGAAAACTCGCTTGCTTAGCTGTTGTTCTCTGCATAGAAAAAATGAAGAAAAACAAAGGACTGAATGATGTACTGTTAGGTTTAGCGATAGCTATGCTGCTGATCTTCTCAGCCATAGGCCTGATATATGTCTCAGAATTCGTCGGCTGGTTCTATCATGCGGCAAAGGCCGGGACGATAACCGGCGTCGTGATACATCAAACTTATACCGCAGACGCGTGGCACGGGTTCGCAGGGACGGCCATCCTTGACTATGACAACAACCAGACCAACTGGAACCGGACAGTCACAGGAGGTTCCACTACAATACAAGACCTTGATTTGAACTGTTTCGGCAAGTCAGGCTTTGATGTATACATAAGTACGGTACCTGCTTCAGAGCTGAACCTTGTTGGTGTCCAGGCAGCGACAGCAGCCGACGTTGATGCATTCATAGGTATAGACCCTTCTGAGAAGATGTCAGCCACCCAGACATTCAACCAGACATTCACGCTGAACTTCGGAGGCAACTACATAACAGGTCCGGGACTGAGGACGCGGAGTCCCCAAACCAACAATACCTTCCACCAGGTCGCGCTCAAGGACGGCAACGGCAACCTGTTCTTCGGAGCGAACGCGACAAAGGCAATACCTGGATTCGACGGAGACCTGCACAACTACCAGATGATGCTGCCTGTGCCGTACAACCAGTCCGATATAACCTATTACTTCTTCCCTGATCCCATAACAGATGTCTTGGGGGCATGCAGCGGAGCTTCATACGCTATCCTCAGAGGCTATGTGGAAGACACGTCCACCGGCGGTCCCTTAGACAACGTGACCATAACTGTCGGTGATTCAATAGCCACCACCAACGCGACCGGCTGGTATGATCTGCTTGCTCAGGTGGGGACCAAGTTCGTACTTGCGGTCAAGGACGGTTACTTTGACTATGTCAATTTCACGAACATACAGGGGAATACGACCAATTACCACAATTTCTCTATGTCTCCCACATATAACCAGACTTCAATCTATGAGTATGGCTTCATCCAGGGTTTCGTCAACAGTATCAACGGCACACCCCTGGGGAATGTCACTGTGATGGCCGGCGCCTTCAGCCACGTCACAGATTCCAGCGGAAACTTCTCGATAATAGCGATTGAAGGCAATGATACCACGATAGTCGCAGCAAAGACCGGATACCTGACCAACATAAGCTATATCAATATCACCGCCCATGAGACGACATATTTCAACATAACCCTCTCTGAACTTCCCGTCGTGTTCGGCCCTAACGGTACCGTATACGGCAAAGTATATGACTATGCCTCCAACGAGACTCTTGAAAACGTCAGCGTATACGTAGGCTCATGGACTGCCAAGACTAACTCTACAGGCGACTACAACCTAAACATACCGTCGTATGAATTCTATTACGTGATCGCGTTCAGGGACCTATACGACGCTTTTATCGGGAACCTTAGCGGAAACAACAGCGTGATGCCTGACTCTATGATCAACTATGACATATACATGAACCAATCGAATCTCCTGGATGGGCTTTTCAACCAGCCGCCGGGAGCACAGGGCCAATACACCGAGCCGCCTGTAGAGCAGGAGATACCCAACGAGACTGCTGCGGCGACGATCACAGGTGATGAAGAGGGGACGGGCCTCGTGATAAGGGATGAGGGTGGGAAGATTGCTGCATACTTGTCAATACGACAGATAAAGACTAATCTCAAGCAGGACTCTTTCGTCGAGCAGACCCTCGCGTTCTATAATTTCCAGGAAAAGGACATCACCCTAAACTTTGAGGTTGATGGCGACGTCGTACCTCTCTTCGAGACAGGAGCTGATTCAATGGTCGTCGCACCCAATTCATATGGTGAGCTGGAAATAATGATATCAGGGATAAAGCCTCCTGGAGTGTATACCGGCAGGTTCCTGGTAAGCGGCGGCATAGAGGCAGAACTGCCTATCGAGATAAAGATATCCAAGGAGGGAAAGATCCCCATCAACACCCTGATGATGAAGCTTGACGTCCTCAAGAAGGATGTCGTGCAGGGAGATCCTGTCAAGTATAAGATAGACCTTGTTAACCTCCTCACAGACAAGAAGTACAACGTTGACCTGAACTTCTATGTGGCGAGCATAAACGGCACCAGGCTCACTAATGTGAGCAAGAAGTCCATAATGCTCGAGACATTCACCTCGCTCGTAGGGCAGATAGCTATACCTCCCGATTTCGTGCCTGGCGACTACATCATAAGGGCGCAGGCAGACTATCTCGGACTGACTTCGACTACTGACTCGCTCTTCACCGTCCGGGAACCGTTCTACGCGTATGACCTGTTCGGCATAATACCCGTATGGCTTCTCGCGACACTGTTCTCTCTCCTCGCCACTGCCGTGTTCATAGGACAGGAGCTGAAGAGACGGCAGGAGGCCAAGAAGCGTTTTCATGTTAAGGTGGATTATGGTGAGGTGCCTGAGGATGGTGATC
>CAZNGE010000013.1:0-21288 GCA_964572875.1 uncultured Methanosarcinales archaeon | reverse complement strand
AGCAGCCGAAAAAGCTGGAGATAAAGCTCCTCGACACAGCGGACATGGACGCTGAGCTTGCTAAGGCAAAAGCAGAGAAAGAGAAAGCAAAAGCGCAGGAAGGAGGAGATGCTGGTGGTGATGCCGGCGAAACTGACGCGGCAGAAGCAGCGCCCCCGCCTGCGGCAGAGGCTGCAGCAGATAAGACTGAGGATGCTCCTGCAGAGAAACTAGGGAAACCTGCGGAACCTTCTGCGCAGCCTGCGGCGCAACCAGTGCAGCCGCAAGAGAAGCCTGCACAGCAAGCAGCTGCAAAGCGATCAGCGGAGCAGCACGCGACTGCTCAAGCGCCTTCACAGCCGAATGCATCAGCGCAATTCTCGTCGCTCATAGCAAAGGCGAAGCAAGCGATAGCTGCCAATAATAGACCTCAAATCGTTCAGATATACAACCAGATGCGGACAATATACAAAGCACTGCCTCAGCAGCAGAAGGCTGTCGCATACCAGCACATAACCAACCTGAACAGGCAGATGGCCTCGATGAAAGGATAAGATGATAAACGAAAATCATGATGTAAACAGGACCGGAAAAAGAATCTCTGTAGTCTTCAGCCTGTTCGCTCTGGCGCTTCTGATTTTCCTCATCATCCCTTTTCCTGTCTCTGCGGACTATGTCATATCCCAAGATAAGATAACGGGGAAGGCAAAGACCAATGAGCTCGTCGAAGAGAGGATATCGATAAAGAACAACAATGCTGTGGCGATAACAGGATTCGCTGCAGTGGAGGGAAACGTCTCGGATTTCATGACGATAGAGAATGATTCAGCGGTCATACCTCCCGGCTCCGAGGGAGAGATAACATTACAGTTCTTCGGTAAAGGCGCGAACAAGAGCAAGTATTCCGGCGAGCTGGTCCTCACAGGTGATGTCAATGAGAAGATACCCATATCATTCGAGACATATGACTCTGATATCATAAGCGCCGCGAGCATGATACTGGATGTGAACCTGCTCCAGCCCATAATAGTCAGGGGTTCCATCCTTAAATACAAGCTGGATCTCCTCAACCTTCTCTCTGAAAGGACGCAGCATGTCGATTTCATCATCAATGTATATCACCTTGAGGGCAGCGACCTGTCCAATGATACCATATTCTCAGAGGCATTCAATGCCACAGTAGAGCGGTCATATTCCGAAGTGAAGACCATACCGATATCTGATGGCGCGGATATAGGGGACTATATACTCAGGGTGGACCTGAGATACAGCAACCAGACTGCCACAACTGACTCGCTCTTCACTGTCAAGCATAAGTTCTATGAACAGGACCTGTTCGGCGTCGTGCCTGTGTGGCTCCTGTCACTGCTTGTAACCCTGTTCTCGACAGGATACATGACTTATCGGGTCATCAAGAAGAAGGCAGAAGCGAAGAAGCGTTTTCATGTTAAGGTGGATTATGGTGAGGTGCCTGAGGATGGTGATCGTAGCCTGTTTGTGGGTAATTATGCTGAGACTAATAGGAAGTGTTATTTTGATATGGATCGTTTGACTGTGCATTCGATTGTTGCGGGGAGTACTGGTGGTGGTAAGAGTATTAGTGCGCAGGATATTATTGAGGAGTGTCTGTTGAAGGGTGTTGCTGTTGCGGTTTTTGATCCGACTGCTCAGTGGTCGGGGATGTTGAGGAAGTTGGAGGATAAGAAGTTTTTGGAGTTTTATGCGAAGTTTGGTATGGATCCGAAGAAGGATCCGCGTGGTTTTAATGGTAATATCAAGGCTGTGAAGAATGGTCGTGAGATTATTGATATCTTTAAGTATCTGAAGCCTGGTGAGATTCAGATTTTCACGACGAATACGTTGGATCCTAAGGATTATGATATTTTTGTTGCTAGTATGATCCAGCAGATCTTTCATTCGAAGCTTGAGGAGTTCAGGGGCTTGAAGTATCTTATAGTGTTTGATGAGATTCATAGGATCTTGCCTAAGTTTGGTGGTTCGGGTGCGGGTTTTACTCAGATTGAGCGTGGTTGCAGGGAGTTCAGGAAGTGGGGTATCGGTATTGTGCTTATCAGTCAGGTCTTGAGTGATTTCGTTGGTGAGATCAAGGCGAATATCAATACGTTGGTGCAGATGAAGACTAGGGATGAGGGTGATCTGGAGCGTATTAAGATGCAGTATGGTGAGGAGTACATCCAGAGCTTGATCAAGAGTCCTGTCGGGAGCGGTATGGTGCAGAATAGCAGTTGGAATCGTGGTAAGCCGTATTATGTGACGTTCCGTCCTATTCTGCATTCGGTGGTGAGGTTGACGGATGAGGAGTTGGATAAGTATAATCATTTTAATGCGATTGTTGAGCAGTTGGAGTTTGAGTTTGATCAGTTGGAGGAGTTGAAGCAGGATGTTTTTGATTTGAGGCTTGAGCTGAAGCTCAGTAAGGATAAGATCAAGAGTGGGAATTTCAATATGGTCAAGATTTACCTGGATGGTCTTACTCCTCGTGTTGAGAAGCTGTGGGAGAAATTAGGGAAGCAGCCGAAAAAGCTGGAGATAAAGCTCCTCGACACAGCGGACATGGACGCTGAACTCGAGAAAGCAAAGGCAGAGAAGAAGAAGGCGGCGAAACAGGAAGCAGCGCAGCAGCCTACACAGCAGAAAGAGGAGAAAGAGGAGAAGAAAGAGCTGACGCCTGAAGAGATAGCGCAGAAAGAGGAACAGATAAAGGAGCTCCAGGGACAGATAGACACTGCTCTTGATAGAGGAGACAAGCAGATGGCCGGAGAGCTCCTCAAGGAGATACCCCCAATCGTTGAGAAGTTCCCTGACGCCAAGAAGAAGGAATGGAACACTAAGCTCGAGGAGCTGAAGAAGAAGATAGGTGGTTGAGATGGCCCTGATCGAGATACCTAAGAACGAGAAGATTGAGGAGATGCTGGACTCTCTTGCAGAACACCTGAAAGAGCTCAAAGATGAGGCAAGCGAGATCAGGAAAATGGGCGTAGACACGACTATGGCAGACCTGATCATGCTAGACATACCTTCCAGGATAACCATGGCGAGGAAGACTTACGATCAGTCAGATATCGACCGCGTCAAGAACCTGCTCGGCAGGGTCAGGCACGAGATTGACGTCGCCAGGTCGGGCACGGAATTCGATGATGCGCTGAAGAAGATAGAGGAAGCGTACGATCACATCAGGCATGAGAAATACGGCGATGCATCAGAGATATACAAGGAGCTCCGCAGCGTCTACAAGAGGCTGCCTGAAGAGATGAGACGCATAGTTTTCACCGCTTCGCTTGACATTCACGAGAAGCTCAAGCGCAAGGCAGGTGCATGACCTGTGCATGACCGAGGCGTAAGACGACAAGATGGAAGAGGAAGAGATTGAGCTCTGGTATGAGCAGGAAAAAGAGAAACTTTCAGAGCTTTACAGGCTCAGCATAGAGAAGGGCATGAAGCTCGAGGACCGCGAGAAGAAATTCAACCGCGCGATGGAACGCCTCACTGAGGAGTACGACAGGAAACACACCCGGCTCCAGGCAAGGAAAGAGAGGCAGAAACGGCGGGCGAAGTCGAGGAGCAGGTTCTCTGGACGGGTGGGCTTTTTTATCAGGGTTTTCGGGAGCGTGTTCAGCTTCTTCGGGAGGGGAATCCGCAGGGTGTTCAGCACGAAATACGCGCATGCGCACTACAAGGCAAGCATGTTCAGGATACGCTATGGATACAAGATAATAGACAGCTCGTCAAATGCGTTCAGGCCTCTGTTCTACTGGTATGTCAGGTATGTCCAGCGTTTCATTATCGCTTTGGTACGGCCTTTCATACTCCTTGGCAGGTTCTTCAGGAAGAAGGCTTTGCAGGCAAAGGATCTCTTCATGAATCTCGCATCTGTTTCATGGGAATGGACAAAAAAGATCGCAAAATACACAGCGAGCGGATCTGCCGCGGTCTACAAGAGTGTGTCAGGGAAGTGCGGAGAGATATCCAAGAGATACCATGAAGGCTATGCCAAAAAGGTGCAGGAGCAACTTGACAAGAAACAGGCACGCAAGGAGGCGAAGGAAAAGAAAAAGAAAGAGAAAGAAGAGGCAAAGAAACGCAGGGAAGCAGGGAAGAATGGCGAGACCCTCGAGGCAGATGGCAATGCAGAGGACCATGCCCAAAAAACGCCTGCAGAGGCTCCGGACGCTGAAAATACGACCTGAGAACAAAATATTTAAATACGGACATTCTATACTGCCTATCGGGTGGTCGGCAGAGCACGCTGAAAAAAGAGAAGATGAAGCTAAAGCACCAGTTCAGGGACCAGACTGTTGAAAGAGAGGTGCATGAGAGCATCCCGCTAGGATTCTTGCTGTCCAACAAGATAGGCGGCATCCTGTTCTTTGACGCCAAGAAGGACCAGACCCAGTTCTACGCCAGGGTCGACGGCGCCACAGTGAAGCTCCTGCATGACATAAATTTCGAAGGAAAGATAAGGGGTATCAGCAACAAGGTCCACTCTCTGGCAATATCAAGAGATTTGCATGACCACAGCTTCTTCATACCTCATTACATGAATGCAATCCTGATGACCTCAACGCAGGACACGCCTTTTGAATTCATCTTCGACATGAAGGACATCGATAAGCAGGATGTCCTGGACAAGTATTCAGTATATGAGAAAGATGGCAGGGTTATAGTCAAGTCATCTTCGCAGGATGGACATCAGCTCTACACAGCGATCCAGGGGAACAAGCTTTTCTACGAGCTCAGGAAGAATACTGCGCTCTTCACCATGGGCGTCATGTCCCGCAAGGTATCTGTTGCAGTGGCAGGAAGCGAGGACAAGGCGATAGCAGAAGCAAACCATCTTTTCGAGAATGAGCAGAAGATACGCAGCATACAGGAGAAATACCTCTCTTCAGGCGCGGACTTCAGGGATCCTGAGACTGCGCTCGCGTACGCCTGCGTCCTCAACGGGATGGACCACATGCTGCTGCCTGACCAGTCCAAAGAGGATTCGGTCATGCCCCTGCCTGTGTTGTCTGACCTGACGGGCCATCATGTTTCTATAGCGATGCACGCGATGCTTCTTGAGGGTGAGTTCGGCATAGCCAAGAAGACGCTGCTGTCGGAGATAGATGTCCAGCATGAGAATCTTGAGCAGGGAAAATCAGGGTTCGAGGAGGCCGCATGGCCTGTAATGATGACCGGCAGGCTCATGAACCAGCTCTGCGCGCGCAAGAAGCTATACACGTACTTCTCACCTGACGAGGTCAAGAAGTTCGCAGAGAAGATTGCGCACCTCACCAATCTTGCCAAAGCGAAGCATACAAAAAACGGTTTCATATTCGGTGATGATGACCAGAACAAGCTGGAGCACCAGGCACTCATGCTCTCGGTCTATGACCTCGCTTTCGCCCTGACGAAGGACCCTGCGTACAGCGATGCGGAGGCGCGTCTGAAGTCAAAGGTGCAGGAAATGATACAGGAGAGGCTCCTTTCTGTCAAGGAAGGCAAGCTTGACATACAGGATGTCATCTCTTTATTCATGACCGCGTATATATATCCCCTGCTCTTGGGCAAGGAGGCCTGGACATCGCTGTTCGACACGCTGCTGGACAGGATGCATAACAACTTCGGGGTCCTCAAGAGCAAGATGGTCAAGGACAGACAGACCACGCTCGACCTTGAGCTGTTCGGACTTGCCAGCATGGCAGCCACCGTGCTGTATAGGATAGATCCCGAGCATTATGAGCTGCAAGTGAACCGGCTCATGAAGATGACCATAAATGATGTGCTTTACCACGGTATAATCGGCAGGCCGTCATCCTCATTCGACCATGATATAAATCCTGAGACTGATACTGTGATACAGAACAGGCACCTCCTCAACAATGCGCTGTTCCTTGAGATGATCAGGGAGTGCGCATAGAACCAGATAAAAACATCAGAATAAAAGCGGGCTGACGAACACTTCTACCAATGATGCTGCGATTATTAGGATGACTGATACTATTATCAGGTCTGCTGAGTCCTTCATTATCTTCCTGAACCTCTCTCCCTTGAAGTCGTGGTTGATGACTGCGATGGAGATTATCCCTCCTGCAAGGCCTGCCGTGAAGTAGGCGATTATCTCAGGGATGCCATGCAGGAGATATCTTGCGAGCCCGGAGGATATGCTGGAGACGAATCCTGTGCTTATGTTCGACCTGACTACATCCCCAACTGCAGCGCCGATGACAGAAGCGTTCCACGTAAGGATGAATATCGCCCCGAACCCGTAGAAGAACGCAAATATGAGACAAAAAACCATCACCTTGAGATTATGGCTCAGAAGTGTGGTCGCGACCTTTACAGGACTCACTGCCGCTCCTGTGAAACCATTGAAAACGCCTGAAATCGTCTCTGTCTGGACGCTGAACACTTCCTTGACATATGCCTGCGGAAGGAACGTGTACCAGATAGCAAATGAAACAACAAAACCCAGGAACAGGAACAGGAAGAACAACAATGCCCGCCCGTGCTCCTTGACAAGGATCGCTTCTCTCTTGATCTCGATGCTCTTTCGCTCTTCCATCTTTATTATCCCGTATATCAACGGCACGCAGACGATGGCTGTCAGCGCTATGGAAACTATGCTTGAATACGGTGAGAACACGAACAGGCTGAGGATGATCGCGATTGAGCTGAACAGGATGCCTATGAAGAACATCTCAACAGGCTTCCTCTCAGCCTTGAACGGTTTGACCAAGCCTTCAAGCACCATTTTTCCAGAATCAAATGTGTTTCCTGACTTTAAATACCTTTGCCTTATTAATACAGCTTACTGGCAGGTCTCGTCTTTCCCGCAGGCAGATGTGCACAGGTGCGCCTCGTAATCCTCATACTCTACCTCATAACTGCTCACGACACGCATCAGGCCGTAGACTATCAATATCGCGGAGATAATCACAAGGGCTATGATCGCTGAATAGGGGAAACCAAGGGATATAAGGTCATCGACAGATATGACTATCGCAAATCCCAGTACAAGGTAGGATATCCTTTTCGCGAACTCTGTGCCTACGATGTACATCAGAATCGCTATGACAAGGGTCAACAGGAAACCGCCCATCTTGATCAGGGTTGTGCCTGCCTCGCTGCTGCATACCACGTGGGTCATGGCATATCCTGCCCCAAATTCAGTGTCATGGGTGCAGCCGAATGATTTGGCCATCAGGCTGTGGCCCAGCTCGTGCACTCCGAGGGTACCCAGCATGAGGAATATCCCTAGCGCGACAACGAACAGGCCTAATTTGAAGACCTCTACCATGATCGGGATGTGATGCTTCTCAGGCTCATGGACATAAGAGCATACGTGGTCCTTCTTCCACATCAGGTGCAGCAGATACAATACCGCTATGTTGGGCAGGAACCAGAAGGCTGAGATGTGAGATATCCCCAGAGCATAAGACACCGCTGCAGTCGATGAGAGCAGCAGGCCGTATATCATACCGGCATGACCCATCCTCTTGACAAGATGGTGGTCGACGAATCCCAGATAGAAGAACACTCCGATAAGGGTCAGTCCCGTTATTATGTCACTGACAAAAGCCAGTTTCGTGAAAACCAGGAACGTATTGGCGCTCATTATGAATATAGGTATCAGATAGTATGCATGGTTCTGGCCTGATACGAGCATCCCGATATAGAACCATACTCCCAGGAATACGAGATTGAACAACGGGTTGATGAGCATGTTGTCCCATTGAGAAACCGGGATGATCCCGAAGAACCACAAAAGGTTCAGCATGGCAATCATCAGGAACGCTGCTGAAAGCATGTATATCGGCCGCTGCATCAGGCACCTCTTCTCTCCCTTCAGCTTCAGGGCGAGGCGCAAAGAGAAGACAGCCGCAGCAAGCTGGCTCAATCCATTCAACATGACAATAGGTTCGAATGCCATAAGACCACTTTCGCTTGTTTCTTCTTATGTTCTGATGTTTCCTTTCCGTGATGATCTCAGAGAGAATCAAACTCATTGTCGAAGTCGTCCCTGCTTATCACACCCTCTTTAGCAAGGATGTTGATCAATGCCTGTATCTTCTTCTCATTCATCTGTGAGTTTGCCTTGAGCTCTGTTATCTCTTCTTTCATATCCATATCAAAAATCACCTTGTATCCTGTCAACTATCATCCTGTTTTCTGGTCATCCCAAAAAGATTCATCCCAAAAACATGACTTCACAAATCCTTTTCTTCCTGACCAGCCGTGACCATCTCTCTTTCTCAGGAGTCGGCTTGTCGATGACAAAGAAGAAATCCCTGCTTATCCTGTCGAAGACAAGGTAGTCCGCGACAGCATCCACCTTCCTGGAGAGCGCGCAGAGCTTCCTGTACTTCTTCTCAGGGATGATGTCAAGCACGGTCTTCAGCCGTCTCTTGTGGTCAGAAAGTATCTTCTCATGGAAAGGTATGGAATCGATGACGTGCTCCTTGAAATGCCTGTGATGACGCTCCTCAATCCTGTGTGATGTCCTGCTCGAATGGAACAGGTGAGGGTTCTTTGCCTGCAGCTTCAGCTTGTCCAGGTGTCCCTCATGCCATCCTATCTCGTCCTCAAGATCCAGCTTGAAGTAAGGCTCTGCAAAGAACACCCTGTACTGATGGGTCCTGAAATGATGGATAGATGAAGGACTGGATGAATGACCTGCAGATGAAGGATTTGACGCTGACCTCATTTTGATTTTAACTAAGAATTAGCGTATATAAATATTTTCATTCAAAAAACATCAAAAAACCGTGAAAATCATCAGGAAGGCATTGTACAGGGTTTTGAGGGCGGTAAACCGAACAAAACCTTTAAATATACAATAACCAAGGTATAGCCCAGTGAATGAGATTTAAGTAGTTTGTGGTTTGATATTGCAGGCTGCAAAAGGGGTGCCAGCGATTTTCGGCATAAAGAAAAAAAAGCAGGAAGAAGCAGAAGAGGAAGATGATTCTCAGGGTACAGGCTCTGGCTCAGGTGACGCGGGCGGGGCTGGAGGGGATTCTGCAGCCAATATAGGAGCGTTGATGGCCGATATCTCAAAGATAAAGGCACAGCTCGATTCATTCAAGGAGATAAGGAAAGCCAATTCTGAACGGTTCGCAACTATCAATGAGCAGATAGGAGAGATACGCGGCCAGGTGATGGATGTCAACAGGAACATGGGCTCCATAGAGGTCAAGACAGCCAAGGCAGCAGACCTTGTAGAGTCAGTGCACCCTGACAAGCTCATGATACAGGTGCAGAGGTCTGACGGTAAGGTAGAGGCGCTCCGCGGCCTGATAGAGAGCAAGGATGCCATGATACAGAACATCATGGAGCAGCTCAAGACCATGCGGAACCAGATGAAGGTGTTCAAGGGTATAGAGGAAGTCCTCAAGATGAACGAGGATGTCAAGACCGAAGTCATGAACATGAAGAAGCTCACCGCAATGGTCGAGAGGCATTCAGACCGTGTAGAGAATGTCTTTGTCGAGTCGCAGAAGACATTCAAGGAGTTCAATGATGTCATAGGGAAGATGTCTGTCGTCGAGAGCCAGCTCAAGGAGATCGGTGAGAAGGTAGACAAGATAGACGTCAAGACAGCCAAGTTCGTCGATAAGAATGAGTTCGAGAAACGGCTCAATGATGTCGAGAAGCTCGGCAAGAGGATGAAGGGGATAGCAGACGATGCAGACAAGAGCCTGAAGGGCCTGCAGTCAGGGTTCGGTGAGCTCAAAGGCGAGCTTAAGGGAGCTTTCGATGACAGGATCGAGCGCGCAGAGGCATTATCCAATGCATTCGCCAAGACTCTGCAGGACAATCCCATGTTCGCGAAAGGCCTTGACCTCGGCAAGTACCTGCAGACCGAGCTTTCTGGCGGAGCAGGCAGCGAGGTCAACACAGAGGCTGCTGCAGAGGAAGGTGGCTCGGGTGATGGCGGCGCAGGTGGTGAAGGGCGCGTTGATGCTGGCGATGCAGGTGCAGAAAAGAAGAAGTGACTAATAATCATCCAATCATCCTGGCAGGTTCATTTGTTTTTGATTTGGGGGTATATTATAATAATGCACAGAAAGATTCTTTGGAACAAAAGATGCATCCTTTTCCTTTTATTATTAGCATTGTCTGCTGCAGCTGCGATGCAGGCCGGTGCGCTCACCCAGACTGACATAATATATGCAATGGATGATGCTTATGTGAATAACACCGGTGCTGGTGTGAATTTCGACTCCCATGGCTTGCGGACAGGAAAGACCGGCAGTGATTTCGAGAGCTTCTTCAGGTTCGACCTTTCAGCCCCTTCAGGGTATTACGTCACGCAGGCATCGCTCTGGCTATATGCTGACATCGCCACGAACAGCAAGGCATATGAGATCCAGAACCTGTCAGACACGACCTGGACAGAGACAAACATAACCTGGAACAACAAACCTTCCTACTCGAGCATACAGTCGCAGAACACGATAAGCACAGCAGGGTGGTTCTCATGGCAGATCACCAACACATACTCCCTCCAATTCGATGAGGGTCTGAGCTATGCGGCATACGCGCTGACCGCTGTCACTCCCGCGACTGCTGACATATTGCTGGAGGATTCTGAGAACTCATTATCGACAGGCAATGTCCCCTATCTCAACCTCACCATGATGATACCTGAGGTGTTTCTGCTCTCGCCTGGAGACGGCTCCAGCACATACGAATCCACAGTCACGTTCCAGTACAATACAACTGATGCAGGCAACATCCTGAACTGCTCACTGATCCTGGATGGTGCTGTCAACATGACCAACACGAGCGCGCCGACAAACGCGAGTTCGACATTCGCGCTCTACGGGATATTCCCAGGAGCACATACATGGACTGTGAGGTGCTATGATTCAGGAAGGTACGTCTACCAGATCGAGCCTGCTGAGCAGGACCTGACCATACTTGCAAGGGTGGACTGGTACAGCCCAAGCTCTGCGACAGACCTGGACATAGGATACGTCCTCATAGGCAGCGTGGATCCAAGCGGCTCGAGACAGATATACTCCAACAACACGAATCAGAATATAGATATAAGCTGCGCAAGCGGGGACTGCAGCGTGATAACAACGAACTGGTCATCCAAAGACATGTCAAATGCAGCTGTCGAAGTCGTGTATTTCAACTGCTCGACATCAGTGGCCGGATCTTTCCAGGCAGATTTTGAACTGACATCTGACCAGGACGGGACTGCAGACACATTATCGGTCAATTGCAGTGTGCTGGCGCCTGACCTCCGCGTCAACTCTACAAACATAACATTCAGCGATTATTCGCCTACAGAAGGTGAGACTGTCACGATAACCTCCGGAGTATATAATGACGGCACTGCAGACGCGACAGATGCTGTAGTTCGGTTCTATGAAGGACATTACTCAACAGGCACACAGATAGGCAGCGACCATACTGTAAGCATATCTGCAGGCGATTCGACGACAGTCCAGGAAAGCTGGACAGCGAAGATAGGAGAGTACGACATCTACGTCGTGCTCGATCCTCCTGTTGACACGAACGGGTCGATAGCAGAGGGCAATGAGTCCAACAACTTCGCGTACAGCACCGATGGCGTATCCATGTGGACCATATTCGTAGGGAATGTCAGCGGCGCGCTGGCCCTCCAGACCGCGCAGAACCAAACTCTGCTTAGGTGGAACGTGACAGACACGACTAACAGCCTCGTCTATGTGACTGACACGGACAGCAGCCCTGACTTCAATTCATTCACTGCGTTAAGCAGGGACACAACAGGGAGCTACATTGCCGATGACTTCATAGAACTGGACAATGCGATCAACACAAGCGTCTTTTACGATTCGATAAACTCGACTTTCACATCAGGAGGGAACCCGATAACCACAGAAACATTCACTGTATTTGGCGTAGCCATAGATGATGTTCCTATAGTCAACACCACAAACACATCAAGCTTTGTGACCGGCATACTATGGGACAGCAGCGACGACTCCAACAATAACAATCAGTTCGACAGCACCTCAGAGGAGGATATAATATTCGTGACCCGTGTCAACAAGACAAAGCAGGGCCAATATGGTGTCTATGATTACGAGATCAGGTTGCCTGCAAGGCTGAAGGACTACAAAGCGCCAGATGTCCAGACAGTGACATTTTATGCAGAGATAAAATAAACAAAAATAAAATAAGCAAAATAAGCGGCAATAATGCTGCTTCGATAAGGTTTATGGACATATAACTACTGTCCAGGTATCATAAATATTTTTAAATTGAAGTTGTTAGTGCTATAATATAGTAGGTAATATAGTGTTTCCAAGGGGTGGATGATTGGCATTACTCAATTTAGGGAAAAAGAAAGCAGAAGAACAGCCACCACAAGACGTGCCTGATGAATTACCTGATCTGCCTGAGGCAGCTGAGAATTCTCCAGAAGCAGTTCCTGCAGGTTCGGGCTCTGATGTACCTGATGAACTGCCTCCTGTAGATGGCATTCCAGAGTCAGAACTGGCTCCAGATGAGCTTCCGCCAGTCACGCAGGTCGATAGCGCTCCTGAGGCTGCGCAGGTCGATGACCAAAGGTTGTATTTCTCCCAGCTTCTCCAGAAGTTCCATGAGGAAGGCCTGAAATCCACTAAAATTACCACTCCGAGCGTAAATCTTGTATCTGACATGAAAAAAAACTGGAAAAAGCTGAGAAAGGCTGAAGAGGCCGCCTTGATGAACAGGAAGGTTGCAGAGAACATAGCGCCGCTGCAAAGGCTTGAACAGGAATGGATGAGCATACAGGAAGATATAGAGTCAAAGAAGAACCTATTGCGTGATAAAGAGGAAGAGATCCGCAAGCTTTCAGAAGAGCTCAGGCAGACTGCTCAAAAGGCTGAAAAGATGAATTCTAATCAGAAGTAGCGTTTTGGAATACTACCTGCTCACTAAATTGGTTTTTCTTTTTAAATTGAATTTCTTGAAATGGTTAAATTCGTGCTAATAAAGCTGTATAACTGCGTTTTGTTTTTCATGCAGACGCCAAAATAGAAATATTTAAATATTAGTATACATAATGCCCTATCAATAGTGGATAATAATATTCCACTCTGGGGTTATATGATATTACCCTATCAATAGGGGTTATGACTCTGGGTGGGTGTTAGGGTCTGCTAAAAGAGAGGTTAGAGGTTAGGCTTACAGGAAGAGGGGTTTCTCAAAATCTTTCTTCCATACCACAAACCCAAAAGAGGTGAAAGATGATGGTATGTAGGAAGTACTTAGGTACAGTATTACTTCTTTCTCTGCTACTATCATTGAGCGCGTGTTTTGCTATTGCAGCGACGAGTCCTGAAGGTCCGACAACATTGGACATCGCGTCGACTTCCAGGAGAACTGCTGTGGCATCACCCACACTCAATGCGTTGGCAGGAAACGTTACACAACTGACTGTCCAAGGTCTGACAGTGACTCAGACATGGCAGGGCTACTACGGAAACGTGACTGGTACGATAACATTGGACGACGCAAGCAACAACACAATGTATGATTGGACACTGGCAAGTCCAGAGGGCGAGATCTATGCAGCGACTTCTACCATAGACTGGACATCCGGCAATGTCAAATGCTATGACTATAACTATAGCCAGGTCGGTGACAGCAGCTATGTCACGCTGGCCGAGCTTGAGTCCGGACTGAACGTGGCAACTGATGACATAGATGGCATTGACGAGACATTCAAAGAGGCGCAGACATATGAATCATTCTATGTCGGCGAATACCAGATAACCAACGCCAGTATGCTTTGTCCGACAACGCAGACTTACACCGGTTCAGAGACAAAAGACGCGAGCTCTTTCCAGGAGGTCATCCTGTATGACAACTCGACTGACGTGCATGTCTACACCGCAATCATCGAAGAGACAGAACCTGTCGGCTTCAATGACTATGCCTGGGACTTCCAGATGCTCGTGGCAGAGGATGGACACAACGGCGACACCGGCACAACCCCGTATTATTTCTACGTGGAGCTGGAGTAAGGAGGTAAGCAAGATGAAGAATAAAACCATAATAACCATTTTGGTTGCGGCCCTCATGACTCTGGCGATGGCAGCTTTTGCGTCAGCGGCATCTATAGAGCCGACGCAGCCGACATCGATGACTTATGTGACGAACTCTACAGTCGGAGGTCAGGCAGGAACCGCACAGACGCATGCCAGAGGCTACATACACTATGTGAACATAGACGAGTCAGCCCCGACGCAGAAATGGAAGGCATATGTCGGAAACGTGACAGGTGAGTTTGCATTGCAGGACGCAAGCGGAAACGCCATCTATGATTGGTCGATCTCGACCATCACTGGCGAGCTCTACGCCACAAAGGAAGCTCCGTCAGGCGGAACAGGGAGATTCGGAGGAGGAATCCCTACCTGGACTAGCGTAGCATGCGCGAACTCGACAATGATAACCGACGAGCAGGGCCTGTTCAACCACACTGGAAGCGATGAGGACTCTTACAGCAACACCTTCAAGAACGGCGCTCACTTCAACCTTACCACGTTCTATGCAGGTGAGAAACAGGTGACTGATACGACTATGGTCACCGGCTCTGCAGGCGGCGCAGACTGCTATGGCGCGTACATGAACATCAACAACGCAGACCAGTACAGCCATTGGCAGGAAGTGGTGCTGACAGACGGGACGTATGAGGATGAAGGAACTGATTTCGACTTCGACATAGTATATGCGGCCCTGCTGGAGAACAACCAGAACGGCTTTGACAACCGGCCGTATGACTTCCAGATACTGCTGCCAGAGTCAGGACTGGACGGCGCCCAGACAGCGACAACATATTATTTCTATGTTGAGCTTACGTAAGAAACCAATTTTTTTTCTTTTTTTCTTTTCTTTTATGACTTGGATGACTTATTCTGTCTGTTCTTGGTAACGATATGTTCCTGGTTACTATCATTGTCTCTAAATTCAAAAAAGCTTAAATAATACTGATGCTAGGTCTGCCTTATGAAAAGAGGAGTATCCATCATTCTTGTCATCATCATCTTAGCATTCGCTGCAGGCTGCGCGTTGATGCCTTCAGAAGCACCTTCTGGAGAGGAAGGTAGTGCGGAGCTTGCTGACGAAGCCATCCCGGCTCCAGAACCTGCCTCTGCAGGTGACTTGATCGACCAGGTAGCCCAGGAAGAGGTTCAAGAAGTGCCGTCATATGTCGAGGAAGGCGTTGTTGAAGAGGCCAACCTGTCTACTGATCTCCCTGTTTCAGGGAGCCTTGAGCTGCAGAATGATCTTGAGAGGTGCCCGCACCTTGCAGCAAGTTTCGAGTGCGACAGGTATGACATACGCAGATGCGAGTTCAATAGGTTCGTGGGCCGCAATGGGTTCTATCCTAACCTGATAGACTGCAGGGACGGCCGCGCTGACAAGGGACAGGATCCTGACAAGAAATACTGTCTGATACAAGGCTGCAGGCCACTGACATCAGATAATATAGTATATGCTTACGGCGGGCCTACTGCGTATGCAGAGTATATCTATCACGTCGAGAACGTAGAAGGGGGCATAATGACACATTACTCCCTTAACCGTTGCGGCGAGCAGTATGATGAGTTTGACACCAGTTTCGACTGCACGGTATACAAGTCCAGGCTTGATATGTTCAAGTAGTTTCATTAAAAATGAAGATGGAGTGCAAAAAAGAGTCAAACCTCCGGAAATGCTCCTGCACCTATCCTGGCTGTCCGCGGAAAGGCATCTGCTGCGAGTGCATCGCACACCATCTCGCGCGAAGGGAACTTCCTGCGTGCTGCTTCCCTCCTGAGATAGAGAGCACCTATGACCGGAGCTTCGAGAGGTTTGTCGAAGTGATCGGGAAGTGACCTGTTGCAGATGCTCATGCAACGGCCTGCTCAATAAGTTTTTAAACTGATTCGCATTTCTGCTGCTTATCATGATAAAAGCAGTGATATTCGACATCGACAATACAATAGTGGATTTTCTTGAGATGAAGAAGAAATCTATAGGGCCTGCTGTAGATGCGATGATCTACGCAGGGCTTAAGCTGAGCAGGGAAGACGCTCTTGCGAAGATATACTCACTCTATGAGAAATACGGGATGGAGTACAAACTGATATTCCAGGAGCTGCTCAAGTCTGTAGGCCAGTTCGACTACAAGATAGTCGCTGCAGGGATCATCGCCTATAGGATGTACAGGGAGGTAAAACCATATCCTGGCATGCTGGATGTGCTGAAATCCCTGCGCAAGAAAGGTGTCAAGCTTGCAATAGTGTCAGATGCGCCCAGCCTCAAGGCATGGTTAAGGCTCACCTACATGGACATGGCAGATATGTTCGATGTGGTGGTGGCTTTCGATGATACCCATCACGCAAAGCCCTCAAGCCTGCCGTTCGAGAAAGCAGTAGCAGAGCTTGGTGTAGCCAGGGATGAAGTTCTTATGATAGGGGACAGGCCTGAGAGGGATATTGTAGGGGCGAAGCATATGGGCTTTGTGTCCTGCTTTGCCAGATACGGCAACCTAAACGTGCCTAAAGGCCAATCAGGGGCTGATTTCGAGGCAGAGAGGCCTGAGGATATACTAATGATAGTTGACAAGCTCAATTCTTGATAATCTTAATTCTAAACAAGGCAGTTAAACTTTTTATCAAAACGCAAAAAAATTTGATTTTTTTCTAAAAAACTAAATTGATTGCTGATTTGTTTGCAAATTCTTCATTTTAGTAACCACTGATAGATGGTGAACGAACGAAATCTTTATAAATAAGGCAATATTATCCAGTTATAATCGGAGAAGTCTTATTTTTGGGGGTTGAGTGCGATGAGATCAGGGCGATTAGAAGACATACTTGGCATGTTCAGGAACAGCAGTTTAGTGCGCGGTATAGCTGCAACAGCAGCTGCTGTGACATTCACATTAGGCAGCATGGCTCCTTCTTATGCAGGACCGGCAGACAAGAAGAAACAGACAATCGAGAAGAAGGTCGAGAAACTTGATGATGAGCTCGAAATTGTTCCTCTTGCGCCGCAGCCTATCAACAAACCTGCGCCTCCTCCAATAGGTCCATTGACCGCCCTCATGGTCAATTCAATAGAGATACCTGTTGAAGGTGAATTCAGGAAGAAATCCAAGCAGTATGTAGGCAGGTTAGATATCAATAGGGACGGAAAAATAGAGACCAAGGTCATTGTTGACATTCTTGAGACTGGTGCTGTGAAAGTCATAATCAAAGATATTCGATCAGGAAAAGAGCAATCTCCAGATATGGTCTCTGTCATTGAAGATACTACTATTGCAATGTATAAGACATCCTATAAGGGGAGGAACCTAGCTTTTAGGGTCATACGTGAAGATAATGGTTATCTACATGTCAATGCTTACGCCACTGTAAAGGTACCCGGCTCTGTGAGAGAGAAAGCCCTGCGTGGAAAAGACGTCATTGATAATATAATATTCTGCGATATCGACACCGGCTGTTTCAAAGCGCCATATCATAGTGTCGACCAGATAATAAAGGACAGGCCTCAGGAGATATCAAACTATTTTGAGGAAGTACTCGATAAGACATACCAAGCGATTGCGCATCCAAGGTTCAGGTATACTGATCGTGAGGCTACGGATTACATACTGAATAACGCGACAGAACTTAAATCACAGATAAAGGAGGAATACAAGCATCTTGGCGTAGACATGAAGCAATATGCTATCGACAACAATCTGATCAACAACATAGTGTCGGAGATGATTGAGTTCATGTGTCAGAACCATGATCGCTGGGCACAGGGCGAACCGCTTTCGACCACGCTCGCCAGGAGTGAGGGCAAGTTCCAGAGGCCTGCGGACAAGGCGACAGCAGACGCAGGCAAGACAGCTGCAAAGACAGCTTATGTCGGGACCAAGCCCGTCGAGAAGCCTGCAAAGGAGCCCGAAAAGAAACCTGATACTCTTGTGAAGAAACCAAAGAAGGATGCAGAAAAGCTAGACAAGATAGTCGCTACGACCACTCTTCCGGACAATGCAACGGCAGTCAACAAGCCATATCTTCCCAGTTCAACCAAGCCACCTGCAGCCGGGGCAACAAATATTGCAGGCGAGGAGCATTGGTATGATAAATGGTGGGTATGGACGATTGTGGGAGGCGTTGTAGCAGGAGCCGCAGCGACCACAGCAGGCGTGCTGCTAACACAGGGTGGAGGCAAAACATCCACAGGACCTGACAACTTCATAATGAATTATGGTGACTACAAGACAGTTGGGGGAAGGTAAGATGGTTTGGAAAACATTAAGGAATATAACACTCGCAATCACGATGGCAGTAGGAGCCTATGGCTGCAATGCTGCCGACAGGGATAAGGTCATACCTCAGCTTGACGGCTCTGTCCAGCCAGGAGACATGGACCCTCATAACAGAGACGGCGGAACTCCTGACGGAGGTGTCTGCGGCTCAGCACTCACTGACATATTCGAGAAGGCACAGGCAGACACCTACGAGCACCTGGATGACCAGATCCTTTCAAGCGGGGGAAGACTCGGAGACGTGTTCTACGGAGCGAACGTCGCTGTATCCTCAGCCAAATTCGACTCATTGTTCTACGCAGACGGCAGCCCTGTAAGGGAAGCCATGGAGCAGGACATAACCGCATTAATGCCGGCATGCGATGCGGCATCTGTCAGCGAAGAGATATCAGACCTCATCGCGGGAAGGCAGCCAGGCACAGAAGGTTTCGTGCCTGCAGAGGACAACGCAGCATATGCAAAGGATTCAGGAGATTCCACCATATTCTGCGTCAAAGGAGAGGAAGAAAGGAAACCTACTGCTTACTGCAGCACGACGCTGCCTCTCACTACAAGAGCAGTAATCACCTATGGTGGAGGTATCTGAAAATGAAAAGGGCGATACAATTATCCATGATACTCGTGCTGGCAGCGCTTTTCATCGGCACTGCAGTTAGCGCAGGCACTCCCATCATCATCGGAAGCAGGCCAGTGAACAGGGCTATTGACAATCTCAATATCGACAATGTCAACAGCGGAATTCAGATAAACGATAACACACAGGTGAATCCTGACGTTATGACTGAAGGCAATGATGGCGCTGCAGATGATTCTGATGATGCGCATGTCATCGACGCGAGTCATATAGGGGGAGACCTGCAGGTCTCTGGCAGCCATATCTTCGGGAGGGTGGATAATGGCCTGATCGTAGTCGGCGGCATCAATAACGACTGGCAGGTCTACGAACCTGCAGGCAACGGACCTGTCAGTGGGAACTTAGGGCAGATGGACCAGGGACTTGATTCGCAGTCCAATGAGCTGCACATAGACTCCGCCGAGGTAGTCGGAGAGGCTGTCGTAGGGCAGGCTTTCACAGTCAGTGTAACAGCGACTGACGGGGATGACCTTGTCACAAGGGTAGGTCTAGGCACAGAGCCTTATTCTGCAGAAGATTATGACATAAGGGACTGCAGTCCGGCAGACCATACATGCACAGAGGACTTCACGATAACAGAGGCGTCAGCGGGTGTATATGTCTATGAGCTCAAGGCAAAGAACGACCAGAACCAGATAGTCATAGACCAGATTACAGTCACAGTCGTGGATAACTCCGAGACTGAACAGTTCAACTTCAGGACCGCTGCGATGGACGGCAGCGAGTATGATGACAACGGCAATGTTGATTATGTCAACAGCCAGATAACCATCTGGGGAGATGGCATCTCACAGCAGACATTCAACGGCCAGCCTTTCATAAACGTGCAGCTGCCCAGCAATGCAAGGATCGGCGTGCAATATGCAGCAGACGGATACACAGAGGATGAAGACTATTTTGTCCTTGACTCAAGGCTGCCATCATGCACAGGGGCGAGCTGCGAGTTCAGCAGGACAATAGATGGCGATACATACACCACATCATGCGAGCTCGAAGGCCAGGATGACCATTACTCCTGCACACTTACCACAGGAGATGATTATTACATCACATTCGATTTCAGGGCGGAGGGAGACCCTCTGGGCCCGAACACTATCAGGAGATACAACCTCATATATCCGCAGGCATCGCCAATAGTCGAGTTCCAGGATCTCGAGGTAGGCTTTGTCGAGGGCGGAAGCACATCGATAGATCTTGATGATTACGTGCATGATGAGGATACAGATGCTGCCGACCTTGAATGGACAGTCACGAACAACCAATACGTGGATGTTGATATAGACCCGGATACGCACGAGGCGGTCTTCACACAGAAGGACGCGAACTGGATCGGCGGAGACATCATGAAATTCATAGCCACGGATCCGCAAGGCAATTCAGACTCTGACTGGATGACTGCTATCGTCTCGCAGAGCGACAATGACGCTCCTGTGATAACATACAAGTTCCCCGAGTCTGATACTGTCAATGTCGGGCAGGACAGCTCGTTGAGGTTCAGCATCGACGCTATGGACCCTGACTATGACCCCCTTACTGTCGAATGGTACAAGGAAGGGACTCTTGTAGCACAGGACGTATTCAACTATCTATACACTGATGATGATGGCCAGAGCCATACTGTCGAGGTGATCGTCAGCGACGGCCAGGAATCTGCTTCAGCGTCCTGGACGACAAACATAGTCGAGCCGATAGGCACTGTGGAAGGCACTGTGACAGACCTCGACAGCGGCCTGGCGCTCGAAGACGTACATGTCGAGCTCCTCGACAACGGCGAACTCGTCGCTGAGGACATGACAGACAATACAGGATTCTATACAATGACTGTCCATGACGGGAGCTATACCATAAGGTTCACGAAGACAGGATATTACCAGGGCCAGGTGCCTGTGACAGTACTTGCAGGTGAGACAACAGTGCAGAATGCGCAGCTGCAGGAGATACCTCCGCAGATAGGCGATGTGCAGGGCACAGTGACTGATGCTGACACCACTCTGCCTGTCGAAGGCGTGACTGTTGAAGCATTGGCTGCAGGCAATCCAGTGGACAGCGCATCGACCAATGCCGCAGGATCCTATGAGATAACAGACCTTGCAGTCGGGACCTATTCTTTAAGGTTCTCCAAGAGCGGCTATGAAACGCTCGAGGTTCCTGATGTTGAGATAACATTAGGACAGACCACGACCCAGAATGCTCAGATCACTCCTGCTCCGGTGCCTGGAACCATAGACGGCACTGTCGAGGATGAACAGGGTTCAGCTCTCTCCGGCGCGCTCGTCAGGGTGCTTGACGGCCAGAACGAGATAGACAGCCAGCTGACGAATGGCGTTGGCCAGTACAGCATGGATGTGCCGGCGGGACTCTATGATGTTGAAGT
>CAZNGE010000012.1:21991-38842 GCA_964572875.1 uncultured Methanosarcinales archaeon | reverse complement strand
TTGCGTATCAAATGCGCGTAACCATTTGTACTTTGTTGAGCTGGCACAGATCCTTGTTCTGTTAGAGCCGCGCTGATGCTTATCACTAACTCTGCTTCTGTGGAACGATCCCTTGTATCATTATTGCCGAAGGCCCACTATACTATTGATTCGATATGTAGAACTATAACAAATCATGATGGAAAAAACTTAAGAAACTATTCTATCGTCAAAAACTGCCCGTTCTGCATGATGTGGCAGTCTTCCCCGACCTTGTAGCCCATCTCCATCGCCAGCTCAGACAGCGATGATGCCATGTTGATGTCGCCGTGCGCTGGTATGATGTGCTGGGGCTTGACCATGTTTATCAGGTCGCGAAGATCCTCTTTCGCTGCGTGCCCTGAGACGTGTATGTCCCTGAATATCCTGACTCCTGATTTCCTGAGTTTTCCTTCGAGTATCTCCCTGTTGGCGGCGTTGAGTGCTGTCGGGATGACCCTGCAGCTGAACACCACATGGTCCTCTTTGCCCAGCTTGAAATCCGTATCCCCATTCGCTATCCTTGATAGTACTGCCTTCGCCTCTCCTTGGTGCCCCGTGCATACTATGAGATATTTTGAAGGGTTCTTGTTTATCTGCTTGAGCTTCTTGTTTATGTGCTTCCTGAACCGTGCTATCTCTACCTCTTTGGAGAAATTGATTATGCCTATGTTCTCTCCTGCGGCCACGTACTTGCCGAGGCTCCTGCCCAGGAATACTATCTTGCGCCCCATCTTCTTCCCATAGTCTATTATCGACTGCAGTCGTGCAAGATGTGAGGAAAAAGTCGTTACAATCACCGCTTTCCCTTCTGACTCTGTGCCTATCATCACGTCACGCAGCATCTCCCTGGCGACATTCTCTGAAGGTGTCTTGCTCGCGTCTTTCGAATAGGTTGAATCGACTATCAGCGCGACAACATCCCCTCGCTTGCCGAGTTCCTTGAGCTTATCATAATTGGGCTTCCTGCCTATCACAGGGTGGTCGTCGAACTTGAAGTCATTGCAGTACAGCACCTTGCCGTAAGGAGTATGGACCAGCACCATCACTGTCTGCGGGGTCGAGTGCGTCACATTGATGAACTCAATCTTTATCTTCTTGGACACGTTCACGGATGAGTTGGGGTGCACGATCCGTATGTCATTGTCCAGCTTTATCTTCTCGTCATTGCAGATGGCCTTTATCACCTCTGCTGTGAAAGGCGTGCATATGATGTCTGCATGGAACTTGTTCGATAGGTAAGGTATCGCCCCGACATGGTCCAGGTGCGCGTGCGTAGGCACCACTGCGATGACCTGTCTTCTCCAGTGCTTTATCGGCTCAAGGTCAGGTATGGCGCCTATCTTTGTCAATATCTTTGCGTTTATCTCTTTCGTGAGGTCATCATCATCAGTGTACTTGATGTATGGATCTAGGTGCAGGCCCATGTCTATTATCACGACCTCATCATCTACCTTGATTGCGGTCATGTTCTTGCCGACCTCGTTGTATCCGCCTACTGTGCATATCTCGATTGTCATGTTCTCAGTTCAGGTTTGCATGTATTTAAATCTATAGGTATTGGCTTCCGTTTCTCGAACCTGTATATCGTCTTGACGCCGAGTTCCTCCAGCATCTTCTCAGCTTTGTCTATGCCTTCGCCGATCTCCTCTGTCTTGTGTGAGTCGCTTCCTATCGTTATCAGCTTGACTCCTTTTTCAACCAGGAGCCTGAGGATTTCTGCAGAAGGATAGATGTGCTTGCCCCTCCCTGTGTTGATCTCGAATCCCACTCCGCAATTGAGCAGATTATTAGCTACGTCTATCCATTCATGTTTATCTTCATCGAACGGTACTTCAGATATTGATTTTTTGTATAAATCTAAGTGGGACATGATATCAAAGAGTCTTGACTTGATTGCTTTTTTGAGCAGTCTGAGGTATTCTTTTCTTATCGGTTCGTGATCTACATCTTTGAGTCTATCCCTGGTGTGCCTGTTTGCAAGGTTATGTCCTGCCGCGTAATGCACGGATCCGAGGACAAAATCAAAAGCATTCGTAGAAAGATATTGCCGTATATCTTCTTCGTCTTCTTCGGTGTATGACATCTCTATACCGAGCCATATCCGGACTCGTCCATCTTTCTTGAGTTTTGCAATCTGTTTTTTCGTGTTCTCTAGCTCTTTATCTGTCATCGACTGCTTATGATCGCCTTTCTTTATCTCGCAGGGCTCATGGTGGTTAGTTATGCAGATGTCCTTTATCCCAAGCTCCACCGCCCTTTCATATATCTCCTTGATGGTCATGTCAGAATCACTTGAGGTGTTGGAATGGATGTGGAAGTCAATCAGCATTGTTATCGTTAAATTGGCATCAGAATTTACTTATAAATGTTTGGTTATTCGACACATCCTAGAATATCTAATCTTTCTTTTATTGTGGTTTTTGGGGGTAGATGGCCTAGTTTTTTCCAAACTTCATATCTTGTTCTATGTCTTGGGTTATTAGTTCCTATGATCCTAAACCAGTTCTTGATTTCTTCTTTTTTTCTGATATTTAATGCATAAGAATCATTGATATTTCTGCCATGTTTGAAACCTTTTGTATTTTTTTGGACTATCTTTGATTTAATATCTAGTGAATTCAATAGAACTTGAATTTGTTCCAGCAGAGTTCTTGAACAGGAGGTAATTCTTAGCTCAGGATGGTGATTGTGTGTCTTTAGCCACTCATTTGAGGTTTTGGATCTTGTTTTTTCACACCAGAAAGACCCATCAGAATCAAAAATTCCTCGCAGTACAGATTTGATGACTTCTTCATTTCGCGAGTGTATTATGCTGTCTGGTATCTTGGCTACTGAAGATTTAGGACCGACTTGAAAACCGAGATTTATTGCTTTATTGATTGCTTTCTTCTTATAGGTCACGATTCCGTAAACTTTCCAATACAGAAATGCTTTAGGCTTCACTTCATCAAAATGTTTTGAGAATAGTTCTGATAGGTGTTTATCATAATACTGTTTATCTTCGGTAGGACTCCCTGCAATGTAAAGCGCATCTTTGTCGGATTCTATCCATCCATCGCCGATAAAAGCTCCTAAAATTTCCGCGATTTCAGGATTGTGGATTGATTGTTTAGCTATCATTTTTTAAGAAGATGTGGATTCAATTTAG
Organism: uncultured Methanosarcinales archaeon; assembly: GCA_964572875.1. GTDB lineage: Archaea > Nanobdellota > Nanobdellia > Woesearchaeales > UBA11576 > JABMQF01. Next base: position 35,673 of record CAZNGE010000012.1, on the reverse strand, counting down.
TGAATAAGTAAGTTAACCAACTTTAAATAGCTTATCTGACTATGTCCAGTGGAATGTGAGGGGGCAGGGACTTTCAACGCCCTGGCGTTGGAAGCTTCCACGCCAGTGGACATGTTTGAACCCTGGTAGGCACTAAGCCAACAGATGGCCCATAGGAGTTCTTCATCGGTTGTTTAGACCTCGGCACTCAACTAACTTGAGTTTGAACTTTTAGTACCCAGAGACACTAAAAACTGTCCCGTTTGGCCACTCCGGCACCCCCTCTAAAGAATATGAGGTGTTGGAATTTAATAAAAAATCAAGAAATAGTATTTAAACTTAACCTCTCAGGCGAGTTTTCCGAGCTTCTCCTCTATCTGCCTGAGCTCTGACTCCAGCTGGTATAGTTCATTGCCGGATATCTTGCTTTTCCTGACGCTCGGCTTTTTCTCTTCCTTGCCGAGGCTCACCCTGAGCCCGGATTCAGGGAACTCCTTCTTCAGCTTCGCGATTATGAGGTTTATCTCCTTGTTCAGCGCCTTGAGCTGGGATATCTTGTCGAGCTTCCTGACCCTGAGGTCCTTTATCCTCTCATACCTCTGGAGTATGTGGATGATCTGCTTTGAGCTGCCCAGTATGCTCCGCCTCATGTCGAGAGGGTCCCTTATCTGGACAAAGTACTGTTCTTCCATTTTACACGTTCTCCGGCTCTAGCAGTGTCTGGTCTATGAACTCGACCTTCCTCTCTATGTCCGCTATCTCGTTCGCCCACAATGCAATCTCCGAGTCCTCCTGGTTCTTGAGGTCGTTTATCTCGCGGATGGCGTCTTTCGCAGACCGTATCTTGTTCTTTACCAGGTCGAGTATGTCGAGCACGTCCTTGTACTCATCGACCTTCACGAAAACTGGTGCTTGTCTCTCCATTTTGTTTCACCTTTCCATCATGATGAATTTGCCTATTTGGCCTCGAACAATGTCCTGTCTATGAACAGCAGTTTCCTCTGGACATCCTCGAGGGACTTCTTGAACCCTTCGAACTTCTGGTCCTGGGCGCTCTTTATGTCGCTTATCCTCATGAAGAAGTCGTCCTCTTCCTTGAACTTCGCCCTTATCTGCTCTATGTCGTCGAGCACTGCCTTGAACCTGTCTGACCTTATGTACAATGGCCCCCTCATCTCTTTCCTTTGCGGCGCGGCAGGCTCTTCAGGAGCAAAATATGCAGGATGCTCTTCAGGCCCAATCGTCTCAGGCATCTCCTGACCATAATCCGGTTCCGGCTCAGGGAGGTATTCCTCCTTAGCGCGGGCCGGGATACTCGGCTCTGCGCCGAAATCAGGAGCTTCAGGCAGCCCTTCCAGCGGCGGGACCGTGTCAGGCACGAAATCATCATCCACTTTTTCAGGCATCGAGGGGAACTCGGATTTGCTTCCCATCTCTGCCTCGACCGTTCCCATCACTTGTTTGATCTCATCAGCTGAAGGGGCTTCTTTCTCTCCTTCTTCTTCCTCTTTCTCGAACGGGATCTCTTCATCTGTCGGAGGTTCGGCAATCTCATATTCCTCTTCTCCTCCTTCATGCGGTTCTTCCATCTCAGGAGGTTCTGGCAACTCAGTCTTAGGAGTTTTCATCTCTTCCTCTTCTGTCTCTGGCGCCGGAGGAATCTCTCCAGGAACATCTGAAGGCAATGGAGGTAGAGAAGTGTCAGGCAGCTCAGGCCCTTCCTCTTTCTTCATCTCAGGGAAGCCTGGCTCATCCATCTTAGGGACGGGAGGGAGCTCCATCCCGATATCAGAAGTCTCTGCCTTTGATTTCTTCAAAAAGTCGAACATTCCCATTATGACCCCCCAATAAATCTACTGGCGAATAACCATTACTCTTATTATTTAAATTTATATTAGTATTCCAGAATAGTGACAACACCCCTTCAAATCAGGATACAGCCCGTATAGTTCCGGAATTCAGGCATTATTTCCGGTTTTAGCCCCTGAAATCAGGATAGTTTCCGTTTATTCCCAAACTTCCTCCGGCGGCGACAGAAGATTGCCGTGTTTTCATGCCCAACTTCTATTAAGATTCAAGACATAGTATAATCAATGAAATACCTTGTTATGATCGGAATGGCATTGTTCTTCATCCTTTCAGGCATGAAGACGGCTGCGTCAGACCGAAGGTCTGTGGAGCTGAACATAAGGCTTGACCCTTCTGTGCAGGACCGAAATGCTTCATCAATAATAATAGACAGCCTTTTCGCGTACAGCATGTCCCTGGACCAGAACATCTCGATCCCGCTCTACATCTACAGGGGAAACACCCTGAAGAAGACTGTCTATGTCTGGGTAGAGGACAGCAAGCAGGACCGCATATCATCAAAGCAGAAGATATCGCTTCCTGTAAGGTTCCAGTCATACAACATGTCTGCTAACCTTAGCTTCTCAAAGTGCCTGCCCAGTGAAGAATACCATATAATCGCAGAGGGTCTCGGCATCAACGCCACAGAGACTGCGAGGCTCAACTTCGAGGACTGCACGCCAGAGCCCGTCCAGTCAGACGGGGAAATATCATATTCTGTCCTGAAGCAGGAGACAGAGGTCGAGCCAGGAATCAATTTCACGACACGGATCCACATTTCCAACCCGGCATCAGACAACATTGAAGTCGTCGCATGGAGCTATGTCTACCGATCGTCGAAATGCATCTCAGGAGAGCGCGAGCAGAACCGCAAGACAATAAATGTGCCAGAGCATTCCAACATAACATTCGACCTGGAGAACAAGGTCGACCTTGCGACAGAGCCAGGCGACTACAGCCTCAAGATACTGCTGCTCCGCTCTGACCGCAAGACACCTAAGGACATCACGCTGCCGATAACTGTGAAGCCAAGCCCGGGCAAGGGAGACGAAAGCGCAGCAAGCACAACAGCAGCATTGCAGATAGATGACAGTACAACAAATCCATCAAATGTCAACAATACAGCAGAGAAGCGCAAACTATTTGACTTCCCTGAAGAGCTCAATGCGTCGAAGATGAGCATGGTCTTCCAGTCCAGCTCGGCAAGGGCATGGAGCATTGCAGTGTATATCCTTATTATTGTCCTCGCGTTGATACTTGTCGCTCTGGTGCTTAAAAAGTTGTAGAGCAGGCTCAGGCAGGCTCACAGAAAACTATATAAACAGTCCTTATTTTTTTCTCAATCCATGGTGGGCAAGAAATCAGGTAAAAAACAGGAGAAAGGCAGTGAAAAGCCTGAAGGCAGGAAGGAGCAGCTCTCTGACAAGGAGCGCGTCGACAAGGGCATGATACTCGCGAGGACCATCATAGAGGTTCTCGGAGCTCCGAAAGACTATGTTGAAGAGTCTATCCAGCTTGTTGTTGACAGGATGCGCAATATAGATGGCTCAGAGGTCGTTTCAGAATCCACCTATGAGGCAGAGGAGAAAGGCAAGCTCTTCGTGACATTCTCCGAGATAGAGATATGGTTCAAGGATATAGACCAGATACTCAAGTTCCTGTTCGAGTTCACGCCTTCATCAATAGAGATCATGCAGCCGACCACTTTGTCGCTGAACTGCCATGTCTTCTCAGGTGTTTGCAATGATTTCCTTCTCAAGATGCATGACCTTGGCTTGAAGCTCAAGGATCTCTCTGCCGCGACCAAGCTTCTGCAGAACAATGCCGACGCTTTGGTGAGGAACCTGTTCAAGCTCGCCCTGAGCGAGCCCAAAAGCCTGGATGAGATATCAAAGGTCACCGGGATTCCCGAGAAGAACGCAGAGGCGATACTTAAGAATTTCGAGAAAGTGGGCATTGTTGAGAAGAACGGTGAAAAGTATCATTTTATCAAGAAATAGTTATGTGAAACACGGTAAAAAAGAGGAATGGCATGTCAGACGACCTCAAGAGGAAGATTGAATCGATTCTTTTCGCGGCAGGCAGGGCTGTCTCTTTGAAGGAGCTGCAGTCGCTGATTCATATAAACGAGCCCGGCCTGGTAAAGGAGACCATCCGCGAGCTCAGGCAGGAATACGACGACAAGCAGAGCTCGATGATGATACTTTCTGAAGGCGATGACGCCTGGAAGCTGACAGTCAGGGAAGGTTTTCTCCCGCTCGTCAGGAAGATCAACCCTCACACAGAGCTGAGCAAGACTATTCTAGAGACATTGGCGGTCATAGCATGGAAGCAGCCTGCATTGCAGTCAGATGTCATCAAGATACGGACTAACAAGGCATATGACCACATAGCAGAGCTGGTTCGCCTCGGGTTTGTCCTGAAGGAGAGGCACGGCCGCAGCTACCTTGTCAAGGTCACGCAGAAATTCCTTGACTATTTCGACCTTCCCGACGACAAGTCCATAAAGGATGTGTTCAGGGACTTCAAGGATATCGAGGTCGCGGTCCAGAAGAAAGGCAAGCAGCTCTCTGAAGAGCAGGAGAAAGGTAAAATGGATAAGGAAAAGAAAGAAAAGTCAGCTGAAGATAAGGATGAGGTCGCTGAAGAAGGGCCTGAGATCGAGACCTATGTGGATGCATTGCCTCCTATGGATATGCCGAAGAGAAAGAATGAGCTTGATACGTACATAGATGATCCTGAAGGTGAAGAGGACAAGCAAGCCGAAGAGCAGCCAGAGAAAGAAGAGGAAAAGCCCGGGCCTGTAGAGGGAGATGAAGAGAAGGAAGAAAAGCATGAGGAGACCCCTGCAGAGAAGGCCCGCCGCATAGCGCATGAGCTTGTCGAGGAAGACGAGCAGAAAGAGAAAAAGAAAGAGGACGAAGAAGTGAAGGGGAAGAAGCTGCACCCTGAGCTTGAGGAATTCATAGCAGGCGCCGAGAAAGAGCATAAGGAGAAGGCCGCTCCTGAAAAACCTGAAGAGGAGGCAGAGCCTGAAGAGAAGCCGGAAGAGGAAGAGCCTGCTGAAGGACAGACTGAATCCGGACCTGGACCTGCCGGACCTGCCGGCGCTGAGGAAGCGGACAAGCCCAAGCCTGCCGAGGAATATCCCGGTCAGTTCGATGAAGGGCAGGAACAAGGCAAGGATGAGGAAGAGAAGTGAGCATGAGCGCGTTCTATTTCCTTCTCAGGTGCCCCAAGTGCGGGCATGACATGAAGTATCACACTACCACTAAGGTCCTTTCTGAAAAGCGCAAGAGATGCGTATATTGCGGCCACAGCTTCAAGGCAAAAGACCATGTCATGAAAGAGACTGGAAGATAGGCTTCATAGCCCTCATAACGCCTGAATTCAATACCCCTAAACACGAGAATTCAGCCTTTACAGACCGTATAAAGCCACTTTAAAAACAAAACAATTATAAATACCTATTTTTTCTTATGATGCAGTTTCTGCAAGATTTCAAGCAAAATGACAGAGGAAAAACCAGAGACAACAGGCGATGAGAAAGCCCAGGATTCATCACCGGATCCAGCCCAGGAACCAGCGAAGACAACAGGTTCTGAGAGGATAATCCCTACTGTTGTAGAGGAGGAGATAAGGCGTTCTTATCTGGACTACAGCATGTCAGTCATAGTAGGCAGGGCCCTGCCTGACGTCCGCGACGGGCTCAAGCCTGTCCATCGCCGCGTCCTTTTCGCGATGCATGACCTTGGGATGCTTTCAACGAAGCCTTTCAAGAAGTCCGCGAGGATTGTCGGCGAGGTCATCGGCAAGTACCACCCGCACGGCGACACGGCGGCGTATGACACTCTCGTGCGCATGGCACAGGATTTCTCGTTGAGATACCCGCTCATACAGGGCCAGGGGAACTTCGGATCTGTCGACGGAGACTCTGCAGCCGCGATGAGATACACAGAAGCCCGCCTATCGAAGATATCCGAGGAGATACTCGACGACATAAAGAAGGACACTGTCGACTTCCAGCCTAATTTCGACGGTGAGCTGAAAGAGCCGGTCGTCCTCCCCTGCAAGATACCCAACCTTCTTGTCAATGGCAGCTCAGGCATAGCAGTCGGCATGGCCACGAACATACCTCCGCACAACATGTCAGAGGTCATCGACGGGACAATACACCTGATAGACAATCCAGACTCCACGCCAGAGGAGCTCAACGAGCACATAAAGGGTCCTGACTTCCCTACTGGCGGAATCATACTCGGCACTGCGGGGATACATTCTGCCTATACTACCGGCAGGGGAAAGGTCAAGGTCAGGGCAAAGACCGGGATAGAGACAGTGCGCAACAAGGAATGCATCATAGTCACGGAGATCCCGTACCAGGTCAACAAGGCCATGCTCATAGAGAACATCGCAGACCTTGTCAGGGACAAGCACGTCACAGGCATATCTGACATCAGGGACGAGTCTGACAGGGAGGGCATGCGCATAGTGATTGAGCTGAAGAGCGACGCGACACGCGAGATAGTGCTCAACCAGCTCTACAAGCATACCCGGCTTGAGTCGACTTTCGGCATAATATTCCTCAGCCTTGTGAATAATGCGCCGAGACAGCTCAACCTCAGGGAGATGCTTGACTGCTTTGTGGACCACAGGAAAGAGGTCGTCCGAAGGCGCACCCAGTTCGACCTGACCAAGGCAGAGGAGCGAGCGCACATCCTTGAAGGACTCATAATCGCCCTTGATGACATAGACAATGTTGTCCAGAAGATCAAGCAGTCCAAGGACGTGGATGCTGCGAAGACAAGCCTTATCTCAGACTATTCGCTCACAGACGTCCAGGCCAAGGCCATCCTCGACATGCGGCTGCAGAAGCTCGCGTCATTGGAGCAGGCCAAGATAAAGGAGGAGCACAAATCATTGATAGAGCTCATCGCAGAGCTGAAGTCAATACTTGATTCAGAGCAGAGGATACTTGATATCATAAAGCAGGAGCTGCTCGAGATGAAGGAGAAGTACGGCGATGCCAGGAAGACAGAGTTATCTGAGGATGTCGACGATGACATCTGCGTCGAGGATCTCATCGAGGATGAGGACATGGTCGTCACCATCACCCACGCGGGCTACGTAAAGAGGCTTGCTGTAGACACTTACAGGCAGCAGGGCCGCGGAGGCAGGGGAGTGATAGGTGCTTCGACCAATGATGAGGATTTTGTCGAGCACCTTTTCATCGCATCAACCCATTCGAGCGTGCTTTTCTTCACCAACCAAGGCCAGGTGTACTGGCTCAAGGTGCATGAGATACCTCCTGGGTCGAGGCAGGCCAAGGGCAAGGCGCTTGTCAACCTGATCCGCCTGAAGCAGGACGAGCACATAAGGGCGTTCGTCCCTGTGCGCGAGTTCGATGACCAGCATTATGTTGTCATGGCTACAAAACAAGGCACGGTAAAGAAGACATCCCTCGAAGCTTTCTCAAGGCCGCGCAGGGGAGGTATCCGCGCGATAACCGTCAATGAGGGTGACGGGCTTGTGGATGTCGTCATGACAGACGGGACCATGAATCTTATAATAGCTACGCAGGACGGCATGGCCGTCCGGTTCTCTGAGGATGATGTCAGGCCGATGGGACGCTCTGCAGCAGGAGTGAGGGGCATAACCCTGAAGGGCAAGGACCTCGTCATAGGCATGGTCAGGGCAGAGGATGAGAAGACCCTCCTTACTGCCACTGAGCACGGCTATGGCAAGCGCACGCCTATCCCTGATTACAGGCTGATAAAGCGCGGCGGAGTCGGTGTAAAGAACATAATCTGCTCTGAGAGGAACGGCAAGGCTGTCGCTGTACGCTCTGTCACAGATGATGACGAGCTTATGCTCATCTCACAGAAGGGAATAATCATAAGGACTCCTGTCAAGGACATATCTGTCATCGGCAGGGCAACTCAGGGAGTGAAGATAATGAAGCTCGATGACGGCGACAGGCTTATGGACGCTGCCAAGATAATAAACGAATGAGCGCATGACAGGGAGCGCATACCAAATGGATGGAATAGTAATAACCCACCCCGGACTAGAGGCTGTTTCTGGAAAGGAGGTAAAGGAGCTGATAGGTGCTGACTGTACGATAGAGCCATCTGTCGCGCAGTTCAAGGCTGCGAAGCTAGAGGACTTCTGCACTTTGTGCTACAGGTCACAGTCCGCGATAAAGGTGGTGAACCTATTGCTTTCAGGCAGGGTAAAATCGATTGAGGAAGTGCTGCCGCACATAGGCAACCTTGATCTTGCTGAATGGCTCAAGGGTTCCAAGTTCGTGGTCAGGAGCATGATTATCGACAACGATGACGTGGATACGATGGAGTCTGAGCGGCTCATAGGAGAGGTCATCCATGAGAAATACAACGCAAAGGTCGATCTTGAGAACCCGGATGTCACTTTCTGCATGTATGTGTTCAGGGACAGGTTCTATTTCGGCGTCGATTTCGCAGGGTTCGACCTCAGCAAGCGGAACTACCGGATATTCGCTCTGTCTGATGCAGTCAAGGCCACTGCAGCATACGCCCTTGTCCGTCTCGGCGGCTACAAGAAGGGCATGACCATGCTTGACCCTTTCACCCACTCGGGAACTGTGTCTATCGAGGCTGCGCTTTTCGCCACGAAGAAGCCTGTGAATTATTACGGCAAGGACAGGTTCGCTTTCCTCAACTTCCCACAGTTCAAGGGCATTGATTTCACCAAGTTCTTTGAGAAGCATGACAGGTTCGATGATGATCTCAAGGGCATAACCGCATCTGATTCCCAGCAGCGCCATGTCCGCGCTGCAGAGAAGAACGCCAAGATTGCAGGCCTGAACAAGCAGATAAACTTCACCCGCATGGATATCGAATGGCTCGACACGAAGTTCGAGAAGCTGTCAGTTGACCGCATAATCACCAATCCTCCCAAGGCATCCCGCCTTCTCACAGAGAAAGGCATCGAGAAGATGTATCAGGAGTTGTTCTACACAGCAGACTTCATACTCAAGCCAGACGGCCGCATCGTCCTCCTCGCAAAGAACTACATCCAGATCCTCAAGCACGCCCAGCGCTACCACTTCGAGCTGAAGGGCAGCTTCAAGTTCATGCAGGGCAAGGAAGAGTTCTCTATACTTGTGTTCGAGAAGGAGAAGAAGTAAAAAATTTGTCGGACTGCAATAAGCCGCCTTCTGTCACACCCAAACACCAAAGTCAAGCTCTGGTGCGATAGTGTGTTTTGACATTCAACTTAGCGTCGCGAAGACTTGCACAGGCCAGGGCTAGCCGTTTCATCCCTTCCTCATGGAACGTCAGGGGGTTAACTCACCTCTCTCGCGAAAGGCTTCGCACCCATCATCCTACCATGAGGTGGCTTCGTTTCTGAGCTGTTGCCGCAGGTTTCCCTGCCTCGCTTCCACGAGTGGCCACAAAAGTGGGCGGACTTTCCTCAGCGTCCGAAGGACGGTGAGGCCAGCAACCGTTAGGTTGCGCTGCCTCAGCGGCCGCACGAAATCCGATAGTCAAATAGCAGTCCTACATTATAATATTGTGCGCAGCCCCTTTAAAAATTTAACTCATAAAAGACCTCCACAACCTTTATAAACATCCCCTTACTCCCTGAACAGACCATGGCAAAAAGCAATAAGGTCAATCTTCCGTCTGGTATGGGCGGTCTGACAAGGTATTTTGATGATTACACTTCTAAGGTAGAGTTGAAGCCTGGGCATATAGTAATATTGTCCATCGCAGTGATGGTGCTGATCATAATTCTGCACATACAGGGATATGCCTGGCTGGGTCTGAAATAAAATGATGCCTGGAATGAATCCGCGCAAGATGGCGCAGATGATGAAGAGGATGGGTATCCAGCAGACAGAGATAGATGCTATAGAAGTCATAATCCGCACGCCTGACAAGGAGCTGGTCATCCCGAACCCGCAGGTATCGAAGGTCAACATGATGGGCCAGGAGACGCTGCAGATAACCGGCGACATCCAGGAGCGCGAGATTGAGACAGCTCCGAGCATCAGCGAAGAGGACATCAAGACTGTCATGGAGCAGGCCAATGTTTCTGAGGAAGAGGCCAAGGCAGCCATAGAGGAGAACAAAGGAGACCTCGCAGCTGCTATAATGTCTCTCCAGAAGTGATCTTCAGTATTATTTGCATAATATAGATTGATATCATAAAGTATTATAAAGAATGGAATCCTCATATGATCTGAGAGCGAGGGCAAGGAGAAGCTTGGAAGTTGCTGAACAGGTGCTTATACGCACATACCCTGTAGTCAAGGACCCTAAGCTTATTCTCGCAGTCGCAGGTGACATATACTCAGCCGTGACAAGCAGCATTGAAGCTTTCATTCTCGAAAAAGGCGGTGACCTTGGGGCAGATTTCAGATCAAACTTGGCAAAATTCACGAGAGTGGCCAAAGATTACAGCTTCGGTGATGATGATCTGGAGCTAATAGGCAGGCTGCATGATATAATAGAGGCTCATAAGGAGAGCCCGGTGGAGTTTCCCAGGAAGGACAGGTTCATAATCTGCGATGAGAGGTATGATTGCAAGGAGATAACCCTTGAGGATATGAAAAACTATTTATTTAGGGCCCGGTTATTCATTGAGAAATCCGAGGCATCGCTGGAAAAGACACAATGAATGACTACCTTGATGACGCGAGTGAAGAGCTCAAGAGGGCTGACCACCTGATTTTCGTCAGCCTGAAGTATACCAGGACTTGTGATGTCCTGAAGCACATCATAGACCGCCTCATAAACTCCATCGAGTTCATGTTCACAGCGCTTCTTGAGCACATGAAAGAGCAGGGCAAGCTTGAGGAGGTGCCGAAAGCACCCATCCCCAAGGCAAACAAGGTCAAGGAGCTGTTCCCTGATGATGAGTTCATACCTGAGTTCGCTGACCTGTTCATGCGCTTCAGGAAGATAAGCAAGGCAGACTTCTCAAGGGCCTGTGAGTTCAGGCGCCATGTCACGATGACTGTTGTCGTCGATGACGAGACCATCCAGATACACATAGACAACATCACAGAATACTTCAAGCGCACCAAGGAGTTCTTCGCCCATGTCCAGGACATTATAGAGCCTAAAAAAGAGGATTAAATTCTGGTTCTTCTCTAGGCAACGCCACGACCGTAGCCGCCTGTCAGCATGCCTTCAGCAAATAAAGTACCAAATGAATCAAGCGCCTGCTAAGCAGTAAAAACAGCGCCTAATTGATTAAGCATGCGTGGCGGCACGAGAGCTCGCCGTAGGCGAGCGGAGTAGGGCGTGGCGTTGCCGTTTTCATAAGAAACCTTTATTAACTCCTTTCATTCTATATAAACAGAACATGCCGAAAAGTCTGCATCAGCGTCTGCTGGAAAAGGGGTGGAGTGAGGAAGAGATAGACAATACCATGAACATCCTCTATGATGAGGATAAGCAGGCCAAGCATGCGGTGTTCAAGTCAGCGGCCCATCCGATATTGTACTGGGTCGGCCTTGTGGTTGCAATCATAGGAAACCTTCTTCTTGCTGTAACGCTGGTTCCGTTCTTGATGATATTAAACTCAGTGCAGCTCTATTTTATACTCGGCATCGTCGGTGTGGTGTTCGGCGGGATGTTTAATGTCATACTCAAGGACATAGAGCACGTCGACCAGAGCCATCATATTGTCGCTGGAGTGTTCATCCCTGCCATCGCCCTTATAACTATATACCTGATGGTCGGTGTCTCGAACAGGTTCAATGAAGTCATCCAGAACCCTAACCCGCACAGCGCAGTGACGCTGAGCATAATCTATCTTGTCTGCTTCAGTGCGCCTTATTTCTCATATAAGGTCCGCGACTTGCTTTGGGAACGGAAGCAGAGATCCAGACCGCCCGAGACCCCGCACCAGGCTGCATGAACCTTTCAACCAATCACCATAATCATCGCGATTTTTCTCGTCAAGATTACACCAAAAAGAAAATAACTTTCTGTTACACATATGTAATTTTTGTTTATAGATAAACAAATAAATGGGAGTGTATCCAATCAAAACTTTTATAAGAGAACGCCTCTGCCAGCTTTTATCGACGATATGGCGGTAGTGGTGTAACCTGGCAGCATAGGGGACTGTGGAACAGTTCCGCAGGAAAGCGCAACCCTGCAGATATCCTCCAGTCCGGGTTCAAAACAACATGCCTTGGTTGGCTGTTGCTGGAAGTCCCGGCTACCGCCCTTTTTTGTCATATCATCACAGCACAACTCACCACACCCATACTTTTATATACAACCCAAATTTTTCAATCATCATCAGATGACCCGAGTTCAAAGGTTTTTTGGGCGCACATAGGGTTTTAATCAATCCATTTGATTAAAAACTGCGTTCTAAGCCTCTATGGCTCGAGATAAATCATAATCAAACATATATCGACCAAAAATTGACCAAAATGGCGGAAAACAAACCTGTTGCAAAGGATTTCAGGCACATAGTGCGTGTCGCAGACACTGATCTTGACGGCTCAAAGCCGGTCTATCACGCCCTAAATAAGATAAAGGGAGTAAGTTTCATGTTCGCGAACGCGATATGCACTTTCTCAGGCATTGACAGGAACAAAAAGGCAGGTACGCTGAATCTTGACGAGGTCAAGAAGCTGACTGACATAGTCAAGAACCCGTTGAAGTACGGCTTCCCTGCATGGATGCTGAACCGTAGGAAGGACTATGAGTCAGGCGATGACAGGCATATTCTCAGTGCTGACCTCAGATGGCAGGTCGAGAATGACATCAAGATCATGAAGAAGATCAGGTCCTACAAGGGAGTCAGGCACATGTATGGCCTGCCTGTCAGGGGACAGAAGACAAAGAACAACTTCAGGAAGAAGAAGGGTAAGGCAAGCCTTGGGGTGCAGAGGAAGAAGAAAGGCGCTCCAGCTGCAAAGCCTGCGGCTGCAAAGCCTGCGGCTAGCAAAGGCAAGAAATAGTCAGGTAAATGCACAATCTCGACGATAATACGATACGATAAAGACATAAAACATATCATAAAGGACAATCAAAATGGGAGATCCCAAGAGACACAGGAAAAAGTATTCATCCCCTGCCCATCCGTGGCAGAAGGTGAGGATAGAGGAAGAGAAGCAGCTTGTCAAGGAATACGGCTTCAGGAACAAGACAGAGATATGGAAGATGGCGCGTTTCCTGAAGGACGCCACCCACCAGGCAAAGAAGCTCGTCACTCTTATAGGCCCGCAGGCAGATAAGGAGAAAGAGCTCCTGCTGCAGAGACTCAGGAGATATGGTCTCTTGTCGCCTGAGGCAGGCCTTGCGGATATACTTTCCATAACATTGAGGGATGTCCTGGAGCGCAGGCTCCAGACCCAGGTCTACAAGCAGAACCTTGCCAACAGCGTGAAACAGGCAAGGCAGTTCATCACGCATGAGCACATCGCAATCGCAGGAAAGGTAATAACCTCTCCAGCATATCTCGTCCCTGTTAGTGAAGAAGGGCAGATATCATTCAGGCCTACATCATCTATGAGCGATATCGAGCACCCTGAAAGGGTCGCCGCAAGGAAGGCCAAGGAAAAGGCATCCAAGGAGACTGTCCTCGAAAAGGATGATGACAAGGCAACGCCCCGGTCCAGGATAGGTCAAAGGTTAGGACAGAGGTCAAGACAGAGACCGGGACAGAGGTCCGGACCAGGAGCAAGAAGGCCTGGAGGGGACAGGAGAGGCGGCGCAAAAGGCGGCAAACCCGCAGGCAGGAAATGAAGATGGCTGAAGAAAATAATCAAGAGCAGGGACAGAAGCAGGAAGTGCCTAAACCTGTTGCCAAGCCAACAGAAAAGCCAACAGAAAAGCCAACAG
>CAZNGE010000012.1:0-21891 GCA_964572875.1 uncultured Methanosarcinales archaeon | reverse complement strand
AAGCCAACAGAAAAGCCAACAGAAAAGCCAACAGCAAAGCCAACAGCAAAGCCTGTTGCGCCAGCGCCCAGACCAGCGCCTGCTCCGGCATCAAGGCCTGCACCAGCGCCTGGAACCGCACCTAGACCCGCTCCAAGATCGGATTCAAGGCCTCAAAGATTCGAGCCAAGGCATGAGAGAAGGCCTATAAGATGGGGATTATGTCATATCTATTCTTCATTCAACAACACGATCATACACATTACTGATATAACAGGCACGGAGTCTATCGCAAGGACATCCGGCGGCCAGGTGGTAAAGGCCGACAGGATGGAATCCTCGCCCACAGCTGCAATGGTCGCTGCCAAGCGCGCGGCTGAGATGGCGATGGAGCGGGGAATAAACGGAATCCATGTCAAGATACGGGCTCCTGGAGGGCACGCAGGTCCTAATTCCCCTGGTCCTGGCGCCCAGGCAGCTATCAGGGCACTGTCTAGGATGGGCCTGAAGATAGGTGTGATCCAGGACGTGACGCCTGTCCCGCACGACGGATGCAGGAAGAAGGGCGGCAGAAGGGGAAGACGAGTATAAACCGGAAAAACCAGGCTGAGGGTGCTGAAAGGTTCAAAATGGAAGTCGAGCTGATTGAACAAAACAAGAAGCAGAACAGGATTACATTCCTCCTGAAGGACTCGAATCCTGCTTTTGCCAACATGCTTAGGAAGACGATCATTGATGAAGTTCCTACAATGGCTATAGAGGAAGTCGAGCTGAGGAAGAACAGCTCAGTGCTTTACGACGAGATAGTCGCGCACAGGCTGGGACTTGTCCCGCTCACGACAGACCTGAAGGCATACAATATGCCTTCGGAATGCACCTGCAAGGGCGAAGGCTGCTCAAAGTGCGAGCTTCAGCTTTCCCTCAAGGCAAAAGGCCCCGGGTATGCCTATGCGTCAGATATGAAGTCAAAGGATCCGAAGGTCGTTCCTGTATATCCTAAGATGCCTATCGTCAAGATGATAAAGGGTCAGGCCCTGGAGCTCGAGGCTACCGCAGTGCTCGGCAGGGGCATGGACCATGCCAAATGGTCTCCTGGTTTGGCTTTCTACAAGTACAAGCCTGAGATTGAGATAAAGAAAGGGGTTGAGGACCCTAAGGCAGTTGCTGATGCATGCCCGGTGGATGTGTTTTCAGCCAAGGGCAAGGAGCTCACGATCAACAAGGACAACTTGCTTAAGTGCCACTTGTGCGGCGCTTGCACAGATGTTGACCCTAAGAACATCAAGCTCAACGAGTCTGACAAGGATTTTGTCTTTACCGTCGAGTCTTGGGGCCAGCTTCCGCCCAGGGAGATAGTCTCTAAAGCAGTGGAGATCATCCAGAAGAAGTGTGATGAGGCAGTCAGTCTCATCAAATAAGGGCAGTATATCCCGCTCACGCGGGGGTGCCGGAGTGGTCAAACGCTGGCCAAAAATCAGCGGACCAGACGGGTACGGTTGAGGGCCGTATGACTTAGTGTCTGCGCGGGTTCAAACCCCGTCCCCCGCATCATAATCAAGAGTACATCAAGAGTACTAAATTTGCATAAACCAACGGAAAATGGCAAAGAGAACAGGTCCATCAAATCCGCATCTCAGGAACCTGATTGCGGAGCTGAAGAAGAAGGCTATCGAGGACTCTTCTGCGCTTTGGAAGAGGCTTGCGACAGACTTAGAGAGACCTGCGAGGAACAGGCGGATAGTGAACCTTTCGAGGATAAACAGGTTCACAAAGGACAATGAGACCATAGTGGTGCCTGGAAAGGTGCTCGGTTCAGGGGTTCTGGAGCATAAGGTCACAATCGCCGCTTTTTCATTTTCAGATGGCGCTATAGAGAAGCTCAGGAAGCAGGATTGTGCCACTATGAGCATTTCAGAGCTCATGCAGAAGAAACCTAAGACATCAGATATCAGGATAATAGGATGATTGAAATGCTGATAGACGCGACCAACATGATTGTAGGAAGGCTCGGCTCAGTCGTTGCCAAGAAGGCTCTTCTTGGTGAGAGGATAGACATAGTCAATGCTGAGAAGGCGGTCATTTCAGGCAGGAAGCCGGTTGTTCTCCAGAGGATGAAGGAGCGCGTCTCAAAGGGATATTGGTCAAAAGGCCCGCATTTCAAGAGGGCTCCTGACCTGCTCCTCAAGAGGATGATCAGGAACATGCTGCCGTTCAAGCAGCCTAAGGGCGAAGCTGCCCTGAAGAGGATAATGTGCTGGATCGGGGTGCCTGAGCAGTTCAAGGACAAGAAGGCAGAGACCGTAGAGCAGGCAAGGATACCAAAGATCCCTGGCACGAGTTACGTCACGATTGATGAGATTTCAAGGTTTTTAGGTGGTAATGTTGACTAAGGCAAAGGTTATTCATACATCAGGAACAAGGAAGAGGTCTGTAGCCCGGCTCACATTGAAGCCAGGCAAAGGGCTGGTAAGGGTGAATGGCGTCATGCTTGATAATTTCGAGCCTAGCCTGGCCCGCATGAAGATAAAGGAGCCTTTGCTTCTCGTCGGAGAAATGGCATCTAAAGTACATATAGATGTCAATGTCTATGGCGGTGGAGTGATCTCCCAGGCAGAGGCTGTAAGGCAGGCCATGGGCAAGGCGCTTTCCGAGTTAGGCGGGGAGAAGATAAAGCGCATGCTGATTAAGTATGACAGGTCGCTGCTGGTCGCAGACACAAGATACAAGGAGACCCGCAAGCCGAATGACTCTAAGGCAAGGGCCAAGAGACAGAAGTCATACAGGTAGGCTGACATCAGCCCAAATCAAGTTCAAAATCACGTTTATCCTCACTTTCCGGGGATTTTACGTTATTTCATGATACCAAAGGTGAAAAAATGATAATACCTATAAGATGCTGGAGCTGCGGTAAGCCGATAGCGCACCTCTGGGAGGAGTTCAGCACCAGGAAAGCCAAAGGAGAGGCTATGAAGAAGATCCTGGACGATCTGGGCCTTGAGAGATACTGCTGCAGGCAGCAGCTGATGGGCCATGTGGAGCTGATAGACACATCCTCTCAGTTCAAGAAATTCTAGGTTTTGACTAAATTATCTTATTTTTCTCATATTTTTTTTTCTCATATTTTTTTGCTCACTTACTTGTTCTAGACCCCCTTTCCAGGCTTTTTAAGGCTCTCTGAGGGAGTTTTACCCACTCCTGCACATTTCTCCCCTATCTAAATCTGTATTTTCCCTTTATTTTCCCTTCATTCTCAGATTTTTATTCGCACTTTTTCGCTTTTTTTTGATTTTAGGCCCATAGCCCTTTCGGCAAACACTCACTTTTGCTCTATTTTCAGCAAAAAATACCCGAAAACGGGATAATTTCGACAGCTGTCAGAACCCATCTGCGCCACCACTGCTATCTACCATTATATAGCCTTAAAAGGCTTTTTTCACACATTTTAACCCTTCAGGCGCCCGATCTGCACTGATTCGCCCTTCTAGACAGGCATTTTAAGGGCTTCTCAGGGCATTTTCAGCAGTCCAGACAGACACACCCTGCCTGGACACATCTCAGGCCCTTTCAGGAGCCTCTAAACACCTCTCAGAGCCCTTTATAGATATATGCAGGCTCACTTTTAGCCATCATATGGCCTTCAGGCCTATTTTACCCCTCACTTTGGCCCTCTTAAATCGATATTTCCTCAAAATCCACCCTCGCTTTAGCCCAGTTTTCAGCAAAAATCGCCAAAACCCTCAATCCTGCCTCCCCGATATCTGCCTCAGCGAGACCTGTTTTCACCCCCTGAAATGGACTCTAAAATACATATTACTAAATAATCTTCTCTAAATAACTATCATAAAATAGATTTACTGACGTGTATGTTAAAGTTGAAAAAGAGGCCTTCAGGAGCCTTCCCCTGCGGCCCTTTCTGATCCTCTCCGCCAGTCATTGACTGGCACCTTTTTCACCTGCGGACCAGGTTCAGCCCAGGTTCGGATTATGCTGAAACTGCTGAATTCAGGCGTTTCAGGCCCTATAAACAGGTTCACCTGAATCCGTACTGAATCCGTACTGAACCTGTCCTGATGATCTAAAATAATGCCTCTCGACGAGAAAAACCCTTCTGAAATGCCCAGGTTCAGTCCATACCCGTCGTGAACTTGGTTCGGGTTCAGGTTCGAACTGAACCTAAAAAGCGCATTTTTAGCGTTCCTAAAGCGTGTTTTCAGGCACTTATCAAGTCCGCACTCGGTACGTACTGAACTCGTACTAAACCGCAAGATTTAAATCTTTCAAAGTTTTTCATCATGAAAATGAGGTGTTTTTCATGGCATTCAGCATATTGAGGGGGGGCAGGAAAAAGGAGCTCGAAAAGAGGTTCACCACTTTCTCGGAGCAACTAGCACAGGCCTTTGCCCAGATCAAGACAGACATGAGTGAGACCAACAGCAGGGTAGAGGCCAACCAGCGGGAGATGGAAAGGATCGCCCAGTGGATAGATTATCTCAACAGGTCCAACCAGAGGCTCTCAGAGGCTCATTCGAAATTATCGCATAAATATGAAAAAGTGAGCGAAAACCACCTGAAATTACACAGTTCCCACAGGGAGCTCAGCTCCAGCCACGAAAAGACAGCTAGGATGGCTGAAAACCTCGAAAACAGGCAGCAGGAGCTCTCTAGCACCATTTCGGCCAATAAAGGAGCCCTGAAGAATGAGATCCAGGAGCAGTTAGAGCAGCAGAGAGCAGTCTATACAGAGGAGATAAGTCGCCTTAAATCATGGATTGACTACTTCTCAGCCCATATAGACCGTCACAAGGGCAAAGAAGACGATCTTAGGCAAGATTTCGTTAAGGCAAGGCAAGGCTGGATGGAGGCATATTCGAAGCTTAGAGAGCTCGTAAATGCCCTTAAGAGCGAAAACAGCAGGCTTAAGGAACAGGTCTCTGACGTCACCGATGAGCTTAAGGATGCAAGACAAGAGCTTGAAAAAACAAGGAATATGGCAGAATCTCATATTTTAGAGGTAAAAAGTGAGCTTTCAAAGCAGATAGAGGAGGCAAAGAGGGTCCAGCAGCAGGCATTGCAGAGTATTGTCCAGCCAGTGCAGCAGCCGGTACAGGCACCCCCGCAGGTCCAGCAGCCTCAAATGACTGTCCAGCCCCAGATAGTGAGTCCTGGCCCAACGAGCTTCCAGAGGCACATCATCTCAAGGGTGATGCCTAACCGACGGGGATATGTCCTGAAATTCATACTCGATCTCGCCGGGGAGAGCAAGTACTCAACGAAAGAGGTGGAGGAGATTGTCGTCAATGAGAAGCAGCTCTGCGGCAGGACATCCTTCTATGCATACCTCAAGGAGCTCAAGCTCCGGGGCAAGCTGAACTATGCTGATATCGACGAGAGGACGATAATCATAAGGACCGACGGGCAGGAAGGTGCCCAGCAGAGGCTCCCAGAGCAGTGATTATAACATATTTTGGCATCTTTCCCGAATTTTTTTCGAAAAATTATATAAGACACCGTCTGGTGCGGTTTGTGTGGTGTTTATGGCAGGCAAGACAACAGGCAAGGCTGAGAAGACAGACAGGACCGACTTCGACGCGATACAGAAGAAGTGGCAGCAGAGATGGGCAGATGCCGGTGCGTTCAGGTCAGCCAAGGACCCTGCAAAGGAGAAATTCTATGTGCTTGAGATGTTTCCGTATCCTTCTGGTTCAGGCCTGCATATGGGCCACGCATTCAACTACACCATAGGCGATATCTACACTAGATTCAAGCGTATGAGGGGTTTTAACGTCCTTTACCCTATGGGCTATGACTCGTTCGGTTTGCCTGCTGAGAACGCTGCCATCAAGGCAGGGACGCATCCTAAGGAGTACACCGATGCGGCCATAGCTAACTTTGTCAGGCAGCAGAAGGAGCTTGGCCTAAGCTATGATTGGGACAGGATGGTCAGGACATCTGACCCTGACTACTACAGGTGGAACCAGTTCATATTCCTGAAGCTCATGGAGAAGGGCCTTGTCTACCGCAAGGCAGCCAGCGTCAACTGGTGTCCGGAGTGCAATACCGTGCTTGCGAATGAACAGGTTCACGACGGTAGATGCTGGCGCCATGAGGATACAGAGGTTGAGGCTAAGGACCTTGAGCAGTGGTTCATCAAGACCACGGATTACGCAGATGAGCTCCTCACCCATCTTGACCGATTGGACTGGCCAAAGCGCATCAAGCTGATGCAGGAGAACTGGATCGGCAGGAGCCAGGGTACCCTGCTCCACTTTAATATAGTTGAGGAGGATGGCACTGACACAGGCAAGACCATCTCGACCTTTACCACAAGGCCTGATACAGTGTATGGCATCACATACCTTGTCCTTGCAGCAGAACACCCGCTAGTGTCGGAATTGACTAAGGACACGCCTTTGGAACGGGAGACCAAGGACTTTGTCAAGAAGGTCAAGTCCATGTCCACTATCGAGCGTACAGCAGAGGGCAAGCCCAAGAACGGCATGTTCCTGGGCAGGTATTTCATCAACCCTTTCACAGGCGACCGCTGCCCGTTATGGGTGGCAGACTATGCATTGTATGAGTATGGTACCGGCGCTGTGATGGCTGTTCCTGCCCATGACCAGCGGGACTTCAAGTTCGCCAGGAAATACAAGCTTCCTATTAAGATAGTCATCTCGCCGAGCGATTATGAGCTCAACCCAGACAAGATGGCCAGGGCTTTCGTGGACCCTGGATTGATGGTCAACTCAGCTGACTTCAATGGCATGTCCAACCTGGACGCGATGGCGGATATAACGAAATTCGCTGAAGAGAAAGGCTGGGGCAAAGCCACTGTCAACTACAAGCTAAGGGATTGGCTGGTCTCAAGGCAGCGTTATTGGGGTACTCCGATACCGGTCATCTACTGCGATGCCTGCGGCATCGTGCCGGTTCCAGAGAAAGACCTCCCGGTCCTGCTGCCCCCTGACGTCAAGTTCGGCGAGGGTAATCCACTGGCCTCCAGCAAGTCTTTTGTAGAGTGTAAATGCCCCAAGTGCGGCAAGCCTGCCCGTCGGGAGACAGACACCATGGACACGTTCTTTGACAGTAGCTGGTATTTCCTGCGCTACACAGATGCAAAGAACGACAAGCAGCCTTTTGATCCTGAGACAGCAAAATACTGGATGCCTATAGACCTCTATATAGGAGGCGCAGAGCATGCCTGCATGCATCTCATCTATGCGCGCTTCTTTACCAAGGCCCTGCGGGACCTTGGATTCTTAAGTGTAGACGAGCCCTTCTCCAAGCTCTTCAACCAGGGCATGCTCCACAAGGAAGGGGTTGTCATGTCAAAATCCAAGGGCAATGTGGTCCTGCCTGAGGAGATTAGCAAGACCCATGGCATCGATACAGCAAGGCTTTTCCTTGTCTCTATAGCATCTCCTGACAAGGACCTTGAATGGTCTGATGAGGGAATCAATGGCAGCCTGCGCTTTGTCAACCGCATGGTCGCATTCGTAGAGGGCTTCAAGGAGTCTGGTGAGAAGGACCTGTCTGCCCTGAACGCAAGCAGGTTTAACCGCCTGATCAGCGAGTATACCGACGACATAGAGCACCTCAGGTACAACCTTGCGATGATCAAGCTCAAGGAGATGTTCTATTCTATCGAGCAGGGCTGCTCAGGCCAGGACCTTGATACTTTCATCAGGCTGCTGTCGCCTGTCTGCCCCCATCTTGCTGAGGAGTTCTGGGAGAAGCTCGGCAACAAGCCGTTCGCCTCGCTCCAGCCCTGGCCAGCACCAGACGAGTCCCTGATAGACCTTGCCGCAGAAGCAGCTGCCAACACAGCACGCTCTGCAATGGATGATATCCGCGATATTCTCCAGCTCGTTAAAATAGGGAATCCTAAGAGCATAACCCTTATCGTAGCACATGCCTGGAAATATGATTTCATCAAGAGGCTCAAGTCAGAGCTCGACAGGACCTATGATGTAGGCCAGCTGATCCAGGCCTGCGTGGACAAGGAGCATGGCAAGGACATTTCCAAAATAGTCCCGAAGTTGGCCAAGGACCGCTCCAAGATACCAGACATAGTCAATTCTCAGCATGAGGAGCTTTCCGCCCTTGAGCAGGACCGGCAGGCATTTGTCGACGAGTTCAAGGCAGAAGTTAAGATAATTAAAGCAGAGGATTCAGGCAATCCCAAGGCAAATAATGCCCTGCCTGGCAAGCCAGCTATACTGGTAGAATGAGCAGAACTAGTGGTGTTATGGCATTCTTCTCAATTGCTTTATGAGATAGCTCTCCTTGTCTTTTTTACCTGCTTTACCTTCTTTTATCTCTTTTTTTTGTTCTCCCTTCTCCTGCTTCTCTACTTTTTCCTTCTCTTCTGCCAACTCCTTGGTAGTCTCTTCAGGAGCCTTATCTCCACCAGATTCAAGCTTCTCAGGCTTTTTGTCCAGGTCAACAACCTCTTTATCCTTCTTCTCTACCCCCAGCATGTCGCACTTGTCCTTGATCTTGCCCTGGATGGATTTCAGCTCATCTTCAGGCAGCTGGTTGGGTGTCCAGAGGAAGTTCAGCTTGTCCTCTGACCACCTCGCAAGAACGTCAATGTGGAAGTGCCCGTCCTGCTTCAGCTGTCCCCCTGTATTGAACAGGATATTGGTCCCGTGCGCTCCCAGGTTCTCGAACAATGCTGTCGCGCCGAAGCTTGCTGCATAGAACAGGTGCTGGAGTTCCTTGTCCTCCACATCCTGGATATTGGCATGGTGCTCTTTCGCCACCACTACCACATGTCCTTTCGCGAGCGGTTTCTCAGGCACTACAGCGACGAGCTTCTCATCCTCATACAACAGGTTCTTCCTGCTCTGCACGAGTTCGCAATATTCGCAGTCTGCCATGCCCGTCACCCATTGCCCTCCTTGAGCGTGTCATCCAGGCTGAGCTTTCCCGGCTGCCTGGGCTTGGCCTTCTTCCTGACCTCTTCAATGATATCGTCTATATCCACCTCAGCGAACAGCTGGCTGAGCTGCGGGTGCTGGGGAACTATCTGCTTGAACTGGTCTGGCTTCTCCAGTATGAGATGCTTGACCTGAGGGTTGGAGTTGATGATCTGAAGGAGCTGCTTCTTGTCGATCTTCTGTGGCATCCCCATACCTGCAGGGACTGTACCCCCAACGCCAGAAGCGCTCTGGCTAGTGAATCCGAGCGCAGGAAGGTTTCTCTGCAGCATCGCATTCAGCGCAGGGCCGACCTTTTCGACAACCTCATTGACCTCTTCTTCAGGAACTTCCTTTCCCCTGATGTCAAATGAATCAAGACCATCCCCTCCTTCCCTTGGGATTATGTGGAGCATGAAGTGCGCGCTCTGCTGGCCAGCAGCCCCTCCATTCGCTACGAAGATAGTGGTCTCCTTGCACAGCATAGCATCCTTGATGCACCCGTCGACAGCCTTGGTCTTGGCTACCATGCGCTTGAATGTCTCAGTAGGTATCAGCGGCATGATAGGGTAGTGCTCTTTAGGCATGAGCAGCACATGCCCCTTGGAAGCAGGGTTTATGTCGAGAATTGCAAGGACAAGGTCGTCCTCATACACCTTTTTCGTCGGTACTTTACCCTCTATGATCTGGCAGAATATGCATTGCTTCTTCTGCTCTTCGAGTATCTTCTGCTGTTCCGGGCTTAATTGCATGCAAGAAAAAGAAAGATTTGCCTATAATAAAGCTTTCTAGTCGTGTTTCGGGACTATTATAGTGTATGGCTTGAATGGGTGCTTCACTTCAGCCACGAGCAGTCCGTCTGCCATCCTGGGCCCGCACTCCGCAGGCACCTCTACAGAATTGCCTATTATGATGAGCTGCCCGTCGAGATGATGCCTGCTCGACAGCTTCTCAGCACCATATGATGTCTCGTGGCCCTGCAGCGGGTCGTTTATGCTGGCCAGGTGGCTCTGCAAATCAGTGACCTGCACCTCTATCTCAAGACCTTTCATCTCCGGGTTGCCGTTCTCATATACAAGGTTCAGGTGGTCTGAGGTGTAGCCGTTATTCTTCCTGTGCTGTTCGAAATGCTCGAGCTTAAGGAATGGCATCTCCAGTATCTGCTTCGTGACCTCAGGGACAAGCTCTTTGTTCCTGGCCACGACCTCAAGCCCTATGATGTCGCCGACCATGAGTTTGTACTTGTCATGCCTCTCAGATACTCGTCCAAATAACTCAGCCTTCCTGGGCACCTTCTCTCCTATGCTGTCAGGGTGCTTGACCCTCGCCCTGACCAAGGCTACCTGTGATTCATAGTCCAGGTTCTTGTATACCTCCACTCTTCCGTCACGCACGACATAGTGCGGGAGGTGGTGATCCTGGTGGTCCAAGAGGTGGTTCGGGCAGATCTCTGGCAGTACCTTCGCCAGTATCTCGTCGAGATAATCATGGTTCCTTTCGACAAGGATTACCTGTTTTCCTGCCTCGAGGAAGTCCAGTCTGCGGTTTGCTCTCGCTATCATGTCCATGAGCTGGCCAGTCCTCAGGCCGTTCATGTTGCTGACTAGCTCTACTCGTCTGGGAGTTGTCAACCGCTTCTCTAGTTCCTGGCAGTCATTGCTGTTCATTCTCTTCAACACCTTGGGTGGTTCGTTTTCGGTTTTTTCCGTCGTTCTTACGCCATACCTACTGCTCTCTGGACAAGGACCCTGTTACAGAAGGTTGGTTTGCGCAACAAAGTCCCCGTCCGATGGCGTGGACCTTGTTAACGCATAATTGTATTATATGTGAAGACGCCAGTGAAGACATCTCTGCCTAGTGAAATGTCTATGTTCTTGTGCAAATGTAGTCCACTCATTCCACTGTCTGGCATAGTAACTTTATTATGGTGACAACTAGTATTTAAAACTTTCGTCTTTTTTCTTTATTTTTTTAAAGATTATATATCTTCATTTATAAATGCCGTGAAAATTTCGGCTTTTTGAACGTTTTTTGAAAAGAAAGTAGGCAGGCACCCTGGGATGGACCTAACCAAAACCCGTTGGTTTAACCCTGACTTTTCCTCAACCCCGCTACCCTCAGAGCACCAACCTAACTGGTTAGGGCTGCTCTGTTCCCAGCCTGACCCGGTTCCCGGGAAGGCCAGTCCCTAAGGACAGAGTATCATTGTCCAAGCCAAGACCAAATGATCCTGGATAAGCCGCTCCCAGGCCTCAGCCCCATCGTAAGTCGGTTGATGGTAACAGGAGACGACTAACCTCCCGGCCTAGCCTGCCCAGGAACGCCGAATACAATCTCTTTTTTAAATGTTTGCACCCTACCAAAATCCTTAAATATAACAATAATTTACATACGTGTAACTTTCGGTGATGTTTATGCGAGGCAAGAAGACACAGAACCTGCACTCCCCGACGCTCAACACAATCATGATGATAGAGGCAGTGCTGGAGGACAATGAAGGCAAGCACCTTTCAATCCCCCAGCTCAAGAAGCAATTGCCCAAGCAGGTCAATCACAACACCCTGATGCAGGTCCTTGCCTACCTCGAGGAGAGCAATAAGATATCAGTCTCGCTGAAAGGCATCACCTGGACCCACAAGCTCAGCAGGAAACTGAGCAGGACTTAGTTTGATCTAAATCTCACTTTCTAACTTAGCCATTCCCTGACAACCTCAAGCGCAGCTTCCCTTTTCGCAGGATAGGCTGCCACAGATATCTTGATGTGGAAACAGTCCCCGCTGTCTGTCACCCAGAACTCTTTGTTGAGCAGCCGCTGCTTGTCAAGGCGGATGAAGAAATCAAGCTCATCATCAAGGCGCGATTCTGCCTGCCGGGCAATCATGAGCTTCTGGTCTTCAGATATGTTGTCTTTCAGGAAAGTGAGGAACTTGCGGGTGTGTCGCTCTTTCTTGAGCATGATCTCGAGTATCAGTATCTTGCGCTCCCTGAATCCTGTTGCCGTGGTGCGCCTGAGCTTGAGCTTCTCCTGCTCCAGGTCAAATGGCAGGAGCGAGATGAACGCCTGCTTTATCTTTTTCGCGTCCTCTTCCTCATGCGCGAATACGCTAAGCCTGATGTTGTGCGCTGTTTTCATCCTGGTCTATGATATAATATAAAAGCGAATATTTATATAATGTTCTGAAAACGATTAAGGCATGAAACACACAGTATCAGTGACGCTGATCCTTGTTGGGATATTCTTCTTGACCCAGGTTGTTGGCCTGGCCATAACATCGCAGAGCTTTGAGAAGCAGGTGGATGTGGCGACAGGAGAAGTCACGATAGAGGCCAACGAGCTTCCGCTGGGTTTCGAGAGGCCGCAGTTCGATGAGCAGCGTCCATGGCAGGTAGTGCTGTTCTTCTTCTTCGCGATACTGATAGGCACTACGCTCGTGCTGATACTCGCGAAGTTCAGGGCATTCAGGACATGGAAGTTCTGGTTCTTCGCAGCCTCGACATTCTGCCTCACTGTTGCTTTCTACATGGTGCTCAAGCCTCTGCTCGTATCGGGTTTTGTCAGGGGGATCCTGTCTCTTGGGGTGGCGGCAGTGCTCGGCTTCATGAAGATATACAGGCCCGGAGTCATAGTCCACAACCTAAGCGAGATATTCATCTACGGCGGGCTCGCAGCGATATTCGTCCCGATAAAAGGATTCAACATTCTCATCGCAGCGCTTCTGCTCATACTCATCTCAGTATATGATATAATAGCAGTGTTCCACAGCAAGCACATGATCAAGCTCGCCAAGTTCCAGAAGGAGTCAGTATTTGCCGGATTCTCGATACCATACTCTTTGCCCAAGAAAGGCGAGAAGTTGGTCAAGCAGGCAAAGGCCGCAAAAAGCGCGCCTGCCAAAGCAGCAAAGAGTGGAAGGACAGAGAGTGTCAAGACAGCCATACTCGGCGGAGGGGACATAGGATTTCCGCTTATGTTTGCAGGTGTTGCCATGAAGAGCTTCGGCTTCCTCAAGGTCCTGATAATACCTGTGGTCGTGACCGCATCGCTGTTCTTACTTCTCTACTATGCGCAGAAAGAGAAGTTCTACCCTGCGATGCCTGCTGTGACTGCTGGCTGCTTCATCGGATACGGCCTGATGCTGCTTCTTTAGCTCACTTTCTGTAAGCCATTACAGCATTTAAGTTAAATTTAAATACAATAACCCCGGATTCTCCCCATATGGTAAAAACCATAGACCCATACGGTGCAGAGCTTCCAGAGGACTACGCTAAGGTCGTGAAGGACTTTGGCCTGGAGGAGTTTGATGTAGATGCATTTCCGCAGCCCAACAGGCTCATGCGTAGGGGAGTGGTATTTTCAGGCAGGGACCTGAACATCATCTCAAAGTGCATCAGGGAGAAGAAGCCATTCTATGTGCTCTCAGGCATCATGCCTACAGGAGACCGGATCCATTTCGGCAACAAGCAGGTTGTGGAGAACATCCGCTATTTTCAGGAGCATGGGGCAAAGGCATACATCCTGGTCGCCGACCTTGAGGCTGCAGCAGCCCGTGGGGTCTCGCTCGAGGAGGGCAGGAAGCGCGCCATGGACTTCCACATCCCAGCATACATCGCGCTCGGACTTGACCCTAAGAAGACAGTGTTCTACTTCCAGTCAGAGAACAAGGATGTCGTCCACTTGGCATATGAGTTCGCCAAGAAGATAACACTCAATGAATTCAAGGCCATCTATGGCAGCGCAGACCCTGGAAGGATAATGTCTGCGGTCACGCAGGTCGGGGACATACTCTATCCTCAGCTTGAGGAGCGAAGGCCAGGCATAATCCCCGTAGGTATCGACCAGGACCCTCACATACGCCTGACAAGAGACATAGTGGACCGCACAAAGGCAAAGAAGTTCTTCCGCCCGTCAAGCATATATCACAAGTACACTCCAAGCCTCGATGGCGCATTGAAGATGTCCAAGTCAAAGCCAGAGTCCTGCATCGAGCTGCCTGAGGACATAGAAAAGGTCAAGAAGAAGATCAAGCGCGCACTCACAGGCGGACGCGAGACAGTCGAGGTCCAGAAGAAGCTCGGCGGCGAGCCAGAGAAGTGCATAGTGTTCGAGATGCACAAGCAGCACCTCATCGAGGATGACAGGGAGCTGCAGGACATCTACGACAGGTGCAAGGCAGGCACCCTGATGTGCGGCGAATGCAAGGACATCGCCTGCAGCAAGATGGAGAAGTTCATGGACTCCTTCAACAAGGGCGTAGAGGCAGCCAGGAAACAGGTCGACAAGCTCAATTTCGTGAAATTCACCTGAATACTGCCGAAAGTTATTTAAAAACAGCTCGCTGATACTCGCTTATAATATCAGTACATTATCAACAGCATCATCAACAGGTTATCAATCCGAAAAAGAGGTGTACAATATGTGGAAAGTAGCTCCATTGAAATCCAGCTTCATGCTTGCTTCTATGCTTGGCTTCATGATTAGCGTGGTCTATACTGCATATGGCAGGATAAGCCAGGACTGGGGATTCGCTCTCGGCTTTCTCTTCGCGATAATGTTCATCGCCTCATTCATATCGATGACAAAGGCTCCTATTGAGATGCAGCTTGAGATGGCTCCTGACCTCATAAGGTCGCCGAAGAAGAAGACAAGGAAAAAGAGAAAGAAAGCCAAGGCAGCGAAAAAGCCTGCAGTCAAGAAAGCCGCAAAAAAGAAATAAAATAATTTTTGAAGCAATTATTTTTTCTTCATCTTTTTCTCTGCATCTGCCCTTTTCGTCTCTTTTGCCTTTGCAGCAGGCTTCTTGAACTTGCTCCAGTATTTCAAAAATTTCTGGTGGCAGAGCTCTTCCTTGTAGTACACCACGTGCGAGGAGCGCTTCTTGAAAAGCGCCAGCGCGACAGAGAGGACATGGCTTTGCATGTCCATCATCTTCTCGTCCTTGAGCACGTTCCGCGCGTCTGCGATGCACTGCCTGATTAGGAACAGGTTCTCCTGGCGGGCGACCTGCTCCCTCTCACGCTCTTCCTGCGCAGAGAGGAATATCTCCTCCCATTTAGGCCAATTGCTTCCTTCAACTTGTCTTGGAAAACTCTTGCTGAAGACCATGTACACATATACACATCAGGGATTAAAGAAATCTCCCAAGAAAAATCCCTATATCTTCCGTCGACAAAAGAACACTTCCGCACACGACCCGGAAATTTCCGGAAAACAGAAGATTATCTGGAATCATTCCAGAAAAATCATAAGAATTCCAGGCAAATCCGCCAGATTGCTAGAACTCTTCCTTCTTGACCTTCACAGCAGAAGGACTCTCGCCTCCGTGCCATGTGAACCTTGGCCTGACGCGCATCGGGTAAAGCTTCTCGTTAGAATCATCGAATATCACTCCTGCGCCCTTTACCCTGGGAAGCTGGTCGACTGCCTGCGTCAGTCCCTCTCTCATATAGCTTTGCGTCAGCAGGCCGAGAGCATCCACGTCCATTCGCGCAGTGATGCGATGGCTCAGCACGATATCCGATTGTGTCA
Organism: uncultured Methanosarcinales archaeon; assembly: GCA_964572875.1. Classification (GTDB taxonomy): domain Archaea; phylum Nanobdellota; class Nanobdellia; order Woesearchaeales; family UBA11576; genus JABMQF01. Next base: position 6,468 of record CAZNGE010000012.1, on the reverse strand, counting down.
TAACATCAGTGTGTATCTTGCCTGGCTGCTGCGTAGCAAGTATCAGCGAAATCCCTGGCTGACGACCCTCTCTCATTATTGTAATAAGAGGCATTGTGGCTGCGTTCGCGTCCTCTTCTTCCCTGGGCAGGAACTCGTGCGCCTCGTCTATCACAAGCCAGACCAACGGCATATCCTGCTTCTTCGCGACATCCTCTGTGGAGAAATAGTCCATGGTGGAATGCACCATCTCGAACTCTTCTTTCTTGCGCGCGGTCATTCTCTGCAGGAACAGCTTCTGCGCGACAAGTCCGACAATCAGGTACTTGATCTTCCATCCGCCAGGCATTGTCGCGTAGCACGAGACATCAAGCACAGTCACCTGGCCTGGAGCAGCTAGCTCTTTCAGCGGAGTGCCCTTGATGTCGAAGACGCCCCATGATTCTGTGCTGCGCAGCCTGTTCTCGAGCGCGTCCTTTGCCTTCTGCTCGCTTCGTATGTCCTGCTGGACTGCCTGCACCATGTCGTCTATGTCAAACTCGCCTTTTGTCTTGCGCAGCTGATGCACGACCCTCTCGATCAGTATGCCCATCGGCTCGTTAGGGTTCAGGTCGAATGCAGAGCACCAGTCCATCGCGTCAAGCTCTGATGGTTTGATCGAGAATGGCCTGTCGGTCGGGATGCCCTCTTCCTTGTACTGCTTGTAATAGCTCACAGGTGTGTAGATGACGATGTCCAGCCCTTTCGGCTTCATGCCCCACTGCGCGAGAAGGTCCTCGTCCTTCTTGTTCGGATACTTCATGGTCCAGTACACGCCCATTGTGTCCAGGAAGATGAAGCTGAGGTTCATGCGCACATCATCAGGAAGATCTGCCATGCCTTCTGCTATGCCGCCCATGGTGTATGACTTTCCGCCGCCCCGCTTTCCGCAGATGAACATCACATGCGCTCCCGCGACATCAAGATAGATCGGGTTTGAAAGGCTTGTGACCCTGCCCATCTGCACATACTGCTTTCCCAGCAAGACTATCCCTCTTGTGCCGTATTTCTCGCGGTCAGCCTCAAGACGGCCTACGATAATGTCGCGTGTCATGCCTTATCCGCCCTTTTTAAGCATTATAAATCTTTATCTTAACTATTTGGTGACGATGTAGCGTTTAAATGTGTTATGAACCATATATAATAAATTTTATATAGAACGGCCTTTAAGACACGCATTTAAGACAATTATCAGTCCTGATAAGGATAATCCATTAAGGGGGGATAAGATTGGCAAAAAAGAAGCATAAGAAACATCCATCAAAAAAGAAATCTGATAACACGATGTTCAAGGTCGTGGTGTTTGTCATCCTTGTTGCGGTCGTAGGGCTGCTGATATTCCTGACATCAAAGTCTGGCAGCCTGAGGCTCACAAAGCAGGACCGTGTTGCAGCGACAGTCAATGGAGAGGAGATAACAACAGAATACCTCGATGAGCAGTATGCACGGGTCCCTCCTGAGTACCAGGGATTCATAACAAAGTCCATGCTGCTTAACCAGACCATCAACGAGGTCCTGCTGCTGCAGGAGGCTAAGAAGAAAGGTATTACAGTGTCAAAAGAGGATGTCCAGGCGGAGATCGCTGCCTCGATGGAGCAGGCAAATGTAACAGAACAGGAACTCAATGAGCGCCTCGCAGCCCAGAATGTCACAAGGGATTTCCTTGAGGATCTTTACATGAAGCAGCTGACCATAAACAAGCTGATCGATGAGGTGGTCGGGTCCAAGATACAGGTCACAGATGCCGAGGTCAAGGACTTCTATGACTCGCGGATCAGGGCAATGCACATCCTTGTCGAGACAGAGGATGAGGCTTACGACCTTATAGACCAGCTTAAGAAGGTGCCGCTCAACGCGATAGAGTCCAAGTTCTCAGAGCTCGCGAAAGAGAATTCAATAGACCCGTCTGCAGAGACAAATGGCGGAGACCTTGGTGAGTTCGGCAGGGGCATGATGGTGCCTGAGTTCGAGCAGGCCGCATTCGGGCTCGAGGAGTACGCCTTCACTGCAGAGCCTGTCAAGACCCAGTACGGATACCACATAATCCTCAGGCTCCCGAAGGAGCAGACATTGGACGAGCAGGCCGATGCGATAAGGGAGTTCCTCCTGACGCAGAAGAAGGGCCAGGCGGTTCCGCTTTACCTGGACCAGCTGCTGAGAAAGGCAGACATACAGGTATTCTTCAAGGAAGAGCCTCAGCCAGCGCCTGCAGCGCCTCAGATACAGGTCACTTCACCAGCACCTGAGCCTGTACCTGCCGAGCAATAAGTGGGAATAATCTTTTCTTTTTTTATCCCCTTTTTTCTTTTCATTTTTTATAGTGGCGCCACCGCATATGCCTGATATATGTCTGTGGAACCACGAACTCAGGGTCTAAGACTGATTTGACATTTGTTTTGCCAAAGGCCTGATATTCTATTGATTCGATTTCTGGAGTGCATCATTTAAATATAATCACTGATTAGACGCCCTTATGAAAACAGAAATGACCTCTCTTGAGCTGCATTTCCTTCTCAAGGAGCTTCAGGAGCTGATAAGCGCCAAGGTCGAGCAGATCTACCAGATAGGTAAGGAAGAGCTCGTCCTGCAGCTTCACGTTCCAAGCAAGGGCAAGCGCATACTCCGCATCGTGCTTGGCAAGCTCATGTACATCGCCTCCAACAAGGGTGAAGTGCCTGAGAAGCCGCATGGGTTCTGTCTTTTCCTTCGGAAGAAGCTCAGGAACTCAAGGCTAAGGGAACTTAGGCAGCTCGGGTTCGAGCGGATAGTCGAGTTCCTTTTCGAGACAAGGGAGCAGAAGTTCAGGCTGGTGATCGAGCTTTTCAGCAAGGGCAACATAGTGCTCTGCGATGAGCTGGGCATGATACTGTCTGCGCTCGAGCAGCAGAAATGGAAGGACCGCACCATAATGCCGAAGCACCAGTATGATTACCCTAAGAAGGAGTACAACATCCTGACGGTCTCCAGGGAGCAGCTGACAGAGCTGCTACATAAGTCGCAGAAAGAGAATCTTGTCAAGACGCTTGCGATTGATCTCGGTCTCGGCGGCACGTATTCAGAAGAGCTCTGCATCATTGCCGGTGTTGACAAGAATCTCAAGGCAAACCAGCTCTCTGACAAGGAGACTTATTCAATTTACCAGGCCATCCAGAGCATACTCACGAAAGACATCTCTCCGTTGATAATGTATTCCGACGAAGAGAAGAGTGACGTCAAGGACATAGTCCCTTTTGGGCTGGAGCATTTCGCAGACCTGCCGTCGTCCAGCGAAGGATCGTTCAACCAGGCCCTTGACAGCGTGTTGACGACAAAGGCGCACACAAAGGCGATAGAGACCGCAGAGAAGAAGGCAAAGAGCAGGATAGACAAGGTGAATGAGATGATATTCCGGCAGAGGATGCGGATTGAAGGCCTGGAGGTCTCAGAGAAGGACAACCAGAGGAAAGGTGAGATAATATACGAGAACTATCCTCTTGTGAAGCAGGTGCTGGATGATATTGCAGAGATGAGGAAAGACCTCTCCTGGAAAGAGATAAGCGCGAAGTTCAAGGGGCATAAGATAATAAGGGGAATCGACCCGAAGACAGGAGAGATAACCATAGATCTTTGAGGGATACTCATGGAACATCCGCCATTAGATTATATTGAGAAGATCGAGATATCGCCCGATCTCATCAGGGCTTATATTATCAACATGGGCAAGGCGATTATTTTCGTGGCCGCCATTGCAGGAGCGGTCTATCTTGTGCAGTATCTTGTCGGCACGAACCCTTTCACAGAAATATTTGATACATTGGGCATACCGATTGTATGGGTCACACGTGCAATAATCGCCATCATAGCCATATTCTTCATCATAACCTTTTTCAGCACCCTCTCACTGACCTCGTATTCGCTTGTGTTCGAGGCAGACACGTTAAAATATTCTTACGGAAGTTTTTTTAAGGTGACCCGCTCAACACCTATATCAAGCGTGATCCGGGTCAATTTCAGGGAATACTCGCCTGCGAAGCTGGGGGATATCATCCTTGAGCTTTCAGGCACAGAGGAGAAGACCCTCAAGGTGGAGTATGTGCCTGATGCAGGTTACCAGGCAGGCCTGATAAACAGGTTGATAAGATTGCAGATGTCAGAACAGGAGCGAACATGAGACCGGGGTGTTGAGATGAAAGCAATAATACTTGCAGGAGGTTTCGGCACAAGGCTGCGTCCTCTCACAGAGGAGACGCCTAAGCCGCTCCTTCCGATAAAAGGTAAACCCATTGTAGAGCATGCCATCAACAACCTGAAAAGTCATGGCATAACAGACATCCTTCTGTCAGTGGGCTATAGGGCGGATCAGATAAAGGAGCACTTCAGTGACGGCAGCCAGCTTGGCGTGGACATAGCATACTGCATCGAGGACGGCCCTTTGGGTACTGGCGGTGCGATTAAGCTCTGCGCGAAAGGCCTTTCAAGCACGTTCGTCGCGATAAACGGTGACAACCTCGCAGACTTCGACTGGACCGCGATGCTTGAGCAGCACAAGGAGACTGGAGCCAAGATAACAATGGCTCTTTACCCTGTAGATGATGTCACCCAGTATGGCATAGCAAAGCTCGATGGCAACAGGATTGTCGAGTTCGTCGAGAAGCCATCTGAAGAGGATGCGCCTTCAGACCTTAACAATGCAGGTGCTTACATAATTGAGCCTGAAGCACTTGACATACTGCCAGGCGGCAAGTCATCGATAGAACGCGACTGCTTCGAGAAGCTCGCCGCAAAGGGTGTCGTGTATGCATTCACCCACAAGGGCCAGTGGTTCCCGACAGACACATTGGAGAAGTATGAGCTGGCTGACAGGGAGTTCCAGCCTCGTGTATAGATACTGGAGATAGATACGCAAAATGAACTTCTTCCTGAAACGCTACAAGGAGCTCGGGCATGACATCGACCCGGAGCAGATTAAGGTAAAGCAATCCATACGCATCAACACATTGAAGATATCTGAGGAGGATATGCTAGCCCGACTCAAGAGGAATAAGATCGGGCTGGAGAAGATCCCTTTTACAGATGCAGGCTACTGGGCAGATGCAGACTTCGCGCTCAGCTCAACACCGGAATACCTTCAGGGATACTACTATATCCAGGAGGCCGCCTCCCAGCTGCCAGCAAAAGTATTATCTCCTGAAAAAGGAGAATCAGTGCTTGACATGTGCGCAGCGCCTGGCTCCAAGACCACCCAGCTTGCCCTGCTCATGCGCAACCAGGGAAGTATAATCGCTCTTGATTCCAACCAATCAAGGATAACTGCGCTGAAGAACAATCTCGAGCGCTGCGGTGTCAAGGACTGTATAGTCTATCACAAGGACGCAGTCCATGCAGGCGACCTCAACATGAAGTTCGACAGGATCCTGCTTGACGCGCCATGCTCAGGCAACTTCACCACAGACCCTGACTGGTTCGGCAAGCGAGACCTTGAGGGAATAAGGCAGAACGCAAAGGCTCAGAAAGCTCTTCTGAAGACTGCTGCCCGCCTTTTGAAGCCGAAGGGTGTGTTGGTCTATAGCACATGTTCACTAGAGCCTGAGGAGGACGAGGAGGTCATAGAATGGGCATTGGAGAACCTCCCTGTGGAACTGGCAGATACAGGACTTGACATAGGAGAGACAGGAATCACAGACAAGACAAGGCTCTGCAGGCGCCTATGGCCAGAAAAACATCATACTCAGGGCTTTTTCATCGCAAAACTGCGTCTAAAGGCCTGAAAACACGCAGAAATAATAAAGGAGGACAGCTTTTGGTGTTTCCCGACCAAAAGGCCAGTACTGCACCAAACGTAGGCTTGCTTAACTTCGGTGTTCGGAATGGGTACCGGTGTAACCAAGCCACTATGGCCGTCCGGAAACAGGGATTTGGAGGTCATTTATAAGCTTTTCTGAGTTTGAGGAAAAAGAAAAGCTATTTAAAGAAATCATTATGGGTGTTTTCAGGGGTTTTCAAGATGAAGCTAGCGATGTTCGGCACAGGGTATGTGGGTCTCGTGACCGGGACCTGTTTCGCAGACATGGGCAATGATGTCATCTGTGTAGACATAGATGAGAACAAGATAGCGATGCTGAAGAGGGGAGAGATACCAATCTATGAGCCCGGCCTTGCCGATATGGTAAAAAGGAACGCGGCTGAGAAGAGGATCTCTTTCACCACAGATGCAAAGCAGGCAATCCAGGATTCTGACATAATCTTCATATCAGTAGGGACTCCGCAGGCAGAAAATGGAGAGGCTGACCTTTCCCAGGTCAAGGCTGTCGCAGCCATGATCGGGAAGCACATGAATGGATACAAGGTCGTGGTGGACAAGAGCACAGTGCCTGTCGAGACTGGCGCGCTCGTAAAAGGCATAATAACCGAGAACATGAACGGGAAGCATGATTTCGACGTCGTATCGAATCCCGAGTTCCTGAAGGAAGG
>CAZNGE010000011.1:23197-42916 GCA_964572875.1 uncultured Methanosarcinales archaeon | reverse complement strand
CTCTGCATCAAAGGTTGGAAAGGCATTTTTGTATTACTCTCTAAGACTATGAACAATCATCCCTTTGCGCCCTATCTCCACAGGATGCACGTCATCGTCATTCTTCACTTCACGCATCTTCCTGACTATCATGCTCCTTGAGTAGTCGCCGCCCATTGATTCGTAAGAGACCAGGATTATCCCGTCGCAGATGAACTCAGAGACCGTGTCCCTTGACAGCTGTCCGTCAGTGGTCTGGGATATGAGGATAGAAGTCACGCCGTCCATGTTCCTCAGCTCGCTGATGAAGCCGTAGATGAACCTCTTGATGTATATCTCTGTGATGTCCGCGATGTTCGTATGCGTGGTCGGTATGTTGATCGAGAGCGCTGACAGGGAGTCTATCACCAGCCTGCTCACACCCTTGTTCTTGACATAGCCTATTATCTCCTTGGCTGTGTTCTCGTTGATCTCCCGCACAGGGATGTTCATCATGACGACCTTGCCCTCTTTCTCGAGCTTGTCGAAGTCCCAGCCGAACTTTGCTGCCTGCGACTTCAGGCTGTGCTTGTCCTCCTCGAACGAGACATAGAGCCCTTTCTCATTGTAGAGCGTGGCGCCGTTGTAGGCGTATTGAAGGGAGAATATGGTCTTGCCTGTGCCTGGCGTCCCGCTCAGCAGGATGCATTTGCCTACCGGCAGTCCGCCTTCTATAAGCTCATCAAATCCTGATATGCCGGTCTTTACGCGCTTTTCAGCCTTCCTTTTTTCTTTGTTCATCTTAATCCTATCTTGTCTATCACATATATAAACATGGTCTTTGTCTTTGTCTCTATCTTCTGGCATTTCACAGCTCCCTTGAACTTCAGGTCTTTCCTGAGGTCTTTGGGCACAAGGAAGTAGTATGTCGATTCATTCTTGCCTCTCTGGGTCAGCCGGGTCTCTATATCAGCCACATCCTCTGAGAACAGGTGGACATTGTTTATGCTGCCCTTTAGCTGCAATGCCTCCTCATAGTCGACAAGTATCTCGAACACTATCTTGCCGTCCTCTTTAGTCCTCGAAGTCAGTATGGTGCCCATCAGACAAGCCAAGATAATGCACATATTTAAGGTTTTTGGATAAATAAGGGCCAAAACAGGATAAATTCTGTAGATGAGCATGCTGACCTGCCTTAGATGTCATCATTGACCCCGAGCAGCTGCCTTGTAATCGGAACAAAGTCAATTATGATGTTTTTTATCTTGTCTGTCTCAAGTATCATCGTGACAGAGTCGTCAGACAGCAGTTTACGATTGGTATATTTCTGCAGCCTATCTCCCCACAGGGCTGTCTGTTCCTGATAGTTTCTGAACACCTGCAATGCGATCGCTTCCTTGTTTTGCGTGATCAATATTGATGCAGGGAGACGGTCGGCGACAATATTATCAAGCTCTGTTTTGACCTCGCCCACACGTTCCATCTTGAACTTGGCATGCCACATATTGATGAACTCAAACCCGAGCTTCTTGATGTTCGGGATCACCGCGCGCCTGTAAAGACCTCCCCTCCACAGGTTTTTCTGTATGTTCGCCACTGTAGGCCGTGCAAGCCGGAGTTTTCTTGCGATCTCTGCGGTGGTCGCTCCAGGGTATTTCACTAAGGCGTAAAGCACGTCTTTCATGTTCTTGTTGAGTTTCATGCCTGGAGGGCAGAATATCTCCTGGCGGACCTCCTTGGCAATATCGAGCTTGAATGCTGAATGCAGGAGATTGGCGTGGTCGAATAGTGCGTGCACCCTGCTGAGCTCAAAAGGGAAGTGGACTATCGCAGGGAGTTTTGTCATGACTTTCTGCTTTGTTGCCAACAGGAGCAATGAATCTATCTCTTTCTGCAGCATTATTATGTCAGTAGGTGCAAAGACAGTGACGAAATTATCCACTGCGCCTATCGCGTGTATCATGCATCGGGGTGCGAATTTTGACCTGTACGCGGCTGCATTTTTGTGGTTGTTGAACCGGCCATATACGAATGTCAGCGCCTGGCATCCCAACGCGTGAAGGTTGGGTATGTTCAGTTCAGCGTACCACTTCTCAGACTTCAGCCTGTTACGTATGGAAGTTATCGTGGAACGGTTGAGATTGAGCTTCTGCGAAAGCTCCCGGTCATTGAGGTCAGGATATGCGACAAGACCGTATAAGCATAGCTTTTCCTTGTCTGTCAGGGCCACATTCTTCTCCTCGAATTTTTTCACCCTGTTTTCAAGGACTTTTGAGTAGGCCTTTAGCTGGTTCTGCAGCTGTATTAGTTTTTGGTTCTGTTTTTCTATTACGCTAAGCCTCTCCTGCGCCTGCATATGCAACCTCTCTTTCTCATCAGCCAGGAACTTCTGCACGGTCTTGTCCCTTACTGTCGCCTGCAGGAACGGCTTACCAGACTCTATCTCTACTCTCGTCAGCAGGACAGTCGCAGGGAACTCCTGCCCATCAGCCCGCTTATGCATCCACTCGAAGAAGTTTGACCCTTCTTCCATCGCCTTGTTTATCATCTCAAGGGCTTTTGTCTTGGAGTCCTTGCCGCATGGCTGGTGCTCAGGAGAGAGCTCGAAAGGCGCATAGGATATGAAACCCTTCTCATCCTCGCACCTGAACATCTTGACAGTGGATGGGTTCCCTGACGTGAACAGCCAGGAAGGCGGCTCCAGGGTCATGATCGCGTCCCTGGACGTCTCGAACAGGCACTTATACTTACGATCACTTTCTTTCAACTTTTCTTCTGCATTCTTTTTTTCTGTGAGATCTACCATCTGTATTACAAGACCTTCTCCAAAAAAAGAGGTATGGAACTCAACGATCTTTTCAGAACCATCCTTGCAGGTCACTGCAAATTGTACACAATCCTGTTCTTTCCCATCCAGGGCCTGTTTGATGTTCTTATCTACAAACTCTCGGTATTTCTTGTCAGGATACAGCTTCTCTGACCAGTCTCTTGTATCCTTTATCTCTGACTGCTTATACCCGATAAGTTCCTCCAGCGCTTCATTGAACGAGATGATTGAGCCATCAAAACCTCCTACAGCTGTCGGTATAGGGCTTTTCTTAAGCACTGTCGATAATTTCTCTTCACTCGCTCTCAGGGCTTCTTCTGCCTTCTTCTTCTCTGTGATGTCGCGTATAGAGATGAACCTGCACTTGCAGCCTTTATAATCAAGGGGCCTGACAGACAATTGGCCGATGAATTTAGTTCCGTCCTTCCTCAGCCCAACTGCCTCATAGGTCTCGTCTTCAGTCGAGACAGACTTCTTCTTGATGAGGTCGACAGATTCCGGAGCAGCCAGATTCAGCACGCTTTTCCCGATAAGTTCAGCATGACCGTATCCAAACATTTTTGCAAAGGTTTGGTTGATAGTCAGTATCATGCCCTCCTCGTGGATGGCGAGCCCCTCGAATGAGAGGTCTGACAGCAGCCTGAACCTTTCCTCGTTCTCTTTCAAAGCTTCTTCTGCCTTCCTGCGCTCGGTGACGTCGTGGATATAGAAATCAGTATAGCCTGCTTCCTCAATATGCATTATGTCGAAGGTGTATATCCTCCCGGAATATTCCGCATCAGCGGTATAGACTGACTTGTCTGCGCGGGCCTTCGCGATCCATCCCTTCCATCTTGCAGGGGCCTGTTTGCCCTCTGCACTGTCCAGACCGGACAGGAATGACTTTGCAGGCCTGTTCGCGTAAATCACGCTTCCGTCGCTGCCGATGCGCACTATAGGATAAGGGCTCTCATCAGGGAATCTCGCAAGGCCCCTCTTGATGCCATCCTCTGTCTTCTTCTTCTCTGTGATGTCGCTTATGATCGTCCTGAAACCCAGGGTCTTGTCACTGGTGTCCTGTATCGGCACGCTCTCAAGAAGGGCGTCGAATGATGTCCTGTCTTTTCTCACCAGTTTCAGCTCACAGGCCTGCCTTTTTCCGGTGTTGATGATGCCCTGCCGGTGCAGGAACAATGCGTCCTGGGATTCACGGGGCACGCTGCGGTAGAGCATGGCCCCTTTCAGGCTGCTCCTTTCGACACCGAGCATTTTGGCGCAGGTAAGATTGGCGGAGATTATGCGCCCGTCCACGTCACAGGTCAGGTATCCTATAGGTGCGAAGTCATACAGGTCAGAGTACCTGTCCCGCGAATCCTCCAGCTGCTGCTGGGTCTTCTGGAGCTCTTCGTTCTGCATCTCCAGCTCTATCTGGTGTACGTGCAGCTCCTCTATGAGGTTGCTGCTCGCCTGAGAATTGCTCTTCTTATGCTTCTTCTGGCCATCAAGGAACGCTTCTGCTTTCTTGCGCAGTACACTTAACCTGTCTGTCTTATCTTGTGCCAATGTATGTCTCCCTATGTCTCCCCTTGAAAAAAAGTGCGGATCGGCCACGCATCATCCGTACCGGTCCTTCCCCCCACTCAAAAGATCATTTTTGATTTTTTTGGTTTTTTTGATTTTTTTGATTTTTTTGATTTGCCTGTAGTTTCTCCCGTTCAGTCACGTCATCGATCGCGAGGAGTATCAGTCCTTCTGTCTTTATCTTCTTCATGAATTCTGACAATCGCGGGCTTATCTGGACCTGGCGGGCATTGAGCAGGATCGCCCTGCGTCCCAGCTTTCCGAATTCCTTCTCGATGCGATAGTCCTTGACGACAGTCTTCTTCGGAAGGACATCCTTCAATAGCCTGATGATCTCCGGGACATCGAACATGCCGTCTCCGATCTCGGTAAAAGGCGTATCGACGGTCTTTTTCTCGGGCAGGCCGAACATCCTGTAGAAAGACTCATTGGAGGATATGACTTTGAGATTCCCGTCAAGCACGAGCATAGGCTCCCTGAGCGTGGATATTATGCTGTTTGCGTAATTGAGGGCCTGCGTGGTCGCCTCTTCCACGATGCTCCTGTGCGTGACATCAATGAAAGTCAGGACCGCACCCTGAACGATGTTCTCTGTTGTCCGGTAGGGGGTGATCCGTATCGAGTATCTGCGCCCGTCATCTGATTCGACGTCTGTCATGAACTGCTTCAATGTCCGGAAGACCTCCTCTGCATCCTTTTCGAGGTGTTTGTATCTCAGTTTCGATGCGAACATGCCCAAAGGCCGCCCTACATCCGCATCTATAAGGTCGATTATCTTGCGCATGGCAGGGGTGAAGAATTTTATCCGCATCTTCTCGTCAAGGAAAAGTGCGGCTATCTCTGTGCTGGAAAGCAGGTTGGACATGTCATTGTTCACCCTTGTGTACAGCTCTATCTTCTCCTGCAGCTCAGAATTGACAGTGTTCAGCTCCTCATTGACGCTCTGAAGCTCCTCTTTCGCGGTCTCCCCTTCCTCATTGACGCTCTGAAGCTCTTCATTGGCTGACTGGAACTCTTCATTGGCGCTCTTGAGCTCCTCGTTGGATTCCTGGAGGTCGGCGATGGTCTTCTGGAGCATCTCCTTGGTCGTATTCAGCTCATCCTCCAGCATTGCGACCCGCTCGCTGCCCTTCTTCCCCCTCCTAGGGGCTGCTTTTTTGGTCCTGCCGCCTTTCCGACAAGGCGCTTCATCAAACAATATCAGGATAAGCCCTTTGCACTGCTCTGGTTTGAGTATCTGTCTGACAGTGAGGTTCACTGTGATGGTGCCGCCATTGCCTTTGATCTCGATGCAGTCGCGCACGACCTTCTTTTTTTTCACTTTCCGCATCGCTATGCTGAGCGGCACTGCCAGGCCCTCTTTTGCCAGGTCTTTTATGTTCATCCTGGGCTTTCCAGGGGCATGCTCAAGATACCTGCCCACACGCCCGTATATGTAGATGACCTCGCCGTTCTCATCGACAATCACGCAGGGGACTGCATGTTCCTTGAGGATCAGCGTTTCAGCCAATTCACGAAGATGGTTCTCGCTTGTCATTTTGTTCGGCTCCGCCTTCAGGGCAATTTCCTTGGCAGAGTATGCGCGTGGAGCGAATCCGCCGAAGCGTAACACGCGCGCAGAGCCTTTGCGTCTGAAGATCCTGTGTTTCTTGTCCAGTATCATGAATGAATCCGCAAGCTCACCTATGCTTTCGGAAGATCCCAGGAAGAGGGTTCCGTCCAGGTTGAGAGCATAGTGGAATGTGAGCAGCACCCTTCTCTGCAGTTCCTTGTCCAGATATATCAGGAAGTTCCTGCAGCTGATGATGTCCATCTTCAGGAAAGGCGGGTCGTATATCACGTCCTGGACAGCGAATATGACCATGTCCCTTATCTCCTTGCTGATCACATACATGTTGTCTTGTCTCGTGAAGAAAGTTTTCAGCCGTTCGGGCCCGACCTCTTCAGCGATGCTTTCGGAAAAGATTCCCTTGCGGGCCTTCTCTATTGATTTATCGTCGACATCTGTCGCGAATATCTGCACCTTGCAGCTGCTGCCTCTTCTGTCAAGGCATTCCTTGACCAGGATTGCGAGAGAGTATGCCTCCTCTCCTGTCGAGCAGCCGGCGATCCAGATGCGGACAGGCTGTGATGCGGGCCTGCTTCTGCACAGCCCGGCCAGTATCCTCTTCTGCAGCGCATCAAAGGCTGCGGGGTCCCTGAAGAAGCTCGTGACCCGTATCAGGCACTCCTGGAAAAGGGTACTCGCTTCTTTATCGTCGTGCTGCAGGAACCGCACATAGTCATGCAGCCTGTCGATCTCATGGACAGCCATCCTTCTCTCGACCCTCCGGAATATCGTGTTCATCTTGTAGCCTGAGAAATCATGTCCGGTCTTTTCGCGCAGGATGATGATTACCCTTTGCAGGTCCTCTTTGCCGCCCATGCGGATCAGCTCTGCAGTCTTGTTCTTCTTGAAGACATGGTTCTTGTTGAAATAGACCAGTTTTTCAGGCATGTTTTCAGGACGCAGGATAAGGTCTACCATGCCGCTCTCTATGGCGCTTTTTGGCATCCCATCATAGCCTGCGGACTTAGGGTCCTGCACTATCACTATCCCTCCTTCGTCCTTGACCACTTTTATGCCTACGGTCCCGTCTGCCCCGGTCCCTGAAAGTATTATGCACACGCTCTTTTCAGCGACGTCTTTTGCCAGTGAGGCGAAGAAGTGGTTGATGGGCAGTCTCAGGCCCTGGCGCGTGACAGGCTTCATAAGGTGGAATTTTCTGTTGAGCACAGAGATGTCTTTGTCAGGCGGCGCGACATATATGTTATTGGGTCTGATTGCGACATCGTCCCTGATACGGGACACAGCCATAGTCGTGTATTTCCTTATCAGTTCGACCATGATGCTTTTTTTGTCTACAGGCAGGTGCATGACGATCACAAAAGCCATTCCAGTGTCGGTCGGCATGTTTGTAAAGAAGTGCTTGATCGCATCCAGCCCTCCTGCTGAAGCGCCTATCCCTACGACAGGAAACTTCCTACCTCTGCCAGTTCTGGCATGGACTGGTTTAGCACGGACAGTTTTAGTGGAATCACGTTTGGCAGGACGGTATCTGACAGGAGAATCCTTGCTGCTGGAGACATATTCTATAAAGTCCTTGAGTTTAGGAAGTATTGATTTTTTGCTGTCATCTATCTTTTTTTGTTTCTCTTTCTTTTGTTTCTCTTTCTTTTGCTTTTCCATTATCTGCTCGCATCCGCAGGAATGCTGCTTGGTTTCGCCGACACGCACTCGCTTTCAGATAACATATGTATCGCCGACAAGTCGTAAAAAGCACACAGTATTTAAATTTTGCCGCGCGTTTTGACAATTAGTAACCAAAAAACAGTCAAAAAAATGTCAAAAAGCTAAAAATAGTGATGTTAAGACAATATTATGACAGTTTATCGTCATAAAGAAGAATTATTATACTTTCTTCAAAGATAACAGTTTCATCATGAAAAAGAGTAAAAAAAAAGTAGATATTGTTGAGCTCCATACCCCCCTTTGTTCAGGGGGTGAACAGATGTTACCATCAAAAGAAGTGATAAACCATTTACTCGAGTTGGGTTTGAACAACTACGAGGCTAAAGTATACCTTACTCTCATCGAGGAAGGGACTTCCACAGCAAAGAACGTGAGCGACATAACAGGCATACCTTACGGCAAGATATATGAGATAATAACCTCGCTCTGCAACAAGGGATTCTCATTGATCCTTCCGACAAAGCCTATGAAATGCAAGGCATTGTCTCCTGACGAGGTGCTGACGACCGTGAGGAATAAGCAGCTCGAGAAGTTCGACAGGCTGGAGGCGGTGTTCGAGAATGACCTTACCCCGCTCTATGCACAGAGTAAGAAGTTCAACGAGCCGAAAGGGATATTCTGGGTCGTGAGCGGCAGGGCCAACATCAACAAGAAGATAGAGGACCTGATCAAGAAGGCGCGTAAGAGCGTGTGCTTCTTCACGTCAGAGAACGGCCTGAAGAGGCTTGCGTTCCAGAAGAACGTGCTGCAGGAGGCGCACGAGAAAGGCGTCAGCATAATCATAATATCAAAGAAGACAAAGGACAATGCAGAGGACTGCGAGCTCCTGGACTTCTGCGACATCCACAATGCGAAGATACCTGTCGCCAACAATCTGATCTCGATCGACGGCGAGGAGTCAATAGTCGTCGAGCCTATACCTGACGACGAGAATGTAATGCGGGGGCGGGACATAGGCATCTGGGTGATGAGCAAGTCATTCACAGGATTCATGGAGAACCTTCTCACAGTGCAGCTCTCTAACGGCAATGGCCGCAACAGAAAGAATGACTGCAGGGCTGAAATCGACTAGCAGGCCATGCCAACAGTAGGCTGATAAATCTCACCCATATGGGGACATCATCATTATCCCGGCCAGAGGCATAAAAAAAATAGTTAAACTTCACGGAGGTACTGCAGAATATGAATATACAGACAGGCATTGAAGTGCTGGACAAGATGCTTGAGGGAGGCATCAGGCAGGGAAGCTCTGCGCTGATCATGTCAACCCCTGGAGTTGAGGACATCCAGTTCGCGCACCAGTGCATGTACACGCATCTCAAGAACAAAGGGCATGTCCTCTACATAGTGAACAACAGGAAGCCTGATACGGTCCGGGCGCAGCTCAATGCATATGACTGGGACATATCTGAGTTTGAGAAGAAAGACCAGTGCTCATTCCTGGACTGCTATTCGGGGATGCTGTTCTCAGACATCGACCAGGGAGGCAATAACACCAAAGCTGGCGACATCCAGAATACCTGCAATAAGGCGTATGACATAATCAGGAAGATGGGCCATCCTGCGCTCGTGGTGATAGATTCGCTCTCATCACTCATAGACGTAACAAACCAGGAGGATGAGGTCGTCAGGATGATGCAGAAGTTCATGGATGTAATGAAGGAGAACAAGGCCACTGTCGTCGCGCTTTTTACTCTTTGGCCATACAAGAGGTCGACGATAGAAGGGCTGGAGGAGATATTCGACTGCGTAGTCAAGCTCAAGGCGATTGAGCAGAAGGTCATACTGCGCTCCTACTTCTCTGTGGACAAGGCGTCATGGATCAAGAACCCCCCGAAGAGGGAGGTACCCTACAAGGTGATCAGCCCTGGCGGGGTCAAGGTATTCATACCCAAGATACTTGTCACAGGGCCTTTCAATGCCGGAAAGACGAGCTTCATCCACTCGGCTTCCGCCAGTGCAGTGTCTGTAGACCGGCTGGGCACAACCGTAGCCCTGGATCATGGCCATGTCGAGTTCAAGGGTTTTGCCGTCGACCTGTTCGGGACGCCAGGTCAGGAGAGGTTTGATCCGATAATAAAACAACTCGGCGGCGAGGCGCTTGGCGTCATAGTGGTTGTGGACTGCACAGACCCCAAAGGCTTCGCAAGGGCGAAGGACATGCTCGAGCTGACGAAGACTGAAGGCCTGCCCGCAGTGATCGTCGCGAACAAGGCAGACCTGGAAGGCGCGTTGGGTGCCGAAGAGATCAGGAAAAGGCTGGTATTGCCTGAAGACATCCCTATAGTTCTTACAATCGCAGAAGACAAGGGGGAAGTGAAGGATAACCAGCCATGCAGGCTCAATAAAGAGGGCATTGAAAAGGTATTGACAAGACTGTTCGAGATGATGATATAGAGATGGAAAGATGAATTTTGAAACGATCCTGGAAATAGCATATCACGTATCTGGAATACTGGTCGTCATGTTTTTCCTGTTTGTGGTGAATACACTCAGGAAAGAGAAGCAGGAAGTGGTCAAATCACGCATTTTCATAAAATATAATAAATTCAAGGCAGCGTTTTATATCGCATTTACTGGAGCAGCATTATTCCTGTTAGGGAACGTATTAGGATTATATAACCATGCAGCAGTGCACTGGATACATGAGGTCACAGAGATCCTCTACAACATATGCCTTGCTGTTTTCGTCGGGATATTGTACTTCATAATCAGCACCAAGAGACAGAAAAAAGAAGAGACCCAAGATGCGCGGGACAAAACTCGAACTGAGGATTTGAAATGAACAGGGTATTCAATTTAATATTGGTGGTAAGCGGAATATTGATGATGGCATATTCCAGCTATATCTCTATAAAAATTCATAAAATATTCTCCTCAGGCAAGCACTGGTTCTCATTCGGGGGGAAATTCAAAAGAACTTGGAGCATCTTGCCGGTATTTATTCTCTTTTTTCTGGCGATGTACTGCCTTTACCTGTTCCATTACCAGCAAAATGCATCTGTTAATTATGAGGTGCTGAGCTCCATAATTCTTTTTTTCGGAGCATTATTCGTCCTGACGATTGTTTATGTGAACTATAAGGTGTTCAGTATCATGCAAGGCAGGGGAGCGCAGTAAAATGGAAACAAAAAAAGACAAACTCATTGGAATCCTGCAGGACCTGAAGAAGATTGGAGAGGTTCTCGGCTCATCTGCCATCTCAAGGGATGGATTGGTGATAGCGTCAGACCTTTCAAAAGATATCGACGAAGAGACC
Organism: uncultured Methanosarcinales archaeon; assembly: GCA_964572875.1. Lineage (GTDB taxonomy): Archaea > Nanobdellota > Nanobdellia > Woesearchaeales > UBA11576 > JABMQF01. Next base: position 32,020 of record CAZNGE010000011.1, on the reverse strand, counting down.
TTCGCAGCAATGTCTGCGGCGATGCAGGGAGCTGCAGAGACAGCCGTCTCAGAGCTTAAGCAGGGCAGCCTCAGGCAGATAATAATCAACGCTGACAAGGGCAGGATGATAGCCATATCTGCAGGAGAGACCGCCATCCTGGTCATCCTGACGACGTCAAAGATAAACCTCGGCCTGGCACTGCTCGAGTTAGGTAAGGCAGCAGGCAGGATATCAGACTTGTTGGGCGGTTAAGATGTCAGGATACACAGCGCTAGCCAAAGCGATCATCAAGCAGATGGAGACGATTGTCGGGCCTGTAGCAAGGACCCTGGCGAACAATGTAGAGGGAATGAAAGTGAATCACGACATCACGATCGAAGGCAACCCGCAGGCAGTTCTTACAGGATTGGTCGAGAAGTATAAGGAATTGATAGGCCCTGTTGCGATTACGATAGCACGCAAGGCAGTCGAGAATGCCAGGTCAAAGGATCAGGGCAGGGATCTGCCGAAAAGCGCAGCCATATCAAAAATGCTGGAGGGACGCTAAGATGGACAAGTTCAGGAAGGCATTGGTTGTTGCAGCAATGATCTTCGCTGTCGCGCTCTGCATATATTTCATGATCCCTAGCGACTATGGATATTATGAGAAGATCACTAATCACACGTATGATGTGATCTCGCTCTTCGTAGTCATCCTTGCGTTCATGACGTTCAGGCTTTTCAGGCTTTCGAGCATTGAAGGCAGGGTTTGGTTCCTGCTGTTCCTTGGGCTGGCAGTCTGGTTCATCGCGGATGTCGGCTGGACAGTCCAGGTGTACCTGGGGACCCTTGAGTTCCCCTCTTTCTCAGACGCTATCTACATCATAGGTTATGTCATAATCATAGCTGCGATGTTTCTTGAGTACAGGATATCCAGAGAGGTCATAAGACTGAAGAATGTCATGATTGGCGCGGCAGTAGCTCTCCTGACGCTTGTGTTGAGCGGCTTTACTGCGCTCATACCAGTGTCCAGTTCAACAGAATCCTATCTGGCGAAGGCAATCACTCTTTTTTACCCGATAGCGGATACGCTTATAATCTTCACTGCAGCTGTCTTGGTTCTCACATTACACCATGCGAAGTCTGCCAGGTCCTGGCTGTTGATAGGCATCGGCCTGGTCTTCTGGGTCATAGCAGACATAATGCAGGGCTTTATCGAGTGGAGCGAGACAGGACTGACATACATCATAGCAGACCCCATCTGGATCCTCGGCCTCATATTCATAGGGCTTGGCGCATACTACCATAAGCTGTTGTTCAAAGGTGAGATATAATAAAAAAGAAGACATACGCAGGCCTGAACGCGACCCTCATACGTAATCTGAAGAGGAAGATCAAAGAGCTGAAGGAGTCTGATGAGAGGTTCAGGACAGTCTTCGAAGGTGCCAGCGACGGAATCCTCGCTGCTGACGCAAAGACGAAAAGGTTCCTGTTCGCGAACCCGCAGATCTGCAGGATAACAGGTTACTCGCAGGAAGAATTGTTAAGACTGGACGTCAACAGCATCCATCCGAAGAAGGACCTGCATTATGTGATTGACCAGTTCACTCAACAGTTGCAGGGCAGGATAACACTGGCCAAGGACATCCCCGTCCTGAGGAAAGACAAGACTGTCGTCTTCTGCGATGTCAACTCAACAGCGGTAAAGATCAACAATCAAGATATGCTCCTGGGTTTCTTCAGGGACATGACCGAGAACAGGAAGGCAGAAGAGATGATAAGAAAAGAGAAAGAGACCGCCCAGAAATACCTCGATATTGCAGGAGTCATGATAATAGCGATCGGCATAGACGGCAAAGTCAAGCTCATAAACAGGAAAGGCTGCAAAGTCCTGGGCTACAAGGAGAAAGAGGTCATCGGAAAGGACTGGTTCAGCAATTTCCTGCCGAAAAGGCTGAGGAAAGAGGTCAAGAAAGTCTCCAAAAAAATGATAGCAGGAAAGGTTAAGCCAGTAGAATATCATGAGAACCCGGTCCTCACCAAGAGCGGCGAAGAGAGGGTCATAGCGTGGCACTACACGTTGATACATGACGATGAAGGGAACATAACAGGCCACTTGAGCTCTGGAGAAGATATCACAGGAAAAAAGAAAACTGAGCAGGCCCTGCTGGAGTCAGAGGAGCGCTGGCGCTCCCTTGCGCAGAACGCGCCTAACATCATCATGATTACAGACAAAGAAGGCAAAATCCAGTTCATCAACCGTACCAAGAAGGGTTATACCGAGGAGAATGTTGTCGGAACCAGCATCTACAGGTACATAGAGCCACGGCATCACAGGATGGTGAAGAGCGTCGTCAGGCAGGTGTTGAAGACAGGCAAAGGCGGCTTATACGAGATTGAAGGGGCTGGGAAAAAAGGCCAAAAGTCGCAGTACAGGACAAATGTAGGTCCTATAAAGCATAAAGGGAAGATTGTTGCGATTTCACATATAATTTCAGACATTACAGAATACAAGAAAAAAGAATACAGGAAAGAGATAAAATCTCTTAAGAATAAATTGAAAGCCAGGAAAAAATGACACTCACATCAAGCATCCCGAAAAACAGTGCATCACTCCTCATAGGCCCGCCTCTCGCAGGTGAGAAGCACATCATCTACAGGTATGTGCAGGAGTCCCTGGCAAAGAAAGAGCCGGTCCTTTTCGTCTCCACCGACCGGTCGCCGGAGGCGATGAAAAGTGAGATGACCAAGGACAGGATATTCCTGACAAAATACGAGACAGACGGAAACCTGAAGTACATAGACTGCTACTCCCACCAGACAGACGAGTTCCTCAAGGACACAGGCGCCACACGAAGGGTGTCAGGCCCTCTTGCGCTGAATGAGATCAGCATAGCTATGTCGGATATTGAGAGGAAGTTCATCAGGATCAATCCCCAGCACCTCGTGATATTCGACTCTCTCTCCACCATGCTCATGTACGCCAACCCCCAGATGGTAGGCAGGTTCCTGCAGACCATAATAGCCAAGATAAAGAAGGCCGGAGGCTCCATCCTGCTGACCATGAAAGAGGGCATGCATGACGAGAAGGTCGTCGTCACCATAGAGCACCTTATGGACGTGGTCGTCCATGTCAAGAAGGATAAGGGCAAGACCATGATGCGCGCTGATGGACTGCCGGGCTTCGATAGATGGTCCAAGTTCGGAGGAAAATAGGTCGGAGGAAGATGTGATGGCAGGACTTGAAGTTGCGGAGATGAGCGGTTTCTTTATGGTGCTCTGAAGACCCTATCTCCGCGCAGCCTGCATGAGATCAAAAGCGCTTAAATCTAAATCTCTATGACCGCATCTGCAAAAAGGGTCAGGTCTGCCAGGAATTCCTTTCTGGTCTCCTGCAGGATAGAATAGATCGCTTTTGTATCTGTCTTCCTCACCCTTGATACCATGAAGTTCAGGAACCTCAGGACAGCGGTCTCTGCATTGAATACCAGCAGGGCGGAGATGCTGTCAAATATTATCAGGTCCATATTGTGCTTCTTTCTTGTCTTTTCTATCGCGATCGCCAGCTCTGTCAAGGCTGCGGGAGAGGAGACATACATGCATTGCTTCGAATCCTTCACCACACTGTGCTCTGCTGAGATGCAGTCAATAAAGCAGTATCTGGAGCTGTCGATCTTTTCTTCCTGTAATGTCTTTATCAGGATGGGAAAAGGCTCATGGATAGTTATCATGCAGATCTTCCTGAACTTCTTTGCTACTGCCTTGTGCAGGTCGATCACCATCCTCTCATGTTTCCGGCTATTGCAGATCACCACGGTGTTTGGGTTCTTGTCCAGGCTGCTTAGTATGTCGCTTGTCTTTGCCAATCTCAGCACCTCTTCACCCAAGCAGTCTCTTCAGCCGTCTCCTGAAGTCTGCCACATCGATAGGCTTCTGGAAATATTCAACAGGCCTTAACCTATCCATTATGCCTTTACCGCATTCACTTAGGTGGACTACAGTCATGAATGCCACTTTCTGGCGCTTTAATTTCGGGTCAGCCCTGATCTCTTCCAGCGTCTCCCTGCCTGACATCTCAGGCATGAGCACATCCAGCAGCACCAGGTCATATTTTCCCTGTTTAAGAGCCTCCAAAGCCGCTTTGCCGTTATGCGCTGTTCCTGTCTCGTAGCCCATGCCCTCTACAAGCAGCTTCACAGAATCGCGGATATCCTTTTCATCATCTACGATCAATATCTTCTGCTTTGCAGAAGGCTTGGAAACGTCCTTCATCCTCTTTGTCTTCTTTGCCATTTCATTTGCCTCGTCTGGTTTTTTGCTTGATTGGCAGCGTGAACGAGAATGTTGAGCCTTTTCCGATCAGGCTTTCTGCCCATATTTTCCCTCCGTGCTGCTCGATGATGCCTTTGCAGATCGGAAGCCCCAATCCTGTCCCTTCTTCTTTTAATTCATATGAAGCTTTGACCTGGAAGAACAGCGTAAATAATCTGCGCACATCCTTTTCTACCATCCCTCGGCCAGTATCTTTCACGCTTATCAGGACATCATCTTTCTGTTTTGCTGCCTCTATCGTTATTGTTCCTTTTGCAGGTGTGAATTTGATGGCATTGCTGATCAGGTTTGTCAACACCTGGATTATCCTGTCTTTATCGACCGGGATTCTTGGCAGTTTCTGTATCTTTGCCACAAGCTTGATATCCTTTTCAGCGGCCAATGGGGCCATATTTTCCTTCGCTTCTTCAATGAGGCGTGCCAGCTGCAATCTTTGAAACACAAGATTCAATCTTGAGGACTGTATCCTTGAGATATCAAAGATATCACTGACAAGATTGTCAAGACGGGTAATGTTCCGTAATATCATCTCAGCGCTCTGTTTCTGTTTGGCGCTGAGCTTCCCTAAAGACCCGTCTGAAAGCATCTGCGCCTGGATGACCACAGGGGTTATAGGCGTCTTAAGCTCATGCGATGTCATGACTAGGAATCTGGTCTTCAGGAGATTCAGTTCTTTTAACCGGGCATTTGATCTTTTCAGCCGTCTTTCCGCGTCAACCCTGAATGTGACATCCTCCATGGCAAGCAGGATCATATCAACTTCATCCAGCCGTCGGGCATTGAGCATTATTGTCTTCTCTCCGAGTCCCTTGAACCTGCGTGTGACCTTGAAATCCTCGAACACTGTTCTCTTTGGCAGGATGTCCTCCAGAAGTTTCCGCAATTCAGGGATATCCCATTCCCTGTTCCCCACAGCATAGATTAAATGTCCGATAACTTCCTTAGGTTTGAGTTCGAAAGTCCGGTAGAATGAATCGTTGGCAGATAGCACTTTCAATTTGGTGTCCAAGACCAGCAAAGGCTCGCGTACTGTCTCAACGACTTTTTCTGCATAAACACCTGCGTTTCTTGAGATCTTTGATTTTGGGCTCCGGGATCTTTTGGCCATTTTTTCACCACATCTTTGTTTTTCAAGCACCAGTCCTGTCATTTCCTTGATTCCTGGTATGCCTTGATGAGCTCGAGGATGATATCATTGTATGAATGCTTCTGGACAAAGTCCAGCTTTTCAAGCTCTTTCTTTGTCGCGGCATATATCCTGATCGTCGTTGTTCCTGTCCTGTTCAGCATGTCCATCTACAAAGTAGATTATCAGGGCATTTATTTTTGTTTTTTATACCGGAATACAGAAGAAACCCATTATCTCCACAGGATGGTAAAAAAATAAATGCCTAGAATTCATGGACAAGCGTTTTCTTTTCAATATTTTTATTATCAATCCAGCCATGCAGGTTCAGAACTTCATCATATAGTTCAGCTTAGCGAAAGCGTACTTGAAAGGGTATTTCATCATGAACCTGTAGAAATTCACTCTCTGCCCTATGATCCTTACCTTCCTCTTCCTTACTTTCTCGAGGAATTCCGCTACATTCCTTGCCTTGGCGCATGTCACGACCCTGCCGAGCTGTGCCAGCTCGTGGGCGTCGCTGCCGCCTGTGTAGGGCTTGTGGTACTTCAGCACCCATTGCGCGACCTTGCCCACAGTCTTCCTTGCTGCATGGCCGTTGAACAGTTCAAGGCAGTCTATCTTACTTATCAGCTCCAGGTTGAACTTCCAGTCCCTCCAGAACAGCCATGACTGCGGCGGAGCGCCGGCAGGATGCGCCCACGATATCAACGTATTATATCTCTTCTTCAGGCTGAGCAGGTCTTTTATTGACCTCTTGCATTCCATGCCTTTTATCTCATTCTCATAGAATACCTCAAGATCGGCCGGATCGACAAAATAATACAGGAAATGCTCCCCTGTTTTCGCCTCGACTTCCATGGATGGTATGACCGGGACTCCGTATTCATTCTCAAAAGACCCTAAAGCAGCCGATGCCTTATCATGGTCTGATATCGCGACCCCTATGCCTAGCTCCTTTGCCCTGCGGAGTATGGCCTGGGCAGAGCATGTGCCGTCAGAGACGTTAGTATGGACATGCATGTCAAAGAGCATATAGCCACGCCTAACAAGATCATTGAAGTCTGGCTTCCCGAACTTAAGCCGTTTCAGTTTGTCAGTCGCCCACATATTCATGATTCATCACACACTTGATTTATTCAGATACTTATATACAATTAGAATTCTCCTGTTTAAAAAGCTTTTGTTGATGGACCAGCTTAAGGCTTCCATCTGATCATTGTTCTTGGGAAAGGTATCGCATCCTTGATATTATCCAGTTTACAGATCCACGCTATCACGCGCTCTGCGCCTACACCATACCCGCTGTGCGGCACGCTGCCGTACTTGCGGAGGTCGAAGTACCATTCATAGTTTGAAAGGTCCTCACCTTCTTTCTTCAGCGCCTCGCCCATCGCCTCGATGTCAGTGCTCCTCTGGCTGCCGCCCACTATCTCACCATATCCCTCAGGCGCTAGCATGTCGAAGCACAAGGCCTCGTCAGGACTCTCAGGGTCTGCTGGCTTGTAGAAAGCCATGACTTCCTTTGGATAATGGGTGACAACGACAGGCACGTCAAAGCACTCCATGATCTTCTCCTCTTCGATTGTCCTGAGGTCCTTGCCGAATGGTACGTCCATGCCTTTCTTCTCTTTCAGCAGATTGAGCGCCTCCCTGTATTTGATGGTTGGCCATTCCGAAGCCACGATCTTCTTGAGCTTCTCTACATCCTGCCCAAGGGACTTGAGGTCCTCTTCATGCTTCTCGACGACCCCTTTGATGCAATACCGCAATTCCTCTTTCGCAAGCTCCGATATCTCATGCAGGTCTTTCCAGGCGCATTCTGCCTCTACCATCCAGAACTCCGACAGGTGCCGTGAGGTCTTTGACTTCTCTGCCCTGAATGTCGGCGCTGCGTCATATACGTTCTCGAGAGCGAAAACCGCTGCCTCTGCATAGAGCTGCCATGACTGCGAAAGATAGGTCTTGTCATTGTAATACTTCACTTCGAACAGTGTGCTTCCGCCTTCGCACTGGCTCGGCTGCAGTATCGGAGGGTCGAAGCGATAGAATCCCTTGTTGATGAAGAACTGCTCCCTAACCTGGAAGTATGTGCTGCGTATCTTGAGTATCGTGCTCAGCCGTTTTGTCCGCAATGTCAGGTGCCGGTTGTCATCCATGAAATCCCTGCTCTGGTCAGAGCGTATCGGGAATCTGTCGCACTCTCCAACTATAGAAAAGTCCGTGACATGCACTTCGTATCCGGTAGGCGCGCGCTCTTCCTTCTTTATCTCGCCCTTTACAGTGAGGGATGCCTCTACCTGCAGCTTGTCTGCGAGGCCGAACTTCTCATCACCGACAACGGCTTTGTCGATGACGCACTGGACATGGTTGCTGCTGTCCCGCAACACAACGAACTTGAGCTTGTTCGAGCCCCTCTCGCGATAGACCCATCCGCGCAGCTCTACCTCTCCGCTTCCCTTGTCCATCGCCTCCTGTATCGATACATATGCCATATCACCATCTGTGATTGACCGTGATTTAAAAGGATTTTGGTTTTTACGCCCATACCAATTCCAACAGCGCCAGCACCACCGCAAGCACCGCTGCCCCTGCCTAGCGAGCTTTCAGTTATAGGAACAGGAAATATCGCAGTTCAGCGGATAGAAGTAGAATAACAAAAACTCGCCACTCGGAGCTATCCCCGACCTGAAGGTCGGAGTATCACGCTCCTCGCATGGACGGGCGAGTTTTTGGGATTAAAAATGTCGCACTGAAGTGCGGGGTATTAGACCCTCTCAAATGTCTGCGACATTTTTAATAACATTCGACAGCGAGCGCAGTGGCAGCGGTGCATACAACAGTCTAGCAGCGTAGTGGTGCTGGTGCGTCATTGAGATACTTTTTTATATCAAACACCCAACCCCAACACCTAATGAGGTGGTAATCATGACAATCAGGACATGGGTATGCAGGATATGCGGCGATCCTTATGTAGGTGAGGACAAGCCCACAGAGTGCCCTTTCTGCGGCGCAAATTCAAAGTATATAGTCCATGGCGAAGAGTATGAAGAGCCCGTCATCAAAAGCCTGACAGACATCTCAAGGGACAATGTCCTGGAAGCCATTAAGCTCGAGGTCGACAACTCTCAGTTCTATTTCTGCGCTTCAAAGAAAGCCACGACCATGGAGCTGAAGAAACGCTTCAAGGCATTGGGCAAGGTAGAGGCAGAGCACGCGGCTCTCCTCGCAAAGATAGTCCATGCCCAGAAGCCCGTAATTGACCGCGATGCAGGGAAATGCTCAGGTGATGGGAAAGCGTTTGTCAAGGAAGCCCATGACCGCGAGCAGCGCGCGATAGAGCATTACAGGAAGTTCCTCGGCGAAGCCACAGAGCTGAGGGTCAAGCAGGTCTTCGCAGCACT
>CAZNGE010000011.1:0-23097 GCA_964572875.1 uncultured Methanosarcinales archaeon | reverse complement strand
GATGCTGATCTCAGCAAAACAAACGGTCTGCAGCAGACCCTTCTACGGCTCAGCATTCGACTATATTTCTTCAAGCGAAGCTATCCCAAAACCTCTTGTGAAAAACAAGAATGAGCTCATTAAAAGATTAAAAAAGTGGGGGTGGTAGTGCATATGCGTTGCCGCATATGCCCTAGAGGTTAGACATGTAGGAAGTATTACAAGCATTTTTCCTATTGAAAAAATGCTTCATACATGCTCAGGGCCGCCAGGGCCTGACATGTAGGAAGTGTGACAAATTATTTTTTATCGATAACACACTTTCTACGGCCAAAACCGAAGGTTTTGTGCATGTAGGAAGCATTTATCCAATATCAATCTCAATTCCCGAAAAACTGCTTGAGCAGGGTGTTCTGGTACTGCCCTGTCACCTCGCTGTCTATCTTTATTATCTGCTCTTTGGCCTGCCTCAGCTTGAACTCAGGGTTCATCCTGAAGTACACATTGCCGTCAAGTATCTCCCGCTCTATAGGGATGCCCTTGTCAGCCATTGAGGTCAGGGCCTCTTCAACTATTTCCATTTCCAGGAGTGCCTTTGTCGAGACCGCTTCCGGCCTCATGAACTTTTCATGCGTATAGAGTATGAGGAAAACGCGCTGTTCATCCTTGGACAGCTCTACAGACAGCTGCGCTTTGGTGACCATCTGCTTGAGCAGGAAGTGGATCTCATCCATCTTCTCCTCCATCTTTGTCATGCGGTTGTCGATCTCGCAGATGAAGTTGTTCTGGAGCTCTATCTCATTGGTGTTCTCGTTTATTGACTGGAGATGGTCTTCCATCTCTTCTTTTATATTTGAGAAGTCATGGTTCATAACTTCAAGATGGCCTTTGAATGTGTCGTAGTCACATTTATTTCTAGCTTTGAAAAACACTCTAAGTCACCCCCTACATGCCCTGTTGCTGGTCGTCTTTATATAATTTTGTATTCTCTGATGTGTAGCTTCTTGCCTCGTCTCTGTCACCGCAAAACCACGAAAAATTCGGGCATCGCTGTCCACCGCTTTTTCAGCGGCTGAAAGCCACAAAGAACATCACATATTTAAACCTTCCGAATTTTCCCCAAGTTCCGTAATTTCCGATACTGAAATTCAAACACCACAACGCCTGAAAACACAAAATTTATAAGAATCAACACAACACAAAATCCCATGCCACAAAGCAAAGCAGACAACAAGACAGAACGCAAGACAAGCAGGAGACCATATAGCAAATCAAGCCTTGCTATTGCCCTCTCAAAGCTGGATGTGTTCCCCTGCCCGAAGCCGGGGCTTGAGCAGTATCCCACAGACTCAGAGATAGCGGCCGATATCATCTGGACAGCGTACATGAGAGGTGACATCAAGGGAAATATAATCGCTGACCTCGGCTGCGGTACAGGCATACTCGGCATCGGCGCCCTGCTCCTCGGCGCTAAAAAGATTTTCTTCGTCGACACGGACACTGCGGCACTCGGAGTGCTCGGCAATAACCTAAAGCGGCTCGGCATCACCAGAGGATTCAGCATAATCGACGCTGACATACAGGAGTTCAACGATCCCGTCGACATAGTCATTCAGAACCCTCCTTTCGGCACAAGAGAGAAGCACGCGGACAGGGAGTTCCTCGTCAAAGCCATATCCATCGCAGATATAATCTATTCATTCCACAAGACAAGCACCGCAGGATTCGTCGACGCCTTCGCAAAAGACAATGGATTCAGGATGACAAACAGATGGGAGTTCCGCTTCCCTCTCAAGCAGACATTGAAGTTCCACAAGAAAAAGATACAGAGGATAGAGGTCGCCTGCTTCAGGCTCGAGAAGGCCAAACCATGATTATCATATCATAAATATTATAAATCCCGCGCACAACATGATGTGCAACATAAGATAGTAAAAGAGGTATTAAGATGAAGAAGCTGATCGCATACGCAATCGTCATGTTATTTCTGCTGCAGCTCGTCCAGGCAGGCGAGGTCTTCAACGATGAGGTGAAGGACAACGTGCCTTTCTTCATCAATGACATCAAGCATATCGCAAGGTACTATCCTTCTGCAGAGAAGGTGTCCATACTAGCAGGCGAGGACCGCGTCCTTGTTGTGAAAGAGGACTGCAACAGCCTCAATGACTATACTTACTGCCTTGACTCTGTTGAAGAAGGCATCAACGAGGAGACAAGTGACCCTGCGAGCGTGATGCAGTTAAGGGTCCTGCAGAAAGGTCCGACAATAGGGATAAGCCGTTCCATATCGAACAATGACCCTATGATCAACGAGGTAGTGGAAGTCACAGCCACAGTGACTAACTCCGGAAATGAGCGTGCGTCCAACATAAACTATGAGGACAAGTACCCGACTGGCGTGAAGATATCGAGCGCTTACTACAGCATGGTCACCAACAGCGTGGCATGGACCGGCAGCCTGAACGCCGGCGATTCGCAGGACATCAAGTACACGCTCAGGTTCCAGGACTTCCTGACATATGATTCGACTGCCCAGGCAAAGTACATCTTCAACAACAAGGTGAACACAATCAAGTCCAGCACAGTGACTTTCGATGTCCAGAAACCTTATGCGGTATCTGATTCGATAAGCACGAGATCCGCAGACATCAACGAGGAGATAATGTACTCTATATCGATAAACAACACCGGCGCGGAGGACATATCGATAAGCAGCCTTAAGATCAGCATACCTGCAGGCGCGGTCGTGTCGCACAGGGACACAGGCCTCGACCTGAAGGACAATAAGGTCAGCTACACAGGGACGATACCCGCAGGAGACTCAAAAGAGCTATCTTTCAGATTCAAGTCATCCAAGGTCCTGCAGGGAGAGCTTGTCGCAGATGTAGATATCCGGGTAGGGACTAAGACGTTCAATGAGAAGATGACCTACAAGATAGGCATCGGAGTATCAGCCATAGTGCCTGACATAAAGATCGAGCCTTCGCCTGTAAAGGGCGGCGCAGAGCTGGAGATAGAGGCAAAGATAACGAACGAAGCAGAGGAGGCAGTGTCAGGCATATCCCTCGACATGTCAGGCGACCTCGTCGAGCCGAGGGGCTGGCGCGACCTTGAGCTTGACCCTGGAAAGAAACATTACGCGTTCAACAAGATAATCAACGCGCCTTCTGCTGATGAGGAAAGGAAATACTACCTGAAGCTGAGCGGCAGCTATGAGACAGCGTCCGGCAAGACCATGAAGTTCGAGGAGATGAAGGAAGTGACGGTCCAAGCCCAGGAGAAGGTAGTGGAGATGACGCCTGAGATAATAGTCAAGGGGAAAGACGTGAACGTCACGCTCAAGGTCAAGAATGTCGCTCCATATAAGCTGACCTATGTTTCGCTTATCGACACGTTCCCTCAGGGCTTTAGGACGATAGCCGGCAGCCGCGACATCGACATCGATGAGCTGGCCATAGGCCAGGAGATAACCGCTTACTCATATGTCGTGCAGGTACCTGACACCTATACTGCAAAGAGCTTTGACATCACGCACATCTTCAATGGCCTTGACAAGAGCGAAGAGAAGATACTGAACGAGAAGCGCTCACCAGTGGTCCTCGGGGGAACAGGGAAAGAAGCTGCTGAAGAAGAGGCAGGAACCGTAAATGAGACCGCAGAGCCTGGCACTGATGAAGGAGAGGCCGGAGCTGCAGATGCCGAAGGAGAAGGCACGGCAGAAGGGTCAAATCCCGGCGTGTTCAGCCGCATCTGGAACTGGATAAAAGGCCTGTTCTCAGGAAAGGAAGAGGAGACGTTTGAGTGAGTTATTCAAATAAGCAGAAACGCTGCCACCGCCTAGCGAGCTCTCAGTAAATAAAACAGGAAAGAACGCAGTTGGGCAAAATAAAACAGTGATATATGCGTCAGCGAGCGCGATGGCAGCGTTTCTACAGCGCCGCCAAAGCAGCGCTCCCAGCGTTTTATTTACTGTTACATTCGCCAAGGAGTTATAATTCTGTCAGTTTAACCACCAGGTCGCAGGCTGGCGTTGGCGGCGCTGCGTAGAATTATATGTCAACCGCGCTAAATACCATCACATTTATAAACAACCTCTAATTCCCTTTTTGGACCGGCTATAAGGTGGTAATCATGGAAATCAATGTTCTCGAGGAATCAAAGAACAGGCTCGTTGTCGAGCTTAAGGGAGAGAGCCATTCTTTCTGCAATGCATTGAAGGCTGAGCTGTGGAACAACAAGAAGGTAAAGGTCACAGGCTACAACATAGCGCACCCGCTTGTGGGCATACCTAAGCTGATCATAGAGACCGATTCAGGAGACCCGAAAAAGATCCTTTCTGATGCTGTCAAGAACCTCAAGAAGGACGCTGACGCATTCCTGAAGTCTTTTGAGAAAAAAGTGAAATAAGCGGGCAAAATGCTGACCCCAGAAGACGGCAAACAGCTTATCATTCTCGCGCGGAAATCAATAGGATCCTATTTCTCAGGCCAGGAAATCGACCTGGAACAGTACAGCAAGTTCAACAAGAAGCAGGGCGTCTTTGTCACGCTCCATAAGCATGGCGAGCTCAGGGGATGCATCGGATTCCCGCATCCTACCTTCCAGCTCTACAAGGCAGTGTCTGACGCCGCAAGAGCCGCAGCATTCAAGGACACCAGGTTCCCGAAGCTCGAGGAGAGCGAACTCAAGGACCTCGACATCGAGCTGTCAGTCCTGACAGTGCCTGAAGAGATTGATGCAGAACCTGCGCATTACACCAAACAGATAAAGATCGGAGAGGACGGCCTCATCATAAAAGGACCGTTCGGCTCAGGACTCCTCCTGCCTCAAGTATTTACAGAATACAAATGCACTCCAGAGCAGGCCCTTGAGATGACATGCCAGAAAGCAGGTCTCCCGACAGACGCATGGAAAGACAAGAGGAACAAGGTGCTGAAGTTCCAGGCGCAGATTTTTAGTGAGAACGATTAGATGTCAGGATCATAATTCCTGTCTGCGGCAAGATATTCGCATTGTTTCTTTGCTAAGTAATAGGTGCCTAAAAAGACTAACGCAGTCTCTGCTGCTTCCAGAGTTGGCCTGATGTAATCCATATTTGCGGCTATCATCTCGGATATGTCTGATGCGGCACCTGATTCGATCAGCCCTACAGCGGCTGCGAACCCCACAGCGACCGGCGCCAGTTCGAGAATCTTCTTTCCTATTCCCATATTTCCCAACACCCCGGAAATAATTAAACACCAATCATTTAAATTATTTTTGTTATTTTCCGAACCGCCTCTCGCGCTGCCGGAATTCAGCGATACAGGCGACCAGGTCCTCTTTCTCGAACTCCGGCCAGGTCTTCTCCAGGAAGAACCATTCAGAATACCAGCTCTGCCAAACCAGGAAGTTTGATGTGCGGTGGTCGCCACCAGTCCTTATTATAAGGTCAGGCTCGTCATTGAGATAGAGGTTCCTGCCCAAGAGCTCCTCATCCACATCATCGGCAGTTATCTCACCCTTCTCGAGCTGGCGCCCTATCTTCTTCACCGCATCGACAATCTCTTCCCTTCCGCCGTATGCCATTGCGAAGTTAACAAAATAAGAGTCATAATCCTTTGTCGCTTCCATGAGCGCGACCATCTTCTCATGCACTTCCGCAGGGAACAGCCCTATCCGGCCTATGAACCTCACGCGTATCTTGTTTTCGTGCAGGGCCGGGTTGTTCTTAGCGTCATCAAAGAATTCCTTGAAAACATTCATAAGATAGTCGAACTCCTTCTTGGGCCTGTTGAAGTTCTGCATCGAGAAGGCGTAGAGCGTAAGCTCCTTCACACCTACATCTTTGCACCACTCGAACAGCTTCTCGACCTTCTTTGCTCCCCACTCATGCCCTTTCCAGGGCTCCTTCATGAGCTTCTTGGCGAATCGTCTATTTCCGTCAAGTATTATGCCGATATGCTTAGGTGCGGTATATTGCCCAGACATCCTGAGATTAGGGAACAGCGAAGCATTTATAAACTTTTTTGCGCACGTCAAAGCAGATGAAGGAAGAGGAATTGATAAGAGAGGCAGAAAACGCTCTCAAGGAGCTTGAGAAGAAAGAGGCTCATCGTGGGCAGGAGAAGATAGAAGAGGGACCGGTAAGAAAAGGCAATCCTTTCACGATCATCCTTGTCGTCATACTTATCCTTCTGATAATAATGATGGTAGTCCCGTACTATGGGATAAATATAGACCCTCAGCCTAAAAACATCCCAACAATGGAAGATGTGAAGCCATACGGCCTGGCAGAGCTTGCGCAAGGGATGCCCGGTCTTCCTTCAGGCCTGAGATCGAACTATGGGCAGCTGCTCGTGCCGAACCATCAGGCAATCCGGAACATGGCGGCGAGGATCGCGACTTCAAGCTGCGAGGAGAGCCAGGTCTGCTATGCAAAGGCATTGTTCTTTTTTGTGCGCGATAACTTCCAGTATGTAGGTGACCCTCCTGATGACTATCTTGAGAGCCCTTTCGAGACCATGATGAGCGGCGGCGCTGACTGCGACGGTCTCGCGATACTTCTCGCGAATCTCGAGCTTGCAGTAGGCATTCCTACAAGGTTCGCTTTCATTCCAGAGCATGTCTATGTGCAGGTTAAGCTTGACGACGCCCCGAAGAAATACAAGGAAGATGACGGCTGGATATCCCTTGACCCCACCTGCGATGGATGCGAGTTCGGCGAGGTTCCATACTCAACCCTCAACAAGGAGAAGGAGTACATGTACACGCAATAATAGCTATAATAGCCCGCACCACCGCTCTTAAAGCTATTTTACCACGAACCTGCTTCTATACTACAACCAACACCTTACCGAAACATTTATATATTTAATATATATTTGATATAATGGTGATGTATATATGGTCAATGCGATGATAAAGATATCTGACGAAGCGAACCAGGTGCTTAACATAGTGAAAGCAAGGCACAATCTTCATGATAAGTCTAAAGCCATAGAGTTTGTTGCTTTAGCGTATGGTGAAGACCTTCTTGAACCCAACCTTAGGCCGGAGTTCATAGAGAAGATGAAGAAGAGGCAGAAAGAGCCCACTGTGAAGGTCAAGGACTTCAGGAAACATTTTGGACTGAACTAAAATGTATTCTTATGAATTGAGGAAAAGCGTAGAGAAGATGTTCTTCAAGCTGGCGAAGAAGAACCCGAAGCAACTTGAGATAATACACAGCAAGATTGAAGAGATCATCACTGAGCCGCACAGGTACAAGAACCTGAAAAAGCCTCTTCAACACATGAAACGAGTCCACATAGACAAGCACTTCGTGCTCACATTCTCAATAGACGAATCAACCATGACAGTGATAATAGAAGACTACGGCCACCACGACAACGTATACGGATGAGAAACAAGGTTTTTTCGCAAAAAAACAGGCCTCAGACAGTGAACTATTCTTTGTCTTGTTCCGGAGAATGGGAAAAAGGAGGTTAAATAGAGATATCATACATGATTTTGCTGATTTTCATATAACCTATTAACTCGTTCAATCCAGCTCTCTGCTGCCTCTCGATCCTTGACTTCGCCCAACTCAAGGCTCATTAACTTTCCACTTACAGAATTTATGTATTCAACTTTCAATGTCGGTTTATCTCTCTCTAAAAAGAATCGATTCAAAGCGGATCCCTCAATAGCACCCCAGATTGGTTTTTGTAATACTAAATCTCTCGAATTTTCTTTATATACCCAGCCGTGTGCATGTCCCTCTAAGAAGAAGGCTTCATCATTTTCAGTTAATTCTGTTAATCCCATACAAAATAATCAGAACATTTTGATATAAATATTTGGTCCTTTTCGAATAAAGAAGCCTTTTAAAAAGAAAATTGACCCTCCCACCACTACCTTTATATACCCCTTATTCATCCATTACAGAAAGCTTAATTACATCAATCCCGCGGACTACGGCCGTTTTAGGGGCGTAGGAGGGTGGAGATGGTCGTTATGGACAAGAATAGCATCAAAGAAGCCATTAAGAAGCTTAAAGAGACTTCTAAGAAGCGCAATTTCAAGCAGACGTTCGATCTAATCATAAATCTGAAAGGCCTTGACATGAAGAAAGCAGACAACCATGTCGAGATATTCGTACCGCTCCACTATCCTAAAGGCAAGCCGATCAAGATCTGCGCGTTCGTGGATGCAGAGCTCAAGGAAGAGGCTGAGAAGGTCTGCGACACTACAGTGTTCGTGGACGAGTTCCCGAACTACCAGAAGGACAAGAAGCTCATAAAGAAGCTTGCCAAGGATCATGCTTTCTTCATCGCACAGGCCACGATAATGCCAAAGGTGGCCCAGGTCTTCGGTAAGGTGCTTGGCACGAGGGGCAAGATGCCGAATCCCAAAGCAGGATGTGTAGTGCCGCCAAAGGCTGCGCTGAAGCCGCTCTATGACAGGCTGCAGAAGACAACAGTGGTCAAGGCGAAACAGCAGCCGGTGATCAAGGCGATTGTCGGCTCTGAAGACCAGAATGAGGATGAGGTCGCTGACAACATAATCACTATCTTCAATGCTCTCATACACAAGCTTCCCGGCGAGCAGAACAACATCAAGGGCGTGCTGCTCAAGCTCACCATGAGCGGGCCGGTCGAGGTCAAGTGAAGGGGTAATGCGCGATGGTCAAGACTGAAAAGATACCTGAAGCCAAGAAGAAGGTCATCAAGGATTTTGTCAAGCTGGCGAAAGAGTATCCGATAGTCGGCGCTGTCAACATGGAGAACCTCCCGACAAAGCAGCTGCAGAACATGAGGGCCCAGCTGCGCGGCAAGGTAGTGCTAAAGATGAGCAAGAGGAGGCTCATGAAGCTCGCGCTTGAGGAGGCCGCGAAAGAGAAGCCAGGTATCGAGAAGCTGATACCCTATCTCAAGGGCATGCCCGCGCTGCTTTTCACAAAGGACAATCCGTTTTCACTCTACAAGACGCTGCAGAAGAACAAGTCTACCGCGCCCATCAGGGCAGGCCAGAGCGCTCCTAATGACATAGTCGTGCCTGCGGGCCCGACAGGTTTCGCTCCAGGTCCTATAATCGGGCAGCTGGGCCAGGTCGGCATCGCAGCAGGCATAGATAACGGAAAGGTTGCGATCAAGAAGGACTCAAAGGTGGCGAAAGAAGGCGACGTGATAAGCGCAGACCTTGCAGGTATCCTGACGAGGCTGGGCATAGAGCCTATGGAAATAGGCCTTGACCTCACCGCGACATATGAGGATGGAAACATATTCACAAAGGACGTGCTCGCGATTGACGAGCAGGAGTACCTTGACAACATATCCAACGGTCACAGGTGGGCTTTCAATCTCGCCATGGAGTGTGGCATACTTACGAAGGAGACCACAGAACTGCTCGTGACAAAGGCGTTCAGGGATGCAAAGGCTCTGGCCGTCGAGCAGGGGATTTATGCTGATCTTGTGATGCCCGACATTCTTGCGAGGGCTCACAACCAGATGCTCAGTGTTAAGGCAAAGGTGCCTGAGAACTGAGACATTTAGCCAAAAAAAGGTTGAAGAAAACACAGGAAAGGAATATCATAATACACGGAGGGTATCAAAATGGAATATGTATATGCTGCGATGCTGCTGCACAAGGCAGGCAAGACTGTTGATGAGGCTTCAGTGAAGAAGGTGCTCGAGGCTGCGGGCGTCACTGTCGACGAGGCAAGGGTCAAGGCGCTTGTCGCCGCTCTTGACGGGGTCAACATTGATGAGGCTATCGAGAAGGCCGCTGTCGTAGCTCCGGCTGCCGCGGCTCCGGCCGCAGGTGGCGCTGCCCCTGCTGGCGGCGAGGAGAAGAAGGACGAGGCCAAGAGCGCAGAGGAAGAGAAGAAGTCTGAAGAGCAGGCTGCCGCAGGACTTGGCGCGCTTTTCGGATAAGAGAAGGGATAAGCCTCTGGTTTTTGTTTTTTTATTGATATTTTTCACAGTGCTTTCAAGCACTTTTTATTTTTGTTTCCAACGGGATGCCAATGAATGAGGAAGAGAAGAAAAAAACACTCGCTGAGATAGAGGAGAAGAAAAAAGAGCTTGATATTCTCAAGTCTAAGCTCAGTGAGCTGAATTCTCAGAAAGAGGCCTGGTTCGAGAAGAAAAGACGTGCCTCCCATGAAGTCTCTTCTGTAGCGAAGTCCCTTCGCGATGCCAAGGGAAAGCGCAACACATTCACGAAACAGGTCAGGGATTCCAAGCAGAGGAGGCAGGAGCTCAACAAGGCCCTCAAGGACAGGATGGCCGAGATGCAGCGTCTCCAGCAGGAGAAGCAGGATATAGCAAGGAAGTTCGGGATCCGGATAGACCCTTCCAGGATACAGCAGGAGATCGAACAGATGGAGTTCAGGATCGAGACGGAGGCTCTTCCGTTCAACATTGAGCAGCAGATGATGCGCAGGATCGCCGAGAAGAAGAAGTTCCTCGAGCAGGCCAAGGAGGTCAGCGATGTCTTCGACAAGATCCATGCGCTCAGGAAGGAGATTGACAAGATACGAAAGAAGGCTGACGAGACCCACCGCAAGGTCCAGACCAAGGCAGAGAGCAGTCAGCAGTTCCACGAGGAGCTTATAGAGTCGTCACAGCAGATCAAGGACCTTCGTAAGAAAGAGGAAGAGGCGCTGAAGAAGTTCGTCGAGGAGAAAGAAAAATGGAACGCCCAGAACGAACTGGTCAGGGCAAAGATCGACGAGATACGTGCCATGAGGGCGAAGATAGACGGCATAGACTTCGAGGCGAAGAAGAAGGCCAAGAAGGCCGATGAGAAGAAGCTTGACGACCAGAAGAGGTCAGTAGAGGAAAAGATAAAGAAAGGCCTCAAGCTGACGACTGAGGACCTGCTCGCTTTCCAGGCGAATGAGCAGAAAAACGAGAGGAGAAGCAGGCCTAAGAAAGAGAGAAAAGAAGAAAAGAAGCCGAAGAAAGAGGAGCCTAAGGAAGAGAAGAAAAAGGAAGAAGTCAAGGAAACAGCGCCCAAGCAGGAGCCTAAAGAAGAGCCAAAAAAGGAACAGAATCAAGAAGAGACCAAGACTGAAAACTAGATTTTTCTTATGATCTTATTCTCTGCATCAATCTCAAGACATTTGCCCAAGAATTTCTCGACAACATAAACGCCGGTCCTGGTATGGTCAGTCACCTCTGAAACCTTGATCTCCCCGCCGAAGACAGCCAAAAACGGCACAAGGTTGTCCGCGGTGTGCCGGTCCACAGGAGCGCCGCTCTCTATCTCTGCAAGAAGCTTCTTCGCAGCATCCTCACCCACGACTTCGGCACGCTTCCCGCGCTCGCCGAGCGAATCTGCACCGAGCCTGATAGGGTCCAATACATCTACATCATCCTCATCCTTTGAGAACACGGCCCAGAGAGTGATGCCTGAGCCTGTGCTGAGCGTGTCGCCATACTGCAAGCTGATGTGCACAGGCACATTAAGCTTTGCGAGAAGGTGTTTCGCTGCCCTTGCCTGCCGTTCAGCGACCTCTGCCTTCTGCAGGTCAGATGATGCATGACTGATCCCTTTGATCTGCATAAGATGCCCTTGTTCTATCATTTTAATTTGCGAAGCCTCTTCTTTATTGATTGATGTGTATTTTCCCAGTATCCTCAAATCTATCTCACCGCCGCCTTTCGGATAATACCCGCGGCGCACGAGCTTGATGTCGATGTCAGCGTACCTGCGTAGCTGCGGAACCAACACTTCTGCAAGGAAGTCATAAGGCATGGCCCATTTTCCTGAAGTCCCGCCGCGTATCTTGTACCTGACCTTGCCTCCTGCCAGGATTCCAGGCAGTAGCAAAGACTGCAGAAGCAGGCTGACCGAACCCGCAGTTCCTATATCAACAGATATTGTCTTAGGCTCTATCTTGCCAGGCCTAAACATGAGATTCTCAGAACCAAGTTCAAGCCCCTCGACATGCGCGCCGCACAGCTTCTTCAGCGCCTCTACGCAGTGCAGGTGCTGTGCCTTGAGGCCAGGAACCTTCCTGCCATGCCGTATCTTACCAACCTCAAAACCTTTTCCGGTGAGTGCGGATAGTGCAAGCGCATTACGTACAAGCTGACCGCCACCTTCAAGATGGTCTCCTGCAAGATGAATCATATCAGTCATTTTTCTGCTTATTTTCTTTTAAGAATTATTATGTTCCCCCTGCCTTTCTTCACCTTCTGCACGATCCTCTTGTGCTCCAGCTCTGATATCATGAGGCTGATCTTGGCCTCGCTGAGCGGGATCTGCTTGCGGAGCTCCTTCTGTGTCGTCCTTCCGCCTTCTTTCCTGATGATCTCTATGACCTTCTGAAGGTCGGCATCCGCAACATCCTGATGAGCGCCCATCTTATGACCTCCCTTCTTATGGCCGCTCTTATCCTTAAGCTTACGCAGGCTGGCGTCATCCAACTCCTCCTTGAGCGCCTCCCTGGCCCGACCCGTGGCCTTATCTACTTCCTCCAGCTCTTCCTTCTCCCCATTATTCCTGAAATATCCTATGATGAAGTACAAGACCAGAAGCACTATGATGAATACGATAGCGATTATTGCCGCAGTCAATGCATGGACCTGTCCATTTACATCAATATTGGTATCTTCCGGACTGATCAGATCAGGTTCGTCCAGCAATGCCTCATCCTCTGCGTCAAACCCCGGGAACAGGAACAGGTCATAGACAAAATCCCCATCATCTTCTATAGAGACGTTGTCTTCTGTAGAGTACTCATGTAGGTCATCAGGTGAATATCTGGCAGTTATTGTATACTCTCCTGGATTTAGCTCGAAAGAATACATACCATCCTTTGACACATACCTCTGGTTCGGCTCAGAATCAACCTCTACGACAACATTGTTCAGCTCATTGAGCTCAATGTCATATATGCTGCCGTGAAGTGTCGCAGCAACCGCTATGTCAATCATGATGAACAGGAGCAAAGCAGCCGCGACAAGCCTTGATGCATTCATGTCAAGCAGCAAAGGAACGTGCATATAAATAGATTTCGTAAAGTTTTAACAGGATTAAAACAAAGATAGAAACCAGATAAGGCTTAAAACAGCCCAGATCAAGACATGAAACCCGCATAAAGTTTTGTAAAGTTTTAATCCATATAATAAGCCAGATAAAGCGTTTCCGGAAAAAGTATGTTTTTAAGGAACTTTGGCGTAATAACTAGGGTGTTGTTTCAGGTTTCAGGGTTCCTGCCTGGAGGAGTTGTATGCCTTGCGTTGCCTCGCACCGGGCAGGAATTTTTTTTAATGCCTGGACAGCACAGGAACAGCACAATCCCAAAATAACAAAACAGCAAGCATATAGGAGGTAAGAAAATGCGGAATAAACTAAGCGCATTATTTGTTCTTTCAATGTTCCTGCTGAGCATGATACCATTGGCTTTTGCAGAGAACACAGCGAAAGCAGAGCCCATGCTCTACAGGGCAGGGGACACCAGCGCAGGGGATGCGCAGGACAACGAGACAGAGACTGGTGAGACAGATACAGCTGCAGAGGAGCCTGTTATCGCGCCGGTCGCCATCTCTGCAAAGCAGAGGGTCAGGACCGCAGTCAAAGACGCGAAAACAGACGCTGTTAGTGTGAAGGCCAGGGTCAGGACAACGGTCAGGGAAAGGCTGGCTGAAGCGCCTGTAGCCTTGAAGAGAAACATAGTAGAAGCGCAGCTGACCAAGGCAAGGGACCAGTACGAGCTTTTCAAGCAGCGTTACCTGACTGCAAAAGAAAAATACACAACCCAGAAGGCCAGGTTCCTGGAAGCCAAAGATGCATATAAGAACTGCAAGGGTTCTGATTCCACAGAGTGCGGAGAGAAGAGGGATCAGATAAGGAGCCAGGCAAAGCCCCATCTTGTCAATGCCGCTGATCTCGTGCTCAACGAGCTTGAGAAGACCAAGGCAAAAGTCCAGGCTTCTGAAGACCTTTCTGAGGAAGAGATTGCTGAGATAGTCGCAGACATCGATGAGAACATCCAGGAAGTCGAGGATGCGAAAGCAGTAATCGATAGCCTCGATGATGATTCGACCAACCAGGAGATAAACGAAGCTGCCAAGACTATAAGGAATGCATGGCAGAAAGCAAAGATGGCGCTTAAGAAGCACGCAGGAAGGCTTGTGAATGCCAGGCTGGGCAACATAATCCACAGGACAGAGATGCTCGAGAAGAGATTCTATACCGCAAGGGACAACCTGGTGGAAAGAGGCCTTGATGTCTCTGCGCTTGACGACTCTCTCGAGGAGTTCAGCGCGCACCTCGACACTGCCGCTGACAAATATCTCAAAGCGAGGTCTCTCTGGTCAGACGCTAACACGTCTGGCGAAGTGGACGATGCTGCCAGCCAGGTAAAAGGGCTCCTGGACGAGGCAAAAGATGAGCTCAAGGAAGCGAAGGACCTCCTGCGGGACATCGTCAGGGAGATAAAGCAGCTCAACAATGGAGAGCTTGACATTACAGGCGAAGATGTTGAAGAGACAGGTGAAGGAGCAGACAACGAAAACGCGACTGAAGTAGACGAAGGACAGGCCGATGAAGAGGCCTAGGGGAGGAGCTGAGAATGAGAAAAACGATTGCATTGGTATTGATCCTGGCTCTTGTTTTCACTCTTGGCTGCGGAGGCAAGGCAAAGCCTGCTCCTACAGATGATGTATCCGGACCTGCAGCGCTTGCTGCCGAACCTGCGACAACATCTGACGCAGTTCTTGAGGTAGAGTCGGATGTCGATGGCCTTGATGACCTGGATGAGGATTTCCTCTCAGATGATCTTGACGCCCTCGATGCAGACCTGGACTTTGAGATTTGAGTCTGTTTTTGATGATTTAATTTTTTATTTCGCTTAAATCATTTTAGGATTTAGCGTCCTCAAAATCTTTGATTTTGGGATGCCAAAATGCTACGCATTTTGAGCACGCCAACGCGTAAACGCGTTGAGCGTCTTTCTTTTCGCCATAATCGCCCTAAGAAAGTCGAATTCTTGACCCACAGCCCATCTCCTCCCAACCAAAATGTTTATAAAAAGCCCTTATTATACACAGCCCATGGGCATTGAAGAGGAAAACAGGCTCATAAAGGAGCGTGTTGACAAGCTTAAGGCATTGCGTGAGCTAGGTGTGAATCCATATCCGTATTCTTTTGACAAGACACATCATGCAAAGGACATCCTTTCCAAGTACGATAAGCTCAAGCCAGAAGAGAAGACAGAGGACAATGTCAGCGTGGCAGGGAGGATAATGACCCTGCGCAACATGGGCAAGGCTACTTTCCTGCACATCCAGGATGGCAGCGGGAAGATACAGCTCTACCTGAGGAAAGATGATGTTGGCGCGGACAGGTACAAGCTCCTTAAGAAGCTTGACATAGGTGACATATTAGGCGCAAAAGGCGATGTGTTCAAGACAAAGACTGGCGAGACATCTGTATATGTCAAGGAATTCAGCTTACTGTCGAAATCACTGCGCCCCCTGCCAGAGAAATATCATGGCCTTCAGGACAAGGAGACGAGGTACCGCAAGCGCTACCTTGACCTGATATTCAACCCGGATGTAAGGGAAGTGTTCGCCAAGAGGAGCAGGATGGTATCCGCTGTGAGGGATTACTTCCAGGACAAGGGATTCATGGAAGTCGACACCCCTGCGCTGCAGCTAATCTACGGAGGTGCCAATGCAAAGCCGTTCATGACGCATATAAACGCATGGGACATGAAGATGTACCTATCTATCTCGCCAGAGCTCTACCTGAAGCGCCTGATTGTAGGAGGGTTCGAGAAGGTCTTCACGATCTGCAGGAACTTCCGCAACGAAGGCGTTGACAAGTCGCACAATCCTGAGTTCACGATGCTTGAATGCTACCAGTCATGGGTGGATTACAACGAGATGATGAGGCATGTCGAGCAGTGCTTTGAGCACGCGTGCATGAAGGTGAATAACAGCACCAAGGTCAGGCACATCTACAACGGAGAGGAGGTGGAGCTGGACTTCAAGGCTCCCTGGAAGAGGATGACCATGATAGAGTCGCTGGAGAAGTTCGCAGGCATAGACGTATCCACTGCAGACGAGGAGCAGATGGAGCAGCTTCTTACCAATTACAATATAGAATATGAGGGCGGGTTCACCAAAGGCCTTGCGATACAGCTGCTCTTCGAAGAGCTCGTCGAGGACAAGCTCATACAACCAATACACATAACAGACCATCCTAAAGAATCAACGCCGCTGTGCAAGGCGCACCGCGACATGCCAGGACTGATAGAGCGGTTCGAGTCATTCTGCCTCGGCATGGAGCTGACAAATGCGTATTCAGAGCTGAACGATCCGGTAATCCAGCGCGAACTGCTGGAAGAGCAGGCAAAAGAGCTGCGTGGAGGTGCGGAAGAGGCGCACCCCATGGATGAGGATTTCATCGAGGCGATTGAGTACGGCATGACCCCTACAGGCGGACTGGGCATAGGCATCGACAGGATGGCTCTCTGCATCCTAGGTGCTGAGTCGATAAGGGATGTCATTCTCTTCCCGACCATGAAACCTGCAGGTAAAGAGACCACCGTGGAGCAGCAGGATGATGAAGTCAAGGATGATATCAAGGATTCACTGAAAAGATAGGGCAACAAGAAATAAAAACTAGCGCGAGGGCACGATAAAGATGTTCATACTCGGAGACAAGAGCCACATCGTCATAAAGTACAAGAAGAAGACCGTTGTAGGTCTCGTGGAGCTGGTCAAGGTCACAGGCCCCAGCGGGAAGACAAAGGAAGTGCTTGCAAGGATAGACTCCGGCGCCACGAAGTCGAGCATCGATGTGAAGCTCGCGGCCGAGCTCAGTCTTGGCCCGGTCCTCAAGGCGAAGATAGTCAAGTCTGCCTCTGGAAAGAGCCTAAGACCTGTCGTCGCTGCCAGGATATTCCTCGCAGATACCGAATTCAAGACAGATTTCACGATAGCTGACAGGGCAGACATGAAGTACCGCGTGCTCATAGGCCAGAACATACTCAAGAAGGGATTCCTCATCGACCCTGCAAAGGAGATACCCAAGAAATGAAAGCAGCGATAATTAGCCTCGGAAGCGTAAGCTCGAAATGGACATTTGAGGCCATGAAGCGCTACTTCGAGGAGGTCGACGACATAGACCTTAGGAATGTCGAGGTCGATCTGGGCGCAAAGTCGCCGGTCGTTCTATATGAAGGCAAGACACTGCAGAAATATGACTGCATCTACCTCAAAGGGTCTTTCAGGTACCTGCAGATCCTCAGCTCTATAGCTGCAGTGCTGGAGAACAAGGTGTTCATGCCCATCACCCCTTACACATTCACTCTGGGTCACGACAAGCTCCTCACCCACCTGGCGCTGCAGCAGCACAGGATCCCGATGCCTGAGACATACATCTCAGCGAATCCTGCCGGAGCAAAGCAGCTGCTTGAGAAGCTGAGCTATCCTATTGTCATGAAATTCCCGTCCGGAACGCAGGGCAAGGGGGTCATGTTCGCAGAGTCATACAATTCAGCGGCATCCATGCTGGACGCTCTCTCCGCCCTGAACCAGCCGGTCATAATCCAGAGCTATATCGAGACAGGCGGCAGCGACATAAGGGTGATTGTGGTCGGGGATCAGGTCGCGGCAGCCATGGAGCGCAAGGCAGTAGAAGGGGAAAGGCGCGCGAACATCCACGCAGGAGGCAAAGGCGTCCCTGTAAAGCTCGACTACAAGACAAAGGAGCTCGCTGTCAAGACCGCGCAGGTGCTTGGCGCGAAGATCTGCGCTGTCGACATCCTGAAGAGCAAGAAAGGCCCTCTCGTGATCGAGGTCAACCTCAGCCCGGGACTGCAGGGAATAACAGATGCTACAAAGACAGACGTCGCCGACAAGATAGCCAAGTACCTATATGACGCGACCAAGAAGTTCCATGGGGAGTCAGCACATGTGGACTCCGCGCTCTTCAACGCAACAGGCATGAGCCAGTCAGCCAAGACCATAGTCAGCAGCATACAGCTCAACAGGGACAGGATTGTGATGCCCAACATAGTGACAGAGATATCAGGGTTCAAGAAGGATGACGAGGTCCTTGTCAGCGCCGACAAGAACTGTATCATAGTCACCAAGTCGAAATCCCTGAAGAAATGAATGATCCTTTCGATTCTTATTCTGGTTCCATGTCGCAGACATAGGTCAGCAATGACTTGCAGTCCGCGATTATGGCCTTCATCTTCTCGAGCATGATCGGCACCCATTCATGGTTCCAGTTCTGCCTGTAGAAGTCCTTGCAGAGCTTTATCATTCTTCTCTTCTGCAGGAGGAGTTCGAATGCTTTTGGCGAGTCATGGCCGTAGAATGCGTCGATAGTGTCTATGTAGTATCTCTCGATAGTGGAGTAGAGGCTCACGAACTGCTTCTGCTCAGACTTGTTGAACTTGACCCGGGCCATCAGCTTGGCGAGCCTCTTTGACTGGTCTGCGACGCTTTCCATCTTTACCGCGGCAGCCCATACTGTCAGCAGCTTGTCATTGGTGAAGCCTCTCTTGCTTGCGGCTGCAGGGTTGCGCTGGAGATACCTCATCACCCTGAAGAACAGGTACGAAAGCCTGTTGACGTCATTGTCCCTCTCTGCAATGTTCTCGTACTTGTCCGCCTTGAATGAGTTCTTCGAGTCTGAGAGCATCTCCCGTGTTATGACATCCATCTTCTTCAGCAGGCTCATCGGACATATATCCTCCATGTTTATGAAGTCCCTGGTGACTATCCTGCTGGCGGTCTCCTCTACCACCTCAAGCGCCATGATGTCATGTATGATGTTGCGGATGTCCTTTGCCTTCTTGCCCATGTCATCTGCCACTAGGGTTATCTCGTTGAAGTTGCGTATGTATTTTGATATTAGCTGTAGGCGTATCTCCTTGTCTGTCATCCCGGTCACATCTATCTTTATGCACTTTGGCTCGCTGACCTTCTTCTGTTCAGCAGGATAGATTGAGATCTTATCTTCATCAGGATCAAGATAGACTGTATCGCCCTTGCCCAGATTCTTCTCAGCCAGCCATGGCTTGGGCAGCGAGACCACATAGCTCGACTTTCCGAACTCGATTATCTTCCTGTATTCCATTCCTCTCCCCAGGGACATATAAAAAGAAACAGATATATATCCCCCATATACATAATGAAATTAAACATATATAAATGTTTTTATAAAATGTATAAATGATTGGTCGATGCGCAATCCACAAACCTTTTTAAACCCCAAGCAGAACCCACCACCCGATGAAACATATCATTTTAGACACCAACTTCCTGCTCATACCCACGCAGTTCAAGGTAGATATATTCTCTGAGATAGACAGGATCATGCAGGAGCCGTATGAGCTGTGCATAGTCGACAGTACAATAGATGAGCTGGAGAAGCTCAGGACAACTGAATCAGGCAGGGACAAGCGCGCTGCAGGCCTTGCGCTTCAGCTAATCAAGGCAAAAGGAATAAGGCATTTAAAAACAGAAAAGAATTTAAACACCGATAAACTGATTGTAGAACTGGCCAAAAGCCCTGATTACGTCGTTGCGACGCAGGACATGGCATTAAAGCGATTTTTAAAGCAGAATAATACTGAAATCATCATTTTAAGGCAGAAAAAGCATTTAAAGCTTGTTTAGGGGGAATAATACCCACACAGGTTTTAAAACCAACCATATCGCGAAAAGACCGCTAAAGAGGTATTACGCATGTTTTACAGGACAAAACTTAAGGACCATGTCCGGGTGACCCCGGAGCTGTTCGGCCTTACTGCTGAAGAGTCTGTCACGAAATGCATAAAGAAGAAGTATGACGGCTACATATCCAAGGATCTGGGCACAGTCATAGACGTCTCAAAAGTGCTGGAGATAAGGGAAGGAGTGATAATACCTGGTGACGGCGCTTCTTATTATGACACTACGTTCGAGCTGATAACTTTCAAGCCTGAGATGCAGGAGGTCGTGCTCGGCAGGATAAGGGACATAGCCGATTTCGGCGCGTTCATACATCTCGGCCCAATCGAAGGGATGATACACGTCTCCCAGGCGATGGATGACTTCGTCTCATTCTCCAAGGAGAAGGTGCTTTCAGGCAAGGACTCGAAGCGCACCCTCAAGGTGGGCGACAGGTGCAGGGCAAGGATAATCGCAGTCTCCTTCAGGGACGTCACCAACCCGAAGCTGGGCCTGACCATGAGGCAGGAATTCCTCGGCAAGCTTGACTGGATAGAAGAGGACAAGGAAGGAGGGGCCAAGAAAGCAAAGAAAGCCTCCAAAGAAGACAAGAAAAAGTAAACATATTACGATATTAAAAAACAAACAAGATACTGTTACGGTGCTTACAAATGGCAAAGAAAAAATGCTGCAAGAAATGCAAGATTTTCGTCGATGGCAATGAGTGTCCTATATGCAAGGACAACAAGTTCTCGACTAACTGGCAGGGAAGGGTATTTGTCGCGGATGCTGCAAAATCAGAGATTGCCAAGAAGATAGGCATTGAGGTAAAGGGCGAATACGCGCTGAAGTGCAGGTGATTCTGATGGAACTGAACATTCTGAAAGAGCGAGAAACACCCCTTCTGTCCAGGAAGAGGGTCACGATTGAGGTCACTTTCAAGGGTCCTACTCCCAAGAGGGATGAACTGAGGACGGCCATAGCCACCAAGATGAAGGCGGATAAGGGCCTGACGATAATAAAGCATATCTATACGAGATATGGCGTGGAGAAGGCGAAGGTCATAGCGCACATCTACACCAAGAAGGAAGATATGGTGCGTTATGAGGAGAAAGGGGTACTCAAGAAACACGAGAAGAAGGAAGAGAAAAAAGAGGGTGCTGAAGCGAAGAAAGAAGCTGCTCCTGCAGAAGAGAAAAAGGAAGAATCAAAAGAATAGGATGATTGACAATGGGTAAGAAACAGAAGAAGAAAAAGCCGAGTTCACAGAAGTACAAGATGTATGCAGTCTCAGGGTCAGAGCTCAAGAGGAAGAACAAGACCTGTCCGAAATGCGGTACAGGAGTATTCATGGCGCAGCACAAGGACAGATCAACATGCGGAAAGTGCAGCTACACAGAGTTCAACAAGAAAGAGTAGAGTAACAAAACAAAGCGATCTTTTTCTTTTTGTCAGCTGAACAGGTCTTTTAGCCATTCTATGAGGCTTTCCCACCAGCTTTGCGTATGCTCCATCTTTGTTATGTCAATGACCGCCTCCTGCTCTTCGGCATCGTCGACAGCATGGACCTCAAGGGTAGTCTCCTCGGGCTCTGCAGAGGTCACCTCAGGCTCGGGTGGTGCAGCAACAGCAGCTTCGTCAGCCCCTGATTCGGATTCTTGACCTGCTGCAGCTTCAGGATGGGAGACAGGAAAGAAGTTGAACTGCACAAGGTCCCTGCCATCGCCTGCCTCCTGGGGCATGACGTCGCGCACCTGTATGGACGCGCCATCGCGAAGCAGGTACATCTCGTCCTCCTGCATGACCTTTGTCATCTCTTCATTGATCCTGAACTGTGCCTTCCGCTGTGAGTCGAACACAGAGACCAGCTCAATCTCGTATACATAGCCACCAACATTATAATCTCGGGACTCTCCCTCTAAGAGTATCTGCTTGAGGAAGAAATCTTCTGCAATTGCAGGAAAAGACAACAGCACAGATAGAGCTATAAGCGACAAGAGACAGGTCAGGATTGTCCTTTTCATTTTATTCATATTGTCACGAACCGATAAGATGTCATTCCAGAACATCACCGGGCGGAGGTTCAGCCATCATGACATCGAGCGTATCCTGGCACTGCCTTACCTTGCTCTCGCAGCTGGTTATCCTGCTTGACGTGATGTCCATCACTAGGTTAGTCCGCTCAAATGATTCGTCGAGTATCTTGGTCACTACCTTAAAGCTTGTGTAGATAGAGTTGAGGGCCAAGACGCTGAACAGGACGCTGAAGAGGGCCAGGAAGAAGAATATCCAGAAGCCAAGCTTGTAGGCTCTATGCTGTGAATCTTCATAGGTGTGGTGCTGGTGCGCTATCTCCTTCAGCTCAGATACCGAATGGTTCCTGCCAACGACAGTAAGGGTTCTTTTTGGAGAGTTCCTCTTTTTCATCTTGTTCACTCGCTCTTTTTTGTTTTTAAATATTTCCTATTTATCTGATGCGACAACAGTACCGGACCGTCCCAGATAGTATTCTCCTGTAGTCTTGCTGATGAGCTGGAAGATGACAGTCACTTCGGGCCGAAGCGCAGCCTCTTTACAATCTTCCTTCATCGCGACCCTCAAGTCCTCTGTGAAGCCGCGCTCATCGCAGATGAGCTTGAGCGTCGGAGCGCCCATCAGCTCCTGGCAGCCTATCGGCTTGCAGGTCCATTTGAACACATTATATTTATAATTCTCCTCAAAAAGGGCGTCTTTCTCGGCATCGCTCAGTTCACTCTCAAGATTGAAGTATGCATTGACATCCTCAAAGCTCTGGTTGACGAATACCGGTTCCTTGAACTCCATCTCCTCTGCAGGGAAGTATTTCTGCTGAATGGACCTGAGCGCAATCCCGCCTGCAACTATCAGCAGTATGACAACCACAGTGACTATGAAAGAGTGCCTTGCCATCCATCCTTTCTCTTCAGGATTCAGCCCCATGTTAATATCTCACCATCCGCGCCTATGAACCTTGTCACTGTCCAATCAACTATTTTCATCTTGAAAGATATATGCGATCCAGAAGGTATGGTCATGCAATCATCGACTGTAGTGAATAGCACTTCACCTACGTCATCTCCAGTCTCATCCACCCTGACCCTATACATATCAGTCATGGCGTCGCAGCCAAGTATATCCCCGTCCCATTGGACCACGCTATTCTCGTACTTGAAGTTGAAAAGGTGTCTCTTGTCGCTGTCTGAAAGATCGCTTTCAGGGCTGAACAGGGAAGCCACCTCTTGGTATGATTCAGAGAGCATCTCAGGCTGCACAACAGCATTTTCTGCCCGGTTTTTAGTGTAGAAATACACAGGCAGGAGAATCAGGAATATCAGGAAAAGCACCAGAAGAGTGAACTCAAGCGGCTTCCTCGTTACAAAGCTTTCACGTATGACCATCTTGCCTCTTTTTACAGAAGGGCAAAGGTCTGGGCATATTTAAATGTTTTTGG
>CAZNGE010000010.1:9358-43053 GCA_964572875.1 uncultured Methanosarcinales archaeon | reverse complement strand
GGCAAAACTCCTCGCCTCCGGCTCGGCCCCTATCAGGGGAACATAACATGATTATGCTCAATACAAACTTTTCCTTTTTAGAAAAACACAGAGCTTTGTTCGTGCTATGCACTAATTTTTACTTGTGTGGGTTAATCTTTTTTCCATACAAAGAAAGCAAGATGTGGTATCTTAACAAACATTAGATCTACATCTTCCCAAGATTCTTTTGGTTTATTCTCCCTAAAATTAATCAAAGAAAAATTTTCTTTAAGAAAAACATGAAAATATTCTTCTAAAATTTTAGGAAAACCGGGAAATTTAAATCCAGTTTTAGCAATATTGTGATAAACAGTTTTATTATCAAAATAACTATTACTTGGAATAAATGTTCCTCTTTCAGAATCTCTAAACATATAGGTTATTGGGTGAGGAATTGAAAAAATAAATAGTCCTCCTCGCTTTAATACTCTTTTTATTTCTTTTACTGCTTTATCCAAATCTCTTACATGATCTATAACAAATGAAGCAGTAAGAATATCAAAAGAATCATTATCAAATTTTAAATCATAAACATTACCACTTTCAAATTTTGCTTGAGGACAATAATTTTTTGCTAATTTAATCATTTCATTACTTAAATCAATTCCGATACATTCTGCTCCTCTTTCAACATATTCTTTAATATGAATCCCAGGACCACACCCAATATCAAGCAACTTCTTTCCATTCAAATCTACCGGAACTAATTCAAACATAATTGGTTGTTCCATTTCACGATTTTGGAAGCCAGTTTTATCTTTACCCTCTGTTCTAGAAAAAAGATAATTTTTAGACGCTTCATCATATGCTTCTTCTAATTGTTTCTCTTCCATAAACATTAAGAATTATATCTGACTTATAAATATTATCAAGATTAACCCACACATCATTTATTACTAAAGCTCTGTGCTCAGGAAAAGTTTGTACTTCGTCGCTACGCTCCGATCAGAGGATAAACCTCTGGGAGCATAACATCGTTATGTGCAATCGGGCGAGGGGACGAAGAATTTATATACTTTAATCTTATTATTAACTAAAAGAGGAAAACTATGGATATTACGATATTTTTCGCAAGATTTTTAGGAGGATTCTTTCTAATCTTTGGATTGTTATTTATTATAACAAAACAATTGGGGAAAACTATTGAGATGACAGATAATAAAGCGTTTGTTATCTCTACTGGTTATATCACTTTGCTTATGGGTTTGGTCACCGTAATCTTACACAATCTTTGGGTTGCTGATTGGAGAGTTGCCATTACACTTTTAGGATGGGCCACTTTAATCAAAGGAATTATGAAAGTTGGATTCCCTGAGCAGATACACAAACAAGCACAAAGATTCAAAAAGAAACAAGCAATTAGTGCGATTTTCATGCTACTTTTAGGTGCATGGTTAATCTGGATGAGTTTTAGTTAATAATAAAGGATATAACGTCCCCTCGCCTGACTTTCTCCGCTTCGCTCCGAACCCCATTGCATTCTCACTTCGCTACGCTTCGTTCGGGGCACATAACAGGCATTAAACCCAATAAATTTGAAGTCCTAAAAATAGAACTAGGCAGTTGCACAAATATTACTTTGCTGTTTTATATCCAACAATAAGATATAGTATTCCAACAATAAGTGGAACAAACATTGGGCCAGGCAAACCAATTTCTTCTGAAAAAATAGATCCAATTATTGTGGCCAGTATTATAGGAATAACAACCATATATCCGCCTATCTTTTCCCATTTCCAACCCAAAGCAAGCCCAATAAACATTAAAGGGAATGTAAAAAGCCAAGCATTATCAAAAATAGAATTCTCTGGATTCGCAAATGGTAAGGGATTCCCATATCCAAAATAAAAAGGCAAACCAAATAATATTATCACAGCTGCAGATATTCTAGCAACCCATTTTATTATTTTTATCTGTTTTTTTGTAATTTTCATTCTATGACCTACTCCAATATATTTATTTAATTTTCTTCAGATCAAAAACATCTTCTATGTGTTTCTGTTTCAACGCTTTAGTTATCTTGTAAGCTAATTCTAAAGAAGGATTATATCTTCCAAATTCCAAAGAAATAATTGTTTGTCTTGTAACTTTAACTTCATCAGCTAATTTTTGTTGAGTTATCTTGCTTTTTTTCCTTAATTCTGCAATATGATTTTTCATTCTAATTAAACCTTAGTAAAATCTTATAAGATACTAGGTATAGCAGAACAATCCCGCATATCAGATAACTCATGAAATATGAATAAGCGATGTTTATTGGTCTGATTCCATCTATTACCATTATCAAGAATGCGAATAAGATTATTCCAATAAATGTCATTCTTGCTGCTTTTGTAGCTACGAACTGCATTCGCTCATCTACAATTCTCTTTTTGTTGGACATTAATTGCAGTGTTACAATTGCCAGCATTATGAAACCTACATATATTAACCACGAACCAACAGAGGAGAATCCCAAAAATTCATTTCCAATATTCAGATAAGATAAGATCATTCCCGCAATAATTAATATCATCGCAAAACCATATCTCCACACTGAATTTTTTTTATTTATATGAGCCATACATATGTAAAAAATACATTACTATTTAAATCTTTCGTTTTTGTAAGAAATATATTACATTTAGAACGGCAACAACCCCCTAAACACACTATACACACGACGACTTTGATTTTTTGCCTTCGGGACGTTGCACTAAAATTCAGCCCTAACGGGGATTATAACATTGATTATACGCAATACTCACAGACTTTAGAAATAGGACACCCGTCACACACTGGCTTTGTCTTACAATGCCTCTTCGCATGCTCGACTATCAATGCATGGTATTCCTTGTACACTTCAACATCTTCATCCAGCGCTGCAACAAACATCTCCTGCAGATCATCATAAGAGACATCAGCTTTGCACAGCCCAATCCTTGAGAATATCCGCTTGGTATATGCATCAATGACAAAGCTTGGCTTCCCGAAAGCATACAGCACCATCGAGTCTGCAGTCTCCGGCCCTATGCCTTTGACATCAAGAAGCAGCGAACGCAGCGATTCAGCATCTTTCGCCAGCAGGTTCTTCATACCCTGCTCTTTGACAAACCTCGATATCAGAAGGAGCCGTTCTGCCTTCTGGTTGAAATATCCTGCGCTCCTTATCAGCTCCGCAACCTTGTCCTTCTTCACCTTCAGCAACGCTTCATGCTTGACCAGCTTGCTCTTGTGCAGCTGCTCGAGCGCCTTCTCGACATTCTTCCAGGCAGTGTTCTGCGCCAGGATAGCACCAAGCATAATCTCGAACCTATCCCTATCATCCTTAGGCCTGCCTGCATGATGCCTTGTCCTGAAAGAACCTTTTGGAGTGAGGGGCCACCACCCCTGCGGGCCGTACTCCCGATAAAGAACTGAATATATCTTTTTGAACTTGTTCATAGGATAAGAGAAAGATAGATGTCAATAAAAAGATTTTGATACTGACTAGAACAGCCTCATCTGACCATTCTTCTCCGGTTCCTTGCACTGCTCCTTCTTCAACATTGCAGGCTTCAGCCTCTGCATTATCGCATCCTCTGAAGGCACCTTGAGCATCCTGTGCTTGTATCTTCCCTGCTCATGCTCCCTGTTGTGCACGTACTTTATCCTGCGCATGCCTTCGAACACAAGGTCTCTTACCAGGTGGTAAGTGGTCTGCCTCTCAAGACCTGCACGATTGAACCAATATCTTCCGTTCGGTGTTGATTTCTTGAACCATATCCCTGCGTAAGCATACAATGCTTCCCACGGAGTCAGCTGCTCTGCGACTTCGCGCGGAAGCGTCGCGTTCAGCAGGCCGTATCCTACCTGTTTAAGGGGCACTTTCCTGAGCTGGCCATACACAGAACCTGCGAAATCACAAAGGGCTTCATCGAACCTGACACCATCGCTCCGAAGCCTTGTGGCTATATTGCCTGCTGCATCATCCTTAAGGTAATACACTCCTTCCGTCATCATGCCAGGCTTCTTCAGGGACTTCAGAAGATCGTCTATGAATCTCACCCTTGAATCCGCGCTGCAGCTGTTTATCCTGTCTTCGATAGTCATTTTGCTAGCTTATAAGCGGTCTGGACCTCTATTTAAAGCTTTCGTTTCTTAATCACCAAGAAGTAGCAAAAAGTCATGGGAAAAGTATTTATACATAAACTATTCGCGAATCCCTACTCTAAAATAGATAATTCCGTAAATTTTTTCCACCCACATTATCCAAAAAAAAAAGAACGAGGGGTAATCCAAAATGGCAAAGAGAAAAGACAAGAGTTCTGAAGAGGAAGACTGGTTTGATGATGATCTCGAGGAAGAGGAAAAACCCAAGAAGAAAGGTAAGCGAAAGAAGAAGAAAGGCGGAAAGGTCATCGCATGGGTCGTGGCTTTCATAGTTATCCTGGCAATACTTCTGTTCATAAGGTTCAAGTACGCGGCACCTGCAGAAGATGTGCCTGTCGAGGAAGAGGCTCCCGCGGATGTCGTCCAGGAGGTCTATGTGCCTGAGCCCGAGACAGACGAAGGCGAACAGTATGTCCCTCCTAAAGAGAACGGTCCTGACGTTGTCGAGAAGGATGACTTCGAGAAGGTGAGAGAGGTAATAGACACCACCTCAGAGCCAGAGCTGTTCTCGAATGTCGCGTGCAACTATGACTACGACGCAGAGATACTCTACATCAGCCTGAGGATCTACAACGTTCTCGATGAGGATATCAAGATAAGCCCAAGGGGAGTGAGCAAGGGATACAACACCTACTTCCTGATAAGGGGCCTAGTCGACCAGGACCCTGGCTGCCAGACCGAGCTTGTCAAGCCGGGTGAGTGGACAGAGTGCAAAAGGATAGGATTCGACAACCTCAGGTACGGCAATGTCGAAGGCGTGAACAGGATCAGCGTTCAGGTGCCTGGCATGACAGAGGCCCTTCTCGTGGATTGTCCTGCTATGCCTGAACCGGCTGGAGAGGCTGCTGAATAAGAGGCTTAAGCCTCTAATTTTTTACATTCTTTTTATTCTGTTTCTTCATTTTTCCATCACCACAAGCTTTTTATAATACCCTAAAGGAATATGGACATCTGGCCCGCAAATGATTGCCGATTGTGGGGGTGCCGGAGCGGTCAAACGCTTACGCGGACCAGACGGGCAGGGCTTAGGAAAGCAGGGTATGATGAGCGCATCATGCTGTGATTTTGAGACACCCTGTGGCTTAGTGCCTACGAGGGTTCAAACATGCTCACTGGCGTGAGAGATTCCAACGCCAGGGCGTTGAAATTCCCTTCCCCCACATATTTATGATAACCAAAGTGAAACGCATGGAGAAGCAAGACAATCCAAAGGTGCTCATTGGCTGTGTCACTGACGGCAGCCAGCAGTTCTGCCTCGACAGTTTCTGGAAAGCCATCCAGAAGCAGGACTTCAGGGGAGCTGACGTGCTGTTCATAGACTCTTCTGACGACAGCAAATACCAGGAGAGGCTGGAGAAGACAGGCGCCAGGGTCATGAAGCAGGATGCGCAGGACCACAGGATAAAGACAGTCGTCGAGAGCAGGAAGAAGATAAAAGAGATATTCCTCAAGCAGGGATATGACTACCTGCTTTTCGTCGAGCCTGACATCATCCTGCCCGCCAACGCAGTATCGAGGCTGCTGTTCCACAGGAAAGACCTTATCTCAGGTGTCTATCTCTCGAACATGAAGCTCGGCGAGAGCTACGAGCTCTGCCCTACGCTTTATGATTTCGCCGACGAAGGTTTCGTTAGGGTGATGGAGATGCGCGAGATAATAGAGGACAGGCTGCTCGAGATAAGCTGCGCAGGGCTTGGATGCGCCATGATATCCCGAGAGGTCATGGAATGCGTCGACATGAGGTTCTTCGAGCGCTCCATGGCAGGAGACAATGTAGCGTTATTCACCGACGCCAGGGCAAGAGAGTTTGAGGCTTTCGCAGACACGAGCGTCAAGTGCAACAGGATGGTCAGGCCTGAAGGCGATCCTCTCAACAATGTGTTCAGCTTCGACGCCTATCCTAAGATACGCGGTCCGAAGGTGCTTGTGGGCTGCGTGACATATGACAAGGACGAGCTCCATCTCAAGGGTCTTCTCGACGCGATAAGGTCGCAGGACTACCGGAATCATGACATAATATTCGCAGACACGTCTGGCAAGGATGAGTTCCACGCAGAGCTTAAGGGGACAGGCGCGATAGTGATAAAAGGAGCGCCGGAACTTGACCACACGATCAAGAAGATCACCGACGGCAGGCAGAGGATAAGGGATTACGCGATCGAGAAGGGTTATGACTATCTTTGGTTCGTCGATACAGACGTGGTCCCTCCTCCGACAGCGCTCTCCAAGCTCCTGTCGGACAGGAAGGATGTCGTCGCAGGGCTGTACCTGTTGCCGAGGAACTTCAACGGCATCTCGAAGATCCTTCCTATTGTGCAGGACTTTGCTGACGAGGAAGGGTACTGCAGGCCCATGGGCTTGACAGAGGTGCTGAACGACAACGTCATCGAGGTATCATGCGCAGGCTTCGGATGCACCCTTGCTACAAGGGAAGTGCTGGAGAAGGTGGACCTGCGCTACTTCGAGAAGTCCATGGCAGGGGAGGACACTGCGTTCTTCGTAGATGTGAGGGAGGCTGGCTTCAGGACATTCGCTGACAACAGCGTCAAGTGCGCGCACAGGCTCTTCCCTCCAGGAGACCCCCGGAACCGCAAGCTCATGTTCGAGAGCTACATGAAAGGCACTGACTACAGCATCAAGGTAGATAATATATCCAAAGATTAAGCTACTGCCGCCTAGCGAGCTTACAGTCTCAGATGTACAAATCAACGCAGTTGGCCAGAGCTTTGCTCGGGTCATTACGAACCGAAGGTTCGAAATGGGCGAGTCGCTGTGGATTAATATTTGACAGCGAGCGCGGCAGTAGCCTTACAAAGATACTAAATTTACAGCAAAGCCACCACAACCCTTATAAACAGGATATTATTCCATCAGTCAATACCGAAAATGGCAATTTCACAACATAAATCAAATCAAAGTCCCAGCGGGGCAAAATACAAGGATTCCAGGAAGAAAAAGCAGTATGAGCTAGGCAGCTCGCCTACGCACACCAAAGTAGGCGAAACAAAGGGTAAAAAGTCCAGAAAGATGGGCGGAAGCGATAAAAGGCGCCTTTTGGCCGCAAACACAGCCAATCTGCTCGACCCTCAGACAGGCAAATCAACCAAGGTCAAGATCCTGACAGTAGTCGGCAATCCTGCGAACCGCTATTTCGTAAGGCGAAACATAATCACCAAGGGATCGATCATCAATACAGAGAAAGGAAAGGCGAAAGTCACGTCCAGGCCTGGCCAGGAAGGCACTGTCAACGCAGTCCTTGTCAAAGAATAAACAGTCTATTTTTCTTGTCTTTTATCTTCTTTCCCAGCATCACGCATCTTCTTCAGCTTCTCGTAGTTGCTGAGCACTGCCTTGTTCATCGGCTCCTGTATGAGCGCCTTGTCAAGCAGCTTCCTGGCGATATCCAGCCTGCCCATGTCAAGATAGAGCACTGCAAGGTTGTTGAGGGATGACACGTCCTTCTTGTTCGTCGCTATGGCTGCGTTGAAGAACTTGATCGCCTGCGTCTTGTTTCCCATCTCGACGTGGAGCTTTGCCATGTCCGCCAGCAGGCCAGGATATTCCGGCTTGAACTTCAGCGCCCTTGCAAGATACTTGTGGGCGAGGTCCTTGCGCCCTCTCTCGAGGAAGGCGAGCGCCACCTGCCTGTTATATCTTGGGTTCTCAGGCTCCCTCTCGAGCTGCTTCCACATTAGGTCCATGTAATTGTCTGTCTTGCCTTCGAGAGTCCCTTTCTTCATGTGCGAGAAATGATGCACCACAACCCCTGTGTCGAGTATCTCGCCGCCGGCATCCCTTATGGAATGCTCGACTAGCTCGTGCACCTTGTTCCTGAATCTTATCTTTGGATTGTTCTTGAAGAGCCTGACCAGCATGCTGGACTCATGGCCATTATACACCTTTAATATCTCAGTTTCATCTGTGGTCTTGACAGGCTCCACGCCTTCTTTCAGCTGGTATGTCCTCTGGTCGAGCTTGAACCCTATGATGTCCTTCAGGCAGTGCTCTTTCGTGTTTATCAGCTTCTGCAGCTCTGCCCTGCCTGCTTCGTCAAGTAGCTCGTCAGCGTCCAGCACGAGTATCCAGTTCGAGGTGGCCTTCTCAAGGGTCTTGTTCCTCGCCGCTGAGAAATCTTCCTTCCAGTCGAACCCGAACACCTCTGCGCCGGCCTTTTCTGCTATCTCGCGCGTCCTGTCCTTTGACCTGGAGTCTATGCCGATTATGATCTCATCTACTATGTCCTTGACACTGTCGAGGCACCCCTTGAGAAACCCTTCTTCATCCTTAGCTATCATACAGAGACTCAGCGTTGCCATCTAAACTACCTCAATAGTACAATGATCAGAGAAAGACAGCATCGTGAAAGGGTCTTACGTGACCTTGGTGTTTCTGCGTCGTGTATTCCAGGAATACTTGCGCAGCTTGGACGATTCGCCGTATCCGCAGCTGCTGCATACCTTCTTCCTTGCGTGATATGTGTGCTTTCCGCACCTCCGGCAGTATATATGCGTCTTCTTGCCGGACCGCTTTCCCATTGATGCTGTTCCTTTGCTCATCTAAAACCCCTCAAAAATGACTTATTGCGCTGGTGAGATCAGTATTATAGTGTCTCCTCTAAGGAACACCACACCCATCTTCCTCTTGAGCTCGCCGTCTTTCCGCTCTTCAGCCTCCTCAAGCACGACATTTATGTGGATGTCGAATGCCTTGAGCATGCCTATCATCTGGATGCCGTTCTTCAGCTCTACGATGACCCGCTTGTTGCGGGCATTGTTCAATGCGTCTAATGGTCTTGAAGCTTCCATTTTATATTAACCTCCTCAAACAAAACAAAAACATTCTCTGGAGTTTCCACCCCATATTTAAATGTTATGATAAGCCTTAAACCAATAAATATCAATACAGCAGCTCCACGACCGTAGCCGCGATTACGTGCGGGTATTGCTCTAGACAAAGGATTGATATCATATCAGGCCTTCGGCAGAAGTCTTCGTCAGAAGTGTTCCACAGAACCTGACTTCGTGGGCAAAGCGGAGCACTTCTGGGCACGAAGTGATCAGAAAGCTTACAGTACCATAGGTACTGAAAGAGGCTGTGGCTTGGCGTTCTCTCGTCGAGAAACCCAATATATCTGCACTCAATAAGCCTGACCCAATAACCTCACCAACCCGAACTCCGGCCAGAATCCCAAATTCCCATTTATAAACCCCCTCAAAACACCATAAACCACCCCTGTTTCCGATGGAGTGAATCCGGCATTACAGACCTCAAGAAGCACGAACACAGCTCTATATTTATAAGCTCCAGCCCATAATCCCCTCAATACATAAGCACAAAACCTGTACCCTGATTCGACTCGAAAAAAACCCAATTTTCCAACCACCACATAAATTAACCATTTTAAAATAGTGAAAGTCTGTGCATGTCAAATTCAGGTTCGAACCGGGCTGGCGTAATAATACCGAAACATGTGAATCCAGGACTTACGAAAACTTTATAAACGATTTTCCTCATCATCAACCTCAATTAGCATAGACTAGCGACACACAACGACGACGTACTAAGCGACGGCAAGAGCGACACGGACAACAAAAAAAACCACATCCGTAAAGAGGTGAAGAACTTCTTTACACCGAAATAACAACCTAAAACAACACGAATAGCCTATACGTAAACACGGAGGTGTTTAGGTAATGAACGTAAAGAAAGCGATTAAGAAGGTTGTTGCGTTAGGTGTTGGCGTTTCTATGTTGGGAGCCACACTTCTAGGAGCAACAGCTACACCGTACGACCTCAGTGAGTATCCTGCCCCGTTTGTACAGGAAGGGATGTTCAATGGACTGATGGTTGTTGGTGACGACGCCGCTCCGGCAGACATAATCGGCGTCACAGACATTGCAATGAGCCTGCAGTACAGCTCTTCCGTCAAAGAGACAATCGACGTGGCGGGAGATTCTGGAGTCATGCTCGGCGGCGATTCTGTAAAGATTGAGAGGTCGGGAGACGTGTTGGAGTTGAACGAGTATATCGGTAACGTTACCGAGACACTGGACGACTCTGATGCAGAAGCTCTTAAAAGCTTCACAGTGTCCAACGACAAGGGCACCACAGACGTGAACCAATACCTGAGGTTCAACTGGGGAACAGCTGCAACTACAGCAGACATGGCTGTCGCTAAGGTCATCTATTCAAAGGATGATGACGACAATGTCGGTGACTTCCTCTGGTTCAAGGATAGTGAGGAGGCCTTCAAGTACGAGCTTGAGTTTGTAGAGGGCTTTGAGTCAGACATCACTGACTCGAGTGGAGACCTTGCTGCAAGCGGAGACCTCCAGGACCTGGAGGACGAGACACTGCACATCCTCGGCGAGGAT
This sequence comes from uncultured Methanosarcinales archaeon, assembly GCA_964572875.1. Lineage (GTDB taxonomy): Archaea > Nanobdellota > Nanobdellia > Woesearchaeales > UBA11576 > JABMQF01. The sequence continues at coordinate 32,527 of CAZNGE010000010.1, read as the reverse complement.
TTCGCGGTTGTCAGCGCGACCTACAGCTCTTCGGACAAGATGACCCTCAAGCTGATGGGCGGTGCCATCCACGACACAATCGAGGAAGGCGAGACCAAGACATACACCTTGAAGGGCAAGGAGTATGAGGTCACAGCTTTGATCATCTCTGACTGGGCAGGCGCAAGCGGAAATGCCAAGGTCAAGATGAAGGTCAACGGCGAGGTCACCAAGGAGATGCAGGAAGGTTCTACAGAGATCCTGAATGACGGAACCACGATCGGCATCAGGGAAGTCCTGCCTAACGAGGCAGGAGAGACCGCAGGCGGAGACATTCTCGAGTTCTATCTTGGAGCTTTCAAGATCCAGTTCGAGGATACCTCAACAGGCGACGGCACCGTGAAGGTCAATGAGGAGAGCATCGAAGATGCTGATCTCACCATCGACTTCAGCAACACCAGTGATCAGATGAGGATCGACAAGATCACTTATGTGCTGAACACTGACGGTGTGAGCGGCAACGAGCCTTATATCGCGCCCGGACAGGGCTTAAGGGAGAAGCTCGACGAGCCTGAAGGCATGCTTGCGGACGCCTGGGACATCAGGTACGAAGGACTGTCAGACCCGGGAGTGTCTGAGATCCAGGTCAAGTCAAGCGGCGATGATGAGTACAGGCTCAGCTTCGTCAACACCCAGGGTGTCGAGTACAGCAATGTGAGGTTCGTGTACGCGAACGCGACAGCTCTGTACTATGGCGATGACGACGACGCGCTCATCTTCAGCCAGGGAGCAAGCGGTGTCGGACCTGCCAACTTCACCATACACAAGAACGACTACTTCGTCGTCTCTCACAATGGTGACAAGGACACTGGCGTGTCAAGGATCTTGAGGCTTGACTCTATAGACGAGTCCAACTCCCTGATCCAGATGACGGATGTCGGGACAGGCGGATCTGTGAACGGCAAGTACACAGGAACATTGACCACATGCGCTGCGGGCAGTTCAGGTGTTGCAGGAACATTCAATGTCGGCGGTTATACCTTCGACTTCAATGCCTGTAACTCAACCGCGTCAGGCAAGGGCCAGGTCCAGATGATTGTCGATCTGGACGATGATGGCACAGTCGGCGGTGAAGGTAGGATTGTCACCGATGGTGGTGCTATGATCGACCTCGGTTCAGAGACCGCAGCTACATGGAGACCTTCTCCAGGCTCGTGGTTCTATATGACTGTGGCCACAGACAACGCCAACTTCGACGAGGCGCCAGTAGCTGACGAGACATTCTATGTCAACATCACCAAGACAAGCACTGATGAAGTTGACTTAGATACCTTGAACAACGCGACAATCGGACTGAACTTCAAGACGCATGAGGACAACGACAACCTCAAGACAGGTATGACCAACTACGGCGTCTTGATAAAAAAGGTCAATGAGGACAACGGTCCGGACACTCTGACTGTAGAGTATCCGTTGGCCCAGCTCCTGCCTCAGGCATTCGTGACATTCACAAAGACTGTCACAGTCGAGGGCGGTGCTGGCTCCATAACAGTGGAGAGGCCTCAGAGGATCGACATCGGTTCAGCAGTGCTGGCAAGCCAGGTCTCAGACCCGACAGCGATGAATGTCATCTCAGTTGGTGGTTCATGCATCAACTCCGTGACAGCAGAGATCATGGGCAAGACCTATCCGTCATGCGGTGCTGACTCCGGACTTGTTGAAGGAGAAGCTATCGTGAAGCTGTACGAGAGCGGCGACCAGGTCGCAATCGTTGTTGCAGGCTGGGAAGCTGAGGACACGACCAGGGCTACAAGGGTTCTGGCTGATTTCAAGGCTTACCAGGATGCAGGACAGCTCGTCGGTACTGAGGTCAAGGTTACAGGAACATCTGCAACAGAGTTCACTGTGACACCGGTCTCAGGCGAAGAAGCACCAAATGAAGAAACGCCGTTAGAGTAAGACCGCAAGGTTCTTGCTCAGAAACCGAAACCATAATTTTTTATTTTTTTATTCTTTTTCTTCTACATTATACAAACCAGAAATAGAGTTACCTGACCACTTCTCCCACGAACACATTGTCCTTGTCCCGCAGTATGTGCACCTTGACCGTGCCTCTCTGCTTTTCGCAGTGGACGAGAGATATCACCCTGCCCTGCGCTGCTGCCAGCATCTCGTTCTTCATCCTTCCATGGCTGGCCAGCTCCGCATTCACGACATCGCCTTTCCTGAACGGCTTCTCGAGTGCCCTTGTATTCCCTAGAGTATGCTCTTTTGCCTTCAGGTCCATGCCTGTGGCATTCTCCCATTCCTCGAGCTGCGCATAGAACGCTTCCCACTCCACCTGCTTGGCGATCTTCCTGCCCTTACGGTGCACAAGATAGTTCTGTATGCCTATATCCGCGCCGATCTCCTTTGCAAAAGAGATAAGCTTTGGTATCTCCTCATCATTCACTCCCTTTATCCATACTGGAGCGACAATAAGCTTGATCCTGCCAGCCACGTACCGCGCGATATCAAGCACATGCGCGACATCATACCCCTGCGTGCCTGCAAGCTCTTTTGCCTTAGCGTCGTCGATAGCGTTCAGGGACAGGTTCAGCTGGTCCATCCCCGCACCTATAAGCTCATCAGCAAGCTTCTTGGTCAGGAGCGTGCCATTGGTGATTATGGATATTATCCTGACATGCCCTATCTCCCGCAGGAGCCGCACAAGGCTCACGATATTCGCGTACAGCAATGGTTCGCCATGCGTGTTGATGAACACATCCAGCTTGACTTCCTCAGCGCCCCCATCAGTACTCCTGCCGGTCTTGCCGCCTTGCTTGTACTCCGCCAGTTTCCTGACTTCATCAGCCAGATACTCATCCTCGACCACGAAATCAGCTATCTTCCTTGATGACCTGCCCTCATCCACAGAGCAGAACCTGCAGTCTATGTTACATCCTGTGATGGGCTTGACCTCGATGATATTTGTCCCGCGGTCAACTATGCCGAAATACAGTGTCCCGAACAGGGGTATGCCTGAGTTCCTGTGCACATACACAGCATCATGCCCTGTAAGGACGCTCCGCAGGCCGTGGAAAGCCTTGTCAAGCAAGGGCATGAACTTGTTGTTCAGCCTCTGCTCAGCCACATCAGGAAAATCAAGGGAATGCCCAGAGACTGAGAAACTGCCTAGCCTCTCAAGCTCTGCTCTATCTATATATGTCTCGAATATCCTCAGGAACACGAGCCTCAGCCTGCCTTCCTGCTCCGCGAACCGTATGTCCTTGAATTCCAGTCTTGCCATGCCGGGTATCTTTCCACCATAATTTATAAAACCATTCCTTCATCCGCTTATTAATCAAAGGGAAACTATAAAAACAACAATATTTTCCTATGCCTTAGGGGGTAGTAATTATCATGGCGGAAAAAGATGTGGTAGTCACGTATGAGACTCTGTATGAGCTCCTTAGGCTTGAAAAGAACCGCGAGGAGCTCCAGAAGCTCGAGCCTTCCTTCTTTGATGATGTCCTATCCTACCTGAATGACAAGCGCAGTGCCTTCGAGTCCCAGCAGAGCCAGAGCATCCTGTTCGCTGCCGACGAGAAAGAGAAGACCAGGCTTGAGCTGGAGAACATAAAGAAGATCCTTAAGGACCTTTACGACCGACGTGAGAAGAAGATAATAAACATCGCGCTGAACAAGGCAAGGACAGGGGTCACTGTCGTCAACACCGCCAACATGCTCCAGTCTGAGAGGATGCTTTTCGACTCTGTCAACGCCACCCTTACTGGGTTCAGGAAGGGCGTGCTGTTCAAGCTGGCCTGCGGCGAGCTGCCTGACATCAGCTCCCTGCCGGAGAACGGAACATCAGCCATAAACTATGATGGTGCTTATGATACTGCCATGCCCGAGGCTGCTCCTGAGACTGTAGATGAGGATGAGAGCACCGAAGGTATGCATTTCAGGACTTCTGAGGAACCGAAAGAATTAAAAACAAGCCAGAACTTTGGTGAATCCAGCGCTGATTTAAAAAGGGTGCGTTTTTTGGCTCCTATAGGCGAGATAGTGGGGCCGGACCTGAAAATTTACGGTCCTTTCGATGAAGGGGCGGTTATTTCGCTTCCTAGAGACTTAGCGCGCGTTTTAGTGGAAAAGAAGCAGGCTGAAGAGGTTTTAGGCTAAAACAAGCCTTTTTAAGCCTTCAAATGTCCACGGTGTTTATAAGATGAAGATTCCAAAGCTCAAGAAAAGATATTGCCCTTACTGCAGGAAGCATACAGAGCATAAGGTCAGCCAGGCGAAGAGGAAGACCCCGAGCTCAGTGCATCCTATGGGATATGGAAGCAAGACAAGGGCCAGGAGAAGGGGTGCTGCGCGCGGTTTTGGCAACCTTGGCAGGTACAGCAAGAAGGCCATCAGCGCCTTCAAGATGACCGGCAAGAAGGCCACGACAAAGACCGATCTCCGCTATGAGTGCAAGGAGTGCAAGAAGACCCACACGCAGAGCAAAGGCAAGCGTACTAAGAAGGTCGAGTTTAAATAAGGTGCAAAATGAAGAAGACACTGAGGGAACCCACAAGCAAGTTCATCAAGATCCGATGCCCTAAATGCAAGAACGAGCAGATCATGTTCGGCAAGACATCTACGACTGTCAATTGCCTTGTCTGCGGCAAGCCGCTTGCAGAACCGACAGGCGGCAAATCAAGGGTCAAGGCCAGGATCCTTGAGGTGCTCGAGTAAGGATGGTAAAGAAAAAGCAAGGCATGCCTGAAGAGTCCGAGCTCGTCCTCTGCACCGTGACCAAGATATACCCGCACTGCGTTTTCGCGAACATAGATGATTACGAGAACAAGCAGGGCATGATACATATTTCTGAGATCTCTCCTGGCAGGATCAGGAACATCAATGATTACGTAAGGATAGGCAAGAAGATAATCTGCAAGGTCCTGAAGATCAACCTGGAGAGGGGGCACATCGACCTCTCGCTCAGGAGGGTGGGCGAAGGCCAGAAGAAAGAGAAGGCCGAGATGATCAAGAGGGAGCAGAAGGCTGCGAAGATCGTCGAGTTCGTCGCAGAAAAGCTGAAGATGGACAAGGACAGGCTCCACGAGGAGCTGGTCAGCAAGACTGCGCACGATTACGAGACCCTCCATGATGTCTTTGAGGATTTTATCGTCGACGAGTCTGCCCTGACAGACCTGAACCTGCCCAAGGCGGTGTATGATGCCCTGGCAGAGGTCGTTCGGCAGAGGATCAAGCCGCCTGAGGTCGTCATCGAGGGCGAGATAAAGCTGAGGAGCTACGCGCCTGAAGGCGTGAACGTGGTCAAGAAGATACTTGTGGACGCGGACAAGACAGATGAGGCAGTCATCATAAAGTACAAGGGAGGCGGAGCCTACTCGATAAGCGTGACCTATGACAACTACAAGGACGCGGAGAAGATAATGAAGAACGCGACTGACCTCATAGAGCAGAGGGCAGGCAGGCAGGACTGCGAGTTCAGCTTCCAGCGCATCGAGAAGAAGCAGAAGAAGGCTTCTGCGTGATTAAAAAATGTCACTACACATTCTCAAATGCCAGGCATGCGGGGCGTATTCGCTCAGCGACAAGTGCCCGAAGTGCGGGGCCAAGGCAGTATCGCCCATCCCTGCGAAATACTCTCCTGAAGACCCTTACGGCAAGTACAGGAGAGAGGCAAAAAAGCAAACCTTAAAAGAGAAAGGGCTGTTATAATCATATCATACTCAAGCAAAGACACAGCCGTCGTTGCCAATCTGCGCAGCGCTTTACCAGCAACAGAAGTGCATCTGGAGGGGACGTCTCCGAACGGAGTGAGCGAGATGCCAAAGCCGAAGGCTTTGAGCACCCCTTACGGGGAGGTGCCAGATCATCAGCAGAAGAAGCCAAGCGCGAGCCTGGCAACGGCGAAGCAGGCTGTGGCTTTGCGGACTTGCAAAGATGTGGAAATTCGAACCTACCACCAAGACCGTACCTAAGCTCAAGAGACCGATACTCATCGTAGGCCTGCCCGGCATCGGCAATGTAGGCAAGATAGCCGCTGACTTCATCATCGACGAGACCAATGCAAAGGTCATATACAATGTATTCTCGCATGACCTTCCAAATTCCGTCTTCGTGAATGACCATAACCTGATTGAGCTGCCTTCGATAGAGCTTTACGCCAGGAAGAGGGCGAAGGGAGAGGACATAATGATCCTTACAGGCGATGTCCAGCCTGCTGACGAGCAGAGCTCTTATGATTTCTGCGAGAAAGTGCTTGAGGTCGCGAAGAAGCACAGCGCGAGCCTGATAATAACGCTCGGCGGCATAGGCCTCGCTGACGTACCGAAGAAGCCGGAGATATTCTGCACAGGCAACTCTAAAGATGTGATCAAGAAGTTCAAGAAGGATACCAAGGTCAATGAGAAGCTCTATGGCATCGTCGGGCCCATCATCGGAGTGAGCGGACTGCTTGTCGGGCTTGCCGCAAGGCAGGGCATACCTGCCGTCTGCCTGCTCGCTGAGACCCTGGGCCATCCTGCCTACCTGGGCATCCAGGGAGCCAGGGAAGTGGTCAAGTTCCTCAACAAGAAGATAGGCCTGAAAATCAAGATCAGCAGGGTGGACCGCGAGATCGAGGACATAGAGTCAGAGATCCTGACAAGGACACAGGAGCTGAGCAAGCTCTCCAAGAAGGCCGCCCTGAACAAGATGAAGCGCGGCATGCACAAGGAGACCAGCTACATAGGTTGATTGTATTTCTTTAGGCAGCGCTGCCGCCGCTGATTAAGCATTTATGCCGTGCCGCAACAAATTGAACTAATTCTAAGCAATCCAAAAACCACAACATTTATATACTGATGTTACAATATGTTATATTAAGTTACAATATGTTACAAGTGTTACGAAAACAACCCGGTTAACACAAAAAGGACACGATTATCGCAAAACAGGTGCCAGTATGGGAGTAGTACGCATCGATGACGCATTGGAGAAGGAGATAGAAGCGATTCTCAAGAGACCTGAGAACAGGTACAAGTACCCTTCCAAGACAATACTTCTCAACATAATTATCGACGAGCACCTGAACAAGCTGGGGAAAAAGAGGTAATAAGATGAGGACTGATTATAAGATAAAGAAGGTCTGGGCAAGGGAGATACTCGATTCGAGAGGCAACCCTACTGTCGAGGTCGATATAGCGACGAAGTCGCACACTGCAAGGGCTGCTGTCCCTTCAGGCGCTTCAACAGGCATCCATGAGGCGATAGAGCTAAGGGACGGAGGCCCGAGATATCATGGCAAAGGTGTCCTGAGAGCGGTCAACAATGTCAGGACAAAGATAGCCAGAGCAGTAAAGGGCATGGACTGCAGGAAGCAGGCAACGATTGACAAGGCCATGCTCAAGCTCGACAACACCGCAAACAAGAGTAATCTCGGAGCCAACGCAATCCTCGGAGTCAGCTTAGCCAATGCAAGGCTTGCAGCGACAACGCAGGGCAAGCCCCTCTATTCCATATTAGGCAAGAAGCGCATACTTCCTGTGCCCTGCATGAACATAATCAATGGCGGCCAGCACGCAGACAACAAGCTGCAGTTCCAGGAGTTCATGATCTGCCCGCGAGGACGCACCTTCGCGGACTCATTGCGCATGGGCTCTGAGACGTATCACACTCTCAAACAGGAAATCGCCAAGAAGTATGGGAAGGACTCGACCAATGTGGGTGATGAGGGCGGATTCGCCCCGAACATCCGCAGGGTCGAGGACGCCCTTTCCATACTCACTAAGGCCATCCGGAAAGCAGGCTATGAAGGCCTGATAAAGATAGCCATAGACGCTGCTTCCTCAGAGTTTTACGACAAGAAGAAAGGGCAGTATTTTGTCGACGGTAGATGGATGGGTCCAGAGCGTCTCACAAAGCTCTATGAGCACATAATGGACAGCTATCCGGTATTCTCGATAGAGGATCCGTTTGAGCAGGATGATTTCGCCCCCTATCCCGCTCTCACGGCCTCTGCAAAGAAGAGGAAGGTGCAGGTAGTGGGCGATGACCTGCTTGTCACGAACCCCGAGCGCATAAGGCTCGCACTCAAGGACAAGCTCTGCTCCGCACTCCTGCTGAAAGTCAACCAGATAGGCTCGCTGACAGAGGCCACGACGGCAGCGAAGCTCGCAATGAGCAATGATTGGAAAGTCATGGTGAGCCACAGGAGCGGGGAGACATCTGACCCTTTCATCGCAGACCTCGCAGTAGGTCTCGGCACAGGCCAGATAAAGACAGGAGCCCCGTGCAGGAGCGAGCGCCTCGCAAAGTACAATCAACTGCTGAGAATCGAAGAGGAGTTAGGCCAGAAGGCAATCATGGCTAAGCTGAACTGAGCTCTCAGCAGGCTAAGACTGACTAGACATTCGTTAAATTTCGCCGCAGGCGTAAATTGATTATTGATTCGTTGTGTAAAAGATCAGCACATAAAAGATAAACACAAAGTACCATGACCGACGAAAAAGAGCTCGAGGATTACATAAAGACGCAGAAGAGCCTTGGAGTCAGCGAAGCTGCCATCCGCAAGTCCCTTGCAGAGGCAGGCTACACCCATGAAGAGTTCAGCCACCTGCTCGCAAGGCATGTGAAAAAGACTTCGTGGCACATGCCCGCCAGTCTCAGCATACGGCACGTCCTCATGATAAACATAATGACAATAATCGTCTTCGGAGCCATGTTCGCCTACTTCACCTACGACTACAACACCAAGATGAACACCCTTGCATCACAACAACAGGAGCTGGAGAGCGGCGTCGAGCAGAAGCTTTCTTCGCAGGAGCAGGCTTTGAGCGGAAAGATCGACTCGCAGACAGGGGAGCTCGACAGCGAGATCAGCGTGATGCAGGCCAGGATAGAGAATGTCAGGGATGACCTGAGCAGCAGCATCCAGTCCTACAACTCCCAGGCCATGGGCAGGGACTCTGCGCTCTCGGCGTCGATACAGCGCATCAGCAACCAGAGCCTCTCGGAGCTCTTCAGCTTCAGCCAGCAGCTCGATGCATTCAGGCAGCAGTCAGTTGATTTCAGCTCTATAATCCCGACCGCGATCAAGTCAGTGGTCACGATAGGCAAGAAAGGCCCGGGATATTTCACGAGCGCAGGCAGTGGTGTTTTCATCAACAATAAAGGATACCTTGTCACGAACTACCATGTCATCGACGAGCTCGGCCAGATAACAGTGCGGACGCATGACGAGACAGAATACTCCGCCACAGTCATAGGAAAGGATGAGGACTGGGACATCGCTGTGCTGAAGCTCATAACAGACAAGGATGATTTCACGTATCTTGAGTTCGGGGACTCCGACAGCGTGAATGTAGGCACGCATGTGATAGCGGTAGGCAATCCCGTGGGTTTCGAGTCCACTGTCACGCAGGGCATAATAAGCAGCACAGACAGGCTCATAAACGGGATAGACAGGAGCTACTTCCAGACAGATGTCGCGATAAACGCAGGGAATTCCGGGGGCCCGCTGATCGACAAGAACGGGAAGATAATAGGCATCGCGACATTGAAGTACTCGGGGACCGGATTCGAGGGCCTGAGCTTCGCGCTAAAGTCAGATGATGTCAGGCGCATAGTCCATGATATACTCGAGAAAGAGGAATAAGGCGATACCATGAAGAAAAAGACAAAGAAGAACAACAGCAAGGCCATTCTCATCATACTCGACGGATGGGGGATAAGGAAAGCAAAGGCATACAACGCAGTGAAGCTCTCAAGACATCCGAACTTCGACGCATTATGGGACAGCAACCCGCACACCACGCTCTATGCTGCAGAAAGGCATGTAGGGCTGCCGAAAGGCTTCATCGGCAACTCCGAGGTGGGCCACCTGCATCTCGGCGCAGGGCGAACAATACATCAGGAACTGATGAAGATAGATGCTATGATCAAGGCAGGCAGACTGCAGAAGAACAAGGTCATCCTCAAGGCGATGGAGAATGCGAAAAAGAATGATTCCGCCCTCCACCTGATGGGCCTGCTCAGCGACGGAGGGGTGCATTCCCACATAAACCACCTGCTCGCGCTCATGGACATGGCAAAGGCCAACGGAGTAAGGAAGATGTACATCCACTGTTTCCTTGACGGAAGGGATGTTCCGCCGAAATCATCTATGGGATACATAAGGAAGGTAGAGAGCAGGTGCAGGCGCCTGGGACTCGGCAGCATAGCGACTCTCATGGGCCGGTTCTATGCCATGGACCGCGACAACCGCTGGAACCGCGAGCACAAGGCATACGATGCGATGGTGAATGGAAATGGATTCATCTACAGCTCTGCAGAAAAGGCGATAAAAGCCGCATACAGGCGGGGTGAGACCGACGAGTTCGTAAAGCCATCGATAATACTCTCTAAGAACCAGAAGGTCAAGCATTATGTCAAGGAAATGGACTCGATAATATTCTTCAACTTCAGGGAGGACCGCGCAAGGGAGCTCACTAGGGCGTTTGTCGAGGGAAAGTTCAACAATTTCAAGAGAAAGAAGATAATAGACCTTTATTTTGTCTGCCTCACGCAGTATGACAGGGACATAAAGGCTCCTGCAGCGATCAAGCCAGAGGTGCCCAAGCACATGTTAGGGGAGATAATATCAAAGAACCGCCTTAGGCAGTTCAGGATCGCAGAGACAGAGAAGTACGCTCATGTGACATATTTCTTCAACGGCGGAAAAGACGGGCCTTTCCCGAAAGAGGACCGTCTTCTGATACCCAGCCCGCATGTCTCGACATATGACAAGACCCCTGCGATGTCTGCGCACAAGGTGGCAGAAGCAGCGATAAAACGCATAAGCTCAAAGAAGTACGGCCTTATCGTCCTGAACTTCGCCAACGCCGACATGGTTGGCCACACCGGCGAGCTCGACGTGACGATAAAGGCTCTCCATGCTGTGGACAACTGCCTGGGCAAGGTCGTCGAAGCGGCAAGAAAGGCCGATTACAGCATACTGATAACAGCCGATCACGGCAACGCAGAGGAGATGATAGGGAAGCACAAGACCTCTCACACCACCAACAAGGTCCCTTTCATCCTGCTGACAGGAAAGCCTTACAACATAATAGAAAGGAAAGACAACAGCATAGCCAACATAGCGCCGACGATACTCAAGCTGATGGGGATAAAGGCTCCGGAAGTATATTCAGGACCGCTCATAGATTAAGCAAAAAGGGCTTGAGTCGTAAAAAACACAGGAAAACTTCAGAAAAGTCCCATATATGCTATTATCTCGTTGTAGTCGTCAAGCTCGAGCACGGCGCCTATCTTGCTCACCACCTTTGTCGCCGCATAGCTCGCCTTCCTGCCTGCAGTCTCCAGCCCGTCGCCTCGCAGAAGGCTTATTAGGAAAACTGTCCAGTACATGTCACCTGCTCCTGTGGATTCCTTTGCGTCGCACTGCTCCACAGGTATCTTGATGAAGCTCCTGCCGTCTGATATCAGCGAGCCCTTGCTTCCCATGGTCAGGACGACTATCTTCGCGCCCAGGGAGTGGAACTTCTTGATGTACTGACGCGGGTCAAGTTCCCCGAACAGCTCGCGCGCGTCATCCATCGAAGGCTTGGTCAGATCAACAAAACGATACACCCGACGGAGGGTCTCTAGCGCCTTTTTCTTGTCAGGCCATACCTTGTACCTGTAGTTAGGGTCGAATGACACGATCTTGCCGAGCTCATGCGCCTTCTCGAGGACAGTCAGAGCGACCTCCCGCACAGGCTCCTCTGCCATGGTGAACGCGTTCGTATGCACTATCTTTGCCTGCGCTATGATGCTGAAATCCACTTCCTTGTGCCGCAGGTGCGCGTCAGCCCCTCTCAAGACCTCGAACTCAGGCCTCTCGACATGCCTCCTGTGGAACACCTTTGTCGTGCCTTTCTTCTTCGCGACCCTGATGTGTTCCTTGCTTATCTTATGCTCGTCAAGCACAGACATGAGGAAAGCTCCGTCAGCATCATCCCCTATCTTGGCCACGAGGACTGGGTTCATGCCCATCTGCTTCATGTGGAACGTGATGTTGGCAGGGCTTCCGCCGAAGAACTTCTCGAAGACAGTCACTTCCTTGAGCGGCCTGTCCTCTGTGGTGATGTAGTCCGCGACGATCTCCCCTACCGAGAGTATGTCGATGCTGCCTTTCACAGTCCTTATCTTGCGGAATACCTCATCAGACATCTCAGCACATCCCCCATCAGAGAAACAGCCAGTCATTCCAGACTAGCCGAAAACTATCATCCTGTTGTCCCTCTTGATATCTGTCACCTTGTTGAACGCCTCTTCCACTATCTTCTCATCGACATTCAGCGGCCCGTTCTTAGGGTCCATTATTAGGAAATTCCCCTTTTCATATCTGTACACGAGCATGTAATGCGGGTTGCGCCTGTTGGCCTTGCTCTTGCGTACGACGCCGATGATGAGCCTGAGAAGGATTATCTTTCCTTTCTTCAGGCTTCTCTTCACATCTTCGATACTGAATTCCCTCTCATCGATATCTATGCCCAGCTTCTTTGCTTTGTGGTAGAACATCTCTGAAGAGAAGTTAGCGACATCTATCTCCTTCTTCTTGTAGGCCTTGAACTTGTATCCTGGGAACTTGTATTCGTGCTTTCCCACAAAGACCTTCAGCGGCACCCCCCGCTCATGGGCGTATATCGCCAGGGCATATATCGAGCTCCCTCTTGTTGGCAGTGCAGCGGTCTTCTGCCAGATGTCGAACTCATTGTCTATGTTCAGCCTGAACCCGGGCTTGTAGTGGTTTATTATCATGGCCAGGGAAGCTGCTGCGCAGGTGTACTTGGTGGTCTGGTTGTAGAGCTGCATGCAGATAATCAACCCTAAGTTGTTTAAATTTCTTTTTGTTTTCAGGTTAAAAGCCAGATTAAACCTTCAAATAAGTAAAAAAGCTGATTTAAGAAAGATTTAGTGAAAATATTAAGTAAAATAAAACCAGGAAACTACCAATGAGGCTTAAATGGATTTAAAAAAGAATCAAAAGGTATTTATACATGTGATTTTGCCTGAACAGCCATGAGTGCGGAGTTGTTTCTCATAGGAGAGGAAAATGAGGAGGACCAGACATTCTCTTGTCTAGGTTCGCGGCCAGGAGTCAGGAAGATAACATATTCCCAGGCCCTGTCAGGAAATGGCATAATAGCCTCTGGATCACCTGTAATGCTCTGTTTCCCATACTCATTATGGTCGTATCTGGTAGAGAAGGAGAACGTGCTTTACGGTGTAAGGGAGTTCGGCTATTCCATACGCAACCTTGCTGAGATGCTGAACGACATGACCGAGAGGCGCTTCCCTGATGCAAGATATGTCAACCGTCCGCTAAGCATACTTCTTGAGCGGGACAAGCTGAAAGCGAAGAATCTCCTCTCAGATAAGGGTGTCGTTGTCGCGCAGGACATCCAGAAGGACATCGATGCAGTCCTTCAGCAGGTAGAGCAGGGCAACTCAGTGTACGTCAAGGCAAGGTACGGCTCCATGGGAAAAGGCATAACCTACGTGAGCAGGGATATATGGACCACCAACTTCATGTATGACGGGAAGAGGATATGGAACCACGACCACGACGCAGGATGGAAAGAGATAGACATAACAGGGGATAAGGAATTCATAAGCAGGATGCTCGAAGAGGATGTGGTGGTCGAGAAGGGAGTTGTGAACTCCAAGACCAATGGCCTTAAGTTCGACCTGAGGGCGCGCGTGCTTTTCGGCGAAGCTGATCCTGCAGACGCGTATGGCCGGGGCACGAACGAGAACTCGATAACCAACATAGTCCAGGGCGCGAGGATGATGTCGCTTGAAGAGATGGAAAGATATGTACCAAGAGAGAAGATAGAAGAGGGTGTCGAGGTCATAAGGAGGTCTGCAGGGATACTCGGCCTGAACTACGCAGGAGGGGACATCCTCTTTGAAGGCGACCGGTTCGACCCCGTCTTCATCGAGATAAACAGCTTCCCGGGAGTGGTTGACATTGAATTCTTTGAAAAGGTTTATAATTCAATAAGGCGTAATATGTTATCATGAAAGGCCTGATAATAGACCACGGCTCGACGCTTGTTGATGCGCTGAAGGTGCTTTTTCCTGAGGCTGATGTCATGCACCACTCTGCATTTGACAGGAGCGTCGCGGAAAGCTATGATTTCATAGTGCTGTCAGGAGGGCCCATCCACATATCACATCCAGAGGATCTTGCAGAAGAGAAGGAATTTCTCAAGACCACAAAAAAGCCGGTGCTGGGCATATGCCTTGGGCTTGAGATACTCGGTATAACATTCGGCTCCAGGCTGCTTAAGCTGGATAAGAAACGCAAAGGGCTTTATGCGCTGGACATCCTCGGCGAGAACGGCCTGATGTACTATAAGCACGGCTGGTTCATAAAGGATGCGCCTCAAGGGTTTGATGTCCTGTCAAGGGATGATGAGATGATTACCGCGATGGCTTGCAGGGACCGCCCCATACTTGCAGTGCAGGGGCATCCTGAGAAGTCAGGCGAGTTCGGAGAGCGGATCAAGAGAGTTTTCATACAGAAGTTCGTACACCTCAGCGACTAAAAAATTACCAAAACTTATTTAACCATGTGTTCTTTTTCCCACCCCATGTCAACCCTAGGATCCATCAAGAATAACATCCCCGCTCAGCTCTATGAAGTCCTGCAAAAAGAAGGAATCGACAAACTCCGCCCTTCACAGTCTAAATCAATAGATGCAGGCCTGCTCAAAGGCGCATCTCTCCTTGTCTGCACCCCCACAGCCAGCGGCAAGACCCTGGTCGCAGAACTTGCCATGCTCACGTCCATCCTCAACAGGAAAGGCAAGGCCATCTACATAGTCCCGCTCAAGGCTCTTGCGAGCGAGAAATTCAGGGAATTCAAGAGGAAATACGGCCACCTGATAAGGATAGGGATGTCTATCGGCGACCTTGACAGCTCTGACCCGAAACTGCACACCTTTGACCTGATAATATGCACGTCAGAGAAGCTCGACTCGCTCCTGCGCCACCATGTGCCGTGGATAAGGGATGTCGCGACGATCATAATCGACGAGATACATCTTCTGAACGACCCTGGAAGGGGCCCGACCCTTGAGATCCTCATCACCATGCTCAAGCAGATGATCAGGGACGCGCAGCTCATCGGCCTCAGCGCGACGATCGGGAATGAGAAAGAGCTCGCGGAATGGCTCGACGCAAAGCTGGTGCATGACACCTGGCGCCCTGTCGATCTGCATAAGGGCGTCTATTATGATGGGAAGATAGAATTCTGAAATGGATAAAAGAAAGAAAATAATTCAAAAGATTAAGCAGCGTACTGGATCGCAGGGTCGTATTCTGTGAACACTTCGTCGATGCGCTCCCCGATGTCTGAGACAAGGCCGTCGACGTCGATGCCGCCTGATTTCTGCACCTTATCCCTCTGCTTCTTGTACTGCACCTTTACGTACGAGTCTGCCATCGCCTCTGCGGTGATATCCTCGAAACCGTAGAAGTCCCTGCCTTTCTCGAGCGCAGCTTCCTCTGAGATGCTGCCGTTCATCACCTGCCTCGCGAGCGAAGCTCGGATGACGTCCCTCAGGGTCACGTCGTGGAACTCCTTCTCAGCATTCCTGATATTCTGGACCTTCAGGTATGAGTCTGCCATCGATTCAGGGGTGACGCCCTCAAGATTGTAGAACTCGCCTGCCTTGACAAGCGCGTCCTGCTCTGAAAGCGAGCCGCCCATGACCTGCCTTGCGAGCGATGCCTCGAGGACATCCTGCGTCGAGAGGTCATTGTAGAGGTTCTGCGTGAACGGGCATATCTCTTCAGGCCCGCACTCCCTCCTTGCTCTCCTCTGCTTCTTGTGTTTCTTCGTCTTGAGAACATCCTCTTTCACGACCTTGCTCTTGTCGATCATGATATCCAGGCTCTTGCCTGCCTCTCTCAGCTTCTCCTCGTTGCCTTTGATCAGGTAGTCCCTTACGCTCTCGCCGTTGGCGTTCTTGACGTCAGGCACTTTCCTGTTTACGTATGATCTGCATGTATGGCTCAGGCCGTCCAGGAAGTTCTTCTTGTAT
The DNA here is from genome assembly GCA_964572875.1 of uncultured Methanosarcinales archaeon. Lineage (GTDB taxonomy): Archaea > Nanobdellota > Nanobdellia > Woesearchaeales > UBA11576 > JABMQF01. The sequence goes on along the minus strand of CAZNGE010000010.1, from coordinate 16,472 downwards.
TCAGTTATATCGTTGGGTTCCCTGCCTTCCTTTATCCTGTACTTGCACCTTTCTTCCAGAGTCCTGAGCTGGATCTCGACATAGTTGCCGATGCATGTCGTGTCTCCGATAGCCATGAACGCTGCTTTCTTGGCGTCGCTTATCTCTTTGCCCTTGTCAGGGAACTCTTCATGGAGCATTTCGAAGCGCCAATCGACATGCTCTGTCAGCGTGACCGGCCCATCAAGCAGGAAAGTTGATATGGGCGCGTGTTCAGAAGGTTTCGCTGCAATCCTCTGCAGGAGGTTGGTCATTATGTAATCGCGCTTCTCCTCGAAGGTCTCTGGCTTGTGCACCTTGAAACCGTAGCTCGGCGCAGGGCCTTCAATCTCCACCGGCGGCTCGAAGACCTTTGTTTCAGGTTCTGCTTTCTCGGGTCTGTCAGACCTGGCCATCCTGGCGAGCTCTTCCTTTGTCGGAGGCTGCAGCACTGGCTTCTTCACTGTCTTGTGCTTCTTCCTGACAACAGGACTTCTCAGTTTCTTATGCTTCCTGACCTTCGCGACATGCTTGACTGCCGGAGCAGGTGTAGAATATCCTCTCTCCATCCTGTCGAGCAGCTTCTGCCCATTGGGACCGAGATTGGCGAAGTCTACATCTTCAGGTCCTATGCCCCTGCCTCTCTTTGACATGAAATGATCAAGATCGTTTCCAGTATAGTCGAGCAGCCATGCCTCTGCCATAGAGGCCTGCTCTTCTGTTGCCTCTCCGCGCCTGTAGTCGTTCCTTCTGTCACCGTCGACCCTTGTTCCTTTCCAGTGGGCTGCGTTGATGGCCATCTGTCCTGTTGCCCAGTTATGCAGGTTGAGCCTCTTGTTCTTCGACAACGAGACGCTTCTTCCGACCTTGCCCCTGACGAACGCCCTGAGGTACTGCCTCTTGACCTTGTCAGGCACATCTGCCGCATGGATCATGTCGTCATGCTTCTTCTGGACTGTAGGAGAGTTATTGAAATCGCTGTCCTGCGTGCCCTGCACGACATCTTTCTTATCCTCTGGCTTCGCAGCCGCATTGATTGGCAGGCCGTTTCCGTCTCCGCCAAGGAACGCGAGCGATGCCTTGTGGAAACCATCTGCCATCTTATCATCAAACTTCTCCCAGAATCCTGAACCGGAAGCTTCAGCTCCCTTTGTCACGAACTCGTCGAGAGTAGGTGGCTTTACATAGATTGTCTCGACCTGCGATTCAGGTATTATGATCGTATCCCTCTGCTTCGTATCATGCCGGTCATTCCCGCTGTATGAGAGCACTGCAAGGATTGCCATTGCGCCCAGGGCAGCTTTGAATCCGCCTGGCCGTTTAGGTCCTGCGTCTTCACCTGAACATGCGCTCACGAAATCAGTGATCGTATCTCCCCAGTTGTTGAATCCCTTGTGGAGCTCGTCGACCTTTCCGAAAGGTAACTCGAGCTGCTCATGCCACTGGACTGCGAACTCTTCAGTGTCCTCCTCGAAATCAAGCGAGTCATTCTTCATGCCTTTCATGAAATAGAACTGCATCTGCCCGTCTTCACCCCTTACAGGCCTGATGTCTGGCTGCGTGTCCTCTTCTTCGAAAGAAGCAGCATCGAGAGAGGCGGAATCATCCCGGTAGAGTGATTTGTCGATGATGATATTGGGCTCTGTAACCTGCCGTTCTATCGCGTTCCCATTCCTGGCCGCTCTCACGGCGTTGAGGAGCTCAGTGCTCTCTTCAGGCAGCTTCTCGAAAGATGCTGCGTCAGATAACGAATGGCCGTTCCTCTCGTGGCGTTCATTGGCCTTTGGGCGCGTCCTTATCAGGTTACCCTCAAGATTCTGCGCATACTCGCCGTCTTCGCCCTGGAACTCTGCCCTGGCGACAGGGTCAGAAAGCTTTGCGACAAGCTCCTTCCATTCTTTTGAGTTGAAATAGTGATTGTCGATGCCATTCTTACCTATTCCGAGATGCGAATAGAGAAGGTCAACGTCATCCCTTGCCTGCTTGAAAGAGAGATTTGCGAACTCCCTTATCATAGTCGGCGTCAGGTCTTTGCCGTTGAGCTTTATCCTGCCGACCATCTTTGTGAGATGCATAGCGGAATCTTGAGTGTGCTTGTAGTTGAGAAGTATCTCGAGGATGGCTGCTCTTGCGTTATCATTGGTGATGCTTCCTTCTGCATGGAGTATGCCTTCCTCTTCATATATCCTGATCCTGTCAGGATCTGGCAAAGTTGTCTTCTCAGAGATATCATCATCGACTAGAGGTGCCTCCATCCCGAATCCTGATCTATAGAGAAAATCCCTTGGATCTTCCCCATTCCTGACTATCTGTACTAATGTATCTTCCCCTTCATTGGCCCTATCGTCATTCATTATTTCACCCGGATGCAAATATCATGGATATCTCTGATAGCTATTTCTAATAGCCTGAATCACCCTCTTCCTTCAGAGAAAGCTGCCCGAAAACGCTCTTTGACACACGCATCTGTATTATAACGTATAAGAGAAGTCGCTCATGATATATAAATCTTTCGATTTATAGTCACTCTTGAGTGGTTAAAACACCCTTTTAAGCAGCGTCCCTGACGCTTCCTGCGTACAGTCCTGGGTTCTCTGCCTCAGCTGCCGCAAGGTCCTTCTTGACAGCCTCAATCTTCTCAGACAGGATGTCAAACCTCTCGATATAGCTCCTGCTCAATGCGTCGAACCGGTCAGCAAGCTCCTTCCTGGCCTTCTCTATCAGGTATTCGGCCTCTGTAACAGGATCCGCCATCACCGGCTCTTCGAATATGATTCCATCATCCTCGTAATCTGCTTCATTCAGCTTCTGGTCCAGGTAGATCTCCCTTGCGAGCTCAGGCGTGACTCCCTTGTAGAACATCTGTATGTCCTCTACCCTGAATCCTGAACCCTTGTCAAACTTTGCCTGGGCATACATCTCTGCTATGCTCTCCAGGTCATCCTTCGCAAGGTCAGGCCCTGCGGTTATCGGCACGACAGGTATGTCATCCGCTTCCTTGAAAGCCTGCTCATCGACATAGATGTCGATATCAAGCTCATCATCTTCTGTGTGCAACGGCTGCAGCGCCGGGTCTGAATTCCCGAGCTTGTCATCCTGCCTGTAACCATCATGGATGTTGAATGCCCCTTTGCCGTCATCATCTGCACCCTCAGCTTTCTCATCAGGCACTGGATCCTTTACGACATCACCCCCCTCTTGCGCCTCCGCAGGCACTTTACATTCAGGCACGACAGAAGAGTTGACCATGGTAGTCTCGATAAGCCCTTCGTCGAACTCATCTCCCCTGTTCTCTGCAAGCTTGTCCACGCTGAGACCCAGGTCTGAAAGTAACCCATCTGCCATCTCGCCCTGGCCAGGCTTTCCGAAGCCTCCGCGGTAGTCATTGGACCTGTCCTCGTCAGCCCTTGTGCCGAACCAGTATGCCATGTTTATGACTCCCTGGTTTGATATGACCACTTTCCCGTCGGGAGAAAGATTGTAATTATGATTCAATGATACTGGGTGGTCCTCACCGACCAGTTGCAGGACCCTCTGAGCTGCAGCGGCCTTGCACCCCTGCTCCCAGGCGACAGCGTCGAACTCAGGTTTTTTCTGCTCCTCCTGCTTCACGAACTGAGATTCCTGTTTCTTGTGGACGTTTTCTGCACAGCCCTTGTTTAACAGAGCATTGAGCCCGAAGAATCCCGCGACCGCAAGAGCCACGATGGTAGCGAATATGCCGACCTTCTTGCCTCTGCTCATTCCGGATTCGTCTCCTGACCCGCCATAGCCTCCTGCTCCGCCGCCTGAGTAGAATTCCATCCCTGCTGCAGAGTTTTCTGGATAATATTTTCCTGACGGGGCACCTCCCAGTATCTCGTCGAAATCCTTCATCTTATCAGAATCTCCATCGCCTGAAACCGGCTCTCCAGGAGACATGTATTTCACGGCAGATTCCTCTGGATTCTCATCGAGCTGTTTCCTATCGATGACCACAGTCCCGGTCTTGGGCGCGCGCTTGCCGTTGCCGTTGCTGACGACAGCTGTGCCGTTGCTCAGGCTATTGTCGAGCTTGACCTTCGGGCCGTCTCTCGGCACCATGGACACGTCGTCCTCTTCCGGGAAATCATCAGGAAGGTCTGGCGCATTGAGTGCGTCACTGATGCTTGCCTCTATGCTCTGTACAGGATCAGGTTGTGTCGGATACAGGTCTATTGGAGCCCTGGTCTCTGGCTGTGTAGGCTCTTCCCTTGAATGTTCGGGTATGCTGAAATCACCTGACTTCATTTCCTCGAGCGGGACTACCGAATCCGCAAAGATGTCATCCTCAGGGTCGAGCTCTATGATCTCCTCGACAGCTGGAACACTCGACTGGCCGTCAGGCACCTCTTCGAGAGGCATGATAGAATCATCACTAACGTCCATGACGTGACCATCATTGCTTTCCAATGAATAATCATACTTGACAGGCTCTTCCGCACTCCTTGTCCCTGTTGGACCGCGGGAATCATAATCGATTGAGGACGGCTGGTCCTCCATCCCAGGGAACAGCTGGCTCACCACATCGCTCTGCCTGACAGGAGCAGGTTTACTGGAAGTCGGCTCCCTGAGCTTTGATGTTATATCATTCACGACAGCATCAAGACCGCCGAAGAACGCAACCACTACATTCTCCGGAGGCACTCCCTGGTCGACCTTTCTCAGGCTGTCCAGCGTAATATCAGAATCAGGATACCTCCGTTTATGCTTGATTATAGCGTCTTCAAGACACATCTGGGCTTCGCCCTTTGACCAGTTATCTATTTTTACAACGCTGCCGAATTTCGTGTTGAAGCCATCATCTACCATCGTGTTCCCCCAAAATGGATATGTCTGATCATGTAAACAAGCAGGTCCTTTTCTCAGAAGGTTGCTATGGTTGACGCCCCTTTTACACACTACAAGGCACAAGTAATAGCCTTCCCTATATAAATATTTTGTTTTTAGTTACTGTTCAGTGATTAATAGAAAAACATGAAAAGAACATAAAAAAAAGAAAAAAAACAGCCTGAAAGGCTTATATCTTGAACTTGTCAGCGAACTGGCCGATTATAGGCACAGGCTTCTCTTCGCCTGAGAGCGAGTTCACGATGCCGATTATCCACAATATCAGCATGAACAGCTGCCCGAGCGGCATTATGACAAACCAGCCCAGAACAGGTATGATCGCTCCTACGACCCATATTATCATCCATGCGACGAACAGCACAAGGCCCTGCTTTGCGTAATACATCGCGTACTTGTTGTCCTTCTTTGCAAGAAGCACTATTATGAAGCCGACTATGGTCAGGAAAACACCCAGGAAAGCGAACATCTTCCCTTCATCAAGCTCCTTTGAGCTGGGTTTTACCGCAGCACTTTTCTTCTTAGCCATCAGATCATCCTCCGTTAGGTTGTTGAAATTGACAGCACAGAATAAAGAAGCCGCCTTTTTAAAGGTTTTGCCTGAAAATGCCTCAATCCAGCCATTTAAGCCAGCACCACCACCGCTTCCTGCGTCAGTCAGGCTAGCGATAGCGTAAATTCAGAAACCCTGCACTTCTCAGGCACTATGCGCTTCGAAAGAATTAGACAGTTAATCATCGCTTACAGGGAAACGCGCTCTAGCAGCGTGGTGGTGCTGGTTCTGCTATTGCAGAAGAAATATCAATCCAGCCCAAGATTGCCCAGCACGACCTTCTTGTCGAAAGCCTGCAGGTCCTCGTATCTCTGGCCTGTGCCAAGGAACAGTATAGGTTTGCCTGTGACGTAAGAGACAGACAACGCCGCCCCGCCTTTCTCATCCACGTCTGCTTTGGACAGCACTATGCCGTCTATTTCTATAGCCTCGTTGAAGCGCTGTGCCTGCTCGATGCAGTCATTGCCTGTTATGGACTCGCCTATGAATATCTTCATGTCAGGCTTCGCCACTCTCATTATCTTCTTCATCTCGTCCATGAGGTTGACGTTCGAGTGCAGCCTCCCTGCAGTGTCTATCAGCACGATGTCTATGCCGCGCGACTCTGCGTATCTTATGCCATCGAAAGCCACAGCAGCAGGATCTGATCCATAGTCATGCTTGATTAGCTTTACCCCGAGGTTGTTGGCGTGCTCCTCGAGCTGCTGTATCGCGGCAGCCCTGAACGTGTCTGATGCGACCATCACGGTCTTGAGGCCGTTGTTCATGAAGTATTTTGCCATCTTCGCTATCGTGGTTGTCTTGCCTGAGCCGTTGATACCGACGAACACGAGGACGTATGGCTTGTTCTCCTTCTTCCTCGCGCGGATATTGCCGAGCAGATCGACTCCCTTGACGCTGAGTATCTGGTCCATGCTCTTCCTGAGGCTCTGCAGCACGATGCTCTCTATCTGCGACCTCTTGATCTTCTGGTCGACGAGCCTGCTCCGCATGTCCTCCTTGATCTTCTCGATGACCTCTACAGCGACGTTGTTCTCCAGCAACGCAAGCTCCAGGTCGAAGAATATGTTCTCGAACTTCGATTCTGACAGCTTCTTCAGCTCGAAGCTCTGCCTTATCTTGCCGAAGAACCCTTTCTTCTCCTCGGGTTCCTCCTCTGGCTCAGGCTCAGGCTCGGGCTCAGGCGCGGGTTCCGGCGCCTCAACCTTCTCCTCTTCAGGCTCAGCTTCTTTCTCCTCTTCAGGCGCGGGTTCCGGCTCCGGAGGTTTTTCCTCTTCAGGCTCTTTCTTCTCCTTGGCTTTCTCCTCTTTCTCTTCCTTCTCTTTCTCGTCAAGCTCCTTCAGGAGCTGTTCCTCTTCCTCTTTCTTCTTGGACTTGAAGAGCCGCTTGAAGAAACCGCCTTTCTTTTCCTCTTTCTTCTCTTCAGGCTCTTCCTTTTCCGGCTCAGGCTCAGGTTGTGGCTCAGGAGGATTCTCTTCCTCAACCTCTTCTTTCTCTTCCTCAACCTCTGCGGTCTTCTCTTCTTCAGGCTCTGTATCTTCCGGCGGTTTCGGAGGGACTTCCTCTTCCGGCTCTTCCTCCAGCAGCTCTTCTGCTGTCGGCGCCTTCTCATCAGCCTTCTCTTCAGGCTCTGGTTCAGGCTCTGGTTCAGGCTCAGCATCTCTCTCCTCTTCTGCT
>CAZNGE010000010.1:0-9258 GCA_964572875.1 uncultured Methanosarcinales archaeon | reverse complement strand
TTCAGGCTCTGGTTCAGGCTCTGGTTCAGGCTCAGCATCTCTCTCCTCTTCTGCTTCCGGCTCCTTGTGTATCTCGTCGAGCCTGTCCATCGCAGAGTTTATCTCGAGAAGCGGCTTTGTGAGCACCAGTCCTATCTTCTCTTCCTTGGTCTTCTCCTTCATATCTGCAGGGAAGCCCAGTATGTTCATCAATGAATCAAGATCAGCATCAGGATAAGTCTCAAGCCCTTCCTTCATCCCCTTGAGCTCGGCGCTGGACTCAGGTTCTTTTTCTGGCTCTGGTTCAGGCTCTTCTTCTTTCTCAGGTTCTGGTTCCGGCTCTGGTTCCTCTTCTTTCTCCTCTTCCGGCTCAGGCTCCGGTTCTGGCTCAGGAACCTTCTCTTCCTTTTTCTCTTTCTTTTTCTTCTCCTTCGTCTCCTCGACAGCCGCCTCCTCTACCAGGGCTTCCTCTACTATGTCTTCTGCCTCCTCATCGACGTTTCTAGAGAACTTGGATACAGCCTTCTTGAGTTTTTCCTTTAAGAACTTGAACATTTTAATCTTCTATGAGCTTCTTGAGCGCGGTCTCCATCTCCTGGAAAGCCATTATCTGCTCTGACAACTGGTTCGTGAGCTGCTCCTTGTACTTCACTATCTCTTCGCTCTGCTTCTGGATCAGCTGCCTGGTGCCCTCGACATCCTTCTCGACGACGACTCCGCTGCCGACATTCACGAGAAATGTCCGGCTGTCCTCGACCTTTGTCCTGAAGAACACGCCGCCGGTGACCGGCACGAGCACCTCGTCACCTTTAGATACGTTCCCCACGTCCACTATGCACTGCTCGACCGCAGCGGCTTCCATGCCCTGCTGCTCGAGCTTCTCCAGCTGCTGCTGCATCTGCTTTATCTGCTGCTCCATCATCTGGTACTCCACATACTTCCTCTGCAGCTCCTGCTGCTTTGCAGCGTCAGCATCGCCTTCTGGTCTGTTTTTTTGTGCCATGTTATAATGCTGGATTTAAAGTTTCTTTAATAAGCTTTCTAAAAAGTCCTCGTATTTATCCTCACCTGCAAGGAAATCAGGGTGGTCCTCCACTATGAACACGGTATTACCTTCTGTCTTGAGTGAATCCAGCTCATTCTGCACAAGCGCCTTGAGCAGCTTTCTCTCGTTTTCTGTAAAGCTCATGATATTACCTCCTTTTCCTGCCCGGCTTCTCGAGGAAGCCAAGCTCTGTCTCGACATTGACTATCTCAGGTCCTCCGCTGGCGTCGCCTATCACGAAACCGTTGTCATTGCACAGCAGCCCGCTGCGGATGTATGGCGAGCCCATGTTCACTGTAGACTGCACGCACCGCAGGCCGAGCAGCCCCTCCAGGACCTTTGTCTCTGCCCTTGTTATGTCCCTATGGACCATGCATCCCGCGGAGTTCAGCGCTGCAAGGCTGCCTACAGTGCCGAGCCCTGCTATGTTCCCGGGCTTCAGCGCGACACCGAGCGCCTGCCTTATCCTCTTCTTCTGGTCTGCTGAGAACTCTGGATTGGCCAGGCATCCTGAATCATTGCATAGTATGTTGTTGCCCAGCGCTGTCGCCCTGCACTTTATGACCTCATAATCTACCTTGAGATGGTCAAGCTTCTTGAGCTCGTATTCGAACGCGATCTCAGGCACCAGAAGTTTCCTCGAATTCCCTGCGACAAAGACCCCTATCAAGGATGTGCCGCATATCGTCACCTGGTGCACAGGCACCCCGAGCACCCGCTCTACCTCTTTCACCCGGGCTTCAGGCACTTCCCTTCCCATAAGGCAGTAGGAGTTGTTGCAGTAGCCATAGAGCCCTACATTGGGATTGCTGTTGAAATTGGTCTTTAAGGCATGCATGGCCTATCAGAATATACCGCTGTTTATATAACTTATTATTGGATTGAAAAGAATAAGCATCACTCTCTCTTCTCGACTTCCTTCTGGTAGCCTTTGACTATCAGCTTGTTACCTTCGTGGATTATGTATATCTCGTCAAGGTCATTGATGACAAGGTCATTCCCTTCGAGATAATATGAGACATTGAGCCGTATTATCCTGATCTTCTCCATGTCGTCGAACTCGTATGTCCTGACAGGGAACTCGGTGGTCTTGTGAGGGTTGTTGACAGTGAAGAGCCTCACGACCGCAGTCTTGAACTTGGACCCTTCCTTTCTCGGAAGCCTGCCTATCAGCGCGCTCTTTGTCACGACCTTGATTTCTTTTTCCTTGGGATTGCTTATGACATCCATGGCAGAGATAAACGACGTGTAGTATTTAAAACTTACTGAGTTTTTTTATAAACATTGAACTGCTAGACCGACACCTGCGCGCCGGTATCTACCCTTATGTCTGTAACGTCCTTGACCCTGCGCAGCTTATCGACTATCCTGTCGACCTCTGAAGGCTCCTTGGAGTCTATCTTGAAGGTCAGCATGACCTTCTTCTTCCTTGTACGCGTGTTGACTGACTTCACCTGGACCTTCTCTGTAGCAAGCAGGTTCAGCAGGTCTGCGAGTATGCCCGGCCTCTCGCTGACATACACCCTGACTTTCCTGATATGTGTCTCCTCTGGCTCGAGCCAGCTGAGCCCGACCTGCCTCGATTCGTCAAGCGAATGGACATTGACGCAGTCTTTCTTGTGGACGGTGATCTTTCCTTCCTTGGTCTGCAGGCCGACTATCGCGTCACCGAGCTTTGGCTCGCAGCACTTCGAAAGCCTGAGCGGTGCCTTCCTTCCTTCTATCTTTATGTACTGCAGCAGCGGAAGCCGGAGCTCTTCCGCCTCCTCGGCAGCAGGTTCCTTTGGCCTGCGGTCTGGTTCTATGCCGAGGAAAGAGCGTATCTTGCTCTTCGCCTTGGAAGTGATGACGAAATTGAGCCAGTTCCTTGACGGCTTGGCGTTGTTCTGCGTGATTATTTCGACGACATCGCCGCTGTTCAGCTGGTGGTCAAGCGGCTCGACCCGGTCATTGACCTTTGCCTTGGAGCAGTGGTTGCCTATGCCTGTATGGACCGCGTACGCGAAATCCACGCAGGTCGCTCCTTCGGGCAGCGAGATTGGATCGCCCTTGGGTGTCAGCACTATTATCTCGTTCTGGAACAGGTCTATCTTCAGCGTCTCGAGGAAATCCTCTGCGTTCTTGGACTCCCGCAGCCAGCCCAGTATCTGCTTGAGCCACATGATCTTCCTGTCGAACGCCTTGTCCTTCTCCGTGCCCTTGTACTTCCAGTGGGCTGCTATGCCTTCCTCTGCTATGGAATGCATCTCGTGCGTCCTTATCTGTATCTCTATTATCTTCTTCTTGTACTTCACAGAGGTGTGTATCGACTGGTAGCCGTTGGCTTTTGGGTGTTGGATATAGTCCTTGAACCTCTCAAGCTGGGGCTCGAACATCGTGTGTATGACCTCAAGCGCCTTGTAGCATTCAGGTATTGTGCTGACGACCATCCTTATGGCTATGAGATCGTATATCTGGTCGAAGTCCCTCTGCTTCTTCATCATCTTCTTGTATATCGAATAGAAGTATTTGGCCCTGCCGACAACCTGTGCATCTATGCCCTGGTTCTTGAGCGCGTACCTTATGCTCTCTACAAGCTGCGCTGTTACCAGCTCCCTCTCGACACGCTTCTCCGCTATCTCCTCTTTAAGGCGGATGTATGTGTCGTACTCGAGATACCTGAGCGAGAGGTCCTCCAGCTCGCCTTTGATGCGCCACATCCCGAGCTTGTGCGCTATAGGTGCGTATATCTCAAGCGTCTCCCTTGCTATCCTCTTCCTCTTCTCAGACCTGAACGCTGCAAGGGTCCTCATGTTGTGCAGCCTGTCAGCGAGCTTGATGAGTATCACGCGTACGTCCTTTGTCGTCGCGAGGAGTATCTTCCTTATGTTCTCTGCCTTGTACGCTTCTTTTGTCTCGAACCATTGGCCGGTTATCTTTGTGAGGCCTTCCACGATGTTTGCTATCTCATCCCCGAACTCCGTCCTCACAGTGGCTATGGATGTGCTGGCGTCCTCGACTGTGTCGTGCAGCAGCGCTGCGCATACCGTAGCAGTGTCTGCCTTGAACCGTATCAGTATCCGCGCCACCTCTGAAGGATGCACGAAGAAAGCCTCCCCGCTGTTCCGCTTCTGGCCCTTGTGGGCCTTTTCTGCGAAATGATAGGCCTTGTCCAGCTTTGCCAGGTCTGCGTGAGGATTGTTGGCCCTAACAAGATCTATGAATTCCTCAAATGTTATAGGTTTGGACTCGAACGCCATTATCGCACCAACACACCCCTTTATGACTATTATTTGAACAAGATTTATATGTTTTTCTTTATTCCTACAGCCAAGCCGTGGCAGTAGTTGCCAGTTAGCATGCCTTCAGGAAATTAAACACCGAACAGACAAAGCGCATGCTAAACAGCAAATTAAGCGGGTGACTACTTAAGCATGCGCGGCAACGCGAGAGCTTTGCGACCAGAGGGAGCAAAGCGGAGCAGGACACGGCTTGGCGACAAAGGCAAAAAAATGATCTCACTCGGAATCGAATCGACAGCCCACACCTTCGGCATAGGCATAATAGACGATAAAGGCCGCAGCCTGGCCAATGAGCGCACCATCTTCACCACAGAGGAGGGCGAGGGCGGCATGATACCTGCAGAGGTGGCGGAGCACCACACCCTCATATTCAGGGACGTGCTTGACAAGGCACTGGCGAAGGCAGGACTGGCTATGGACCAGATAGACCTTGTCTCGTACTCGCAGAGCCCGGGCATAGGCAACTGCCTGCGCATAGGCGCGATGCTGGCCCGCACCATCGCTTCCACTTACAACAAGCCGATAATCGGCGTAAACCATTGCATCGCGCATCTTGAGATAGGCAAGCTCATGACAGAGGCGAAGGACCCTGTGTTCCTATACGCTTCAGGCGCTAACACGCAGGTGATCGCTTATGACGGAGGAAAGTACCGCATCTTCGGCGAGACACTTGACATTGGTGTCGGTAACTTCCTTGACTCCTTCGCAAGGCACATGGGCCTGGGATTCCCAGGAGGCCCGAAGCTATACAAGCTCTCCCTGAAAGCCAAGAACCTTATCGAGCTGCCTTATGTCGTCAAGGGCATGGATGTCTCTTTCGGCGGGCTTCTGACGAACCTGAAGCAGAAGTTTGACTCAGGAAAATTCTCAAAAGAGGACCTGGCGTTCTCTTTGCAGGAGACCGCTTTTGCGATGCTCGTCGAGGTCTCTGAGCGCGCGATGGCGCACTGCGGCAAGAAGGAATTGCTACTCGGTGGCGGCGTGGCATGCTCAAAGAGATTGCAGGAGATGTGCAGCATCATGTGCGAGGAGCGTGGCGCGAAGTGCTACACCCTTCCGAATGATGTCAATGTGGACAACGGTCTCATGATTGCCTGGCTCGGACTGCTCGAGTATAAGGCAGGCAAGCGGATGTCAATCAAAGAATCAGATGTGAAGCCCTATCTCAGGACTGATGAGGTGGAGGTCTTCTGGGAATCAGAATAGCCGGAGCTCGTCCCCTGCTCCTTCCACTTCTACAAGCTCTTCAAACAGCAGGCCGCAGTCATGGCAGATGAGCTGCTCTGTCTCTGTGTCGAACATTATGTTCCTGCTTCCGCAGTCCGGGCAGGCCTTCCTTCTCTTGACTGACCTTGCATCGTCCTCTTCTGCAGCTGCCTTTTTTGCGGCCTTTTTCTTTGTCCTTGGCATATTAGAATAAGTCCATTTTATTATTTATAAAGTTTTTGCACCAGAATCAGCCCTATTTATCACCGTTTATACTCTCTATGGTCTTCAGGATGCCTTTCTTGCCTTTCCAGTCAAGCGCTTCCCTGAGCACCTGGGAGATGGTCTCTACAGGTATTATCTTGATGAGCTTGATCTTGTCCTTGTCTATCACTATGTCCTGCAGGTTCGACCTTGGGACAATTACCCTCTTCACTCCTGTGTCTATAGCTGCTTCGACCTTTGCTGTCACCCCTCCTACTGGCAGCACCTCTCCCCTTACAGAAAGCGACCCGGTCATCGCAGTGTCCTGCTTTACAGGTATCTTCTTGAGCGCGGATATTATGGATGTCGCGACCGCGATGGATGCTGAGTCTCCCTCAACACCTTCATAGGTCTGCAGGAACTGGACATATACATCGTAGTCTTTTATGTCTTCTCCGAAGAATTTCTTGATTATAGCTGATACATTCTTGACAGCTTCCTTTGCTATCTCGCCAAGCTTTCCTGTTGCGACAAACTCTTTCTCCTTCCCTCCTGGCGTGACCTGTGATTCTATAGGTAGTATTATCCCTGAGTATGATGCTTCGCCTCCGATGACCGCGAGCCCGTTGACCCGCCCTATAAGCTGGCCGTGTGTCTTTATGACTTCATATTCTTTTTTTCGCTCTATGAACTTGTCTGATAGCTGCTGCTCAAGTGACCTCGCTATCTTTTTCGCACCTATGATATGCTCTTTCGTGACGAGCTTCGCGCCTTTTTCCTGAGCAAGGTCTCCTGCAGCCCTGACCAGCCCGCCAAGGTCCCTGAGCCTGAGAGTCAGGTGGTTCTTCCGGTTAGCCCTTCTTCTTGCTTCCTCTATTATCACCTCGACAGCCTCTTTTGAGAATGCAGGTATCTTCTGGTCTTTTGCTATCTCCTGCGCGACGAACACTGCTATCTTCCACCTGTTCTCTAAAGTGTCTTTTATCGTCTCGTTCATGTATACTTCATAGCCATATCCCCTGATCCTTGACCGCAGTGCAGGATGCATGTGCTTGACTGTCTCGAGATTGCCTGCTGCCACAAGGACGAAATCGCAGGGCACTGCCTCTGTCCTGACCATTGCTCCTGCGCTCCTTTCAGACTGGCCTGTGATGGCGTATTTCCTCTCCTGCAATGCTGAGAGCAGCTCCTGCTGGGTGTGCGGCTGGAGCGTCGCTATCTCGTCGATGAACAGCACTCCCTTGTTGGCCTTGTGTATCATGCCTGCTACGACACGCTCATGCGCTGGCGTCCCTAATCCTCCGCTCTGGAAGGGATCATGCAATACATCGCCGAGCAAAGCACCTGCGTGCGCTCCTGTCGCATCAAAGAAAGGCGCCTGGTCTTTCTTGAAGTTGTCCACGACTACTTTTGGCACGCTTGTGTTCTTGCCTACCGGCGCTCGCCTGCCGAGGTTCAGGAATATGACGAAAGCTGCCAGGAACATCATGCCTCCCAAAAAGAAAGCTGCGAACATGATATCTGACTTGTAGTATGACCTGACCCACCATGGCGCTATCATCGCCAGTATAGCTAGTATGAAGAGTAATATGTTCTGGTTCTTGAACAATGACATCGACTCTATCCTTGCCTTGCCTATAAGGTCGCGCCCCTCTCCTGCAGGCACTGTCCTTATGAGCGGCTGGTTCTCGTCATTCGGGTTCTGGAATGAGATGATGTCAACGAGCTTCTCTTTTGGAAGAAGTTCTGCTAGCGCAAGGCCGAGCATGGACTTTCCTGTGCCTGGCTCCCCTATCAGGAACACGTGCCTTCTCTGCGATGCCGCCTTCTTTATGACCTCAACTGCAGAGTCCTGTCCTATGACCTGGTTGACTATCTGCTTGGACACGTCTATCTCGCTGGTGTCCTTTAGCCTCTCGAACCTCTGCGTAGGGGACAATGATTCCTTTGCAGTGGCCTTTTCTGCCTTTGCTTTAGTATCTGCCTTCTTCTGCTCCACTGGCTTGTCAGGCTTTACTATTTCAGAACTGGACTTCATGCCTGCCTTAGTGTCTGGCTTGACCACCTCTGCCTTGGCTGCCTTTGGCTTATGCTTTGCCTCGGCCTTCTTCAATTTCTTGGCCTTTTTACCCCCTTTTTTGCCAGATTCAGTAGACATGCCTTAAAAAGAGGATTAGTAGTATATAAAGGTTATGACATGACAAACACAATAGACGCTGCCAGCTCTGCTCCACTAACCCAGCCTCTGTGGAACACTTCTGATGTAGAGTTCTGCCGAAGGCCCAACATAATATTGATTCAATATCCAGAATTATATAACACTCATCAAAAACTCAAGCAGCAGGATTCTGCTCTTCAACCGTTTCCTCAACCTTCTCTGGCTCTGCTCCCTCTTTATTCTCAGCCTTCTTTGCCTTCTCCTTCTTCTTCGCGAGCTTAACCCAGATCTCTCCGAAGTGCTGCTTCTGGTCGAGGTCTATCTTCCTCGCAGTGGTCAGGTGAAGCAGGGGCACGAACGTGAATATCTTGTCCTCTTTTGAGTCGCCAGGAACAAGAGCAGAGAACGCTACCTTGTCCACTTCCTCTTTCATCAGGTAGCCGACGACATCATTATAGAGGTCTCCCATGAGCTGTGAGATGTCCAATGACTTCTCAGGGGCTTTCATGTCTTTTGTCTGTATCTGGTTGAGTATCCTTCTCCGACGGACAGTCAAGGCAACAGCAAGAGCATCGATCAGGTCATACACAGACACCTTCCTCTTCCTCGGCTGGGGTGTCTTGGGCTGGAGCGTCATCTGGTCCTTGTCTATGTTCAGCCCTGCCTGCCCGAGTTCGCCATGCAGGTAGTCCTCGTCAGAGTACATGTCATCCTGGTTCTCGCCTGAGGCCAGCAATCTGTCGAACTCTAAAAGATCATCTCCTATCAGCCTGCTTGACTTGATGCGCAAAAGCAGCGCTGCGCAGAGCAGCACCTTGCCTGACACGTGCAGGTTCATCCCCTTGATCTTCTTCAATGTCTTGATGAACATCTTAGACAGCAGGGATACATTGATGTCCCAGGGGTCCATCTTCTCTGTCTTGATCAATTCAAGTATGATAGAACGCCAGGTTATCTCATCCTGCTTCATCAGGATGTCATGTATGTGCTCATGATGCTGCTTGCCCTCAGGTATGTTCATAAGGCTATCTTGAGGTCCTGCCTGTTCCTGTGGGGGTTCTTCTGTCATCATTTTAGCATAAAATCGGCTGGTATTTAAAATTATATGACCTGTACAGGCATCAGGCCCTTTATAAATGTTTCTATTTTGTCACCACTATTTAAAGACGACTTCAAAACCCTAAGTAAAGCTTTTATATCAGCTAAAAATCCGAAATGCTAATAAATCAGCTGAAAATCAATTGGGCTCGTGGTCTAGTGGCTTCACCATATGGTGCCATAAATGACAGCGCCTTTACACGGCGTTGATCGCCGGTTCGAGTCCGGCCGAGCCCATATGAACTTCACAGGCGCCGGTGGTTGAGTGGTACAATGGGGCCTTGCCA
>CAZNGE010000009.1:37222-43200 GCA_964572875.1 uncultured Methanosarcinales archaeon | reverse complement strand
CTGATGAGGTGGGGGTCGGGTCTGTGTATGCTAATGTGTCTTTCCCGAACGGCACTGTTTCGCAGCTTAGCCTTTCTAATGCGGTTGGTGCGAAGTATAATACGTCTTTCACTGCTCCTGCTTTGATTGGGAACTATAATGTGACTTTCTTCGCTAATGATTCGAGCGGGAATGTGAACAGCACTGAGAGTACGAACTTCACTGTGAATGATATTGTGAGGCCTGACGTCACAGGACTGATTCCTGTTGTTGGTTCTGCTTACAACGTGAGCAACACCGTAGAGATCGCTGCTGATGTGACTGATGACGTGGGGGTCGGGTCTGTGTATGCTAATGTGTCTTTTCCGAACGGCACGGTGTCGCAGCTTAGCCTGTCCAGTGCTGTTGGTGCTAAGTATAATGCGTCTTTCACTGCTCCTGCTTTGGTCGGCGGTTATAATGTCACGTTCTTTGCTAATGATTCGAGCGGTAACGTGAACAGCACTGAGAGGACGAACTTCACTGTGAATGATATTGTGAGGCCTGACGTGACTGCTTTGCGTCCTGTGGCTGGATCTGCGTACAACATCAGCAACACCGTAGAGATCGCCGCTAATGTGACTGATGACGTGGCGGTCGGGTCTGTGTATGCCAATGTGTCTTTCCCAAACGGCACGGTGTCGCAGCTTAGCCTGTCTAGTGCTGTAGGTGCGAAGTATAATACGTCTTTCACTGCTCCTGCCCTGGTCGGCGGTTATAATGTCACTTTCTTCGCTAATGATACAAGCGGTAACGTGAACAGCACTGAGAGGACGAACTTCACTGTCAATGATGTTGTGCTGCCGAGTGTCACTGGCTTGCTGCCTCTTGCCAGTTCGGCGTACAACATCAGCAACACCGTAGAGATCGCTGCCAATGTGACTGATGACGTGGGGGTCGGGTCTGTGTATGCTAATGTGTCTTTCCCAAACGGCACTGTCTCGCAGCTGACTTTGTCCTTTGCTGTGGGCAGTAAGTATAATACGTCTTTCACTGCTCCTGCTTTGATTGGAAACTATAATGTGACTTTCTTCGCTAATGATACAAGCGGTAACGTGAACAGCACTGAGAGGACAAACTTCACTGTGAATGATATTGTGAGGCCTGACGTCACAGGACTGAGGCCTGTCATCAATTCTATCTACAATGCCAGCGATACCCTGGAGATTGCCGCTAATGTTTCGGATGATGTCGGTGTGAGTGTGGTGCTTGCGAATGTGTCGTTCCCTAATGGCACTGTAAGCTCGGTGGCGCTGACAAATGTCATAGGAAACAAATACAACATCTCATTCACCATACCTATCCTGGAAGGGGAGTACAATGTGACTTTCATCGCGAACGACACGAGCGGTAACGTGAACAGCACAGAACAGACTAATTTCACAGTGCAGGCGCTGGGCGCGCCTATCGTGACGCTGGTCTCGCCGCAGGATGGGGCATACCTCGCGAATGCTACCCTGACATTCGTCTGCAACGCGACAAGCGTAGTAGGCCTGAGCAACATCACCCTCTACCATAATATCAGCGGAGCATGGCAGGCAAACACCACCAACAACCTGTCAGGATACCAAAACCAGACAAACTTCACCATGAGCGCTGTTGCTGACGGCGCGTACATCTGGAACTGCCTGGCAAGGGACACATCAGGAACCAATGCATCGTATGTTTCGAACCATTCATTTACAGTAGACACTATCACTCCTGCAATCACCGGTGTGTCAACAAGCCCTGCAATGCCCTTTGTCAAGAACAGCAGCGCAAGCAATATCAGCGTGAACTTCACACTCAGCGAATACCCTGTCAACATAACATTCGTGCTGATCTATGCGAACGGCAGCATCGCGGGCACTGCCGGGCCGAGCGTAATCAGCAACTCTTCACAGCTGCCTCTCAACTATACTGCGTTCTCTTCGCTGACTGACGGTAATTATACGCTCAATATCAGCGTCGTGGATCCTGCAGGCCATACCAACACCAGTAATGTGGGAAACTTCACTGTCGACAGCGTCGCTCCTGCATTCAGCCAGCTGAGCTGCACACCATCAAACATAAACCTGAGCCAGAACATAACATGCAACGTGACTGTCACGGACGGGGTCGCAATATCGGCTGTCGCGGCAAATGTCACTCTGCCGAACGGCACAGTCCAGGCGATGCCTGTCTCCGGTACGGGCAGCAATTACCACTTCAATTTCACGCAATCGGCTGCCGTCGGAACGCACAACATCATCTGGTGGGCGAACGATACCGCCGGCAACATAAATTCAACAGCAGGAAGCTTCAATGTCAGCGATGTCACAGCACCTGCGATAACGCTAAGTTTGCCTGTTTCCAGATATAATACATCAAATACCACAGGCTTATTCAGCTTCACAGCTACAGACAACTATTACGCGCTCCTGAACTGCTCGCTCGTGCTTGATGGGGTGGTCAACAGGACCAACAGCTCGACTCTGAATGGAACTTCGACTTTATTCAGCGTCACAGGCCTCGCTGACGGCAACCACGCCTGGAACATAAGCTGCACAGACAACTCGAGCAACACTAACATCAGTTCGACTCGGATATTCACCACAGATACAGGCAATCCTATATTTGTAAGCCTGACCACTGATCCCAGCAGCGTAGATGATCTCGATCCTGGAGTGAACGTGACTGCATACGCTAACATAACAGACAACACTACGATCGTCAGCACAGCCATACTACAATACAAGCTGGGAAACCAGAGCAGTTACGCAAACCTGACACTGACTTATGATATCCCTTCCGGGCTTTACTATGCTTCCTTCAACGCATCACAGAACGGCACGTACAACCTGCGGCTGTTCGCCAATGACACTACCGGAAACTCAGATTATAGTGCGCTTGTCAACATAACAGTCGAGTACGAACGGACATGGACAAGAAGCCCTGCATCATTCTCTGCAGTGACTTCTACATACAACCAGAACGTCACTATCGGCAACCTCACGGTGAACAATACAGGGGACTTCGATCTCAATTTCACTATAATATCCGACTCTGATACAACTGTATTCAACAGCAGCACTAATTTCACACTGGCAGCGAAACAGGCGAAGGCTATAATGGTCAATGACAGCTCAGCTATAGGCGGTGTAAAGACAATAACTCTCAACATAAGTTCCTCGCCTGACGCCAGCCCGATATCACAGGTCACTGAGGGGGCAATAGTCATCGCTCCTGGCCAGCCTGTGCTGCGGACGACATTCACGACTCCAACAACCGAGAGCATGACTGTATCGCCGGGCACGACAGGCATATCCTATGTCGCAAGACTTGAAAACATAGGTGAGGGCAACGCTTCAAGTGTGACACTATTCATAACACTGCCTGCAGACTGGACAGTCACTTTCGGCCAGACCAACATAAGTGTCGGAGCCCTCAATGCAGGACAGACTGAAGATATCTCGATTGAGGTGACTGTTCCATCCAACGCAAGCTCAGGGGAGAAGACAGTTATAGCTAATGCGACAGGAAACAATGCTTCAGGTCATGATCTCGCAAATGCAAGTCTCATATTCGGAGACAAGATAGATGTCACTGTCGCTGAACCGGCCACTGTACTCGGTGGTGGCGGTGGCGGCGGAGGCAGCGGCGCAGGAGGAACCACTATAATAAGTCTTGGCGGTGGCGGTGGCGGTGGGGCGGCAAGGATAAACAGCACACAGGTCATGGAAGAAGCCATAACTACAGTCCTCAGGGGCACTGAGCTCATCCAGTCCTCGGAGACATTTGAGATCGTAAGAGGGGAGAATGCCTCATTCCCTGTAAAAGTCACCAACACATTCCCTAATACTGTACTCCAGGACGTCAGGATGAAGATTGAGGGGTACATGCCGCAATACCTCTCATACACCCCCCAGACAATAGGATTCATCCGTTACGGCCAGACAGGACAATTCGAGGTCCAGATAACCTCTCCTGCATACATGGAGGCAGATTCAAGGGAACTCACCATAATCATAACAGGAAAGATATACAGCCCGCAAGTCGAGAAGGACCTTATCGAACGCCGGAAAGTCACGCTGATAACACACACTTTGAGCAAGGAACGGTCGCGGGAGAGTCTTTTGCTTGCGCAAAGCGATGTCGACAAGCTGAAGGCTGCAGGATTTCCTGTCGAAAAAGCCAATCGCCTGCTTGAAGAGGCTGCCGCTGCATGGGATAGGCATGAATATGATCTTGCAGAAAGCCTAATATCGATAATAGGACATATGAGCGTACAGGCATTCGAGGCAAGATCCATGATATCTGAGCTGCGGGCTGAGACTGATGCCGGCATATCGGAGAGGACTGTCGGATTCAATCGACCGGGACTCATAACCGGCGCAGCTATAGGTGTCCCTGCAGAATTCAACAGGGTCAGCGAACTTCTCGACCTTGCACAGGCAGCATTTGACAGGGAAGACTATGCCACTGCGCTCCAGCGCGCTGAGGAGGCGCAACTGGCTCTTGCACTCTCACTCGGGGTATTCAATCCTCTGTATTTCCTGGCAACTTACTGGTGGGTGATACTCCTGTCCTCGCTGCTCGTGTCTGCCGGAGGAGTGATCGGGTGGCGAGCATACTCAGTGGCGGCCATATCGCAAAAGATAAGCAACCTGTCAAAAGAGGAAGAGACCATAAAACAGCTCAAGATAGATGCGCAGGAGCAGCGCTATGACACAAGGACACTCGGTGTCGCTACATTCAACCGCAGCATGGAGCAATACCGTGCAAGGCTGGTGAAGATAAAACAGCTGCGCCTGAAACTAAGGCATGAAAGGTCGCTGCTTTTCACTCCTAAAAGACAGCTGTTTGAACTGACTAATGAACGTGAACTGGCATTGTTCATGATGAAGCAGGTCCAGCAGAGATATTTCGAGAGCGGTGAAATCAGCAAGAAGGAGTACGAGGAGCTGCTGCTTGCATACAACGAGCGGCTGGCGGAGATAGAGGACGAGCAGCTCACGTTGAGCCTGAAGATGATGATGAGGGAACGCCTAAAATGAAAGCCGTACGATCAATATTGGTCTTGATTGTGCTTCTGTCTGTACTGCTGATGGCTGCTGCACATGTAAGAGCGGATACTACGCGTGAAGAGGCAGTCAGTTCGATAATGCTGGCTATGCAGGACATAAATGACATGTCTGCCGATAACCTGTCTGTCCAGGCCACAACTGACCTGCTGATAGAGGCTAACAGGTCTCTTGAAAGGGCAGATTTTGCAGAGCTCATCAAGAGCAATTCCACAGGACCGTTGGCAGTCCAGGCAAGACAGGCCCTTGAAGGCCTCAGTTACGAAGGCTTCAACTATGATGAGGTCGTCAGGAAGGCATCACTGGTCAGCCAGCAGAAGAAGAGAATTTACCTGATCTTAGATGAGCTCAACATGCTGGATGCGAAGATACAGAAGTACAATCAACAGGGCATCAATGCATCGAATGCAGAGAAGCTGCTGGCAGATGCAAGATACGCATCCATCAAAGAGAGATATGGCGAAGCAGAGGCGGCCATCACAGCAGCCAATGCTGAGCTGGAGCTGAGAAAGTCAGAGTTTACGACGTTCAATCTGGTGCTGGAGTCAGGCAGGTCATTCCTGCAGCAGTACTGGCTGGGAACATCGATTGTCATCATAGTGCTGGTCATGCTGGGCAGCCTGATCTCGCGAAGGTTACGCCTGCGACGAATCAAGTCGAAGCTAGAGCGGCTTAAAACAGAGGAACAGGCGCTCATGGAACTCATGAAACAGAACCAGATCGACAGGTTCAAGGATGACTCAATACCGAAATCAGTGTATGACATACGCGTGCAGAAGTATTCTGACCGTCTCAATGAGGTGAGGGAGACCATCCCCGTGTACCAGGCAATGCTTAAAAGGGCTACCAGCAAGAAACAGGCGCAGAAAGTCGATAAGAATGCTGATAAGAATGCTGATAAGAATGCTGATAAGAATG
>CAZNGE010000009.1:8578-37122 GCA_964572875.1 uncultured Methanosarcinales archaeon | reverse complement strand
CAGAAAGTCGATAAGAATGCTGATAAGAATGCTGATAAGAATGCTGATAAGAATGTCGATAAGACGGTTGTGAATACGGTTGATAATAAGATTGAGAATCCAAAAAGCCAAAAAGCAGGAAGAAAAGGCCTGACAAAAGGAAAATAAAATCGAAGAGGCCATCAAAAGGAGATAAGAAAAGAAAGTAAGCACAGGAATGATGGTTTAATCCTTTAAAATTATCTTGATATACTTCTTTCAGCTATTTCCTGCATGCTCCCGTCATCCTCTGTCAGGGAATAATCCTTTTCAGCGATTCTTCTGGTATAAAAAACAATAAAATGCAGGTGCGCATACTGCCTGCTTATGGAACGAGTGTTTTTAGAGGCATCAATCGGAACAGTAGTCGTGGGCGGAGCCCTGCTCTTCTACCTGAAGAAGGTGAAGAAGAGGCTGCGGAAGAGAATACTCCGCGATTTCACATCGAGATGATGGATGAAGAGGGTCTAAAGAATGACAAGAGCAATACGGGAACCGGACATACTTGAGGAATCGTCCTCGAACAGGATGCAGACAGGGGTACCCGGCCTGGATACACTCTTGCTGGGCGGGCTGGTCAAGGGACGGAACATACTCCTATCCGGGCCGTGCGGGTCAGGAAAGACCACGCTCGCCATGCAGTTTGTATTCAACGGCGTGATGCAGAAAGGAGAGCCGGGGCTGTATGTCACGCTTGAGGAACGTAAAGACAAGATATGCTATGACATGAAGAACTTCGGGTTCGACCTGGATGCGGCTGAGAAGACCGGCAAATTCCATTTTCTGGGCGGGCCTGTCGCAGGGGTCAACGCATACATGGATTCTGTCGACGCGAACATACATCACATCCTGAAGGAGATATCGGATGTGATAAGAGAGAACAAGATCCAGAGGGTGGTGATAGACTCCCTGAACCTACTGATGCTTCTGGTCAAGGATTCTGAGGAGCGAAGGAGGACCATAGCCGCATTCTGCAACATGCTCTCCGAGCTTGGCTGCACCGCATTCTTCATCTCAGAGACAAAGGAAGGGTCTGTGGAGCTCTCACATTTCGGTGTCGAGGAGTTCGTCATGGACGGGGTGATTGTGCTCTATCTCGTGAATCAGGGATCCACTTTCGTGCCTGGCATAGCGGTCCGCAAGATGAGGAGTTCAGACCATGACAAGACCATCAGGGTCTACAAGATAACTGACAAGGGTGTTATGGTTTATCCTAAAGAGACTATGTTTTCAGAATGTCTCACACATCAATGATCAGGAATCATACCTGTGGTATATAGAGTCCTTCTGGCAGTCTTATGGCGGGTTGATTTCAATCATGTTTTCAGTCTCATCTCTCTCTTCCTCCTTCCACTTGTTCACGAGAAACCTGAATGTTATGTAGAGGACGACAATGCCGAAGATGAATAGACCTGATGTGTTCAATGCAGTGCGTCCAGTGCCATAAATGTTCATCTCTATCCTCTTCCCTTCGGTGCGCAGCCCGCCAGCCTCGAAATAGGAGGTTATGTTGAATCTGTCTCTCTGTTCCGGCGTGAATGTTGTCTCGAAACGCATGGATCTTCCTGGCGCCACCTCTTTCTTCTCGCTCTCGATTACACGCACCAGGGCGCCCCCTGACTCGACCACGGCGATAAGGCTTACATCAAGAGGGACAATCCCTGTGTTCAGGAACTCCCCTTCTATCACCACATCAGTGTCGCCGAATACCCTGTGCAGCGAAACATCAATCCCTTTGACTGTTCCCGGGCTCCTTTCTCCGGACATCCTGAGGATCCAGAACCCTACAATATCACGCCTGAACGTCAGGTTGCCGTCCTTCAGCTCTGTCCGGGCATAGTACTTCCCAGGATCCAGCCCTGCAGGGACACTCATCCTGACATGCCTGCTCTCGCCGGCAGCCATATCCTCCTCGGAATCCACTAGCGTCATGAGGACAGCGCGTCTCTCACTGTCGAGTATATCCACTTTGATGACCATGTCGATTATGGTGTTTCCTGTGTTCTCGACGAGAATATCCATACCTGTGTCTTCTCCTTCTGGAGTGTCTGGTATATATATTTCCTTGATAGAAGCATCGGTCTTCTCATCTTCAGTCACTGTGATGCGCAGAGGGACCATCGCTGAAGGGCCGAAACCCATCTCTGTAACGCTTGAAATGAATAGGTATCCGCTGTATTCGCCGGGTAGGATGCCCTCTGGTTCTATCAATAGTGTCACTTCTCCGGGTCTGCTGTCCAGAACCTCTACTGATGACGTGTTCAGCTCAGCGAAGCCGTTGATCTGTCCTGTAAGCAACAGCCGCATCCTGAGAAGGTGCCCTGTGTCTGAATATATCCGGATGCTGTGCTCTGCTCTCGACCCTGCCAGGACTTCTCCTATCTTCCCTGCCCCTTCTTCAGCCCATATACCAGAACCATGCGCTGCCGTCGGCATACATCCTGCTATGACTACCAGCAGGACAATGCTGCATACGCGTCGGATATCATAATACCTGCTAAGACGCCGTTCCATCCTGTAACCAATCAACTCTGTTTCGCTATAAATTCCTTGTTTTACCTTTCTGTAAGGAGAAAAAGCATGTGGGATTTACTCTTCATCGCTTTCTTATACATCTATCAAATTATCATATCTTATCAAGCATGTCTGCGGTCACCTGCCTGTCGTACATGGCAAGCTCTACGCCAGAGATGCTGGTCTCGGGTATCATAGGGGCGATTGCGAATCCTGTGACCTTGGTTATCTCAATAGGCCTGAACTCTGACTCGTCCACCTTGACACCGTCGAGAAGTATCATCTGCTGCCCGCCTTTCCTGAACGTATAGACCAGCTGGTGGTTCTGCCCGTCAAAGATGTCTATCGGCGGGGACCTGAGCAGGGGGCTGCCTGACTCGAAACGCTTCTCCTTGAGGTTATAGACGATCCTCAGGCCAGGCATGTTCATAGCAGAGAAGAACACAAGATACTCTTTCTCATCAGAGAACTCGTCGAATATCTGCACAGGCGGCTTTGTCCAGAGTGAGATTGTCCCTTCCTGCACATTTGGGAGGCTCTGGTCGCTGTCTGGCACTTTCACAGTATTGTCCTTGTTTATATTGATGGTATTTCCTGTTACAGAGTCATCACTTTTTGCTCCGTTGTTTGCGAGGAAGGACGCAGTGCCGAAAAGGATGAGGAAAGCTATCATGAAGAAGATGAACGCGGTCCTCAGGTTGCCTTGGCTTGATTTAAGCATGATAAGGCTGTAAAAGCCGGGTTTGTTTTTAAATGTTTTTGAAAAATAGGCCTTAATGCCCAATCCGCGACGCTGCCACCGCCTAGCGAGCTGACGGTTTAAGAAGCACGAATCATCGCAGTTGGGCAGAATGTAGTGGTTGAGGAATAGACAGCGAGCGCGGTGGCAGCGGTGATGGTCTAAGTCTCACTTTTTGCTTTATTTTTCTGGGATGTCTCTTTTATTTGCGATTTGATTTTGTAGTGGAATATACTGTGAATGTACCATCCCGACACTAGTCTATGTTGTGGTGACACCTGTCTACATTATCGTATTTTGCTTTACGTGCGTCGATGTGTTTGCGCTCTGGTATCCTTCCGGCGAGTGTCGGGATTTTTTGGTTCGAGGTTCGGCATCTTTGATTCTTTCTGTACCTGGTACGGATTCAGATATACAAAAGAAGTATGTTTGGAAAATAGGTTAAATGAAAGAAAAAAACAAAATGATTTAAGCAGTTATTACACTTTCTTGGTTTTCAATTGGTGCTGGCAGTTCTGTCGTAACTGTGTCCGGACCTGACCTGTCTTTCTGGGTCTGGGAGATCTTCTCGTTCTTGATCAGCTTCTGCAGCTCCTTGACATATTTCGCTGTCAGTTCCAGGCTGTTGCTGACCTGCTGCCGTGCCTTGTCGAAGCTTGCTTCAAGGGTCGATCCGTTCAGCTTATACCCTATCACGACCTTATTGTCGACGATATAAGAGGTCTTCACTATCATGTTGAGGTCCAGCCACCTTCTCAGGTAGTCATACATCGTCTGGCGCGTTATGCCTGCGAAGACACCCATCTCCTCGACAGTCATGACTGCGTGCTCTGGCCGCTTCTCGCGGTTCGCGAGCTTTGAGCGCTCGTACAGCTCGAGCAGGGTGCGGAACATCTTGTCTGTGGAGCCGGATTTGCGCGGCTCAAGCCCGATACGCGCCATTATGATCTTGGCAAGCTCCTCAGAAGTCGGGTTCATACCGGGTTCGTGGTTCTGCAGCACTATCTTTGTCGTCTTGAAGTCGATCACCTCTTTATTCTTGGTTTTAGTGGTAGAACCAGGACTATTTCCTACAATGTCTGTTCCCTCTGGCTTACCCTAGTTTATATTTTGGTATAATGATATATAAACTTTTAGAAAAACATAGACTTCCGTCGAGAAAATGCCGTAATCTGTTTAGTTTTTGATGAAAGGTTTTAGACACCATATCGAAACTCACATTTAAAACAGCCAAGCCCGGCCCTACTCCGCTTTGCTCACTACGTTCGCAAAGCTCTCGTGCCGCCACGCATGCCTGAGCAGTTAAGTGGAAACATCAACTGATCTGTTGGTTTAGCGCAACAATTTCTAGGAGCATGCTAACAGGCGGCTACGGTCAGGGCTTGGCTGACTTTTTTGTATTGAATTATCTTGTTTTTGCCAGAATCTTTTTATCAGAATTGAATACTTTGCTTGTGCGGGACGTTCTTGGAAAATCAGGGGTTTGATATGGCTCAAAACAGGCATTTTCTGCTGTTTTTGGCTCTGGTTTTTTGGTCTGTTGGAGTTTATTTTTTATTCGGCATGATGCCGAATATCGCGGATATGGGAAATCGGTGTTTTCTGGGATGATTGTTTACAGGTCGGGATGATGGGTGCTGGTTCTGGCAAGATGCCGACAGGATAGTTTGAGGGGTGTCTGCTGTGGAACCCAGGTTCACGGATGCAGATGCGGCAAAGTAATGCAAAATAGGGGGTTTTGAGGGGTCTGTACGGCAAGATTCCGACAGTCAGGGCTTGTCGAGGGGAGTGCTGCAAAGCAGGGTTTTTCGCATAGTGACAAAACAGCTTCCTGAGTTGCGATACGAGAAATAAATCCCTCCCAAGCTTTATAACTCGCTTTATAAGTATAATGATCATAGAGGCGGCCGAGAGGCAGCTTGAGGTGTTGAGATGAATGGAGAGATATATGGCACAGATGGTTCACTTGCTCTTAAATGCCAGCCTGTGGGTGTTGGACCTTTGGGAGACCTATATCCTGAGGAGGAAGATATCTCCCAGTTTCAGGGCAAAGTGGGTGACAATGTAGTCAGGGCGTTGGACTTCCTCAATAGGCTGGCCAGCAATTACAGGTCAAGATCAAGCCAGGAAGATGGCCTGAAAAGCAGGCTAGAGGCGCCTATAGTAGTCAGTGTCAAGCTCACAAAGGACACACAGCGCTCTGAGCATGACCTTGTAGAGAGGACGAGGAGAAGCATCGACAGGGCGCATGAGCAGTGGAGATCTGACAGGATGCTCCAGAGGCTCTATCCTCATGTCGGCGAGGGCCATGCATATATGGGTAATGGAAATGTGATATATAGGGTGCTGAGCAGGGAAGAGCCTGGCAGAGAGCATGGCGCCGAAGCTGTTGCAGAGCCTGTTGAGAGGGCAGGCAAGAAAGCAGGTGTGAAACGCGCTCTGAAGAAGATATCTTATATGTGAATTCTAAAACTTTTTTGTCTTTGATATTATCTTTTTGTTTTATTGCTTGTTTAGGGTCTTGATATTCTGTTTGTTAAAGCTGTAATGTATTATGGTGACTGGTGTCGGCATTATGCTGATTTCTCATCGATTGTCGGGAATATGATTTACAAGGATTGTGCCGACTACTGTCTGCTTTGTCTCTTTATCCTGTCGGATTTTTCTCGACAGATGTTTTCAGAAAAAGTGAGTTTTTCATAAGAATCAAGAGAAAATAATAAAAAATTATGAAAAAGTGAGCGTTACGCTCAGATAGTCCTCAGGACAGAAAGTTCCTGTTCATCAAGGCTGTCGTTCAGGTTATCGAGCTTCTTCTCAAGCTCCCTGACCCTTGCCTTAAGGTCGCGGTTCTCCTGATCAAGGAAGATTATCCACTCATTTGTCGAGTCCTTCAAGGCATTGTGGCTGTGGTCCATGAAGTCCATGTCTGCCTTTATCGCCCTAAAGGCTGCCTTGAGCTTATTGTCCTTGCTCTTGAATAGGTTTGTCAGTCTCATATTGTATCGCACCCCTCAAAAAGTGAGTATTGTGTACTTTATTCTTGCCACTAGTATTTAAATGTTTCGGTTTTGTTGTCCCTAAAAAGTGGTAAAAGTTACTCTTGGGGGTTTATTCCTGGAGAATTCCAATAGCTCAGAGTGCGTTTTTTGAGCTCCAGACGGCTTAAGAACTCGAAATAGTCCTTGTTGTGCTTCATCCAATCCTTCACTATCCTGGCGCCCATCATCCTGAAACCGACGATTGATATGGGTGGCATGCTCACCTTTGAGTACAGACTCTTTATCGCGTTAACATTGTACTCCACAAACATGTTCAAGGCATCGTTGGCTGCCCTGGTGTATGAGTAGAAATCCTGGAATGCGTCAATCATACCTTCCTGCAGCTCAAGCGGGGTCATGTTCCTTGGCTTGAACACTGCGTGCAGGCCATCATAGTATTCCCATACCCTGTGGATCAGCCTGCCCTGCTGCTCGAAATCCCTGTATACTGGGGTGCCTGGAAGAGGCACAAGGATCGCGAACTGGACAGAATTGATATATTGGCTGTTGCAGAACTCAGTTGTCCTCCTGAACACCTTCTTGTCATCATCATCAGAGCCGAATATGAACATCCCGTGGATGTCGATGCCATTGTCATGGAAGACGCGGATAGACTTCTTGATCTGCTTCAGCCCCTGCGCCTTGTTGAAGCGTTTCAGGGTTGCGGGATTGATGGACTCAAACCCGACATAGACATTGTACAGGCCTGCGTCTGCCATCTTCTCGACAAGCTTGGGGTCGTTGGTGACGTCTGCGCGAACCTGAGCAGACCATTTGAAATCAAGACCTGAGTTCTTGAACCTCTTGACCATATCATATGTCCTGCTCTTTATCGCAGCGAAGTTGTCGTCGTAGAAGAACACCTTCTTAGGCTGGAGCCTGCGCAGGGTCTTCATCACATTGTTTATGCTGAGAGTCCTGTATTTCTTTCCGAACATCTCGGTCACAGAGCAGAAATTGCAGTCAAAAGGACAGCCCCTGCTGGTAATGATTGGCGTGCTATACATCCTGTTGTAGTTATTAAGAAGCCTGAAATCAGGCAGTGGGTATGCATCCATGTCGATATGATCGGTCCTTATGAACTTACCTGTCTTCCTGCCTTCTACTATGTCTGCAATTACAGGTTCGCCTTCCCCTATCACCACGTGGTCTGCGAACTGTCCTGCCTCGTCAGGGAGCATGGACGCGTGGATGCCTCCGATTATGACCTTGCCTGCAGGGTTCTGCAGCTTGAACGTCCTTGCTATCTTATAGCCCCTGTTGGCAGTAGATGTTATCATGCTCAGGCAGAGCACGTCAGCGTCGAGGTCTGCCAGGCTCACGTCTCTCCTGAGAAGATGCTCGTTCAGCACCCTGACATCATGCCCTCTCTTCTTGAGTATTGTCGCAAGGTATATCGGGCCCATCAGCGGAAGCGTCATGAATTTTGAGAATACATTATCCTTGTTGCCCCTGGGCTCTACAAAGACCACTTTTTTCCTTTTTCCTGCTGATTCATCATTTCTTTTTCGCATGTATTGTCCCTCTTGTCTCTTTCGCCCTTTTCTCAAAAAAGCTGATTATGACGAAGCTCAGGCCTGCGAATATCAGGCTGGTAGGCCAGAGTATTGTCGAGACAGCGAATATCACTATAAATGACGCACCTAATGCCATGAGCAGAACCGCGAGATATATAAGAATATTTCTTTTTACCTTTGAAAAGATATAACACGCAAGCAACGATAGGCCGAGTATGACTATGAAAACCGGCCACAGATAAGCGAGAAGCGACCACATCGTGAAGTTCAGGTAGATGAACAGGATGCTGTTGAGCAGTATGAACGTGCCGAGTCCCAGCATGACGATGTCTTTCCCTGACCTGAAGTACAGCATGCAGAAGCCGATTCCGATGATCAGCGGAAGGGCAGGCCAGAACATCCAGATTCCATGGATTATGCCATAATTCTCAAGCAGAAGCGCTATGCCCATCAGTATGAGCACTGCTGCAAGGATATTGAAGCTTGACGTATCGCGCATAAAGCTCCAGAAATACGTGTTTTATATAAATTTAATGGGGTTTTTTGGGACTTTTGGTGATTGCCAGTCCATCATCAACTTAACCCACATAGCTCAGCGTCTTCTTCCTCTGCTCTTCTGTGGCTACTGCGCCCTTCTCCATCAGGTTCCTGATCTTCGCCTCGAACTTCTCTGCCTGCTTGAGCAGGGGATCGTAAGCTATCTTCAGGTTGAGGTACTTGTCAAGGATCTCAATCGCCTTCGCAGCTGCCTTGCTGTCCGGCAGGCTGCTGTGGGTCTCGACGAATATGCAGGATATGTCCTGATCGTCCGCCTGCAGCATTACCGTCGCAGTGACCCCCAGGATAATCCCTTCTTTCAGGGGCTTGAGCTTGAATGCATCAAACTTCTTCTTGCCTTTATCTGTATTTGCGTAGTAATACGCATTGGACTCCTTGGTCGGCATGGGAGTTCCTACACCTTCTATCGCAACAACCGCCTTTGCCTCAAGCTGCTTGGCAAGCTCGAGCACGAGATCGCCTATCTCCCACTCTATGCCCTTGACATTGGTCATGACATGCAGTATCACGAGATTGTTCTTCTTGTCATAATATACACCTACAGGCTGGACCAGCTGGTTGTCATGTATCGCGACCATCGGAGGGATGTCTTCCGCGTGGATAGATCCGATCAGCTCTGCCTTTAGCTCATTTATAAGGTATTCAGTAGAAATTGTCCCGACAAGACCGAAGCCAGGGAATCCTTCTATGATTGTAGGGTTCTTAGGTTTTTTCTTGAGAACAATCCTCATTGTTGCACCTCTTTTATGCTGGCTTTATACTATATAATAAGCATATATAAATGTTTTTAAAATAAAAGCTTATAAACACAGACGTTATCGTGATAATCATGACAAAAGAGGTGCTGCCTGACTATGCGCATGCGCTGAAGCTGGCAAAACAGCTATTGCTGCTCCCTTTCACGCTGCTGCAGGTCATATTCAGCAAGGACAAGACATGGAAGGAATTGCTCAAACCACTGAAGACCTTGTGGGACTATTTCTGGGACGCAAAATTCACAGCGATACTGATAATCATCAACTGCATCGTGTTCATGTTCCTTACCGTATACATGGCGCAGATGAGCGGAGGGCAGCAGGCTGAATTCGCGATCCGATACCTCATGGACGGGCCTTCGACACTTCTCGGCATCAATGTCTTCGCGTTCATCGCTAACTGGTTCGTGCACCTCAGCTTCACCCACCTGTTCGCCAACATGGTCGGCCTGTTCGTGCTCGGCAGGGTCGTGGAGAAGAACTTCGGATACGGCAAATATGCGCTGATATACTTCGGATCCGCAATCGTATCAGGCCTTGTTGATGACCTCGTGCATATAGCCCGGCCAGACTATTTCGCGAACGGCGCGTCAGGAGCGATCGCGGGGCTCGCCTCTGCAGCAATACTTGTCGAGCCGTTCTATCTTGTGTTCGTGTTCCTCATACCCATCCCTGTCATACTGATGGGCTGGACCCAGCTCTACACAGACATCACAGGCGTGCTGAACCCTGTAGACACTGGCGTGGCGAACTTCGCGCACCTCGGAGGCTTCTTTGCGATAGGCATACTCGCTTTCTTCATGAGCAAGGCAGAAAAATCCAAGCTCTGGAAAGGACTCATCATAAACATAGTCACGCTCGCAGTGCTGGGGCTCGCCTGGTTTGTCATAGGGCGCTGACGCGTCACATTCGGAATCATACCGACGAGAAATAAGGTGCATACTTGTCATAAAAATTTATTGATATGTTTAATAAATTTTTAGGACACAAAGAAACTCCTCTGGAGTTTCTTGTGCTAAAACTCGTAGAGTTTTATGCACTAAACGCCGAGGCGTTTGCGTGTAACAATCGCTTATTCTTCTATGCAGAAAATCCAAAAAAATCAATCAAAAAAACAAAAAAGATTGCTCACATCTCCATGAATATCATCGCGAGCATCAGGAACAACCCCTCCGCCATGAACACGACATTGTAGAGATACTTTGTGAAGCTTCCCAGGAAGCCCAAAGCAAAGAACTCGGGGCCGATGCCGAAGTTGTGCAGTACAGGCAGGATGCCTATCAGCAGACAGATAAATGCCACTATGATTGATATGAATCCTATGGCGCTTGAGTTCGTTATCTCAATCACAGAATCTATCACAAGATACAACGCGCCTACAGCCACGATCCATGATATGATCGTCACAGGCAGGAACCCCCATACATTGAACCAGCCAGGGCCGATGCCGAATGACTGCAGCAATGGGAGAATACCCAGCGCAAAAAGCAATGCGCCTGCGATGAAGCTTATGATATCCTTTGCTTCCATCATTTACGTTCACCTCTTATCAGCAGGAATATGATGTTATTCAGGGGTGTTTTATTTATAAATGTTATGGAATAAAACAAGAAAAAGAAAGAAAAACGCGGCCTTAAGCCGCCTTCTTGATGTCCTGCTCGATGGCCTCGAGCTGTTTTATCTCAATCCTCAGTCCCTGCAGGAAGTTCTTGTCAAGCCTCTCGACTATCAGCTTTGTGATCTCCTGCACCTGCTTAGGGTCATCGCTGGGAAGCTCATGGCCTGCAGCAGCCTGGTAGACCAGCTTTACGAATTCTTCCATCTTCTTCGTGACTGACTGCCACCATGCATCGATAAAGCTCCATACCTTGCTATAATCCTCTGTCATCTCCCTCTCCTTGACCTCTATCTCGGTCAGCACATCCCTGAGCTGGTCAGCGTTCTTCACTGCCTTCAACCTGTCAATATACTTCTCGACTGTAGCCTCATCCTTCAATGTCTCCCTGAAAAGCGATCTCATGTTCTTCCTGGCCATGTAGTTTAGGTTGTGGGTCTTCATGAACACGGTCAGGGCGAAGCCCTGCCTTCCTTCTACCTCTGCCCAGACAGAGTTGATCTTCTCTCTCTCTTTCTCGAACTCTGCAGCCCATTCGTCAAGTATCTTACGCATGTTATCCTGGAATACCTTGAGCGCGCCCTTGTCTATGTTCTTGAAACGCTTCTCAAAATCGTCTATGAATTGGCGCAGCTCGTTGAGGTCATGCTTCTCGAAAAGGTGAAGGCTGTGCAGCGTGAAATAGATATAGACTATCTCCTTTATGAGCGTCACCAGTATATTGTACTCATCATCCTCACTTTTTATCACAAGATGCGCCTCTATGTGCTTCTTGAATTCCTCGAGTTCCTTCTCCAGATGCTTCGCACCTTTCTGTATCCTCTTGAACCTGTAGCTCTCGAGCGCAGACCTGATGTGCTCATGTAGCACCTCTGCCTTTACGCCTGCGGCCTTTAGCTTGTGCATAGCTTCGTCTACGCTCTTGATGATCTTGTCTTGCAGTTCTTTATCCATTATTATACACCTCTAGGTTTGTGGTTTGACCATACTATAATCATTATGCTGAAAAGAAGGCTGTTGCCTCTTTTGTAAGCTGTTCGGGTCGAGATTAGTATATAAAGTTTTTGTTATTCTCTAATGGTTATGCCTCGTTTCAGCAGGTTGTTTTTAAGCCAAGAATCAGCACATACGAAGCATCTGCTCAGTATCTGGCGAAAGTGAACCTATACTCAGGACCAAGGAAGATGATATCACCGAAATCAATCTCGGTTTTCTTCTCTGCGAACAGTCCTTTCTCCCTGTTGTAGGCTGTGAGGTATTCCTTCAGGAATCCGTACTTGTCCTCTGCCAGCTCTTTCCTCAGCCGTTCCTTATCCTCATCATCTGCGAACGGGACAACTACGCCCACTCCTTTCTTTATGATGATTGTCGGTGGAGCGCCTTTCTCTACGTTCATGAAATACTTCTTCTTCCCTAAGAACCTCTTCTCGATGCTCAGGAACGCGTGGATGTCAGCCTCGCTCTTCTGCGTGACTATGAGCGCTGAATCAGCATGCCTACCCATGCTTATCTTGGTCCTCCTGAAGAACGGAATGCCGATGCGGTCACCTTCCTCGAGCTTCACTGTGTCGCGGGTCTCAGAATCCACAACCACATAGACGAAGTCTCCCTGCACCCTCAGGAACGGGGCTTTCTTACCGATCTCTTCCTTCAACACATCTGACACATGGCTCTTCCTTGGCGGGGAGGGCCCTGGAGGTTGCGGCTTATCTGCCTGCCCTGCGGCTTCTGCTGGCGCGGGAATCTCTTCTTCCTTCACTTCTTCTGCCCTATTCTCCTGCTCCAGCTCCCTGACTGCTTTCTCATCAACATCAATAGGTATGTCAATGTCTTCCTCTGGCTTTTGGGATTCGGCTTCTGGGCTTGGTTCAGGAGTGACATCTGTCCCTTCCTTTTCCGCCTCTTCGATAGCCTTGTCTAGTTTTTCGAGATCATCTTCTCTTGCTTGCTCTTCTTTCTGCTCGTCCTCTTTATTCTCCTGTTCAGCTTCTTTCAGAACACTTTCGATCTTGTTAAGAGCAGCTTCTGCTTTCTTGTGAGCCTCTGTCTTGGCTTCTGCTCCAGGAGGCTGTTCTGCTGAAATTATCATTATCGTGTCATCCTGCGCGCAGTCAGGTATTATCGGGCCTGTGACCTTGTAGTCATAATGACTTGGCGCCTTAGTGGAGTCGTAGAGCATTATCGAGAGGCGGTAATGGTCCTTCATCTCCTTGCTGACCCAGAACCTCTCCTGCAGCAACGGGTCTTTCTTTCCCTGGACTGCTAGATTGATGAAGCTGTCAGGCAGCTCGACCTCTATCTTATGCTTGCTGAAGTGCAGCTCTTCAGTCAGCGGGACTTTAGAGATGTCATTTCCCCAAAACAGCACGCACCTGAAAGGCGGCCTGCCGTTCACGACTCCTGCAATGACCTTGAGCCTCTCATCAGGCTTGAAACGGCGGTTCGCCTCCGGCTTGATTATGACTACGCTCAGCTTGGAGAGCTGTTTCTTCTGGAGCTCTATCGCTTCTGTGAGCTTCTTAATCAGCCCCTTCTCCTCGACATACATCTGCCACATCCTGTCATTCTCTTCCTCACTGTACTTCTCCATCAGCACCTCTTCTATGGATATGATCTCCTCTGCCTTCTCCACAACCTTCTCGCAGAAATCCAGTGCTCTCGTAGTGGTCTCCAGCATGGCCTTGCGCCTGTCGCGCTTTTCAGCGTACTTGATGATATCATTCTCAAGCTTCATGAACTCTTTTGTCGAGTTCTTCAGCCTGACCTGTAGCCTCAGGAAGTCATGCAATTCCTTAAGCAGGGTGTGGCCCGATATCATCTCAGCGACTGTATTCAGGAGATTATCATTGAAGTCAGGGGCGGAATGGTCGAAACCCCTGTCTTTCATCTTGATTATGATACGCTGCAGCTGCCTCGCGTGCTGCTCGTCGACGCCGAACAACACAGACTCTTTCGCTATCTCGTTCTCCCTTCCCTTGTAGTCCTTCGCTATCTGCTGGATCGTCTTCCTCTTCCTCAGGTCAGACTTGATGGATTCGAGAAGGGCTCTTGCGGTCTGCCTCTGGGTGTCCTGATCTTTGTTCGCTGTCTCTGTGTTTGATATGAGCTCTCTTATCTTGTCCTTCTCTTTCTCTATCTCTTTCAGCTCCTTCTGGAACAGGCTCTTCTTCTTGATGGCCTCGATTATGTTGAGTCCGCCCTTTTTCCTGCGCAGAAGCATAAACAAGGGTATCAGTAGAAGCAGCAGCAGTAGCCACCACCAGCTCAATCCTGTGCCCCCCGCCTCTTTCCCCTTTACCCCTTCTTCTCCAGCTTCTTTCGGTGGGGGGCAGCCTTCAGCAGAGCCGGGTGATATTGCTGCAGCGAGATTGGCCCTGGTCAAAGGCTCTGTCGAGAGCACGACCCTCCTGTTAGGCTCCAGGTCTGTCGTGCTGAATATGCTCACTTCACCTTCTGCGTAAGCGCTCACGCTCACTGAGGAATCGATCTTCCTGATTATGCTCTTGATGGCGTCAGCCCTTCTTCCTGACAGCCCCCAGTTGAATGCTTTTTCACCCTCGACACTGGCGAAACCATAGACCTTTATGGTCTTCTTGCCTTCCATGGCCTTGACACTCTTGACATAATCCTCGAGCTTTGCCTGCAATGCGCTCGGTCCTGGGACAAGCGGTGTTGTCTGGCCTACGACGAATGTTATGTCCATCCTGCACGTCTCTTTAGGCTCTTTCTTGATCTCTTCCGGAACAGCTTCGCCTTTTTTTATCTGCTGCTGCGCAATCTTCTCCTGGCGCGCATAGCTGTAGCTAGGTATACTCGGAGGCGGCACAGTGGATGCATAGCCCCAGCCAGAGCTTGCCCAGTATCCTCCGCCTCCGGACCATGCCCACGAGTTAACTCCGAATAATCTTCCACCTAAGTTGAATGCCGCGTTGAAGAAGTCTGACTGGCACGCTGGGTCGTCCATGTTGTCAGACATCTGGCAGATCATGTGCGTGGCGATGCTGAACAGGAGGTAAGCCATGATGCCTGCGAGTATCGCGGCGACAAGCTTGCCTCCCCAATGGTCGCCGAACACCTTGGACATGACAAGAAGTCCCCAGAGCAGGAACCATATTACTATGAAGAAGAATGCCTTCGCCAGAGGGAATATCGTCGTTATCGAGAATGAAGTCTGGCTGATCAATGCGAACGCCAATGCAAGGGCCAATGCCATGGACAGGCCTACTATCGGACCTTTGGCGGCTCCAGGCTTTCCGAAGCCCTCACCCCACACCCTGCTCAATCCTATATATGTAAGCGAGAAGAATATGACAAAGAAGAGCGCGAAATCTATTATCTTCGCATGCTGCTTGAACTCTCCGCTCTCGAAAAACGAGCTTATCCTGCCTGTCGCAGCGCAGCCGCTTATGAAAAGGAACAGTACAAGGATGATTGCAGACAGTATCAGTAAATTCCTTCTTTTCATTGACATCCTCTTTTCATGATTTCCTATCTTTTTCCGCTTTATATATTTTTATGTGTTTTGCATACTTTCTGATGATTTTGCATGAGTTATGATGCTTTTTGATTGTCCTACTTTCTTATTCCTCATACCGGAACGGGTACTCGACAGCATCCTTGCTGGCCATGTACAGCACCTTTACCTTTATGATGCCTCTATCAAACACTTCAAGCCAGCCGCCCTTGCTGTTCGGGCACTGAGGATCATAAGCCACAGACATGCCAAAGTCGATATTGTATGCCCTTCGCGGGCTGTTCTCATATAGCTTCCTGTTGCTCTCCTCGCTGGGAGTCCCTCCCGTGTCTGTCTTAGGGTCGTGCTGCGAGTGGCCGAACACGACTGCGTTGAACCCTATCTTGGACTTGATCGTGTTCTCGTCAAATCCGTTCATGGTGTTCCATTCATAGTCCCTTCTCGGATGAGCTGCGAACAGCGGGGACCTGCCTGACGCTGCCATCCAATACTGAATATTCCTGTTCTCTATCCCTCTCTGTATCTCCTCCAGTGTATTCATGAGCTCTGCGCTGTTGAGATGCCTCTTGAATTTCCTCGGGGCAAGAGGGTTTGTTGAATCATTGTTCTTATCGGTGAAATATGGGATTCCTGCATGGACAAACAATATCTTTCGCTCAGCGTCATAATAATGCGACTTCAGGTTCTTCCTCAGGAACTCGATATAATCCCATACGGACTTACCTTTGAACCTCAATTTCAGGAACTCCCGGGGATCCGCCAGTTTCGCTCTCCAGAAATCCGCCCGTTCCTTCACTACACCTTTCTTCTCCTCATCTGTCATGTTCAGTATCTTGGCCTCTTCCTCTTCTGTCATATTGCCCTTCAGATTAGGCAGGCCATCATCCCATCCCAGCTCGTGGCAGAACGGGGAGGATATTGCATAGCTCTTCGTATCGTTGCCTATCCAGTTCTCTTTCAGGACCTGCAGCCTGGTGTAGAGATGATAGTCGAACTTCATTTTCTTTGTCTCCTTGACCAGTTTCTTCTTTAGCCCTAACATACTGCTTGCGACTTTGCTGGTAGTGACCTCAACACCTTGTTCCGCAATCTCTATCTTCATCTCTTCGGTCAGGTATCCTCGCCTTATCCCCTTCGATTTCTCTGCTATCGAGAGCGCGTTAAGGAAAGCAGGCTTTGCAGCCATGTACTCCTCGAAATTCTTTTTCGCGGCGCCATTATTTTCAAACCCTTCCCAGTCAAAGGCTCCAAGGAACATGGCCTCGTGGTTGCCAATCAGGAGCACAAGGTCGTCACCCGCAGCATCCTTGAGGTGCATGATGAAATTCAGCAGCTCGAAAGTCTCAGGGCCGCGGTCGATGTAGTCGCCTAACAGCACGACCTTCCTACCTTTCTCTGCCCAGTTGTTATCCTGGTCTAGCACTCCTGCGCGGATCAGGACATCCCGCATCCTGTCAAGGTCACCGTGAGAGTCGCCGATGGCGATGACCTTCGGCTTTGGGGTAAGTTCGGCCTCTTTCTCCTTGCGCTTCTTGTAGCCGCTTATCATCGCTGCCAGCTCATCGAACTCCTTTATCATCTCGTTTATTATGAATGTGGGCTTGTTCCTCTGGAGCACATACTCACGTAGGGTCCTTCCTGTCGCCGCGCCCTGACTTGCAATCCTCAACGACTCCTCAGGCACGCTCTCCAGCTTCTTCCTGGCATCCTCGAGCTTGCCTGTGAGAAGCCTGATCAGGTCATCGAACCACGTATCCTCTTCAGCACCTTTCTTCTCCTCACCTATACTCTCGAACTCTTCCTGCAGTGTCTGGAGCGCGAGCCTCTCATTATCAAGCTCCTGCTCGAGTTCGTGGATGCGCTCC
This sequence comes from uncultured Methanosarcinales archaeon, assembly GCA_964572875.1. Lineage (GTDB taxonomy): Archaea > Nanobdellota > Nanobdellia > Woesearchaeales > UBA11576 > JABMQF01. The sequence goes on along the minus strand of CAZNGE010000009.1, from coordinate 20,026 downwards.
TCGGCGACTTTCTTCTCTGCAGCTACATTCGCGAGCTTTTGAGATGATGACTGAAGTAGCTTCTGCGCCTTCTCATAGTCCTCCTTCAGGATCTCGACTGCCTCCTCGCCCATCTGGTTCGCGGCCTGGTATCTCGCGAGCGCGTCGCTCACCTTCCTGCTAAGGCGCTTGTTCTCTTCTGTAAGAGTGGCCTTCTCTGCTGAAAGCCTATCAATCTGCTCTTTGGCAGACCTGAGCATCGTGCCTGCGGACGCGCCGAGCTTCTCGTGGACCTGATTGAGCTTCCTGTGCTCCTGCTGCAGCTCATTGAATGCGTCGGCTATCTCCGCCGTCTTGTCTTCTTTCTCCTTGAGTATCGCTCTGCTCTTGTTTGTCATCTCCGCAAGCTCCTGGCGCATCCTGGCGATCTGAAGCCTCAGCGACGCTTCCTTGCCTGTTGCAGTGCCTTCCACAGACTTGAGCTGGGTCTCCATCTCACTTATCCTGTGCTGCAGGTCAGCCTCCTTCTGCATACGGGAGTCGAGTTCCTGCTGCATGCTCCCTATGTCTCGCTTGAGTTCAGCAATCCTACCTTTCTGCTCGTCGATGGTCTCGGTCAGTCCGGCTTTTTCCTTCTTCAGGTTATTGAGGGCTTTCTCCATCTCTGCAAGCTTGACATTGAAACTCTGCTGCGCCTTCTCAAGCTCGCTCTGCATCATCTCGATCTCTTTTCGCGCCTCGCTCTCCTTGACGGACAGGTCATTCGCAGCTTCGGCGACTGCCTGGAGCTTGGCTGACTTTTCCTTCAGATTTTTTTCCACTGTTGCTATAATCTGCTGCAGTGCCCTGACCCTCTCGCTCTCCTCTTTTGTCCTCAAGGCCTTGTCACTCTCCTCCCTGCGTTTGAGCTCTTCCTGTGCCTCTTTGAGCTCTGCTTCCTTCTCCCTGAACTGTCTCTTTATCTCCTCTGCAAGCCTCTTCTGTGAAGTTGAGCTTTCCTTCAGGTATTCGGTCTCTGCCTGCAGGTTCACGAATCTCTCTTCGTAATCCACGACCAGCTTGCTGAGGCTGCTCAGCTCCTCCCCCTTCTTCTGCTCCAGCTCTTTGAGCTCCTGCCTCAGGCCGTCTATCCTGTTCTTGTATGCCTGTTCACGCTTTTCAGAATCATCAATCCTCTCTTTCAGCTCCTCTATGGTCCTGACGCTCTCTTCAGGTTTCTCTTCAGGCGCTTTCTCAAGCTCTTCCTCAAGATGTTCAATCGCGAGCTGCTGCTCAACTATCTCCTTGCTGAGAGTGGCCGTCCTCTGCTTGAGCTTTTCATATTCCTGCTCCAGCTCCTTGTTCCTCTGCCTGAGTTCAGCGATCCTGGCTTCGCTCTCCTTCGCTGCCTTCTCCAGCTGGGCAGCCATCGCGGAGACCTTTGCTGCAGAGGATTCCTTATTCATCTTAAGGTCCTTGACCTTTGGGAGAAGCTCCTGTATGAGCTGTTCAGCATCCTTTATGCTCGCATCCAGAGGTGCGATATCCTTGGGTATGTCCTCTAGGGCAACAGTCGCGTCATCAATCTGGTAATGCAGCTTCTGTATCTCTCCTGTGAGCCTCTCGATCTTCTCCTGTATCCTCCTCTTTTCGGCTTCAGCAGACTTCCTGATGTCGACGACACGCCCAGCATCCGTCCTCTCTTTGTCTTCTGCAGCAGCCGCAACTTCCTTCAGCTGCTCCTTAAGTTTGATACTCTCCTGCTTTTTCTTCTCTATATCTGCCTTGGCTGTCTCTATCTCTTTCCTTGCGAGATCCCGCGCCTCGTGCAGCTTGGTGTTCTCCTCTATCAGCTGTTCGTGCATGGTCTGGAGCAGATCGACCCTGCTCGCAGTGTCCTTAAGTGTCTGGTCCTGAATGTCAAGCTCCTTATTGAGCGAGACGAGCAGCATCCTCAGCGACGAATCCATGTCTGTCTTCTCCTCGATGAACTCCCTAAGCACAGATGAGAGCTCGTGTTTCAGCATGGGATCCGCCCTTGCCTTGGAGCGGACCTCTGCCAGCCTCGCCTGCATCCCTTTGATGGACTCACCAAGCGCTGACATGTCCCTGAGCTTGAGCTCGTTGGTCGCCTTCACCTCTGCAAGGCTCTTCTTCAGGTCAGTTATCTTTTCACTCAGCCGGAATATCTCCTCGTTGCTGCTGGTCGCGATACGCTTGACCTTCTCTGCCTCGAGCTGACGTTTCACCCTCTCCTCTGAAAGCTGGAGGTTCCTGGCGTCGTAGAGCGCCTCTTTCGCGTGTATCAGCTCAGATATGAGATTGTTGAGCATGACGCGGTGGTCGTGGAGTATCAGTGTCATCTTGTCATTGACGCCGTGCAGCCTCTGCATCCTCCGGAGTATTTCCTCGTACTGCCTCTCCTTTTCAGTGCCCTTGACTGCCTTTCCTATTGCGGATGCCATCGCCCGCAGTTCCTGCATCTTCCTGGAAAGCTGGTTGATTATCGCTGTTATGTACTCTGCCTCCTTCCTCAGCCTGTCGATATCAGAACGCTCGTGCTGCAGTATATCCTTCACAGACTTCTCGAGCCTGCCGAGCTCTTTCTCCTTCCCGGCGAGCTTCCCTGTCTCCAGCATCCTGCTGTACCCCTCCCTGGCAGAGCGCAGCCCCTCAAGATTCCTCGAGATCACGTCTGCGTTCCTGTGCAGGAAATCAAGATGGTGCAGGATGTCGCTGTGCTCGTCCTCCCATGTGTTGACGAGCTTGTCTGTCAATGAGCTCTCTTTGGCTATCTCTGCGGCAAACTCATCATAGCTCCTGTCAAAGCCTTCCCTGTGCAGGGCTGACATCTCCTGGATCATCTCGCCGATGGTGTCCTTCTTCACGGCGTGCCTTGCTAGGTGGTCGGATACCGCAGTCTCTTTCTGTTCTATGGCTGCCTCCTCTGCTTTCATCTCTTTCGCGACCGCAACTGTGCTCTCTGCCTTTCCGACAGTGTCTGAAAACACTTTCTCCTGCTCCGCAGGGCTGAGCCTCATCGATCCGAGCCGTCTCATCTCAAGCCAGGGTTCTAGGTGCGGCTTGTCTATGGTGAACCTGAAAAGCAGAAGCAGGATTATTCCTCCTCCTATAATCATCAATCCGACGGTCACGCCGAGATTAAGAAGCAGGGCTATTGCGATGATTGCGATAAGGCCTACTGAATAGGCTGAAATCCTTTTCACACTAGCCATTTTCCGGGTTGTCCTTTGTTCAAGCCAGCCGGGCTGACTCTTCCTCTACAAACCTGCTGAGGCCTACGAACTCCTGATTGAGTTCGACAAGGCGGAAGAGCTTCCTGCCCTGCTTATCTTCCGGCCTCTTATCCTCGATGAGTATCTTCCTTCTCAATGATTCACTGTCAGGTATGCCTTTGATCTTCTCTGTCATCTCTTCGCTCTTCCTGTCTAACATGTCCTTGATCATGAGTGCTATCTTCTTCAGCTCCGGGCCTCTTGACTTTGACAGGAGCCTTTGTATGGCGTCCCTGATCGCATCTATGCTCTTCCTGAACTTCTTTCTCGCTTTCTTCAGGTCGTCCTCTGTCTCTGCCTTCTCAAGCGCATCTGCTGTAGTCAATATTATGAATATGCCGTTGTTTATCTTGTCCTCGACACTCTCCTCCTCTTCCTCTTCTTGTGCTCCCTGTTCTTCTGGAGCGGTATGATAAACCTCTTCTGGAGGATGTTCTTCCTGCTCTTCAGACGGCGTGGTGTATGTCGCTTCTACCCCTGCGGTCGAGGATGATGTCTCTGCAGGGCGTGGTGGTGCACGTTCTGGTTCAGGCATCTCTTCATGCTCTGCCTGGACACCTGCCTCTCTGGCTTGTTCATCCAGTTCACTCACCAGATTGCTGAACGTCTCTTCAAGCTTTCCCAGCGCTTCATTTGTCCTTGACATCTCTCCTTCCTTCCTTTCCTTTTCTGCATGCTCAAGTTCCCTAAAATGGACCTTGATCTGCTGCAGCCTCCTCTTGAGATCTTCAGAAGAGTTCTTCTCCAATGCCTCGATGATGTCTAGGGCCTGCTTCTGTATCTCTTCAAACTGCGACTCATCATCCCTGACCTTCCTGTACATCTTCCTCAGCGTGGAGAATATCCTTGCATGCGTCTCGTTCTTCTCAGCGCTGATCCTGTTCACGATATCGGGGAAGCCCAGCTCATCCGCTGCCTTGACTGCCTCTGAGCTGGTCGTCTCAAATTTCTCTATGTATCTTGAGGCCTTCGTCGCGTATTCTCTTTTTTCTTCTTGCATCTGTATCCTCATCTGTGCTCTGGATTGTCCTATCATGCCACGAGCAGCTGCAGCTCATTCTCGAGATCTGCCCTTATCCTGCCTGACCTTATGTATGTCTTGCAGAGCATCTTGAGAGTCGCCAGCTTGTTCGCGTATGTGTTGTTTATCAAGGTGCTGAACTCCTTGTCAAGGTCAGCCTCTACTGACTGGAGCCTGCTTATCGTGTCGACGAGCTTCATCACCCTCTTGTGGTCATTCAGGAGCAGCTGTCCCTGTATCCTGTCCTTGAACGAGTTGAACAGCGCAGGTATGGCCTCGCTGATGATCTTCTTCGCGTTCTCCACCATCGAGTCGAGGGCGTTCATGGAATCCTGCCTGAGATGCACGGTCTTGAGGTACTTGGCGTTCTCGAGCACGTGCAATGCGAGGTATATCGCGATGTCCATGCTGCCCTGTCCTTTCATCTGCTCTGCTTCGGACAGGTACTTCTCCATGGTGGCCCGCTCTGTCTCGTGCATCTGCTCGATGTCCTGCTGGACCTCTTTCATCCTGCTGCCGAGGTAGTGTATCATGCTGACTTTCCAGGAGAAGATCTTGTTGAGCCTGATCGCTCCGTCACGTATCGCCCTCACATACCCGAGTATCTTGGGATAGTTGTCCAGCTTCCTCTTTCCTGCCAGCGTAGCGACCTCGCCCTGCATCTTCGTGTATATATCTATCATCCTGTTGCACTGCTGGCCGAGAGCGGTGAAGCTGGCCTTGTTCTCATTCAGCCGTTTGAGCAGGTTGGTGATGGCCCCCTCTTCCCTGAAATTGTACTGCTTGAATGTCTGGAGTATCTTGTCATGCTCGTCGAAGTGCTGCGCTATGTTCTTGAATGCGTCAATCTCCTTCTGAAGCTCTGCAGGTATCGTGTTCATGGCAACCAGCTGCTTCTGTATGTTCGTAAGTATGCCGTTTGATGAGTCTTCTACAAGATGTTTTTCAGTGATGTTGAATGCCCTGAGCTGGTCAATCCTCTCATCTATCTCTTTCTTCTGGCCTTTGACAAAGTCTATCTCGCCACCGATGGTCTCCTTGATGTCTGTAGTTATCTTGTCGACGATATGCCTTGACTGGTCGAGGGTGGTCTGCTCGTTCTTCACTGCCGCGCAGAGCTGGCGGAAACTGTCTATGATGCTCTTCTCTTCTGTGTCTATCTCCTTGAGCTTGCTGGCGAAGACCCACGCGGGGCTCTTCTTCCACATCTTCCTGAGCTTCCTCACGCCGAGAAAACCTCCGCCGCCGAGCAGTATGACTGAAATGAGTATACCTGCAAAGATGAGATAATAGCTAGTGCCTGCTTCTTCTTTAGCGGCAGTCCCTGCAGTCGAAGGTGCTGCAGGTATCTCTTCGACAGGCTCTTCAGATGGCGTCGGGGAGTAATCAGAATATGATGATCCTCCGAAGGCGGAATTGACCCCGCCGAAAAGTTTGCCTATGATAGATTGCGATCCGAACACCTTCTGCATGATAGGGCTGCGCTCGCAGCCGTAGTCAGAGCACATCATGCTCCACGCGAGGAACAGGAGCGCTATCGAGATTATGATCGCGACCATGAATGAGATTATCCTGCTCGCTGTAGTGTCCTTGGTGAAAAGGAACTTCTTCAGTAGGGCGTATATCCCTACGATGATGAGCATGAACAGTATGACTGCTGCGAAGGGCAGCAGCTTCTTGAGAGTGAACTTGCCTCCGTAGACTAGCGCTACCGAGAGCGCGAGCCCTACTGCCACGCTCAAAGCGATGTTTGCGTTCCTGGCCTCCTTGAACACCTGGTTGAACCCTATCCAGCAGAGCGCGAAGAATATCGTGAAGAAAACGATGAGGTCGAACATTGTCGGCCCGGGATTCGCTGCGTAGCTGCTGAACAGGCTGCCGATACTCCCTCCTACACCTCCCAGCTTCTGCCAGACAATGCCCTGCGCGAGAACAACTTCTGAAAACATGACTAGGGCCAGTGAGTATAGGAGCAGAAGGGCTGGCCTGAACATCCTTCCCCTTCCTTTCTGCCTCTTAATCTCTTCCATCTTACGCTACTCTCTCCTCTACTGTCTCGCGTGGTCGCTTCTCCATGTATGTCTCTTCTGTGATCCCCATCTTCTGGAGCTCCTTCATCTCGTCGGCCCGCTCCCTGTACTCCCTCGATATGTTGATCTCGACGGCGTTCCTGAGGTCCTCAAGCTCTGCGGCGAGGCTCTCCGCCTTCTTGTCGTTGATCATCATCCGCTTCGTCACTTCGGGCAGCTGTGTGGCCACCTTGTCTATGTATTCATATATCTTGACGAGGCGGTTCTTCATGTCCTCGGCTGCAATCTGCTGCTTCACACCAAGGTCGAGCAGGTTCTGCACCATCGCGACGATGTCTGTCACGAATTTCGAGGGTCTCTTCTCTCTTATGTCCCTCAGCCCGAGATTCATCTCGTCCGGGGTGATCCTGCCCATCATGTACTGGGTCAGGAGCATCCTCATGCGCATGAGCTTGAGTATGTCTGCGGTCCTTATGTAGTATGTGTGCCGAATCTTCTGGGATTCCAGCATATCCCTGGCCACGTCTCCGGCGCCTGCAGCAGACATCAGCGTGCCAGTGTCGACTTCCTTCATCCTCTTCTCTATCTTCCTCAGCTTGGAGAGCATCTTGGCATCCTTCTTCTCAATTTCTCTTATCCTCGAGGATATTGCGTCTGCGAACCTCTTCCTCTCGTCGTCAAGCGACTCGTACATGCGCTTGAGCATCTCTGATACCATCACTTGAAGCTCCTTCTTTGCCGCGAGCTCCATATCATCCTTTGCAGTGTCGCTGTTCAGCTTCTTGGTGATGCCCCCTATCACCATCATGGTCTTCTTCTGGTCAACTACCACCGTACCTTTCTTTCCGAACAGGTCTATGAGCATTGACGATTTCCTCTTGTCGCCAGAGGCTATCAGTGCCCTTGCGAAGATGTTATTCTCGCGCTCCTTGTTGACCTTCTGGGCGAAAGCGCGGATGTTGTCCATGTTCGTGGTCTCCCTTCCTTTCGGGAAGCACTCGCTGACCTCCCTCTGTACGGCGTCCGGCATCATCTTCAGCTTCCTCGCAATCAGTCCCATTGTATGCTCGTCGGAATGTTCTCCAAGGATGGGCCGGACTTTGCCTTCTATCGCAGGCCAGTACAGCCTCGACAACATGAGCTTCCAGACGCCCAGGGCGAACTCAAAGCTCTCGAGCCTGACCATGTTCGGGGTCTTCTTCACGGACTGCGCCTTTATCGCCTGTGCGACTTCTGCCTGCTCATACTTCACCGCCCTGATGAGAAGGTCGTTGAATGCCCGTATGAACTCATGGATATCAGGATGCGTCGACATCCTCGCTACGTCCTGCTTGAGCATCTCGTAATGATGCAGCTCGTTGATATCAGGCAGATCCACCTTCTTCATGCGTTTCGCGAGTTTCTTCAGACCCTTTATCAGATCCTTGTCAGGCTTGACCTCGCTCTGCGGGTGCTCAAGCCCGCTGATCAGCCGGTCAACACCCCTGTTTCCCGGCTCTCCTGAAACGAACTCCGCAAGGAAATTATCCCTGTTCTTTATGTAATGCTCAAGGATGTTCCTGAGGAACACCATCTCCTTTCCTTCGGGCTTGTCCTCTATGCCCTTCTCAAGACCTGATATGATGTGGGGCAGTGCTTCAGCTCTCTGGAACACGAAACTTCCCATCTTCTTGAGCTCTTCTGGTGCTATGTGTTTCATTTTTATGTCTCTTTGTGTCTATACGCTGGGAGCAGCAGGCGGTGCGCCTTCAGGCCTTGCTGGCGGGGGCTCGATGCCTGCCGCTTTCTCTATCTCTTCGACCTTGCTGCTGGTCTCGTCGGTCTGGATCTCATGGTTGATCTGTTCCTGCAACCTGAGTATTGCGTTCATGATCCTTGCTATGTTCGCTTCACGCTGCGCAGGATGTACGTTCTCCCTTCTCGACTCTCTTTCGTACAGGTCATACAGGTCTTCCAACTGCTTCGATATCTTCTCGTCCTTCTTGGTGTTCTCTTCTGCCTTCTTTTTCGGACTAAGCCATCTCTTGAATATCATGCCTATTATCGGCGTCTCTCTCAAGAATGCCTTCATGCAACTGCCTTCGTCGAGCAGGTCCTGGACTTCTTTTCTCTTCTTCTTCCCGACAGCCTTCCTCCACCTGCCGAATATGCCTTCGCCGGACATGGAGCTGTAGATGAACCCGACCGCAAGGCCTATCAGTATGTTGCGGAGTATGAGGCCGATGGTTATGTCTGCTGCGGCGTACTCCCCTCCGAACAGAGACGTCCCCAGTATGTTCGCGATGAGCTGTATGAACGCAAATGCGAGGCCGAATGCGAAACCTTTCTTGGCTCCTTTCTGGTCGTTCTCCCCTCCGAAAGACTTGCTCAGTTTTCCGCCAAGCAGTACGACTCCTAGCCATCCGCCGATGACAACCAATGTGTTCTTGGTGGTGCCCTGGTTGGCTATCAATGCTGCAAGGACTCCTGACAGGCTTATCTGGAGCCATTTCCCTCCTGCGCTGTCCAGGCCGAGCTCGGACTTGTATACATTGAACAGCAGGTAGAGCAGCAGGAAAGATACTATGAGAGCGGGCAGGCCTGCTCCGTTGTTGTTCGTCCTGAGAATGCCCTGCCTTATGACGCTCTGTCCGTCTACTGTTTTCGAATATACCCCGTTCTGGTCGGATCCGAGAAGGAAGCGGATGAAATGTGCGAACGAGCCAATCTTCCAGATGTACTGCGGAACCCCATTGGATGCGACTATCTTTGTCGATATTATCAGGGCGAGCAATATGAGCACTGTGTACATTATTACTTTCTGTGCAGTATCAGAGCCTATCTTGTCTCTCAGGAATGCTATCTGCAGGAGGAACAATGCACCGAACACAATGAGCGCGTTGACCCAGTACGCAGGGCTCTTTGCAAATTTCTTCGAGCTGTTCCATGCGTTCTTGATGCTGTCCATCGCCTTGGCTTCTGCAGCGTCAGCGGTGATGCTGAACAGCACCAGGACTATTATCATAATCAGGAGGATCCTGTTCCCTGTCCTTCTGCTCATGATGCGCTTCATCGCATGCCTCCGACTTCTGTCAGTGTCTTCTCATCCGGAGTCTCGCTGAACTCTATTCCATTGAACATCAGCCTGCACCACTGCTTGAGCACAGGATTGGCGAAGTCAAGCGTGCTTCCTTCTTTCTTGATCAGGTCAACCTCTATCAGGCGCTCGATAAGGCTCTTCGTCACCGGCCCTGACCTGTAGATCAGGCGTGCTATCTCTGTAAGCCTCAATGGCCTGTTCTGCGAGACTGCCTTGAGTATCGTCTTGAGCAGCGCTTCCCCTCTTGCCCTGTTGAGGGATTCTGCGAGGAGCCTGCTGCAGTAGAAATATGCTGGCGAGCTTGTCGTGGCAAGCTCGGATATCAGGATGTACCTTACAAGCGCTATGTTCTTCTGGGTCTGATCAGCCTTCTCTTTTACGTATCTCTTCGCTATGCTCCCGATGATAAGGGGTATTCCTGCGCTCAGCTCATGGACATCTTTCATTATCCGCTCATCAGCCTTGCCTGCAATCTTCCCGAACAGTTCTTTTGTCTCGCTGAGCGAGAAGGAAGACATCTCCAGCACCTCAGGGGTGAATTTCTTGAGGATATTCCGCATGTTGTTGACATTGGATGATGATAATATGAACGAGCAACTCTTGTTGCGCTCTATCGAGTCGAAGAACAGGCCAAACGCATCCTTTACCTGCGAGAAGTTGTTGAGCTTAAGGAGCTCATTGCAGCTGTTGAGTATTATCGTTAACTTCTTGCCGCTCTCTTCAGCGAATTCCTCGAGGAACATGAAAGCTGACTTCAACAGGAGTTCCTGGTCCGGCTTGATCTTCTGGAGTTCGTTCTCTACTGCGGACAGTATCTTCGCGCATGCCTTGCCGAGCTTGAGCTGCTTCAGCTTCTCGATGGACTGATAGTCAGGAAGTTCTGAAGGTCTCTTCGCGAGGCTGAGGAAGCAGACCGTGCTGATCATGTCAACTGCAAAGCTCTCAGGAGAGATGCCCATCTTCTTCAGGTCTATATAGAAAGAGCCGGACTTTTTCGCGAACTGCTTGAGGAGCGAGGTCCTGCCAAAGCCTGAGGGGGCTATCAGGGCAATAACTTTGTCCTTTGAGATTGCCTTCTCCAGCTTATCAAGATAAGAATTCCTGCCTGTGAACAGCTTACTGTCCTTGTCAGTGTAGTTGGGCTGCAGCATAGGTTGTCGTCCCTGCTTTTTTTACCAATTGGTATATATACAGATTAGTATACTGATATATAAACCTTATGATTCAGTAGATTTGTGTATGATATGGGGGGATTTGGGACCTAATGATCAAAAATGCCCTTCCGGGGGGAAGGGCGTGGTTTGGAGACCACGGCAAGGGCTACTTGCTCGTGTTAAAGCGGTTTGACTTTTTGGTATATATTTTGATTGACATTTAGTCCAAATGGTATACATATATTTAAAGCTTTTGTTTTGGGTTTGGTTGTTTTTTAGTTATTTGGTATATATACTGAATGGTATAAATTATATTTAAGGCTTTTTATTGTGGCAGGTCTTGCAACCCCCAAAAACTTTATAAACAAGCCCTAAATCCTCGAGATACGGTGCAAATATGGAAGGAGTCATAGCTAATTTCAAGGGAAGCCATAAGAGACAGGTAGGCAACCAGATGATAATACTGGCAGAAGGTGTCGCAGGCAAGGAAGCAGCTGCAAAGCTGGTCGGCAAGAAAGTCTTCTGGAAATCTCCTGCAGGAAAGGAGATCAAGGGAGAGGTCAGGTCTGCGCACGGCAACAAGGGCGCGCTTCGCGTATTGTTTGAGACGGGCATGCCTGGTCAGGCTGTCGGTACCAAAGTCAAGATTGAGTGAGCAGCTTAATTCTACAATTATATTTATAAATAGGCTCTAATTCTCCATCAATCACCTAAACATTTTTATTATACCCTTAATATATGGGCTCTTAGCTCAGCCGTGGCAATTGGTCTTGCTCGATTGAAACGCGCAACCCAGTGCCATTGTGCTACGCACAACGGCACGCTGTATAAGAGTCCGACTAAATGTTTTCAAATTGGGCTCTTAGCTCAGCCGTGGCAATTGGTCTTGCTCGATTGAAACGCGCAACCC
>CAZNGE010000009.1:0-8478 GCA_964572875.1 uncultured Methanosarcinales archaeon | reverse complement strand
GCACGCTGTATAAGAGTCCGACTAAATGTTTTCAAATTGGGCTCTTAGCTCAGCCTGGTAGAGCGTCCGGTTGGCAATCGGGAGGCCGCGGGTTCGAAAGGTGGTAACACAGGTTGCCGTCACGGAAGTCCCGCAGAGTCCATGTCTTTCAGAAAAAGAGGTAAAATGCAGTTGAAAACAGTTGCGAAGTCTTTTGTTTTCATATTTCTGGTTATGTTATTCTCATCATCTGTAATGGCCTGGGCAAGGCATGACGAGATGACTGCTGAGGTGGTGCGCGACCTCGGCTGGCTTGACAGGTTCGACAGCATACCTGTCACTGAATACCTATATGATGACCCTTCGATATCGCAGGTAAAGATACTGTATTACAATAAGGATTACAGGTATCTCGGCCCTGATGAGTTCTACTATCACGCGCTCTATGAGCCTGTCAAGTTCTTCAAGGGCGCTCCTGTCGGAAGCACGACGAACGCAAGGCAGATACTCACTGATTTCGCAGATGAGCCTGACTGGGAGATTGACCAGAACCTCGACCTCAGCTGGATGCAGGCGTTCCACGGAGGGAGCCAGGGATACAGGCACATGTATTATCCTGCAGGCACATTCCACGTGCCCATGGGATTCTATGCGCAGGGCGAGACTCCTGAGAGGGTCGAGCATTTCTACGGCATGGCCAAGATGGCATTCGACCAGGGCGATACCTATTGGGGATTCAGGTTCCTTGCAAGGGCGATGCATTATGTGCAGGACATGTCCCAGCCCTACCACACAAGGCAGCTCTACTGGAGATTCATAAGCCTGAAAAGCCCATACTATGGCACTGTGCAGATCATAAAGAACTATCATTTCGCATACGAGTCGTACATAGCCAATCTTTTCAGGCTCGAGCAGCAGGGTGAAGCGCCGAAGCGCCTGGTCAGTGCAGTCCGATATTCTCTTCCTATAGAGACCGACAGCCCTTCATATCTCGCAAAATACATTGCTCGCAGGAGCTACTGGAAGAGCTCCAACACGATGAAGACCTCCATAAACTTCCTCGGTGAGAGATATCTCAACACGAGAGGGGAGGCCATGACGACTGATGAGTTCTTAAATCTTGTCAGCAGGGATGATGAAGCGGCAGAGGCTTTCTACAAGGACGCAGAGATGCGCATGGTGCTGTTCGGCAAGGCCACCAAGAGCTTCCTTGAGTTCGCAAGGAAAGATTTAAATCTTGATGAGTATCCGCTAAGCTAAAATGGCCGGGAAACCGAAGCTGAAACAAAAACTTCTTTTCATAACAAGCAACCCAAATAAGCTCCGCGAGGCCAGGCAGATACTCTCTGGCTTTGATGTCACGAGCAGGGACCTTGACATTCCTGAGATGCAGGAAGTCAATGAGCAGCTCATAGTCGAGGAGAAGATAAGGCAGGCACTGAAGCTCGTCGATTCCGATGTCTTTGTCGAGGACGTGAGCCTGTGCTACGAAGAGCTGAACGGCCTGCCAGGGCCCCTTGTCAAGTGGTTCTTCAAGCAAGTCGGGCGCAGGGGGCTTGTCGACATGCTCGCAGCGTATGACAACAAGACAGCATACGCTAAGTGCTACATAGGTTATGGAATCCCTGCACGCGAGGGGAAAAAAGAGAAAATAATGGTTTTTGAAGGTTCTGTGAAGGGCAGGATAGTCGAGCCTGCAGGAGACAGCAAGTTCGGCTTCGACCCCATATTCCTGCCTGACGGGCACGATAAGACCTTTGCGCAGATGACTGCCGAAGAGAAGAACAAGATAAGCCACAGGCGGCTTGCGCTGGAGAAGTTCAAGGAGTATCTTTCGCGAGGCGCCTGATCCTTCCTATACCGTCTATATCCTTGATTACTTTTGTAACTTCTATCGGGACGAGGTCTTCCCATCCCTTATCGTTCGCTATCCTGTCCCTTATGTCTGTGGCTGAAATCTCAAAATGCCTATCTGTAACGTCAACCCTGTAGCCCGCTGCAGTGAATAGGTCTATAGTCCACTGGTTCTCGGTTATCACCTTGTCAGGCTTCCTTCCTATGTGCTTCACGACATGCTCTGCATAATGAGTGTCAGAGTCTGTGTTTGGGATCAGGATGACTCTTGCCTCTATGTCATTGGCTGCGAGGACATTCTCTATCATTTCCTTGCGCTCCTCACCGCTAAAAGGGTTGTTCTTCTCATTGCTCCTGCCTGCGCTGCCTATCGCTATCACCACATCCTTGTCTTCGGCATAAGAATCCTTAATCACCTTCATGTGGCCGTTGTGCAGCGGCTGGAACCTTCCGAGTATGAGTATCATGCAGTCCATGGTAAACCAGAAATATTTAAATATTGTGGGGTGGTAATACCAGCTTAATATGAGGAAATGGATGATTCTCGCATCGGTCTTTATGCTAAGCCTGCTGTGTTTGCATATCTTTGGGTGCGGCTCTCCCCAGAAGTACATGCTCAGCAAGGAAGATGCGCAGCAGGAGCGCGTCAAGGAGCAGAGCGGGCTCGCGAACCCTGCTTCGATATACTGCATGAACCAGACTGATACTGATTGGGAGCTCCGCGAGAGCCCTGCAGGACAGTATGGTATCTGTATATTCCCTGACGGCAGCTGGTGCGAGGAATGGGCGTTCTACAGGGGCCAGTGCCTGCCTGGGACGAACATGACATCCTGTGAAGGGGAAGCGTGGGGGAAAGCAGTATGCCCTCCCGGCTATGACCCTGTGTGCGGCAGATTGGCTGACGGAGGATGGCAGACATTCACGAACAAGTGCTCTGCATGCACTGCAGAGGAGAACGTTACTGGTTATGTGCTGGGTGAATGTGAGTGAAATGGAACAGAAAGTAATATTCGAGAACAGCAAAGGGCAGAAACTGATTGGCATCCTTGATGTGCCTGACAACATCGAAAACATGCAGCCATGTCCTGCTGTAATAGTTGCGCATGGATTCAAAGGCTTTAAAGAGCAGCCACACATGGATATCTGTGCTAAAGAATTATGCAAGGCAGGATTTGTTACGCTGCGTTTTGATTCTTCTAATGGTATTGGAGAGTCTGATGGAGATATATTTGACTGCGACCTTACTGGATTCATAGATGATGTCAAATGCGCACTTGATTTTCTGACGACCTTAAGTTATGTTGATAATAGACGGATAGGATTGACAGGACATTCTTTTGGAGGGCAAGCTATAATCATAACGGCATCACAGGATAAAAGGGTCAAGGCTATAGTGCCTCAGTGTGCTGTATTCCTCCCTGAATTCTCCCATAGCCTAAACGAAAATCCTGAAGAATGGAAAAGAGAGGGGTATAAGATTTTCAAAAGCAAGTCAACTGGAAGAGAGCTGAAGGTGTCATATCATTTCTATGAAGACAGGATGAACTATCCTGGAGAAAAGATGAAGAGAATCGCCTCTTCTATCGAGGTTCCCACTATGATCATACACAGCGAGAATGATGAGGCAGTCCCTCTTAAGACCGCGCATGCTCTCTTTGAGATACTCACGTGTGAGAAAGAGATACATATCATAAAAGGCGCACCACATACTTTCAAGGAGCCAGCCCATCTTGAGCAAGTCGCATCATTTGTAGTCGAATGGTTTAATAAGCATCTAAAATGACCACGCAAGAAGTAACATTTAAGAATTCCCGCGGGCAGAAACTGTCAGGGATAGTGCGGTATTCAGAGCCTGTGGAGCCTGTCAGGTATCCTGTGGTGATAATTCTTCATGGCTTTGCAGAGCACAAGCACCATGACCTGACCGCTGACTTGGCCAACAATCTCGTGCACTATGGCTTCCTGACATTGCGGTTCGACTTCCACGGGCACGGGGAGAGTGAGGGTGAGTTCGAGGAGCATACAATACACCAGCAGGTCGATGATGTCTTTGCTGCGCTTGACTTCGTGGCAGGGCTTGAGTCTGCGGATCCTGATAGGATTGCTGTCGTCGGGACAGACATCGGCGGTAACATCGCCCTTCTTGCCGCAGAGAAGGACGCCAGGATAAAGGCTGTGGTGGCACAGGGCGCAAGGAGCCATTTCGACCATCACATAGACAGCTGGCTGCAGCCCCACGAGCAGAAAGAGCTTATGACCAAAGGATTCTTCGACCATTCACAATTCAGGATACGCAAGGGGTATGTCCGCAGCGCAAGGATGCATGACGTGCTCGGCCAGCTGAAGGACATGCACGCGCCTGTCCTGTTCGTGCACGGCACAGCAGACCTTAGGGTGCGGCTGACAGAGACAAGAGAGCTTTTCCTTGCAGCCAACCAGCCCAAGGCGATGGAAGAAGTGGCCGGGGCTGATCATTGGTTCAGGGGAGCTGAGGCTCGGGAGCGGCTTTATGAGCTTATCGCTGGGTGGGTGAGGAGATGGGTTGTGTAGTCTATTCCCTGCTCTTCTATCCGCTTTTTTTCTGGTGTCCTGCAACAGGCTTCCGCATTTTTGCGTGAAAATTTCGCTCACAATCCTCTTGAAAGGTCCAGGCGCCGCATTCCCACTCTATAGTGGCTGCGGATATCTTCGTGAATGTGCGTGATGCTGACAGAAATGCTTAAAAAGCTGGGTTGGGTAGGTTGCTTTGAGGTGGGTGATTGAGATACAAGCTCATATGCTTTGACATGGACGGCGTGCTGTTTGAGCACCGCAATGTGTGGCTTGAGTTGCACAAGAGGCTCGGCACTTTTGAGGAAGGCAAGGCACTTACAGACAAGTATCTCAAGAATGACTATTCCAAGCTTGTTGATGAAGTTGTTGGCCGGCTGTGGAAAGGAAAGCCTGCGCAGCCATACCTTGACATCATCAATGAGATGAAATATCTTACGGGAGTTCCTGAAACTATCAAGGAACTGAAGGCAAAGAGCTACAAGATAGCGATAATAAGCTCCGGATCGATGCACGCGGCGATGCGGGCAAAGAAAGAGCTTGGATTCGACTACATCAGCGCGAACGAGCTGGTGATAAAGGATGGCGTGATAGTGGGCGAGTTCAGGTGGCCTGTCGCATACGACCGCAAAGCTGTAGTGCTCAAGCAGCTTGCAGAAGACCACAACCTGCATCTCAGCGAGACCATCGTCGTAGGAGACTCACCCAATGACATAAAGATGATGAGGCTCGCAGGACTGGGCATAGCGTTCTGCCCAGAGAGCGAAGAATTAAAAAAGGTCGCGAACATAGTGATAGACACTCCTGACCTGCGGGAGATACTTCCGCATATCGCTGAATTTGAGAAAAAGGAGATATTCAATTCAGTCCACGGGGTGTGATATGATGGCATATGAGATAGGTATGGTGCTTGCGGTGCTCGCGCTTCTTGCGTGGGGCTCGTATCCTGTATTCATGAAGAAGGTAGTCGGGAGGCTCGGCGAGTATACCTGCCTGCTGTTCAACCACGGCCTGCTTGTCTTGATGCTCCTGCTCACTGCGATATTCACAATCAAGTTCAAGATGCCTTCAGACTTCGTGACAGCCGCGGTAATACTCGGCGGGATAGTCGGGGCTGCAGCCATATACCTGTATTATAAGGCAATCAACATGGGCAGCGTCTCGGTCGCGACAGTGCTGGCAGTGACGCTGCAGATCATCTGGACCGTCATCGTATCATTCTTCCTGTTCAGCGAGAAGCTTTCCCTTGTCAAGTACATCGCCATCGCAGTGATCATCGTCGGAGCGATACTGGCAGCGCTTGAAAGGCTCTCGCTTCCGGAGAAATTCGACCAGAAGCATGTGATGAAGTTCCTGAAGAGCGACATCTGGTCAAAAGGCACATTACTTGCGCTTGTGGTATCGTTCTGCTGGGCGTTCTACAACATAGCGTCTAAGTATTCAGTCGATTCGATAGGACCACACAAGACCATAGTCTACATGGAGACGCTAGTGCTTCTGTTCATACTGTTCGCGTTCCTGGTGAAGTCATCGAAAGAGCTTGTCGTCGTGCCCAAGAAGGATGAGCTTAAGTGGATACTGATCAGCGCGGTGCTGTTCGGTGTAGGGGCTTTAGGTTTCTATTTTTCAATGGCGCAAATAAATCTTTCCATAATCGCTCCGGTCGTGGCGGCGACACCTGCGGTGACTGCCTTGCTCGCCGCAGTGCTGTTGAAGGAGAAGCTCAGGATACACCAGTATATCGGCATCGTGCTGGCCGTGGCAGGGGTCGTGGTGCTGTCTCTTTAATGATGATATTGAGTGAGGTGATTGATGATGACTGACTGTATTTTTTGTAAAATCATTGCGGGTGATATACCCTGCGCAAAGGTGTATGAGGATGATGATACTCTGGCTTTTCTTGACATAGCTCCTAATAATAAGGGGCATACGCTTGTGGTGTCTAAAAAGCACTATGAGACAATACTGGACACTCCTGATGACATGCTGTGCAGGATCATATCTGCTGTGAAGAAGGTGGCTGCAGCTGTGAAGAAAGGGACTGGCTGCGGCGGGTTCAATGTGACACAGAACAACTACAGGATAGCAGGCCAGCTGGTGCCTCACATCCACTTCCACATCATACCCCGCATTGAGGGAGATGAATTCAAGTTCTGGCCCCAGGGCAAGTATGAAGAGGGAGAGATGGAGAAGTGGAGGGCCAAGATAGCAAAGGAGCTGGAATGAGCGAAAGCCTTAAATATAAGTTTAAACATATGTTTAAACATAATGGCTGTCAAGACAATCACGATCAAGGAAGATGCTTACAATGTGCTCAGTTCTATGAAGAGGCCTGATGAAAGCTTCTCGGACGTGATATTGAGGATAGGCAGTGAGAAGCCTGTTACTGCAAGGGATATCTTCGGTAAATCCAAGCTCCCTGAAAAAGAGCTGGATGAACTGCGGAAACGCGCGCGGGAGGCGCGCGAAAGATTCGATAAAGGTATGAGAGGACGACGGGATGTACTTGCTCGACACTTCCGCAATAATTGAAATCCTTAATGCTACAGAATCAGGTGCTGAGATACTCTTAGAGCTGGGTGATTCTTTTGTCGCCATATCCCCGTTTACAAGATATGAATACCTGTACAATTTCAAGGGGAAAAGACTCGATGAGGAAAAACGTATCTTGAGGAATCTCCCTGTTCTTGATTTCACTTCTGAATGCGTTGACAAAGCAATAGAGGTGTACCAAGACCTCAAATCAAAAGGCAAGATGATAAATGAAAGCGATATCTACATAAGCGCATTGTGTATCCTGAATGGGCTTACCCTGGTCACTCTCGACAGTCATTTCGAGCGGATAGGCGGTCTGCCTGTCAAGCTCTTCAAGTTCAGGACATAACATCAACACCCAAAATCTGTTGAAAGCCCGTAGACGGACTTTCTTCCCCTTTGCTTTCTATCGAAAGCAAAGTTTATAAATCGCCTGTTTTTCTTTGATTTCAGCCTTTTAAAGGTGTTTTATCAAATCCTTTCAATGTGCCGCTGTAGCTCAGTGGTTAGAGCGCTAGACTCATACGTGCATGAGTGCTGAGGCTTCGGCTGATGAAGAACTTGAGCGCTGAGCCATCTAGAGGTCGCGGGCTCAACACTTAAACTGTGTTTAAGTCACCACAAAAACGCAGTTTTTGGGAGTGTCCCGTCAGCGGCACCTTTTTATACTTCTTTGACTACAGTATGTTATCAAGATGAGGGTGGATAATTGTCCGAAGAAACTGCATCATTGCCCTGAGGCAAGCTGTCCGTCATATCCCTGCTGGGCCTATGAACAGCACATGGACAAGATGGACCGCGACAAGTCTTCAAGGAATGAAGGCTGGGAGTAGGGAAAAGATCATTGTTCTAACTTCTTGTTTAGAGGGCACCCTTCAAACCTGCAGGGCTTGTCCTGCTTCTTGCAGAAGAAATCTATCTCTTCACCCCCAGACCTCTCTTTCTTGAAAGGACAGCTCTCCCAGATGTATTTCCGCCACTCCTCTGGATCGCTGAACTCCAGGTTGATCCCTGACTCGTCAAGCTCATTGAGCTCTTTCTCTTCCTCTTTCGTTATGGTGGAAAGCATTGACTCGATCCTGTCGAGCTTTTCCATGAGTTCTTCATTAGTGACCGGCATGATACGCACCTCTTCATCATTGTGAAACGCCGCCGCCCGGACTTTCATATCAGAACACATTGTTTCTGATTTTTTGAACCGGGATATCCTTTCGGAAACAAGCTGTCTTTGCTTTCGCTTGGAAGTTTCCAGGCTTGCGCAGTACCAGGTTGTGCCACGACGGCAAGTATGATGAAATGAAAGACTTCTGTATAAAAAGCTTTTGTTAAAGTGATATGCTCTAGCTTAGGATTAATAATATCCCCTGCCTTCGGCAGAAACAATACGTAGGTCAGTCTGAGAAGCTGACATCGTGGTAATAGAAAAAAGAGCTTAATCAAGCATCTCAATCTCGATCTTTAGGCCCTCTGGGATGGGGACCCTCATGACGAGGCGGAGTGCTCGCTCGTCCAGGCCGAGGTCGATCAGGCGCTTGTGGACGCGCATCTCGTAGCGCTCCC
>CAZNGE010000008.1:37459-54585 GCA_964572875.1 uncultured Methanosarcinales archaeon | reverse complement strand
TCTCTTTCATGGGTTCAGGAGATCCTTTTTTCTTGCCGATGAGTTTGTTGAGCATGGGGATTGAGATTGGGGAGGCATATTTAAGGGTTTCTGGCTGCTAAAGCGCAGAAAAAACACATGATAAAAGTAAGATTTATATAACACAAAAGAATATTTTTATCACTTATGAGTAAAGATTATTATCGTACAAGGGATTTTCTGCTCAAGCATGAGAAGGCAATCGTGATAGGTGGCGCTGTAACCCTTGGAGCCCTGATGGGAATCCCTTTTGACATGTCAAATGAGACTGAGATAATACATACAATAGGACATATATGCGATGGGTTATTGTGCGGAGCTTTATTGGCAAAAATAAGAGTTGTCGCAGGAACTTATGCAAAGAGACCTATCTTGGACATGCCAAAACTGATTGTATACACCCTGAAGAGCATACCTACCAAAAAGAAGTGTAAGAATCCTGCAAAATTACGCCAAACGCTTGAGGATCACCAAGACCTATTCCTGGAGCACGCACAACTCCTAGCCCAGAGCGAGATAGACCTCCTGGAAGGGAACATCGAAGCAGCAATCGACAAGTATGAGGAAGCACTGCCACGCATGCCCAAGCCTCAGAAAGGCTTACTCAACAGGATGCTGATGTACCTCAGTGACAAGTACAACAAGCAAGTCCTGAAGACTGGAAAAGAGCCGCGGCTTGACCAGACAATCATGCTCATGGAGAAAGGGCTGTTCAAACAATCCCTCGATAACTGGCGCGGGATACTTGAACAGCAAGGAGATAACATAGACCTGCAGATACTTTACGGAAGGTCCCTCGAGGCCATGAGAAAAGATGAGCTGGCTATGGAGCAGTGGAAGAAGGTATTCCATATGGTGCGTGATAGGGCTGCCAATGAAAAAGGTATCGAGTTCGAGAGGATAGAACAGACAGACGTGTGGAAGCTCAGCGAATCAGACATCCTGGACAATGTGTTCGTGTTCAAGAGGGCTGACCGCAAGGAAGAGCTCCAAAAGGAGCTGGAAGTCACAAATAAATCTTACGAAAAGATTAACGTGTGGCGAAAGAGCGAAAAACTGGAGGAAAAGTTCGCCGCTTCACGAAGCATCAGGATAACCAAGAACGATTATTACGCGCTAGTATCTTTATATGAAAAAGGCAAGACCCTGCTAGAGTACGTGCAGAAGACAAATGACACTGAAAAGATCCAAGAAACCGCAAGGTTCCTTGGGGCGATACACAGCATAATGAACGACACCACCAAAAACCCGCGAGACGAAGCGAACCACTTCAATAGAAGGATGCGGGAGCTTGAGGATAAACTAGTACAGGAAGGGAAAGAACCCGCTGCGTACAGAGCCGCACTGCAGATGCTACTGGAATCGTACTTGGTGCCTGTAGAAAAGACGAGTTCCTCGCCAGACGTATTCGACAAGGACGCTCACGGAAAGAACTGGAACGTAAGCGAACAAGGCAGAGTGACTGCAATAGACTTCCAAGACCGCGGATCTGTCAAGCCCGAGAATGATCTCTCGAAACTGCTCGAGATGGGGGACAACTTCCCGAACAACACCCAGGGAGACCTTGAACGAGACAGGTGTATATTCGCATACAAAAATGAAGTGACAAAGCACGGCAGAATAGATCTTCCTGAGGCTAGTGAACTAATATTCAGAAAACTCAACGCGGATCTTCTTAGGGCAGTATCATTCTTCTGCTTCTCTTATGGTAGGGAAGCTGATAAGACGATAAGGTCTGACTACTTAAGAAATTCAATACACTCTGCAAAGAGGATACAGCTCGAATACAACGACAAGGTAAGCAGCACAGATCTGCTGCAGTATCAGATGTTCCAGCAAGGGCTTGAACTCCTGCTGGCGCTGGAACAGACTTAAGGATGTATAAGGTAAACAAATTAAATGATAAATCACATTGAGATGAACGGGATGGACAAGAGAACAATCAAAGAAACAGAAGCTAAAGAGATCTTACATCTGCTCGCGCTATCCTCAGGCATCCGCATCAAGGAAGAGGACATAAGTGTAGAGACCATAGACAAGTTAGGGGAGAAAACGCAATCAGCGCGGCTGGATGAAAGCTCTCCAACCTACAGCAAGCTCGAAAGAATACGCAGATACCAGCATGAACCTTAAGAGAGGTGCTGTATCAGAGCGGGTCATACGGACTTGCCGAAATTAAGGATGAAAAAAGGACCACTCAGATCATAGGTCATTGTCGTTACGAATATAATGTCTGTTATTATCATGGATTCCTCATGAGAACTGTCAAGCAGCAATGTGTCTGCATCATGCAATATCCTCCTGCCTGCCGACTGGAAATCAGCGAAAAGATCTGAATCAAATTTATAGAAGAGTTTATAGAACATCTCGAAGAACGCATTAGATCTCTCGAGCAGGTCAACAGTCTTTTTGGAGATATTCAGGGCTTTGCCTTTCCTAGCAAGGAAAACATCACATATCCTCTTGTAGGAGTCAGCAATCTTCTCGAGATCCCTAACAATTATATAAATATACATGCTGTTCTCAGGATCCTTGTAGCTGCCCTTGCTAATCACCCTTTTGCAGAAATCCGTGAACATGTTGGTGGTCTTCTCAAGGTCCCTTAGCTCGCTCATACGAGAATACTCCCTTCTCCTTACTGCCTCAAGTAGGTTCCCTGCCAACTCCAAGGTGATACGAAACGCCCTCCTCAACATATTGTCGAACTCAGAGTCCATCTCCTTAGAGACCGTCTTTACCACGCATCTTTTTGCGCTGTGTTCGATTATCTCAAATCCCAGCAAGTCGCTGACCCGTTCCTTTATCTGCGTGAAGACAGCAGAATCAAGATTGATCACCTCGACCTCATCGTAACCTTTCTGGTAAAGGTAAGACAGGATATTCTTGTTGAATTCCATCTTATCTGTATCTATTGTGAAGTTCCTAGATGCAGTCGTTCCAGGAGGCGAAATCAACAGCATAGAGCCTGCTTCTTCTATATTGAGCTCCGCCCCCTTCTCTATACCTGTCTTCCTCGTCCAGGCAGAAGGCAATGACACCACCAGCGTATTGTTGGCTAGCTGGATAGCCTTTCTTTTCATTTCCCCCATGGTATAATTATACGCTTGCTTTCTATATAAACTTTTCTGTCTTATATATGTTTAAGGTCGTATATATATCTTATAGAAAAAGTATAAGGTCTTTCCGGACATTATCTAATACACCCGTAAATCCTCGGCTAAAGGTGGAGGAAAAATGGTGTCTAGGCTGAGCAAGAAACAGATTGACCTTCTGATGCAGCTCCGGAAGGACGGGAGGCAGCCCCTTACAGAGATAAGCAGGAAGATAGACATGCCTGTGTCGACCATATTCGACCAGCTGAAGCAGAACAGGCATGAGCTGATAACACGCTTCACCTGCCTGCTCGACTTCCGCAGCATAGGCTTCAACTGCAGGGCGCAGATCGTGCTCCGCATCAGGAAGGACCAGCGCGAGGAGATGCAGCAGCACCTGCTCAAGCACCCTAATGTCAACTCAGTATACAAGATCAACAACGGCTATGACTTCCTCGTTGAAGCTGTGTTCAAGGACCTGAAAGAGGTGGACGATTTCGTGGAGCGGCTTGATGAGAAGTTCAAGGTGCATGAGAAGAAGGTGTATTACATCATAGAGGATCTCGCGAGAGAGCAGTTCATGACAGACCAGGTGCATATGGAGATGATAGGGACGGTGGGGTAAGGTCTCCCCACCACAACCCTTAAAAACCCTGACTGTTTCTGGTGGTGCATGGCAACTGAAAAGATAACCAAGAAGATGAACATCGGAGAGATAGCTGTAAATCATCCTGAGACCATGGAAGTGTTCATGAAGTACGGCATGCACTGCATCGGATGCATGGCCTCACAGTTCGAGACACTTGAGCAGGGATGCGAGGCGCATGGCATAGACGCGGACAAGATGGTGAAGGACCTGAATGCCGCTTTAGAGAAGGGGAAGAAGCAAGGCAAGGCAAAAAAAGAGGAATAGATGGCAAAGCAAACATACCTCAAGGTCACTCTTACGCTGATGGCATTGTACGCCGGAGTGATGGGCGCGCTCATGATGCTTTTCCATGATGCTGCCAACTTCGTGTTCCAGTACGACATAATAGACCCTATGGTGACAAGATACTGGGGCGGTGTGCTGCTTGCGCTTTCCATATTCTATCTATTCATCGCCACAGACCCTGTCAAGTACAGACTTTTCCTGTGGGTAGGTGTTTTCGACCTTGGCATGGCCATGATACTGACCATCATCAACATATCCCTGAAGAACCTCAACTGGTGGCAGGGCATGATAGGCGTGGTCATCAACCCTATATTCATAGTCATACTCCTATACGGACTCGCCAAACCTCCTGAAGGTGAAGTGTTGTTTGTCGCAGGAGAGGATAAGAAGGCAAATCCCCAGCATGAGCTGCCCCCGCACATCGTAGGGCAACACCCATTGGACAGGAAGTGATTTCTCACCACAACTCTTTTTTTCATCACTCAAAACCAGTATTTGTAGTACAAGGGCTGTGCGGGCGTTCCCAATATCTTTTCAACACGTCTCACTGATAAATGGTGTCTTACGCAATCATAATTTTTCAAAAAACATGATTAAATAATATATGTTATAGCATGAGAATGTTTAAATACTAGTTCTTTCGATAGACACTATCGGTTGTGTATCTGGCAAACCAGAGGCACAACATGTTGTGTTTTGCCAAAACCAACAAATTTGCGGAAAAACCCGCATTAAATGCTTTTTGATACAAAATTTTTACCATGAACCCTTGTTCAGGAGCCTAACATGAAGTGTCCATTTTGCGGAAGCCTTGACACAAAGGTTGTGGACAAGCGCGAAACCGAAGAGTCTGTAGCGACAAGGAGACGGCGCGAATGCCTCTCCTGCGAAAAGCGCTTCACGACCTATGAGAGGCTCGAGACGCTTCCTATAACCATAGTCAAGAAGGACGGCACCCGCGAGCAATTCGACCGGGCAAAGCTCGCTGCAGGGATGCTGAAGGCATGCGAGAAACGGCCTGTATCAAGACAAGACATCAACAAGGTCGTAGATGAGATTGAGGCTGAGCTCAGGAACGCAGAGGCCACAGAGATAGAAAGCAGGAAGATAGGCCCCCTGGTGATGAAGAAGCTCAAGAAGCTCGACAAGATCGCATACATACGCTTCGCATCAGTATATAAGGAATTCAAGGACATAGAAGAGTTCCAGACCGAACTGGTCAAGCTGACAAAAAAGTAAAACTTAATCATCACACACTACCCCCGCAGGCTCTTCTGCGGAAGAAAAAACAGAGGTCAAAAAATGGAGGAGCTTAACAAAGTAAGACGCGTACAGAAAAGAGATGGACAGCTCGTTCTTTTCGATGACAAGAAGATAACAGACTGCATATTCAAGGCCGTCAAGGCTGTCGGTCAGGACGACTATCCAAAGGCAAAGAACCTCTCAGCAAAGGTAGTCAGCATACTCGACATATTCTTCAAAGGCGGAGTCATCCCCACAGTAGAGATGATGCAGGACCTGATAGAGAAGACGCTCATAGAGAGCGCCGAGGTAGAGATCGCAAAGGCATACATCCTCTACAGGGACCAGAGAAGAAGGATCAGGGATGAAGACGCAGCCATGATGGACGTCCAGAAGACCATGGACGGCTACCTCAGGCAGTCAGACTGGAGAGTGGCTGAGAACGCCAACATGAACTACTCATTGTCAGGGCTGCTGATGCACGCGGCCACATCCGTGTTCGCGCATTATACTTTGAACACTGTGTACCCTCCTGAGATAGCAGAAGCGCACAGGAGCGCAGATCTGCACATCCACGACCTGGGCATGGGAATAGCAGGATACTGCGCAGGATGGTCACTCAGGCAGTTATTGACAGAAGGGTTCAACGGAGTGCCGGGCAAGATAGACTCAAAGCCGCCCAAGCATTTCGACTCAGCGCTCTGGCAGATGATAAACTTCATCGGCACGATGCAGAACGAATGGGCAGGCGCGCAGGCCTTCAGTTCATTTGATACTTATCTTGCTCCGCTCGTGAAATACGACGGGCTCCCCTACAAGAAGGTCAAGCAGGCGATACAGGGATTCGTGTTCAACATGAACGTGCCGTCAAGATGGGGCGGACAGACGCCTTTCACGAACCTCACCATCGACTGGGTAGTCCCGGATGACATGAAGGACAGGAAAGCCATAGTCGGCGGAAAAGAGCATGACTTCACATACGGCGAATGCCAGACCGAGATGGACATGATCAACAGGGCATTCATGGAAGTCATAACAGAAGGCGACGCCAAGGGACGTGTATTCACGTTCCCGATACCCACGTATAACGTGACTGAAGACTTCGACTGGGACGGCGAGAACGCGACAATACTTTTCGACATGACATCCAAGTACGGCATCCCATACTTCCAGAACTTCATAAACTCAGAGCTGAAGCCAGGGGATGTGCGCAGCATGTGCTGCAGATTGCAGATGGACATGCGCGAGCTGCGCCAGAAAGGCGGAGGGCTCTTCGGCGCAGTCGAAATGACCGGCTCGATAGGGGTGGTGACGATCAACATGCCCCGCATCGGGTATCTGGCAAAGACCAAGGAAGAGTTCTTTGAAAGGATCACCAAGCTCATGGACCTAGCCAAGAACAGCCTTGAGCTGAAAAGGAAGATGGTGCAGAGGAACATGGACAACGGGCTCATGCCATTCACTAAGAGGTACTTAGGGACATTGCAGAACCATTTCAACACGATAGGGCTCAACGGCATGAACGAGGCACTGATGAACTTCTTCGGGGCTGATACAACGATAGCGACGCCGAAAGGGATAAAGTTCACTGAAGAGGTGCTCGACTTCATGCGCGACAGGCTCACAAAATACCAGGAAGAGACAGGGCACATCTACAACCTCGAGGCGACACCTGCGGAAGGCACGGCGTACAGGTTCGCCAAGATGGACCGGGAGAGATACCCTGACATCATAACAGCAGGCAGGGACGAGCCGTACTACACGAACTCGACACAGCTGCCTGTCAATTATACTACTGACATCTTCGAGGCATTGGAGCTTCAGGACTCGCTGCAGATAAGATACACAGGAGGGACTGTGCTGCACGGGTTCCTTGGAGAGATGGTCAGCGACGCAGAGACGTGCAAGAAACTCGTGAAGAGGATAGCCTACAACTTCCGGCTGCCCTATTTCACGATAACTCCGACATTCAGCGTATGCCCAAAGCACGGCTACATACCAGGCAGGCACGAGACCTGCCCGTATGAAGACGAAGGGGAAGAGAAGACATCGCAAGAGATAGGAGTGAGAGATCGGGTTTGAAGACAAGGACTTTAGTAAAAGGAGGTGTAGTAAAAATGGCAAAGTGTGCGATGAAGTGCGAAATCTTTTCAAGGGTCGTAGGGTACCACCGGCCTGTCCAGAACTGGAACAAAGGCAAGAAGGCAGAGTTCAGCGACAGGGTCGAGTACGACGAGAGCGTGTCCATGAATAGCAAAGTGGGCAACAAGGGATTCCCTAAGACCGAGATGGAGATGAAGAACAAGTTCACGTTCTGAACATCCTAAATATTTTTTCCCTTTGGGGGACCACCATGAGATACAAACTGTTCACGACACAATTCTGCCATAAGTGCCCTTCGATGAAGGAGTTCATGGCATCCCAGGACAAGGTCCCAGGAGATGTTGTGAATGCCTCTGTGCCAGAAGGGTTTGAAGAGGCTAAGAAGTTTGGGGTGACATCTGTGCCATGCGTGGTGTTCGTGGATGACGCAGGAGAGGAAGTCAAGCGCTGCGGGTGCAGGGAAGAGGTCGAGGAGTTCTTCAACACGCTTTAAATATCTTTTAAACCTCTGTTCAATAAGATTTAATAACCAGACATGCTTCTGGTATTTCACAATGATAATCGGGGGCATCCAACGGACAAGCCTTGTAGACTGGCCTGGGCAGATCTGCTCTACTGTGTTCATTGCAGGGTGCGATTTCAGGTGCGGGTTCTGCCATAATCCAGAGCTTGTCATGCCTGAGGAGATAGAGAAGATAGAGGCATTGACAGAGACAGAGCTGCTCACAATGCTTGTCGGAAGGAAGAAATACATAGACGGGGTGTGCATCACAGGAGGCGAGCCCTTGATGTCGCCTGAGGTGGTGAAGCTGATCCGCAAGATAAAGGACAAAGGATTGGCGGTCAAGATCGACACGAACGGGTCGTTCCCCACAGTGCTCAAGACACTTATAGACGAGAAGCTCGTGGACTATGTCGCGATGGACATAAAGGCGCCAAAGGACAAGTACGCAGAGGCGGCAGGCGTCAATGTGAACATAAAGCTCATAGATGAAAGCATAAAGATTTTAAAGGAGAGCAGCATAGACTATGAATTCCGGACAACAGTCGTGAAAGGCCTGCTGGACAGGAAAGACATCATATCCATCGGCGATTGGCTCAGGGACTCGAAAGCTTTCTATCTCCAGCAGTTCGTGGGCACAGAGAAGACGCTTGACAAGGAGTATTTCGGAAGGGAGCCGCACAGCGTTGAAGAGCTCAATGAGATGCTCAATGCAGTCAAGCACAACTTCAAAAAAACAGGCGTAAGAGGTATCTGATGATGAGGTATTCATTCGGGCAGGACCTGATATTCGTGATTCTCGCGCTGATAGCAGCGCTCGCCCTGCTGAGCCAGCATGCAGTAGTGGCGTTCGTATTCTTCATATCATCCATCGCTTTTGTCTCATACGAGCACAAGATATACAACTACGTAAAGAGCGCGTAAGATGGGAAGGAACAGGCTGTTCAACCAGGTATTCATACAGTACTATCAGGGCATCGTGATGTTCGGGATAGCCTTGGTCGTGATTGCAGTCTGGCTCTACGAGCACCACTATGTCACGACCAGCGACGACCTCATGGGACTCATTGTCGCGTGCGCATTCTTCTTCGGAACGCTCCTGATCGGGCAGGGCATACGCGGATGGCGGGACGGAGAGGAGTTCAGGCACCTGTACATAAAGATGAAGAGCAGGGGCGGGGCAGAGCTCGAGATAAAGAAGAAAAAGAAGGTAAAGAGATGGTAGAAGTAAGAGTGCACAGGATAGACAAGACAGTGGAGATGCCCAAGTATGCCAAACAGGGAGATGCGGCATTCGACCTCAGGAGCGCAGAGGAGAAAGTGATAAAGGCAGGGCACAAGGAGCTGTTCAAGACAGGGCTCAGGATAGCGGTGCCTGACGGACACTGCGGGCTGATATGGGACAGGTCAGGATTGGCTGCAAAGCACGGCATACATTGCTTGGCAGGAGTGCTCGATTCCGGATATCGCGGAGAGATAGTCGTCGTCCTCCATAACCTCGGCAAAGAGGATTTTATCGTCGAGAAGAACATGCGCATGGCGCAGATGCTGATACAGCCTGTCGAGACAGCAAGAATTCTTGAAGTCGATGATCTCGATGAGACAGAGAGGAGCGCAGGCGGGTTCGGAAGCACAGGCCTCAGATGACCGATAGGGCGATCAGGTTCTGCACGACTATAAGACCCAGGGCAACCGCTGCCATTACTATGTAGACCGGCTTGCTCCACTCGAATATCTTCCTTCCGTCGAACATGGCGAAAGGTATCATGTTGAACAATGCCAGCCAGGCGTTTATTATGAAGCCGTAATGGCCTATCACCTTCAGTATGCCTGCAGATGACAACGTCAAGGCAAGGAACAGGAGCGAGACTATTATGTTCATGGCAGGCCCTGCAGCAGAGATGCGGCCGTTCTGGGACCTTGAAAGCTGGCCCCTTATCATGACAGCGCCCGGAGCTGCGAATATGAAGCCGAAGAACGAAAAGATAAGGGCCATGATGAGCATCTTGTCGAAAGAGCGGAACTCTGCAAAGCAGCCATACTTCTGTGCAAGGAACTTGTGCGCGAGCTCATGGAACAGGAAACCCACACCCAATGTGAGCAGGGAGATGAGTATCGCGACAAGGAACAGGAAGTTGAGGTTGAGGCCCTGCATCACTATCGCGAAAGCGACTCCAAGGACTATCCATGCCTTGGCAAGGTCCAGCAGCTCTTTCCTGGATGTCTTGATTCCCTTGCTGTAATGAGGGTTGATGTGCTTGATGTAGGCCATATTAGTTATTCCTTGAAGCGCTCTTTGACTTTATAAGCTCTATCATCTTCATCTCAAGTATCCGCGACATGTTAAGATTATTCTGCCTGCAGAACGACTTGAAATCTTTAAGTGTATTCTCATCTATTGTTATGTTCAGCCTCTTCCGCCTATAGAGCTTCGGCACCCTCTTTGTCCTCTCGAACTCGAGAAGACTGTCAAATACCTCAGGGTAAGCGCGTATCAATTCCTTGGCTTTTTTCACATTATATGATTCCATCCTTGATGCACCTCTCGATATCCCTTATGCTTGTAATGTTTTTAGTGAGTATCTTAACAACAATATGTGGTATCAGTTCGGGGTCGAACATTATCTTGTTCAGACGCATCAGTAGCATCATCACAGCCGCAGCTGTCCTCTTGTTCCCGTCCTCAAACACGTGATCGATAATTATGGACCTTGTGAGTATCGCTGCAGAACGGAGCCAGTTCCTGCTTCTCGTGTTTGTAGCAACAGCGAAATCGAGGCTGCCCTCATTCATCACCCTGCCTGTCGAAAACTCCTTGTTTATCTCTATGATGTCCTTTTTGCTCAACATGCAGCCACTTCACCTCATTCAGTTAGGCAGTCAAGAACAAGTTCTTGACTTTTTATACGTATAAATACGTATAAATATTTAAAGGTTTCGGTGCCTGCGGAAACCAAAACCCTTAAAAACAGGCATTTCAACCCATTTAGACATGACTTCAAAGATAGCCCAAGGCGCAGAAGCCATCCTGTATACTGACAATACTATAGTCACGAAGGACAGGTTTGAGAAAAGGTATCGTCATCCTGAGCTTGATCGTAAGCTGCGTAAATCAAGGACGCGGCGCGAGGCAAAGATACTTTCTAAATTAGATGCTGCGCAGTTCCCGGCACCGCAGCTCGTAGGCATGGACGATGAAGAGATGAAGGTGCAGATGTCGCACATCCCAGGTAAGCTGGTCAAGGAAGCTGTGGATGAGCTTGAGAAGAAAGGCGACAAGCAGGGATACCTGAAACTGTTCAGGGAGATAGGCGGGAAGATCGCGCTGCTGCATAACATGGGCATAGTGCACCAGGACCTGACGACATCAAACATGATACTGCATTCTGAGCATGATGAAGTCTATTTCATAGACTTCGG
Source organism: uncultured Methanosarcinales archaeon (assembly GCA_964572875.1). Taxonomy (GTDB): domain Archaea; phylum Nanobdellota; class Nanobdellia; order Woesearchaeales; family UBA11576; genus JABMQF01. The sequence continues at coordinate 43,274 of CAZNGE010000008.1, read as the reverse complement.
TTTGAGCTTCTTCTCTGACAAGGTAGAGGATTATGCCGTTGACCTGCATCTTCTTAAGCACGCAGTCGAGTCAAGGCATCACAGGATAGTCGACGCTTGTTTTGACGCAGTGCTTAGTGGGTATATGGCGAAGAAGATGGACGCGGATGCTGTCATCAACAGGCTGAACAAGGTGGAGATGAGGGGGAGGAATAAAGGGAAGCATTAGCACAGCAGCACTCATTCTGAATCTACTGGTTTACCTTCAATCTCAGGCAGTATGTGACGAGTGTAGAAGTCGTAAGGCCTTGCCTTGTTCGCGTGGAGCTTGAAGAACTCGTAGCCCTTCTCATGGATGACGCGTTTCACATCCTTGACGAGCTTGCGCATCTTCCTGAATCCCCTGTACTCGAATGCCGAGGCCATGACCGCGCCTGCAAAAGCTATCACCCCTCCAAGATATGGGCTGCCGTTCTGCGAGATATAGAACCCTCCAAGAAGGACACCGATGCCTGCCATCGAAGGAAGCCTGTTAGTGAGCATGTGCTCCCTTGAGAGCACACGATGCGTGACATCGTACGCGAAAACATCCATCTCATCCATCTGCACCTGCTCTTCATTCCTTGTTGTCGGCTCATAATCCTGATTGGCGAGCTTCTGCTCCAGCTCTTCATAGGGCATCTCTGCAGTCTCTTTCTCAAGCAAAGACATAATGTCTTTCCGCATCCTCCTTCGGTTGAGGACTGACCTCCCTATCATAATAAGGCCTGGAGAGCCCATGAGCAATGCAAGCCACCAATGCTCTGTCTGGGTGGCACCGTATGCCCCTGCGGCCATGAACGCTGCCCCGACATACTCAAGTGTCTTGGAACCCCCAAAGTCACACTTCCTGAGATTCTTCCTGTAGAACTTATTTACATTATTTAGATAGGCCTTCCTAAGGCTGTTGAACTGACTGTCTGTAATTGACTCTAGAGATTTCTCCTTTAGCGAGATATGGATCCCCTCAACACCTGAATGCAATCTGCAGGCAGCCGCGATCGCTGTATAATCTATAAATCAGCACAAGGCTGCAATGTATGCGGCATAAAGCCTGCGATTTGATGCGAAAACATTACGTCTCTCTGTCCAATACCAAGACAAGCGCTTTTAAGAAACTACCTTGCAGAAATTAACGCAAAATGCAAACATCACGGCTGATTTTGGGTTTTTTGCGGATTGGAAGTTTATAAATAATTGACGCGGCGCCAGCACCTTGAACTATACGCACCCCTGCCACTGCGCTCGCTGTCTATTCAGTAGCCGCTACTTTCTGCCCAACTGCATTGATTACTGCTACTTTGACTGTAAGCTCGCTAGGCAGGGGCAGGGGTGCTGCTTGTGTTGCTGCACCAGCACAAACCTTTATAAATAAAGAATGTGATAGTCACGGTATGGAACTCATGAATGCGCGCGGGACACGGGACTTCGCTCCTGAGGAGAAGATAGTCCGGCAGGGGATAATAGACATGCTGAGAGCCACGTTCGAACTGTACGGGTTCTCTCCGCTAGAGACACCTGTAATCGAGCGCATGGAAGTGCTTTCAGCGAAGTACGCAGGAGGCGCAGAGATACTGAAGGAGACATTCAATTTCAAGGACCAGGGAAAGAGGGACCTTGGGCTCCGATATGACCTTACAGTCCCTATGGCAAGGTTCGTGGGCATGAACCCCAACATCAAGATGCCGTTCAAGCGCTACCAGATAGGGCAGGTGTTCAGGGACGGACCGATAAAGACCGGCAGGTACAGGGAGTTCTGGCAGTGCGATGTCGACATAGTCGGAAGCAAGTCCATGCTTGCGGACGCGCAGTGCGTGCAGATAGCCAAGAAGTTCTTCGCTGACCTCGGCATCGATGTGATCATCGAGATAAACAACAGGAAAGTGCTTGACGGCATAATGGAATCCGCAGGCATAGAGGAGAAGAAATGGCTGGACGTGATACTCGAGATAGACAAGCTCAAGAAGACAGGACTCAAGTCAGTGGAAGACGAGATAAAGAAGAAAGGCATCGGCAAGGAAGAGCTCGTAAAGCTCATCGAGATGATATCCCTGACAGGCCCGAACAAGCAGAAGGTCGAGAAGCTCAGGCTACTCCTCAAGAACGACACAGGAGAGGAAGGGCTGAAGGAGATCGAGGAGCTGTTGTCATATGCCGATGGAGAGAACATCGTGTTCAACATCGCGCTATCAAGAGGGCTGAGCTACTACACCGGACCTGTGTTCGAGGTGTTCCTCAAGGACGAGAAGACGTTCGGATCGTCGCTCGCAGGAGGCGGGCGGTGGGACAGGATGATAGGCGATTTCCTGGGGAGCAAGAAGGAATTCCCTGCAGTAGGCATCAGCTTCGGCATAGAGCCGATAACAGCAGTGCTGGGCATGCTCAAGAAGGAAGATAAACCAACCAAGACAGTCACGCAGGTATATGTCGTGCCCATCAACACGGTCGCGAAGTGCGTCAGCATCTGCGAGGAGTTCCGCAAAGGCGGAGTCAAGACCGACATGGACATCATGGGCAGGGGAGTCAGCAAGAACCTCGACTACGCCAACAAGATGGGCATACCCTACGCCCTCATCGTCGGAGAGGACGAAGTGAAGCAGAAGAAGTACAAGCTGAAGGACATGGATTCCGGGAAGGAGCAGGCACTTGCTGTGAAGGACATAATCAAGAAGTTATGCTGAAGAGCTGCGCTGAGCAAAAGAATTCTAAAGCCTTGTCATCACTATTACCTTATCCCCGACATACACGCTGTGCTCTGCCTGGGAGACCATGCCCTTGTCCTTATCTACGAGAGGAGCGTATGACCTGAGGATGTCAAGCTGGTTGAGGTCCTTCAGGGCGACATTGACCTTGAACAGGGGGAATTCTTTCGCAAGCCATCTCGTGGCGAAGGGGAGGCCGTTGTATTGATTTATCTTCTTCATGACCTGCCTCGTGACGATGTTCCTCACAGGCTTGCTCCCTGTGATCGAGTGGATGAAAGGGTTGCCCTTGTCATGCACAAATCCGGCCCCTGCGCTGGCAAAAGGCTCTATAGCTATGGTCATGCCATCTGTCAGTTCTGTCGTGTCCTCTGTGTCTATGTTCGGTATCGAGGGCTCCTGATGCACGCTCCATTCACCTATGCCATGGCCTGAGAGGTTCCTGACAGGACTGAACCCATGCGACTCTATGGCCTGCTCTATCTCCTTCCCTATCTCGCCGAGGGTAGTGCCTACCTGCACTATCTTCAGTGCCGCTTCAAGTGCGTCACGGCTCGCCTTGACAAGATCGGTGTATGCTCCAGAAAGGTCAATCGTCGCTGCGGTGTCGCCGCCGACACAGCCGTCGACATGCACTCCGACGTCAAGCTTGACAAGCTGGTCGCTGAGGACTGTCTCGTCATTCGGCATCGGCGTGTAGTGCGCAGCAGTGTCATTGAAAGATATGTTGACCGGGAACGCAGGCTGGCCGCCGAGCTTGACTATCATTGCCTCTATCTGCTCTGCGATATCAAGAATCCTTGCGCCAGGCTTGACAAGGCCGCGGCCGAACTCAAGGGCCTGGGCAGCCATCCGTCCTGCTTCAATGTATTTCTTCAGGGTTCCTTCTTCCATATCTTAGATGGTATCCAATTGATATAAAAAAGTTTCCTTGCGGCCTCCCTATCGCTCCTGATCCTGCCCCTCGCCCGGTCATATATGAACTTGCCCAGCACAAGAAGAGGTATTATCTCGAGCCTGCCAAAAAGCATGGCAACTATCAGCACAGACTTGGCCAGGACACTGAAAACTGCAGGGCTCGTGGTAGAGAGCCCTACGCCTCCGAGCGCAGACACTGTCTGGAACATGGAATCAAGGAAAGAGATGCCTGTGACCATTATTATCGCTGTCCCTATGACCAGTATGATGATATAGCAGGCAGAGAAAGCATGTATCACGAGCGTGTTCTCATCATCGATGACCCTGCCCTCAGACTTCAACGGTATGATAGCGCCGGAAGGGCTTGCGACCTTCCTTACCATCCAGGGTATCGACTTCAGGATGAGCTTGAACCGGTTGACCTTCAATCCTCCGCAGGTCGAGCCCAACATCCCCCCTATCACCATGCCCAATACAATGACCATGATGACTATGCCTGGGAGCATGCTTATGTCTGCGATGCTGTAGCCTGTGGTCGTGAAGGCAGAAAGCGTCTCGAAAAAAGCCACCTTGAAGTCGCCCACAAATGCGAAGACGACCAGGACAGCGAGCGCGACAAGCGCAGCATAGAACTTCAGGGTGCCGTCCTTCCATAGATCACGGATATACCCCTTGAAAAGCCTGTTGTGAACGACAAAAGAGACAGCGCCTGCTATCATAAGGAAAGACAGCACCGCAAGGACCGGCCAGGCGGTATAGAACTCATTAGTGACAGAGAAACCCGCGGTGGATATGGCCGTAAATGCTATCGACACAGACTCGAAAGTGGACAGCCCTGCTACGATGAGAAGTATTATGCCCAGCGCAGTGTACGCGCTGTATATCAGTGCTGTGCGTTTTATGGACTTCTTCATGTTCGCCTCAATCTTCTCAGAGGCACCCTGTGCCTGATACAGGTTGGCAATAGCCCTTGCCTTGGTTGTGGTCTCCTTAAGCGACTCCTGATGCCTCATAGCAGAGACGATGATAAGGAAAAGCAGGACTATGCTGAGACCGCCTATCCACTGGGTCTCTGCCCTCCAGAGGAGCAGGCTGCGTGAGACCCCGTCGAAACCAGTGAAGACCGTAAGGCCGGTCGTGGTGAAGCCTGAGACAGACTCGAAAAGGCCGTCTATGAACGAGAAACCCTGCACCATGAAGAAAGGTATCGCGCCCAGCAATGAGACGCTGATGAAAGAGAGGGCGAACAAGGATATGCTCCTGGGCAGGTCAAAAGACGTGAATGAGATGTCCTTACCTTCTGCGCTCTTACGCTTAACAAGCCAAAAGCCTATCAGGAAAGAGAGTAGCGCAGGGGCGAGGAAAGGCAGCATCGACTCAGAAGAAAATAAAGCATAAAGTATAGGCAGAAGGGGGAATACAGAAAATATCATCAAAAGATATCCAAGGTGCTTCAGGACTATTTCCATTTGCCTGTCCCATAGATCTGGTTCCTTATGCTCTTCAGGTTCTTTGTCTTGGCTGTCAGGACTATGACATCCTCTTCCTTTATCTTGGTGCTCTCCTTGGGCAGCATCATCTCGCCGTCCCTGTATATGACACCAACTATCGAATTCTTTATCTCAGCAGGCTTGCCCACAAGCTTGCTCTCCTTCGGTATTGTTATCGCAAGGACCTGCACGTCGCCCTTGCCGAACTTGTAGATTATGCGCTCACTCCTGAGCTCTGTGAGAAGGTTGTTTATCTTGGTCACCGCAAGCCCAACAGTAGGAACCACTCCTGTTATGCCCAGCTTTGTGAAAAGCTCCTCATTCTCTGACTTGTTGACCCTGGCAATTATCTTCTTGACATCAAGGCTCTTGGCTATCTCGCACACCATGAGGTTGGTCTTGTCATCATCAGTCACTGCTGCTATCGCGTCCGCGTCATTGGCACCCGCGTCCTTTAGGGTCGCGAGATCCGTCCCGTCACCATGTATGACAAGCGCATCGATGGAGTTGGCGACCTGCTTAGCCCGCTTCTCATCAGACTCTATAAGAACAAGGTCGTGCTCCTTTGTGGAGAGCACATTGGCTGTAGTGAGGCCTACTTCACCTCCTCCGACTAGTATTATCTTCACCTAATCCACCTCTTTTATAGCCCATAATCAGGGATTGGACTATTTAAATGTTTTGCAT
>CAZNGE010000008.1:34609-37359 GCA_964572875.1 uncultured Methanosarcinales archaeon | reverse complement strand
TCATGGTTATTTCTGGCTGCGTGAAGCAGTATGAGATGGCTGAGAAAGAGGTTCCGCAGGAAGAGCCAAAGAGTGTTGAGGAGCCTGTGGAACCCGCGCCTGTGCAGGAAGAGACGGCGCCAGAGCCTGCTGCTGAACAGGAACCTGAAAAGGAAGCGGCTGAAGAACCTGCTGAGGAGATCGTTGTCGAACCTGTCCGGGATCCGGCTAAGTACACAACGCCAGAACCAGAGCCGAGCAAGGTCGAGAAAGACAGCTGCGGATGCACATTCAGGTGGGATCCTGTGTGCGGGATGGACGGAAAGACATACATCAACGAATGCCTGTTCAAATGCTTCGGCAACACGCCTGACATGATAAAGAGCCGAAGCAAGTGCCCGAAAAAGCAGGGGCCGCCGGACATCTACGTCGATGACATAGAGTTTGACTACGAGACAGACAAGTGGAACGCAGCATACTGCTGGCGCATGATGTACAGGGAGAGCGGCATAAGATACTGCAAGAACCTGATCGTGAACGGCAGGGTGAACATAGGGCCTGAGCCATTGCGAGGCAACTGGCTTGACGAGGAGCACCTGGTCGATGACAAGAGTGGCAGGAAAGACTCGTACAGCATAAAGCTCGGGACAGGCCAGCAGGCAAAGAACGAGGAGTATGACATATTGTTCCAGCCGCTTTTCGAGCCGGGAAGGTACAGGTTCTCGTTCTGGGCAAGGAACGACGTGGCAGCAAACAATGACTGGAAGGTCAGGCTCACGCTGAAGGACTGGTGGGACACCAAACCCATGCCTCCAGGAGTCCATGGATGCTACCAGATATGGACTGAGATTCGCGGCGAAGAACATTTCTTCGAGGAAATGCCGAAGGAATGGAGGCATTACCACTACGAGTTCGACGTGCCGCTCAAGCTCGAGGAGTGGGAAAGCAACAAGCGGGTATCATCAGACTGCGAGTATGACTGGGACATGATACCTCACGGATATGGCCTGACCATCACAGCGCCGACCATAGGACATGCATGGTTCGATGACTTTGTGTTAGAGAAGATAAAATAGAATCGCGGCGGAGGCTGATAGAAAAAGGAGGTTATTTCTCCACTTGGTAAAATTCTATGATATTGCCTTCTGTATCCTTGGCTTGAAAGAGCACATACTTACCAATCTTCTCTAGGGGCATGACAATTTCACATCCTTTGAGTTTAATCAAATCCAGAAGTTCGTTAACATTTTCAACTTCAATATTTGGTATGACATTATTGCCGCTGGATATTGTTTCTTTGTCTATTTTTGGATTATAGAGTAGGAATGTAATATTGTCAAAATCGAATGAGCTCATTCTCTCATTTTTAGATGATATTTTGACATCAAAAATACCCTCATAGAATTTTACCGCTCTATCCATATCTTTGACCGCTACATAAATTGCTTTAATTTGTGGCTTCATAGTTAAAAATTAAAAGCAGAGATTAATAAACTTTTGGTCCTTTTTCTACAGAAACATAACCAAGAATCAAGAAATCACCAATCAATCCTCAACCTTTATGGCGCCTGCCGGGCACTGGACCTCGCAGGCCCTGCAGCCGATGCACTCGGACTGCTTCTTCGCTACTGACTTCTTCTTGTCCTTGTCGATCTCGAATACGCCCATAGGGCATATCTCTGCACAGGTACCGCAGCCTGTGCACTTGCTCTCATCAACACTCACCTTAGGCATGATAAACACCGCTCTTAAGCATCTGCTTTCTTCTTGTCAGAAAGCTCTGCTTTCTGATCATCATCAGAAACGCTCTGCGTTTCTGAGACTTCAGGCTTTACCTCTTCTGCAGGCTTCTCCTTTGTTTCCTTCGGAGTGGATTCCTTCTTCGCTTCAGGCTTTACCTCAACAACACTGGCAGGCTTTTCAGCAGCAGGTTCACCTCCCTGCTCGCCAAGGTAATTCATCACCCTTATGTCGACCGAACGTATCGGGACAATCTTCCTCAATACGTGGGAAAGGTCCCTCTGGAACTTGTCATTGATCAGCTCCATGACAAGAGAATCATAATCCATCTTCTTGACAGCGATCTTTATGAGGGATACCAACTTCTTCCTCAGGTCAGCCTTCACAGAGCTCGATGTCCTGACCACTGTTATGACAAGCGGCTTGATCTGCACCAGCTTGTTGTCCCTCGTGACGCACTTGAAAGAATCATCCAGCCTGTCGCGCTGTCTCCTTACCTTACGCTTGAGAGCAGCCTGCACGACCTCATACCTCTGCACCCGGGTCCTGCCTGTATCTCCCTGGACCTTGTCAACGACAAACGTGATATTCACGTGCTGCTTCTTTATGTTGCCGAGAAGCACCATGAGGTTGGCTGTAAGGCGCCTGTCCTTCAGGGCGCCAGGCTCATAAGCCATTGTCTGGCCTAACTCCCTCTCCTGAAACACTCTGGGAGCTAGTATGGTAAAATACTTCTTCTTACGCCATTTATCGACTCCCTTGCCTTTCTTTATTTTAGCAGCCATGTAAAAACGCCTTTCTTGATGATAATACGTAAATGCAGAGGAAAAACAGAGTGTTTATAAACTTTGCTTTAGTCTGGATTTGAGAGAGTATTTAAAGGGTAGACGGGCTTAAACGGCATTTTAGATATGCATTACAGCGCACCACATAGAAATCTTTATATAATACTTAAAACAATCCTTATACCACCTTTAGCGAGGTTTGGTTGGGGTGGAGACTCTGTCTCCATTCCTAGCCTTTTCTAATAA
>CAZNGE010000008.1:5752-34509 GCA_964572875.1 uncultured Methanosarcinales archaeon | reverse complement strand
CCACCTGCACTCGGCAGATGGCACGCAAATCATCCTGTATCCAGCCATCCCTAAAACGAGACCTTGCTCATGAAATCTTCACGCTTAAGGTCCTCTGTTATGTTGAAGACGACACTCTTTTCCACGTCGAACTTGTTGTTAAGGGTCTCCATGAACTCATCGACATCTCTCAACTCCCTGAACACAAGCTCTGCCATAAGATCGAATTCTGAATCGGTCCTGTACAGAGAATTAACATTCGGATGTTCCTGGAGGTAGCTCAGCAGCTCGGCCCTAGAGCCGTTTATCTTCAGAGCTATATTTGTCTTAGCGTTGAAACCAAGCTTCCTGAAATCAAGAAGGCTCGCGTGCTTCACGATGAACTTCTTCTCGTACCTTCTCACGTTGTCGTATATCGTTGTAACGGGTATGTGCGTCCTTCTGGAAATGCTCGTAAGGCGCTGCCTGGCATTGTTCCTTAGGTATGACAAAATCAAAAGGTCCTTTCTCTTTATCATCTTGCACCTCTATACCTCTTTTTCGGGCCAGGTTTGAAGACCCGGCATCCCTACGGTGAAAAATCAATAATCACTAAAGGGGAGAGAGATTGTTTGGTGGCCGAAGACCTCAGAAACGTTGTTCCTGAGCGCTTTGTGTGGAGTCGTAAAATCATTGTCACCAATGATTTTAAGATGCCAAAGCCTTCCAGGCTTTGAGCAGACATCTCTCCCCTTATGTTCGATGTAATCATAACATATCGCTGCACAAGTAAATACTGCTCCCCTCAACCATAATATATGCGTCTGAAATGTATAAAACTTCTTAGGGCTTTTTTCCCTAAAACGCAAAATTTATATATTATTGTTGCGTAATTATAAAATAGGGTGGTGGTTTCGTGAAATCGACGATTTTAGACACCAAAGACAAGCGGATCCTTCTAGAACTGGACAGGAACTCAAGGCAGCCGATATCCATGATTGCCAAGAAGGTAGGCCTCTCGAAAGAGGTCGTCAACTACCGCATGAAGAGGCTTGTGGAGAAGGGCATAATACAGGGGTTCCACGCAGTCATAGACACGTCAGGCATAGGATACAAGATCTACAGGCTGTTCATAAAGTTCCAGAACGTCTCGCCTGCGATAGAGAGAGAGATCACAGACTACCTCAAGAGCCTGAACTCAGTCGGCTGGATAGCAGCATACGAAGGGTTCTACGACATCGCGGTACTTTTCTGGGCCAAGGACATCTATGAGTTCAGGGAGATATACGACAAGGTGCTCGACAAGTACGGAAAGTACTTCCAGGAATACTACATAAGCATCGTCCTGCACATCTACCATTTCAAGCACAACTACCTCTTCGACTCTAAAGATTATTCTGAAGCAGTCATAGGGGGCAACAAGCCGCCTGCAGACATCGACGAGCTTGACATAGAGATACTCAAGCTGCTCGCGGAAGACGCCCGGAGCACGACGCTGGACATTGGCAAGAAGGTCGGCGCTTCGCCCAACACTGTCAAGTATAGGATAAAGAAGCTCGTCGACAGCGGGGTCATCGTCGCGTTCAACACCATGATAGACACTTCGCAGATAGGATACCAGCACTTCAAGGTGTTCCTCAAGCTCCACACCGTCAACAAGCAGATAATCAACCAGATAATAGAATATCTCAGGCTCAACAAGAACACGATCTACATAACAGACGCGATAGGGCTGGCAGACCTTGAGTTCGAGATACAGGTAATGAACAGCATGGAGCTGCACAACATGCTCAGGGGGCTGAAGACAAATTTCCCTGACGTGATAAAGGACTGCAAACCAGGCCTCGTGTTCAAGGAGCACAGGATAAACTACCTGCCTTTCCCTTCTGAGAAGAACAAGACATCATCGAAACCATCATCTAAGTAGCTCATCAAGATAATCCTTGTCGTCGTAAGCGACGCTGAAGTTCAGGGCAGGCATCATCACTTTCTGCGTCTCATTGAGATCATCTGCATTCATGTTGAACTCTCCGCTTAAGTTCTGCGTCCTTGCGAGATCCATCGCTTCTGCGAAAGGTATGTCATATGCCTCGAAACCGGCCTTCCTCATCATCCTGGAGACCTCGATGCCATAGCTCTCTATGAAGTTGTAGGCGACCCTACCGGTATCGAAAGGCATAAGGTCAGACCTCCTGCCTCTTGAAAGCGAGCCTATCACGAAATCATGTATCGGGTTGTATCCCCTCTCCTTCTCGATCAGCATATGGAACAGCTTACGGTGGAACTCGGTTATGCCCATGCCATTGACCTGCTTCTCGACAAAGCACTCCTCTGAATCGTCGAACATCCTGTACCCCCAATACCCAAGCCAGGCATCCATGTTCGCCAGATGGGGCGCCACATCCTCCTCGCGCAGCTCATAGATGCTGCGCCACCTTGTGCCCTTAAGTTTCTCATAGAAATCATCAGGTATAGCATCTATGTCTTCGAATGTGTATACCTCATGCCGTTCAGGGATTTCGCGAGACGCCTCGAACAATATGCAGCCCGGTGCGATACGCGGCAACCTGAGATACTGGGCCGCGAATGTCTTGGCGAGCCAGTCCCACATGAAGAATGCCCCCCTGTGCGAGCACAGCTTGCGGTTCATGCTGAAGAACTCATCCTTCTCTGTCACGTGGCACGGCGCTGCCCCGCTGAGCCCTGTGTCTACAAGCCCTGTGTAGTCCATCAATGCCGGGTTGGTCGCGAGCTCATTGAAGTTCATGTTGAAGCAATGGACCTCCCTCGGAGAGCTGAACTTGAACCCCAGATGCTTATATGAATTAGGATTGGATATCATGTCTGCTGTCTTATGCGTCGCATGCGGATCCACGTCGACGAGCAGCACCCTGACGTAATCGCTGTATCTCTTCGGGATGAGTCCCTTTCCAGCGAGATCATGCAGCTTCTCGAGATGGTTACCTATCGTCGCGGCGTGCATGCCGCAGCCGAGATCCATGACAGTATAGAAGTCCTTCTTCCGCGGATGGGTCTTGTCCCTCATTATGTCCTTGAACACAGCTATGACATGCCTCTCAGCCATCTCTGAAAGCATCCTGTTCGCGAGCAACGTGATGTCAGTAGAAGCCTCGATCTTCTCCTTGAGCTGGATCTGGCTCTCCCTGTTCCTCCACTCTACGTTGTATGATTCCATCCCTATACGCGCGATGACCTTCCTTACGAAATGAATCAGATTGGGGGAATACATGCCCTGAACATAAGCGCGGTCATTCCTGACAAGATCCTCTATCTCGCCGAGCTTTATGTGCATATCCTGCAGGGGCTTCTCGAGACGGGCAAGCAGGCCTATCTGGTTCGCCGGATACTGGTCATGACGGTACTTGCCGAAAGGGTTCAGGAGCCGGGCATAGCCCTTCCTAAGCCTGCCCCGTCCATCCACCATCGTGTGATAGACGATACGTTCCAGCGATCCTACTCCTTTCAGCGAATTCTTCATTTTTCTTCAGTCTGCGGCATCAATAACTTAAAAGGTAATTCTGCCTGTCTTTCTGTACCTAAAAGCTTTTCGTAATCAGGTATCAGCTTCAGGAACATGTTGTTCGCGTCATTGTCGTTCCTTATGACCTCCCAGATGAACCGGTCTTTCAATGAAGCATATATCTCCGGGGACATAAGCCTGCTCTCGCCGCACCTTATCACTTCATTGGCATGCAGCATGTGCTTACCTCCCAGTATCGGGGTATCCCTGAGCGCGACAAAATAGAACTCTACGCTGTCCTTCTCAGGCGTCTGGATCGCTGCGTATGTAGTCTCCGCCGACTCTCCTATGACTGTCAGAGGAAGCGTTATCGGCTGGGTGATCGACTTGTCAAAATATATCACGTTGCGGTCCATCTCAAGGCGCCTCAACAGGTATTCGGAATGCAGCTGTATCGCATTCCTGTCCCAGTAATGCTCCATGTTCGTCGATTCAGCGCCTTCAATCAGTATTATCGCGGGCTTTGGCACCTTCTCCGTGAAGTGCTTGAGACTGATCATGAGCAGGGAGTCAAGGAGCCTGTTGAAATCATCCCCGAAGTTGAAAGGAGTCCTTCCTCCTAGGAAGAAAATAAGCTGCCTCTCGAAACCTGAGAAATCAGTCTCATAGTTCATCTCCATTATGTCCCTCCTGTAGGTGGAAGCCGCTATCCTCTTGCTGTTGCAGTTCCTCCTTGCCCTTGCTATCATCTCAGAGTTCTTGTCATACATGTTCAGCCAGACATTGAACGGCCTGCCGTCCTTAAGCCGCTGCCTGTCCTTTATCTCCAGGTACATCGCGATCTCTTTCCATCCATCGCCGCAGGCAAGCCCTGCCAGAAGTATGTCGCGCATCCCAAGCTGTCCATGCCGGTTCAGGTGCCAGACAATCCTGGATATGAACCCTTTATCCACCCTGTCCTCACCCTGGCCCTCCCCGTTCAGGGCCTGATATCCCTCAACAGAGCTCCTGAAGCGGTACCATGCATTGTTGTCCTTGCCCAGGTCGAGCATCCTTCCTGATACCTTTACGCCATACTGCAGTCGGTAATACTCTGCGACATGAGGCGGAACGTCTTTTGTGTTCCTCCTGTCGACGACGATGTCTACCAGCTTCCTCTGGTCTTCCCTCAGGTCTGTGTTGCGCGCGTATGCCTTAGACACCAGCTCATCATACCACCTCTGTTCGAATGGCCTCAGCAACTCTCCTTTCACTGCCTTCATATGGGCCATGGCAAACACCATGGACTCGAGAGGGTTCGCGTCATGCAGCCTGTCGAGGAGGAACTCGAAGTGAGGAGCCTCGGGTTTATAGCCCGAGGTCATGCTTGACATGTTGAGGTCAAGCTGCTTGAGCTCATTGAGGCATTTCTCGATATAGGTCTTAGCATCGAAGTCGGCCTGCGCGAGAAGAAATGAGATATCCTCTCTCCGGAACATGCCGAAGTTCCCGTACTTGGTGGCGAGCTCTGACAGCTTGTACCAGTTCTGCAGGAACCTCTCAGGATTGTCATCCATCTGGGGAGCGAGCCCCACATCACTCAGCTTCTTCGAAATCTGGGAAACATAGTTCTCAAGGCTTTCCGCATACCACTTCACAGACATACCTGTCTTATCGTCGGAGAGTATGCGGTTAATAGCATCCTCTATGAACTGGAACGTCCTTCTGGGCGTCTCATCGGGAAGGCTGAGAAGCGAGCCGCACATCTCCGGGACCTCGAACTTAGTGTCCTTTTCAAGGAACTTCTCGCAGAGCTCATATGCCTTCTGGGGAGTACGCTCGTTCGCGTTAAGTATCCCAGTACACATGACTGAGAACTTGTTGCCATACCTCAGCAATGAGGATCGCGTCAGGCGATCGTTGATGGTTATCAGCAGGTCCCGCTGCTGCCTGGACATGAGGCCTGCCAATGCGAGCGAGCCAGACTTGTCATCTTTCCTGCTCGGATCAGACACTGCCTGGAAGAAGTCCAGGGCGAAGCGGTCGCTGTTCTTATACGCTTCCTTGTTGCCGACCCATTCGCTGATGATATTACGGTATGCCCATGCAGGCACTGATGAAGCGATCATCCTGTTGAGGGCGTAAAGCACGAGCTTGAGCTGGGAGGACGAACCGACAGGACCTTTCGTCCCATCAGGGTATTCTACCGCATAATTCTGCTCCTTCAGGACGCCTGATTTTATGACCCTGTGCAGGAGCCTGAGAGACTCTTCAGGCGGCTGGGCATTGTCCTTGAATATGGTCTGCTCGAAAAGCATACCTGCATTGATGATCTCCTCAAGATCCCACCCCTTTCTCTTCATGTACTTCAGGAACTTGCCTCCGGCCTCGCTCTTCACCCGGATATATTCATCTATTATGTCGTCGATACGCCTCTGGGCAGTGCTTATCTTCTTCTCCTCATCGGGCTTCTCCTCGGGCTTCCTGAACAGCAGCAAGTCAGCCAGGCTCCTGCCCTGCTGCTCTATGTCCACGCTGCTCTCGCTAGTCATATCGTCGAGATCGAATACCTCATCCTCGAATCCGCGCCCTCTGAGGCGATTGTAAAACCTTTTCAGCCAGCCCATATCAGATGGCCTCCAAAGTATACAGAACAGATCTATTCAGCCTTCGGACAGCACCAATCCATAGAGCTGGATCATACCATCGCCTCTTACCTGCTTCACCCATTGAAACACCTTGCGTTGCATCCGGTAAACATTAACAGCATGGAAGCATGAACCTGTTGGTGCGCATAGCTAATGCTGGCTAGCTGCGAACACCTTTTGAACGCCTATCAAGACCTCTTTTTCGGGAAACACGCACTCAATACTGTGAAATGTGAATATCTTGAATATCATATACCTTTGCTCAAACATCTATGCCCTTTATCCTGATCAGTCTGCTCGAGTTGTCGAGCGGTATCATGTCGATGTTCTCCCTCTGGAGCCATTCTGTGCCGAACTTCTTGTAGAAGTCAGCATGCGCCTTCTTGAACTCCTCTGCGTTCTTCCATACAGAGCGGGCTATTATCTTGCCGTCATATGTCTCGTGGCAGTCAACGCAGTTGTTCCATTCATCAAGCACGTTCCTGATTATGTTCTTTGTCTCGATGAGAAACGGGCTCGCGATGTATATGCGCTGGAGCATCATTATCTTATAGCCGAGAAGCGGGAAGTTTGGTATGTGCAATGATTGGAAGACATCCTCCTGCATGAGCTTGTTGTATATCCTCCTGACAGAAACCTCATTCAGGTTGACCTGCTTCGCTATCTCCCTGAACGTATGTCCTTTATTGTCCATGAGCAGGCGCAGGATCTTCTGCTCATTGGCTTTCAAGGATCTTGTATTGCCCGACATTCACGCCCTCCAACTACAACCCCGCAAATAAATACGTAAATAAAACTTATAAAGGTTCGTATCAAAAAATACATTATTGCGCAGAAAATGCAAAAAACCGTGCATTTTTAGGCGTTTGATAGAAAGAATCACGGCTCTTCATTTATAAACCCGTCAGAAAACTGCCTCAAATGGTAAAATATATAATAATAAGGCACGCACAGGCATTGCGAAATGATAAAAAAAGAGCGCGAGATACCTGAAAAAAAACATTCTGCGAGCTTTGAAGGCTTTATCGTACGTTTCGGCAGGTTCTGCGCCTGGGCGCTGCTGGTCTTTATAATGCTGTATTTTGTCTCAGGATTCGGCATAACCAAATCAGGCTTCATCTATAAATGGACTGGCGGGCTGATGCACAGGGCTATCTCTTTCCAGATACATGATTACCTGACAATTCCCATGGCATTCGCATCCATATGCCATGTCCTGATAGCTGTACGATTTGCCATGATAAGATGGCATGTCAAGAATATGAACGTGCTGAACTGGGTGTTTGTCGGAATCGGTGTCGTGCTGTTCGCACTAGTCACTGCGGCATATGCCGCCTGAAGAAATCCCCCTTTATCTCAATCCCAGCCTTCCTGCTGCTGAGCTATTTCTTTGTTAAAAAAGAAAAAATAAGACATTTCTGCACCCTGCTATTCCCCAACTGCCGCTGCTATCGGGGCTTCTAATCCCTCATGCAGCAGTCTCTTGACATCAGAGCTGATATGATCCGTTATATAGAAGTCATGGATCTTGATTCCCCATCTACGCGTGGCTGTCTTCCTCAATGCCTTCAGGACATCTGTCTCTATGTTCTTGATGACATCTGCCATCTTCCAACTCTCATAGTTCCATCCTCTTATGTGCTTGGCAAGCTCTGCTATCGTGTAGTCCTGCAATGTGTTCTCATAATCATGCACCTTGGTATGGGCCTTGTAGAAATCCTGTATCTCGTAACGGATAGCGCAGCTGACAGACATGACCCTGCTCTCATCCCCTTTCTCACTTGTGGGAACGCTGATGTTCTGAAGGTCCATGACCCTCTCCTTTACGTCCTCCGCAACTATATCATCCAGGAAAGGTACGTAAAGATAGAGCCCCTGCCTGAGTATCTTGCTGTACCTGCCCTCGTGCTCAAGCCTGCCCGTGATTATTGACCGGGTATACCCTTCAGGTACATCCGGCCTGAACAGAGGCAGGACATATCTCCACACACCCCCATTCTCCTTCATTAACCGCTCCTCATCAATCGCCATCTGAAGAAAATCAAGCTGGCGGGTGCCTGAAGTACCCGGAGGAACCTCCTTACCCCGTGCCTTGTCACGCCGATGCCTGTACTTCAGCTTGCCAGTGAGGAAAGACCTCCTGAAACTCTCAGGAATCTCCGGCCTGCTGAAAGGGAGGACGTACTTCCACGCGCCTCCATTATCACGCATTGCCTTGTTCTCCTCCCGGACTATCCTGTCAAGGTTCTTCTTCACAAGCTCCTTGTCACATCTTACCTTCCTCTTTATGACACTGCCTTTCCTGAAATGCAGGCCCTGCTTGTACTCATAGACTATCTCCCAGAAGCGGAACTTGTCCATATACTCCATGATTGAATCGACAAATGTCATCATTCACCACCTGCCCTCTTCCGGACTATCATCTCGAGCGGAGGCATATCCATCCTTGCCCCGGCTTCCACCATATCCTGCGCCTCCCCATCATCGCTGATCTCAGCATCGAGATCCTCCACGCGCGTCGAATGCCATCGATGGTCCTGAAGGACATAGAACGTGCCTGAATCGCCACCCGTGTCCAGCTGAACGTCGAAGTCGAAGCTGTACAGGTATCTGCCGTCGACATAATTTATGAAATCATCAGGCACAGGACTGTCATCGGCCCATGTAGGCTCTGCCAGGACCCACCTGTACGAGCCATCCTTGAAAGGAAGGAGGACCTCAACCCACTCATGTCTCCCCCTGAAACCAGAACCATCATCTTTCATGATCGGCCCTTCTGCAGGCCGCGCAGGTACGCCGAACGCGCGCAGCACGGTCACGAATAATTTCGAGTAGTATTCGCAGTCAGCTTCCCCCTTCCTGACCAGATCCATAAGATCCTGGCCCTCGTCCTGAACCTTATAGCTGAATGCCTGTCCTGTGACCCTCAGTGCATAATCCACAATATCAAGCACATTCAACTTCTGGCCATCATATGCATCGACAATCTTCTTTATGCACGGGTTTCCAATCGGCAGCTCGCTGGTCTTTTCGGTGAATCTCCTCAGATACTCAGGCATGGCCTTGTAGGCGAACATGCCTGCAACATCACCCTCATACAATCGCCTTATCTCCATGACCTCTATCGACGAGTCTATGCTTATGTCAATGGGGTCTTTGAAATCACTCTCGTCGAGCACGTTGTCCCTGACAAGGCCCCTGAGATCAACATAGTAGTGCAGCCTGCCCACCCTGCCATCAGGATTCCTGGCCTCGACATACTTCATCGGAATCCCTTTGGAGTTGATGCTCACGGTGTCTATGCTGAAATAATAGGGCAGTATCTCAGGAACCCCGGGAATTATCCGTATCCCCGCCTTCCTGCTGACGATGCCTTCAAGGTCATCAAAATCCATGCCGCTTATCCTGACAGCAGACTGGATGTACAGTTCCTGTCCTGTATCGACAGGCCTTATGAACGGGCGCTTGTCGCTGATATTCACCTCATGACCCGGTTCATCCGAACAATTGGTGAACCTCTTCATCGACCTGACAGCCATGTTCTTCCTGTCTGACTGTATTCCATACATCACGACAGAATCCTTGATTATGTTCCCCCTGCTGCCAGGAGAGACAATGCTCTCAAGAGGTGTGATCAATGGACTGTAAGAATCATACAGAGAGAACTCATCATTCACCTCCTCCATATGCGAGACCACCGCCGGGTCCACCGCTGCCCGGCTGCTGAAATAATGGTAAAGGCCTGCACCGGCCGTGCCTATCGCCGCAGCCAGCAGGAAAGCCTTGACGCTCCTCCAGGGAGTCCACCATGAGATGTTGACCTCATTCCCTCCCTCGTCGACGTATACCTTCCTCTTTCTTCTGTTCTCCGCATTCTGCTCCTTCACGCTCTTCGCGCTATTCTTTATTTTTCTTCGTGAAAACATTTCCCAACACCTTTCCACAACCAACTTTACGACGGCAGACGCCAAGAAATCCCCTTCAGCGAGGTCAAGGGAATCCTACGAGTCCCACCGTAGTTTTTTCAGTATGATTATGCAGAGCATGACTATCGTGCTCATCCTGTCACCTCTCTTTTGTGCGGCACGTCCCTGTCATCCCGTAGGTCCAGCGGATCTCAGCGGATCCTCACGACTTTCCTGTCGCTCACCCTGATGATCCGTATGTTGAGCCTGCTAACCGGTCTCTTAGCCCTCCATTGCCGCAAATCGAAAATAATGGAGAGCAACGCCGTGTGCCAAACGAATCTCTTTATACGCAGATACCTCACCAGCCTATTCCGTAGGCTCCTCAGTCTCCACCTCATTTTCCCAAAGGCTCTTTACCCTGAATATGCTCCTCTGCTCGTTCAAGGGAACCATGTCGACCTCCTCTCCGGAGAGCCACTCCATGCCATGCTTCTGGTGCAGGCGGATCCTGGCATCCTTAAACTCCTCAGCGTTCTTCCAGACGCTCCTTACGAATATCTTGCCGTCGAATGTCTCGTGGCAGTCGATGCAGTTGGTCCATTCGGACTCTATCTTCGCCTTGATGAAAGCGACGTCAGGCAAAGACTTGTTCTTCACCTTGAGCTTCTGGATTATCATCACCTTGAAACCCAGCATCGCGTAGTTCGGCAGGATAACCTGCGAGCACGCGTTCTCCGCGAACAGCCTGTTGTACAGGCGCCTTGCGGTCTGCTCGTCGGTGTCGACAGCCCTGGCTATCTCCTTGGGCGTGGCATGCGCATTCTCTGTCACGTAGTCCATTATCTTCCGTTCCGTCCCGTCAAGCCTGTATATCTCTAACACCCTTCCATGGTTTTCCTTGTCCTTATTACACGAACATCATGCATCCTGTCTTCACTTCCTTCCCGCGAGCCTCTCAAGCTCTGACATCACCTTCTTCTGGACGGTCACGTTGGCCTGCCTGAGGTGGGTGTCATGGTCAGGTAGAGCGGTTATAGCCTTGTAGATCTGCCTGTTGTCATGGTATGCATGGTCAAAGACCGCATCGACAACATTGGCCCCTATGCCGAGCTCTCTCGCGTAATCTAACGCCTCTTCGACGAGATGCCCGCAATCATCAAATTCTGGATATATCATCATGATCCCCCCGAAAATCACCCAACAAGCACCTGACGCCCTCCCTTGCCGAAGCCTATAGGCTCCTTCCTGCGCATCATGTCTGAAGGCGCGTAATTGCGCACGGCCTCCTCAAGCTCCTGCTGGCATATCAGCACATCATCGGCAGATATGGGTATGTCTTCAGGCAGCTCTGCGAACTGCAGTATCCTCCCCCTTGCAGGCTGCTCAAGGACTGCTGCGATGTCAGCACCGCTCGCCTGCTTCCCGTAAAGCATGTCTGCAAGCCTGGAGTAATCATCTATCATGTAGAACTCCCTCTTCGCCCTGCGATGGCGGTATATGACCTGCTTCCGGAGTATGTCCTCGACGCCTGTCCTGTCAGGCTTCGGGACCTCCAGCACATAGTTCACCCTGCCCGCCCTCACGATAGCATCATCAACCATGTCGAACCTGTTCGTCGCAGCGACAAGTATCAGGCCCTCATTATCCTCAGACCCCTGGAGATAGCGGAGCCAGACATTGACTATGTCGTCGTATGTGCTGACGCCGAATGCCGATCCCCTCTTCTTGAGCATCCCGTCGGCCTCATCCACGAATATCATCGTAGGTATCCTGTCCTTCCGGAATTTCTCTACGAACTTTTTCAGCACGAACTCGAGCCGCCTCGATGAACGCGTCACTATGCCGCTGCCTATCCTTGTAGGCGGCAGAAGAAGGAAATCGCACTCCATCTCATTGGCCATCGCCATCGCAAGCATGGTCTTTCCGCAGCCCGGCGGCCCGTGGAGAAGCAGGCCTCTCGGTGCGTCCAGTGCGAACTGCTCATGCATATCATAATGTTTTATGCCTGCGGCGAACTCGTCTATCTTGCCCCTTATTCTTCCTATTCCTCCCACGTCATCGAACCGTATGTCCTGCTTCCTGAAGTCAACTACCTCCTTCTCGATATCCTGCAGGTCCGCGAATGTCTCACTCACTTTCCCGTCCTTCTGCATGGACCCGCGCCGTTTCGTCAGCTCTTCATTCTGCTTCTTCAGCACCTCATGCGCCGCGCGCCATTTCCTGATGTTCTCGTTATGCTCTATTATCTTCTGGTTCGTCTTCTCTATCTTCTCCTCATAATCATCGACCATGCCGGAATAGATATTGACCTCTGCCTTCAGATGCTCTATCTCTTCCGTCTTCTCATCGAGCTCTTTCTGCAGGAATGCGACCTGCTCCTCAAGGGTCCATTCAGGAGGGTCTTTAGGCTTTTCTTCAGATCCGCACTTCCTGTCCCTGCCTCCGAGAAGAGGCGGCATGAGAAAGTCTATGCGGCTCTTGCTTCCCTTCCCATCCGCTTTCCCGCCCCAATCATCCCCTTTATCATCACCGCAGGGGTAAAGCGGGCCCCAATCGAAAGGGTTGCTATCCTTATCATCCTGATCATCATCTGCCATAAAATACACCTTTAGCGAAGTCGTTGAACATTACCATAAGACCGTATCAGCTCCTGCACTTGCAGCCCTTCCTCTTCTTGAGATGCGCCTCTGCCTTCCTGCGGATGGCGGCCATGCCCTCGTCGCGCAGATAGCCTACAGGTATCGTCTTCTCGCTGAAGTCGCCTGGCATCGGCATCACCAGCTCCTGGGCCGCCTGCGTCCGGGGCACTGAGGATGCGTAATACTTCTCTGTGGGCGAGACCCCCTGCATGGTGGCTAGCTTATACGCGACGCCGAACTGGTTATCATCTGTCTTATAGAGCTTCAGCACATTGTCATGCGTGTGCCCTCCTATCGAAAGGTCTGCGCCAGCATTCTTCCCGGCGCCTATGACCCCGCCCATACCCGAGCCTTTCGGGTCGTGCTGCACGACAAGATTTATCGGTCCGAACATCGGCCTGCCGTCTACACCCATGCCGTAATCAGTTATCTGGAATATGCGTGCGTTGCTGTACCCGCCTAGCACGACACGGGCATTCTCCATGTCCTGCATGTAGCCGGGCTTACCTACCTCAAACGGCTTCAGCCCCTTTGCCTTGAGGCGCTGCCTGAAGAAATTGGTCTCGCGCAGTCCGAGATCGCGCAGTATATCCCCTGAATGGTTGCCTTCCGTCACTGCAAGCAGATGCCTGAGCATGCTGCCGGCCAGCAGAGGGTCGAGAAACCTCTCCAGGTAATCCGCGACGCTGTCAAGTATGTCATCCATGCTCTCGACACTGCCACCCATCGAGTCATTCGTCTTCCTGATAGCGAGAGCTATCACCTCATCTATGCTCTCAGGATGGAAATCTGCAAGAAGCCTGATGTTCTCGTCCATGACCTCTTCAGGAGCCCGCTGATGATGATACAGATGGCGCCATTTCCTTGAGTTCGCCTCTCCCATGTCTCCTGCATTGAGATAGCCTTTCACGAACGCCTTCCTTCCCCGCAGGACCGTCCCTTCTGCTACAAGGCTCTTGAAACGCTCGACCCAGCCGTCAGTGACTATAGGGTTGGATTCAGGCGACCTCATGTGCTCGTCTGAAGAAGCCGCAATCATGGAATACTCCTCAGGCTGCCTGAGAACAGCGCCGTCGACAAAGTTCTGGTACTGTATCCAGTCTGTCCTGACTATTCCCTGCTCGTCCTTCTCTATGATCGTAAGTCCTGACACGCCGCCATTGTAGTACCTGTCTGTGGCAGCTGTCTTCCTCGTGCTCATCGGCTTTCCGCCGCTCATCCTTATCGCTTTCCTGCCCTTGCAGTACTCGCCTATAGCAGCAGTGTTCTCGAACGGCAGCGCCAGCACTACGGTTATATGCTCATCGCAGGTCTTTGACACGTAATCAGACTGGTTCAGGAAATTATTCTCTTCAGGAGAGTCCATCAGCTTCTGGAGCTGCTTGAAACCCATGCCGAAATGGCCGCTCTCAAGCTTCACGTCGATACCTGATCCCTTGAGCTTCCTGAGCTCCCCATGCACCTCCTTGACCAGATTCTTGTCCCGGCCCTTGACAGGATGCCAGGTCTTGTGCCTGCTGTGCGAGTAGTCTATAGTCAGGTGGTCGTCGAAGACCAGCTTATCCTCGCCTGTGACGAGCCTTACACCGTACTTGTCGCAGATGCCCTTATACATACTGTATATTCTCTGCAAGAACGTATTGGTGGTGTGCTGGTGTATGGGCCTTACCTTCTTCTCCCTGTAGAGCTGCTGCTCCTCATATAAGTCTGTGAGCTTCTCCTCTATGTTATCGACCTTCGTGGTGCAGGTGTTGATCTTCCTCTTCAGGGTGGCCCGGTCCCTCGCCCCGCCGCGCTTGCCCTTGAGCTTCTTGAAATCCCTCTCGAAAGCTGTCCTCTTCTTCTTTAGGTCCTTCTTCTTCACCTTGAGCTTCTCTATCTTGTCGCCTATCCTGGCCTGCTTCCTTATCAGCAGCTCATTGAGCATCGCGGAAGCCGTGTACTGGAGATCGTCAGAATGGAGCGAGAATGTTATCTGCCTGGCGTGGGGGACCCGCTGCCTCAGCTCCCTTAGCCTCTCATCAACTATGCTGAGCTGCGTCCTCATCATGGTCATGTACTGGTCGCTGTTCGGTATCTGCTCTGTGGCCTCGCGGCACTCTTCCTCTGACTTGTCCCAGTACGTGAGACGTTCGTTGAGGAACTCGGGCCGGTCAAGCCTTGTTATGGCTCCGTCTATGAGTATGCCGGTCACGCTCCTGTCCTGCGACAGGAACTCAAGAAGGTTGCTGTATGCCTGCTGCGAGTCAGGCCTCTCAAAATACTCTGTGTCGTAAGCGACCTCGCTTATGTACGCCACCCGGGACCTCTTCGGCGCTTCGGCATCCTTCGGCGCTTCGGCGACGATGTCCTCAAGCTTTCCATCGTTAGCGGGTTTGGTTGTTCTGGCCATGGTATCTCTCTCTCATCTTCTCAAACTCAACGAGCATAAGGTACGGGGCGGGAGGATGTTTTCCGGGCGATACTCGCAAAGCGACGAAGCCGCTTTGCTTGGAGAACAAACGTTGAGTGCGCCTCCCTGCCCCGTAAATATGAAGTTCCGGCACCTCTTTTCGATGCTCCGGACATCACCTCATCTATCACCTGTATCTGCGCCCAGCTTGCTGCCGGGCAGATCTTTTTCCTCAGCTTTCTCAAAAAAGGAACAGGATATTCTGCATGAGAACCAGTAGGCCGGATCGGTTTCTCGTTTGTGCAGCCTGAGTGTGGAGCACCCATAGTCAGTGCCAGCACAGCTGCAGCTATCGTGGTCAGTGTTTTCCCCATGTTGTATCACCTGCTTGACTAAGAACAAGACCCTTGCGAGGTTCGGTTCTGCGCTTAGTCAACACCTTCCTTTTTACCGATTGGATTATGAAACTGCTTTGAAAGCTATCTTGCTCCGACCCCAATAGTAACTATGTCTTTTTTACTATTTAAAACTTATCCATATAGAAAATAGTTTTTTGATAAAAAATGTTTGAAATAAACAAATCAAAATGCAAATCGAACAAAGCACGGAAAATGCTGTGAAAAAATGGTTGTAATAATCACGGAAATTGGTGTTTTAGGTAAAGTTTTGAACAGTTGCTGAAATCTTTTGCAATAAATGCGGAAAAAATCACGGGTTGGTTAATAAATCGTTTTATATATTTTTTATGGCAAGGGAATCATGCGGAAACAGAACAAAAGCAACCCCGCAACAAACCCCGAAATCACAGCAACATTTAAATAGCTGGTTGACCATTAATATATGGGTAAATTCAGGGGTGCGGGCGCGTTTGATGATTTTGTTTGATGATTTTGTTGTCTTTGTCGCATAGCCTGCATTCCGGAGGTAGCATCATGCATATCCATGAAGGCGGCCCAAATATAGAATGGGAACGGTACATATACACCCTGCCCAAGTCAAAGGCAAGGGTGGAGATCATAAGGGAGATAGTGATGAATGATGAAGACCTCGATTACATGGACCTTTCAAGACCGAACTGAGCGGTCAGACAACACAGAAAACAACAATGGACAGAAGATGGGAGAATGAAACCATAATGAATAGCTAGCCGCATATAGATGATCACTTCTTCTCAAGATACCATATAGTCACTATCATTATGCCAAGGAATGCCACGCCTGGAAGATAGATTGTCCAGACAGGTGAGCCTATGCCTGGCGAACCTGTGACCGCCGCCCCTGATATCCCTGGCGCAGTCCCGCCTTTGCCGAAAAGAGAGAGAAGAAAAGCTATCGTGGTCAAGACAAATATAAGTATTAGGCATATAAACAATCTTCTTCTGCGCTTATCCATTTTCACCTTCTTTTGATTGGTGACCCCCACACATAAATCACTTATAAAGTTTTCCCTGTCATTGCTGCTGCTGCGCCGCAACGCGCTCGCCGTCAATCCAATCGAAATCTATTTAAACCCGATTGAGAAAGTATACAGCATGGTTCTGGAATCCTTACTGAACCCAAAAAAAGCCGAGAAAGAGCCTTGGGAACTTTTCTTCCTTGGCATAGTATATGCAGCTTTCGCTTTCCTCCTGAGCTACTGGGTCTTCAAGGAGTATGTAAGCATAGTCATGGTCACGCTGACTGCGATATGCGCTGTGCCGCTGGTATACAACACCATCCTTGTCGAGGCAAGGAAGGATGACACGCCACAGAAAGAGAGCTGGCTGATAAAGGAGCATAGCAAGGCAGTCAGCGCATTCACTTTCCTGTTCCTCGGATTTGTCACCGCCTTCCTGCTATTCTTCGTGCTCCTGCCCACCAACACTGTGCAGGACGTCTTCAGCATACAGATCAACACGATATCCTCGATATCATCAGGCAGCCCGACAGGCAATTTCATGGCCTCTTTCAAGAGCGTCGGAGGGATAATGCTCAACAACCTCAAGATACTCATATTCTGCTTCCTGCTCTCATTCTTCTTCGGTGCAGGCTCTATATTCATCCTGACATGGAACGCCTCTGTAGTGGCTGCGGCCATCGGCATATTCATCAGGAACAGCATAATGAGCCATCTCGGGCCTAACATAGCCACATACTCGCACATAATATCATTAGGGGTGCTGAAGTACCTGACTCATGGGGTGCTCGAGATCGTGGCGTATTTTGTAGGCGCGCTTGCAGGAGGCATACTGTCCATAGCAGTGATAAGGCACGACTTCAATTCGGACAGGTTCAAGACATCATTGCTGGACTCGACAGACATCATAACAATCTCAGTCATAGTGCTGTTCCTGGCTGCGATGGTCGAGGTATTCGTAACGCCGCTCATCGCCTGAACAGCACTCATTTCTCAGTCTATTGCGCAGGATTCGGCTGCACACCTTTTTCCTACAATTGATACATACATAGTAAGACGAATCGCTCGGAAAACAGCATATACATACATAGTAAGATAAAATACACACATAGTAAGAATCAATCTACGTTAGATACATACATAGTAAGACATAAAGAGAAACATTTTTATATCTATTAACACACATGGTAGGAAAGATAGCCTGAAATTCGTGATCCAAAACATATTTATCGACAATATACATACATAGTAAGACGAAACAAACAAGCCCAAAAGCGATTATTTTTGTTTTTTGAGAGCTTTTGAAGTAATTACAGAAAAAAAAGAGGAATTTAGGGCTTAAAATGGAAAAAGAAGCCGCTATCAGCGGCTTTAGTGAAGAGAGAATCATAAAAGAGGCTTTTTCTGAGTCCCAGATACTCATACCCACCACAATATTCTGCGACAGATCACTGAGCTTTCTTGAGTCCCTGGTCGAATACCTCAAGGAGCAGCTGAACTTCTCATACCATGAGATAGGCATGCTCACCAACAGGGATGAGAGGAACATCTGGACACTGTACAGCAGGGCAAGGAGAAAAAGGGATGAGACCGAGGAGATGTCAGTGAAGAAATCGCCCCTGGTGCAGATCCCTCTTTCTGTGGTGAAGGACAGGTCATTATCGATACTGGAAGTGGTAGTCGAGTACCTGCGCGACAAGGCCAACATGACAAACCACCAGATAGCGGTCATACTCAACAGGTCAGACAAGACAGTCTCAACAGTCTACATGAGGACGAAGAGGAAGAGGACAGCAATAGCGAAATGAGCAGGACAGCAAGAAGAGGAAAGAGAAAGTCGATGGTTGTCGATAGAGACATCGAGAAGCTGAACTCTGAGCTGAGCAGGGTGAACGACCTGATAGACAGGAAGCCTGAATCAGAAGGGCTGCTCAGGAAGGTCAGGAATAGTCCTGGAAGCATCACAAACTACGGCAGGATACAGAACCATCCTCTGATGCAGAAAGAGGTGCTTTTCGCGCTCATACTCCTGATCATAACAGCAGGGCTGTTCTTCATGCATGGAGGCATAACCGCATGGATCGTCGGAGGAGACCAATATACCACTTACGTGCAGCACATCGGAGCCAACATCACAGAGTCACAGGAGATGACATGGCGGCTCGAAAGCCATCCTGACTCGTTCAGCCTCAGGTCAGTGAAGCTCACAGGGCACCTGAAAGGCACAGGGAATGCCAAAGCATATCTTGAAGACAGCGACGGGAGGCGATATCTGCTGCTTGACGAAGACACTGTCCAGAAGCAGGCAATAACTCAGGTCACCGCGTTTGCCATACTTGCGGGCGAGCTGGCAGAGGACGGCAACAACACAGAGAACATCACAGAAGATAACAGCACAGCAGGTAACCGCACAGAAGAAGAGACCGTAGAAGAAGAAATTCCTGCAGAAGAAGTGCCGGAAGACCTGCTCGGAGACCTCTCTTCAGTCGATGAGCAGGCAGCAGAGGTAGATGTCCCTCCTGAAGAGCGGGAGATAACCACCGTCCTCAGGTACAACATGGGAACGCTGTGGGACGAGGACAATGACGGAACAGAGTTTATCGAAGACGGCGTCGTGGACCTTACGGTCGAAGGCACTGGATTCAACTGGCCTGTTGACGAGTCAAAGCTATGCACAAAATGGACAGTGTCATCGATTGATGACGGGATAGATACAACCGTATGCAACGGCGCGGCAGACTGCTGCATGCTGGCCGGAGTTGCTCCTGAAGAGCCGGATTGGAACACTCCGCTCTACGTGTTCCACGGGAAGTACGGTGCGACAGACAACAACACGGTCACGGCGCAGGTCGTGTTCCTGAACCAGAGCCTATCCGGAGATGTGTATTTCGAAAGCACTGTCGGGACTGCATCATCTCTGCCTGTCGAGTTCGTGCCGAAAGAGACATTCGATTTCGCCGATGTGTGCGTGCAGACCTGCAGCCTGCCTGACGGTCTCGATGCTGACGAGTACACGTTGGTGTTCGAGCTGGATGACAGGGTAGAGCTTTACATAGAAAACATCACGTACTCAGTGGAGAACCTGACAGTGGACATCACAGAGAATGAGACCGCGAACCTCACAGCAAGCTTGACCATGGCCAATGCCACCAATGTCAGCTATGAGAAGGTCAAGACTGACATCAGATATGACGCGATTGTCGACGCGACAGCGTATGACAACGAGACAGACACACTCATAGTCATTTTCCATCATGACTCATTCACACCTCTTCCTATACTCGTGAAAGGGCGGGTGGACTACACCCTTGACAAGAACATATCATCATATGGTGAGAACGTCACGCTGACGATAACCAACTGGAGCGACAGGATGTTCAGGATAGCTGTCGGAAGCCATACAGAAGTGCTGGAGTTCGGACGAGCAAGGCAGATAAAGTTCAGAGGAAGAATACTCGACAGCAGGGGAAGAGGAATCAGTGCGAGGATAACATTCAGAGACAGCCTGACAGAAGAAGTTGTTGCAGAAAAGACTGATGCAGAAGAGGAAAAGACCATAGATGAAGGAGAGTATGACATAAGGGCAGAGTTCGAAGACGGCAGCCATATCAAGGAGATACTTATAGATAATGTCGATATCTACGATAACATAACCAGTTTCATCAATGTAGAGGATGTCAACGAGACAGAGAAGAACCTGACTGAATACGCAGAAGTATATGCCATAGACCCGACAGCGTTCAACTTCACCAATGCTACAGTGACCGTGACTGCGACAGGGACAGTACTGTACAAGTGCACTTCGTGGAACTTCACGACACAGGAGTGCGTGATAAGCCCTGAGGACTGCGAGCCGGACAGAGGCACATGCAATACGATCCAGGGCTGGCAGGAGGTCATGACACTGACGCCAGGCCAGGACTACAGCTTCACTCTGACGCCGGACGACCCAGGATTTGCAGAAGGCAGCCCGAGCAGCGGAACGCCTGATGACGGAGGTCTGACATCCTCTGGCACAGGATATGACATAAGCGGGGGAAGCCATGCTAGCACCCAGACAGACGACAGCGCATACTATTATGTCGGCAGGGGCAATAGTGAAGAAGGTGACGACCTCGGCGCCTACATTGAGCTGGAATACGACATCTCCAGCCTCGGCATATCACCGGCAGACATCACCAAGCTGAACTTCACGATCAACTACTGCCACAGCGGCGACGAGACAAACCCTGTGTGCGGCCAGAGCGACCCGCAGGAAGGCAGCACGAACGGAGCGCAGAATGTTGAGCTCTACAACTGGACGAGCAGCAGCTGGGTCGACATAGGGGACATAACTGTCTATGCGAACGACAACCAGCAGTGGGGCAGCTGGATGGTGACAAGCGGCTTTGAGGATTATGTCGACAGCAGCGATTGGATAAAGGTAAGGTACGAGACCGACATAGCGCTCAGCAGCGGTTGGGATGCCGCATTCCTTGTGGATTACGCGCCGCTTACCGTCACCTATGAAGCCACAAGCGGAGGAATCTCATTCGATGCTGCCAGTTCTGCTACAGGCACAGGCTCGCTCAGCTTCTCACACACTGTCGGCAGCGATGACAACAGGATACTGATAGTGGGCGTGGCAGCGGAATCCAACGGCGCCTCTGTTGCTGCAGACACCTGCCGCGCGACAAGTGTCACGTATGATGGAACAGGCCTCACGAAAGCAGCAGGATACGACCTTGATGACGGAGCAGACCAGTGCGTCAGCCTGTGGTACCTGCTCGCGCCAGCATCAGGGACTGCCAACATACAGGTCAGCTTCGCAGGCACTGTGAGAGAATCCAATGCAGGAGGGATATCAATATACAATGCATCACAGCACGCCCCTGAAGCGACAAACACCAACTACGCGACAGGGAACCCTTCCAGCATCACCACCAGCATCACGACTCTTACAGATGGAGCATGGGTCATCGACGCTGTAGGAAGCGGAGATGTAGGGGCTTTCAGCACGACGCAGAGCAACACCGAGAGATGGGACGTCGGCAGCAGCACGTCACAAGGCGCAGGAAGCACAAAGGAAGTCTCGACTGCAGGCCCGACCAATATGGGATGGTCGCAATCAGCCAACAGGCTGGTGCATGTGCTGGCTGCGTTTGCGCCGGCATCAAGTAACAGCGCCCCAACCCACACAACACCATTGCTGAGCAGCTCAGGCGGGACAAACACTACAGATGAAGACATTACAATATACAACCAGAGCACATACGATGCAGACAGCGACTCTGTGAAGAACATAATCAACTGGTACAGGAACTCAACTCCGATCGCGGTGCTCAACATGCCGTTCGAAGACATCAGCGACCCTGCAACTGACTATTCAGGGCAATCCAACACAGGAGCAGTCTCAGGTGCTACTTGGACAGAGACAGGAGGACATGACGGGTCTGGAGCATATAACTTTGACGGCACCAGCGACTACATCAACCTAGGCACCCCATCTGAGCTCAACTTCGCAGGCAACTCGAGCTTCACTATATCCGCGTGGGTCAAAGTGATGGGCAACACAGACACCCACAGGCCCATAGTCGTGAAAGGGGACACGCAATACACATTGAAGATATACACCAACAACACGTTCGAGACCTGTGCATATGATGGAGGATGGGAATGTGCATACTCACAAAGCGCACTTACAGAAGATGTCTGGTATCATGTAGTCGGAAGGTTCGACAACGCCAATGTCTCTCTATGGGTAAACGGAACATACCAAAGCTCAACAACCCACACAGGCATAACTACAAATGGCTACAATGTGAATATCGGAAGGGATCCAGAAAACCCGACAAGGCTGTTCAACGGAAATATAGATGACGTCCAGATATTCGATAGAGCACTGTCAGCAGAACAGATACAGGCACTGCACCAAGGCAGGACAGACCTCATAGTTTCACAGGAGACCTCAGTCGGAGACGTGTGGTACGCGGATGTCACGCCGAATGACGGGACAGAGGATGGGACCGCTAAGTCGTCGAATACGCTGACAATAGTCGAAGAGGTTGATGAGACTCCTCCAGCAACAGTCACGAGCCTCTCAGAATCCGCGATTGGCTGGACATGGATACAATGGAACTGGACAAACCCTGGCGATGCAGACTTTGACTCTGCGATACTGTACCTTAACGGAAGCAACATCGCGAACACAAGCAGCAATGGCTATAACTTCACAGGGCTTGAAGGGTTCACTAAATACCAACTCATAGTGCATACAAAGGATGCTGACGGGAATGTCAATACGACTGATGTGTCTGACAATGCCCTGACTCTTGATCATATTGCTCCCCAATACTCAAACATCGTCGACCAGAACAACAGCGAGTATGCAGCAGGAGGGCTATACCAGTTCAATATAACATGGACAGACAACGTGAATGTGAACTCTGTAACGTTTGAGTTCGACGGGACCAACTACACAGACGCGAGCAACAGCGGAGAAGTGTATTACAAGACATTATCAGATCTTGCCACAGGAAGCTACACATACAGATGGTTCGCGAATGATTTCCTGAGCAATGAGAACCAGACAGGAGACATCACTTTCGTAATAAGTGAACGTGCTGCGGAACTCACACTCACCGCAACGCCTGGCTGGAGTTCCACTTATGGGACGGGAGTCACTGTCAACTGCACAACAACAGATGAAGGAGTCACGCCTCAGCTCTACAGGAACGGGACTCCAGTGTCGATACCCGACGTGCAGACACTTGGTGCAGGGAGTCATGGATACACATGCAACTCCACAAGCACGCAGAACTACTCAGCAGGCTCGACCTCAAACACATCTATAGTCAGCAAGGCAAGCACGACAATGAGCATTTCAGCGTCGCCGAGCTGGAACGAGACATACGGCACGCAGACAACAGTGAACTGCTCTGCAGACAATAATGAGGTTACGCCACAGCTCTACAGGAACGGGACCCTTGTCTCCATACCTAACGTGCAGACACTGGCAGCTAAACAGCACATCTATGTCTGCAATGCGAGCGCTACCCAGAACTACTCAGCAAGCACAATCTCAAACACGACAACAATAAACAAGGCGGCATCTGCTGTAAACCTACTGCTGAACGGGACAGACGGCAACATAAGCATAGAGGTAGGAAATCTCGTCAATGAGACCGGTTCGCTGGTGACTGGAGATATCCTGATCGAGCTCTATGAAGGCGGAGTGCTGGTGAACTCAGGCAGCAGCCCGGTGACAAACCTGACCCAGTACAGCACACTAGGAGCGTTCAATGTCAGCGCAGTGTATCCTGAATCAGAGAACTACACAGCAAGCTCAGAGACACATTGGGTGACAGTGCAGGACACTACAGAGCCAGCAGTCATCCTCATATCACCTGCAGACAACGAGACTACAGCAAGCCAGACGCAAGGGTTTACTTTCAATCTCACAGACAACTACTACAGCACAGCAAGCTGCACACTCTACTTGGATGATGCTGCAAGCGGAACAAACTCCTCTGTCTCCGCAGGCGTGTCAACAACAATAACTAACACCTCGCTGCCAGAAGGCGTCCACAGCTGGTATGCCAACTGCACTGACGGCTCTTCCAACAACGGAGGAAGCAGCACAAGGACATTGAACATCGACCTCACAGCGCCGAACATAACAATAGCGATGCCTCTTGACGGGAAAACAGCAGGATACATCGTGAATCTGCAAGCAACACCAACCGACAGCGTTGCAGGCGTAGCCTCTGTATGGTACGAGATAAAGAACAGCTCTGGAGCAAGCGTCGCATCCGACACGCTCACAGCACCAAACTACCAGGACAGCTGGAACTCAAGCAGCGAAGCTGACGGAGAGTACACATTCATAGTCTATTCCAACGACACGGTAGGCAACCTGGGCAACAGCTCAAGCATATTCAACCTAAGCAATACGCAGCCATACATAGAGATAACAACACCTGCAAGCGGCACTGACTGGAGTTCAGGCTTCAACCTCAACATAACATATCAGGATGATGAACTGAGTACGGTCGTGTACAACATAACAAACAGCACAGGAGATATTGTACAATCCAACAGCACCATCAATCTCAACACGACGTCCTACAAGTTCAATGACCCGGTGGAAGTGCCTAGCATAGGCTTCGGCAGCTTCACGATCACGGCGTACGCAAACGACAGCACAGGGTATGAAACCACAGAAACACGGAACTTCACAACAAGCAAGGCAGCATCAGTGGTCAGTCTCCTGCTAAACGGCACCTCATCAAACATGACCATAGAAAGGACGACTGCCGCAAACCTTACAGCCATAAGGGTGACAGGAACCGGGCCGATGCAGCTGTACAGGAACGGAGCTCTCCTCGGGTCAGGGACAACAGTCTCTGACCTGTCAGCATATGATGCGGAAGCAGTGTACAACATCACAGCGTATTATCCAGAGACGCAGAACCACTCATCAAGCAGACAGACATACTGGCTGACAGTCGATGACACGATACCGCCAGGATCTGTGACGGACCTCCTGCTGCTCAACAAAGGACAGAACTACCTATACTGGGTATGGACCAACCCGACAGACAGCGACTTCTACCGCGCAGAGGTATGGCTGAACGGCGCGTACAAGACAAGCACCGCAAACGAGTATTATTATGCCACCGGGCTGAATCACTCCACACTATACACCATCTCGATAAGGCCTGTCGACACATCAGGGACCAAAGGAGCGTGGGTGAATGACACTGAAAGGACATCATTCGCATGCAATGAGAACTGGGTAGCAGCATACTCAGCATGCAACCTGAATGACACAAGAGTCAAGACATATAATGACACTGCCGGCTGCGGGACCAACTATACCACGCCGACAGACAACAACACTATAGTCAGCTGCGACTGCGTCGTGAGCACAAGCTTCTATGGCGATACTACCAACCTGACCGGAAATGACCTATCCGACCTACAGGATGTCGTGCTCGATAATATGGCATATGGAAAGATAGAATTCACAGAAAACATAACCATCACCCGCTGCCTTGACCTCGATACATATGTACG
The DNA here is from genome assembly GCA_964572875.1 of uncultured Methanosarcinales archaeon. Taxonomy (GTDB): domain Archaea; phylum Nanobdellota; class Nanobdellia; order Woesearchaeales; family UBA11576; genus JABMQF01. Next base: position 9,052 of record CAZNGE010000008.1, on the reverse strand, counting down.
TATCGGGCAGGACTATGCGCACATAAGCTCATCTGCATTGCCTGAGTTCAACAAGTCCGCAAACATAACACTATACGGAATCAACTTCACGTCTCCAAGAATAATGGTCGACGGAAGCGTGTGCAGCAGTTCTGTGTGCGCGCAGATAAACTATTCAGGCGGGACATTCATCTTCAATGTGACACACTTCACCAACTACTCTGTCGAGGAAGGGCCATACTGCGGCGACGGAAGCTGCAACGGCGTCGAGACCTGCGGCTCATGCGCGCTCGACTGCGGAAGCTGCGGCTCTCCGGGCGGAGGCGGAGGAGGAGGCGGAGGAGGAGGCGGCTCTGCCAGGCAGGAAGAGGCGTGCGCGCCTAACTGGCTCTGCTACTCATGGGGACCGTGCGAAAACAATTTCCAGAGCAGGGCATGCTTCGACGCCAACGCGTGCAACAACGATACAGACAAGCCTGCTACAGAGAGGGTGTGCGTCTCAGGCTGCGCAGAGAGATGGGCATGCGAGGACTGGGGCAAGTGCTCAGAGGCAGGAGTCCAGACAAGGGCGTGCAACGACCTTGGACGATGCGGCACAGACAACAGGAAACCAGAGACAGTGCAGCCGTGCTACTATGACTTCTGCACCGACGGGAAGATGAACAACAATGAGACAGGAGTGGATTGCGGAGGCAGCTGCAGGGACTGTACGCCGCAAGAGCTTGAAGAACTGGCCAGGAGGAACCTGCTGACAGGAGAGGCAATAACCGTGCAGCCATACGAGCCCCCTAACCCGCTCTACATAATGCCGCTCATACTGATGCTCGTGCTGCTGGTAGCAGTCATCGCGCTCCACAAGGCCAAGCTGTCTTACAGGATGAAGAAGATAATCACTGCAGTGCACGTGCTGCTGATAATATCAATAGTATTCATGCTGATAGTCACTTTCAATGTGCCTGAGGTGACAGGCAGGGCAGTCAGCAGCATGGTGGATACAACAGGCATATCCGGAGCGTTGCTCATCATAATAGTTTCCGTGCTAATGGTCGGCGGATTCGCGTATGTCGCAGTGACACGCGGAATGCCTGACCTGCAAGGCCTTGAGCAGTACTACTCCAAATCAAAATACTGGGCAGGGTATGCCATACAGAAGATAAAATGGTCTGCCAAGAGGAAGAAACAGCTCAAAGAGATAAAGGTAGAGCTTGATTCAGGCGCAACAAGCGATGAGAAGCCGCAGCAGATGTTCGAGGGGATAACACAAGAGATAGACAGACTCAACATAAAGGTGGAACAGACAAAGAAAGAGGAGAAACCTCCTGCAAAACCTGTGCAGGAACAGTTGCAGAAACCTGTGAAGAAAGATACAGCGCCCGCATCTAAACCTGCAGTGAAACCGCCGGTCCAGGCAGTGAAACCGATTGCACCGAAAACTATCGCCAGACCAATCACTAAACCTGCTGCAAGACCTGTAACCAGACCTGCTACACTCACAAGACAGATAATCAAACCAAGCACTAAACCTACTACAATAACAAAACCTGCTGCCCGGCCAGCAAGACCTGCTGCCGCTCCTCCTCCAAGGACTGTTGCACCGCCTGCAAGAAAGGTCGTTGTTGAGCTGATCAGGCCAAAGCCTGCAGCGCCAGCATCAGCAGCACCTACTGCGCCTGCAAGACCTGCTGTGCAGAGACCCATGCAGAAGCCTGCTCCGCTGCAGAAGCCCAAGGAAGCGGCCAAGCCAATGAAACCTATAGATCCATTGGCTGCCAAATTCGGGACTGATGATCCCTTAAAAATAGCAGAGGCCATACTTAAGAACCGCTCCCGCAATGACAGGGATGAATAGGTGAGGATAATGACAGACACAAAAACTTTTTATATAGAGCCCTATTGGAGGTGTATAACATGGTAGAAGAGCCCACTAAGAACAAGCTTTTGATGATAGAGCTCATGCTTGTCGTGCTGATATTGATATTTGTTGGCGCTTTCGCCATTGACAGGCTGTTCCCCACAGGCCTGGTGTCTGCCAATACAGATACAGTGCCTATAGTAGGGTTCGTGCCGATAGAGATAAAGAGCCAGCCCATCGACCTTTTCGCTCCAGAGCCGACAAGCTTTGTGATATTCTCAGAAAAAGACGCTGAATTCGAGCTGACTTCCCTGAGGATGACAGGAGAGGTCACAGGAGAAGGACGGGCCGAGATCGTGCTTGACAACGGCCTGGGCCAGGAGCTGATGATATATTCCAATGTGAAGCAGAAGCAGGGCAACCTGATAACCGGCATGGCAATCACAGAGGAAGGAAAGCCGCTGCCAGAAGGCGCTGAGATAGAGGAAATCGATCCCCAGCAGGCATGGCTCAAGATAAGCCCAGGACAAGATAAGCTCAACGAGGAGCCGAGCAGGAGTGTGGAAGACGACAAGGTCACAGTGGAAGGAGCGTTCCAGCACGCCTGCTTAGACACCTGCTACATGAACATGAAGATGAAGAAAGGCCTGTACTACACGCTCAAGGTAAGGCTTGACCCGGGTACAGAGGTCAGGATAAACGAGCTCAAGTACACGTTAGAGGTGTGATGATGAGGACAGAACGTGAGCACTATGTCACGATCGTGGTCGCTGTAATCGCGGTCCTCGTGATAGTCGGAGGGTTCGCCTCATTCACTGGCCTGTCAGTACAGGAAGAGCCTATCAGGATATCCATGGAGAAGAGTTCGTTCAGGCAGGGAGAGGTGTTCGACGTCAATGTCCTGCTCAGCCCTGTGACATTCTTCGCTGACGAGTCCATAGTAATATACCTCGACAATAAGGCTGTAGGCGCGATCGCTCTCAGGAAATATCTCGATGACAACGGCCTTGAATATGGAACAGAGGTCAAGAACGTGGGGCAAAACAACATAGAGATAATAACACTCATGCAGCCCGTATCTGTGAGCCTCGCAGACTTCATCCCGCTCGACTACATGCACCCAGGCACTACACACCTGCTGCGCGTTGAATTCTCAAGAGGGGACGCAGCGGCTGAGGAAGCGTTCAGGATAGAATAAATTCTTTCTTTATTTTTGGATAAAAAATGAGCCCGGAGGCAAATTCGCGACAAGCGCGAAAAGCCTCCCGTCTCTTAACTCCGTTATGAGCCCGGAGGGATTCGAACCCCCATCAATCGGTCCTTGGCTTGAGCTATAGACTCATGAAGCCGACCGCACTCTCCAGTGCTATTCTTGCATATCCAGGTTATGCTACGGGCCCATGGATGAATATAAGTTGGCACGTAGCGACCAAAGCCGAAGGCTTTGAGTATGCTACGGGCCCATGGAT
>CAZNGE010000008.1:0-5652 GCA_964572875.1 uncultured Methanosarcinales archaeon | reverse complement strand
GTTGGCACGTAGCGACCAAAGCCGAAGGCTTTGAGTATGCTACGGGCCCATGGATGAATATAAGTTGGCACGTAGCGACCAAAGCCGAAGGCTTTGAGTATGCTACGGGCCCATGGATAAGCTTACGGATTAGAAGTTATTATTTAAATATATCTATGCGAGGCTAAAGCCAGCTAAGAAAAACAGTGAAAAACAAAACAATCACTTCCTGACGAGTGTGATCTCGATTGTCGAGACTCTGACAGTCTTTCCTTCCTTGTTCTCAAATTCCTCAGAGTCTATTGCTATCCCTTTCACTTCCACTGTGCCGTCCAGGAAGCGTTTCGAAGCCACTTCCGCGACATCAACCGCGCGGGAGATGAACTTCCCCCTTGCCTTGACACACACTTCGTCTGCGTTCTTGGTCGTAAACTGCATTACCACGCCAGTGACGTAGTTCATGAACGGCTTACCACCAATAAAGATGTTGTTGTCTCCAGTCATTGCACATACCCCCAAATGCTGTTTGCTGCTGATCACCTCTCTTTGAGAGATTGATGCCTATGTTGCTGTTGTTACAGTCTGTTGTCTCGGTTCCCCCCAAATGGTTGAAAATACAATAATATTGGCAGCCAAATATTTAAACATTTCGCAGTAGAAAGCATTTATAAATCGTTTATAAATGGTTCGTGAAAAACACGGATTTTCATCACCCCCCAGTCAGTAGTCTAGGAAAAGCTTATAAATAACAAAAACCATATTTTTCTGCAGGTGTTGATTTTTAACGGGTCAAGAGATGTCTTAGGGCCATAATCACAGGTTCTGGGAGCAGACAGTGTTTGATTGAAAGCCATAGAAACCAAAGGTGATAGTATCGAGATAAGCAATATAGCAGTGATTGAATCCGTCGAACCCAAGTTCTACGACTGCCTAAAGGACGTGATGCAGAGACGTGAGGTTTTCCAGGCAAATGTCCACAACTACCTGACACGCCTGCTGACCCAGTATGCCCAGTGGGAAGATGACGGAATATCCCCGTCCATCCACACGAGGACCGGCGACGCGTTCATACTGCAGATGAAAGATGTCTTTGAGAACCACCCCACAGACAGGGCGATGTGGTATTCGCGACTGAGGCAGATAGGTGAGACACTGCTCTTCTCAGTCGGTTTCTATCCTGAATCATTATACTCGAAGAAGAAAGCAAGGCCTCCATTCGAATACTATACTGCAATGGGTTCGAGAGCATATGACGGAGCGTCATCAGCCATACGCGGCCTGAGAGACATGAATGAAGCAGCCCTAATGGGAAAGCTTGCAGAGGATTTCAAAGAATACGCAGGCGTGCTTCATGGTGTCAGGCAGGAGATGGGAGACCATGTGAAGGACGTCGATATCTTGTTCGCGCTGTCCGCAGCCCTGGCAAACCTTGACATACTCAACACGTACCTGCTGAAACAATTCACAGAAGAGAAAAAAGATATTATACACTGATGTCCAGACATATTGCCCGCTACAGGTGAGACATTGTTTTACGAGAACAAAAGCCCGGTCGTCAAGAGAGGAGAGAAAGGACATTCGATAAAATACAGGGACATCCAGGTTTTCCTGCTCAGGTCAGACAGAGACTCAAAGCGCTACAAGGTACACGTATCGAAGTACAGCTACGTAAAGGACAGGATGGAGAGGATCGAGTTCAATGACTCTGACAGGGATGAACTGGACCGCCTGCCCCTCGGAAGCTCTGACCTGGCGATCGAATCCATGCTCGAGAAGATATGCAAGAAGGTCTCGCTTGATGGTAATGATATAGATGCGCTCAGGTCATGCATACAGAGGCTGCTGGACCCTCCGGCAGAAGATAACCGCCCGCATTACCCTTCACATCACCTGACACCTGAAGAATCCCACAGACAGGACAGGGCTTTCTACAGGGACATGCTCAACAGGTACACAAAGAAGTGATGGGATCATTTCTAGCTCATGTGGAAAATTGCACAAAAATAATAAATAAAGATTACGGGAAATTCAGCTTATAGCAGTTCTCCTGCATTGCGCCGAGAACTACGTCGTCGCGCCTGTCTATCAGTGAGCATGCGTCAGTGTCTGCGGTGATGCGGACGTAGGCGGCTATGCAGTACGCGTGCTGGAGCCTCGTGCCAGGATAGCCTTTCGACGATACGAAAGGTCCGCACTCATCAACGTCCTTCCTCGCCGCAGCGACCTCTCCCATGCACTCGAATATCTGCTTGTCATATGTTGCATGCCAACAAGGCTCGATATCATTCTCCTTCACGGCGACCTGAGTAAGGCATTCTGTCATGCTGTAATACTCCTTGACATCCAGGCAGTCGTCTATCTTCTGCGTGATGGTCTTTGACACGCCGAACTCTGCGACGCAATCATTCCTGAGATCGCCTGCGTCCTCGCAATAGTTCCTGTCTCCGGTCAGGACAGCGAAGTCCATGAAGCACTTATCATCCTGGCAGGCAGACTCGGCAGAGAGCCCGTCAAAGAAGTAGAACTGGTCATGCAGGTATATCCCGTCCTCCTTATCTATGTCGGCAGATACCGTGACTGACTTGTCCCCAAGCCTGACACTATATGTCGCGGTATCACCGTCAACCTTGAGGAGAGCTACATCCGCTATGCCAAGGGCGGCATCCGCCTTCCTCGCCAGGAAATTGAACTCCTTTGAAGCGTACTTCAGCCTGTAGTCCCTGACGAACAGGTTATGCAGCGCAGTATAGCTCTTCCTGTCCCATGTGCTCGCGAAGGTCTCTGCGAACTGCTGGATCGCCGGGTCGACAGAAGGCGCTTCAGGCACTTCCGCAACCTGCTCTAACTCTTCCTCTTCCCATGTATCGCAAACATCATTGCTGTCTGCGTCAAGGCAGCACACATCGCCTACGAGAACATTGGGCTCTGCGCACACCATCCTCTCTGCGCAGCCAGTCATCAGCAGTAAAGCAGATAGAATAATAACCCCTGTAAATGCATGTCTAAACCTGTCCATATCAAACACCCCGCGAAAAACACAATATGAAATAAACACAAAAAAACAAAAGATTAGCCGTCCTATTCCTCTACATATATCGTGCCCTGCACTGTGGGGCGCGCTGTCGAGAACCAGACTATCTTTCCCGGGCTCTCGAAGGTATAGCTCCAGCTCTCACCCTGCAGGATCGGCTCGGGCTTGACACCCATCTGCTTCTGGCCGCTCCAGCCTATGATGTGCTGAAGGTTGTCGTTGACGTTGCGCCACTCAACTGTCGTGCCGACAGTTATGGTCATCTCCTCAGGATACGCGTGAAGGTCCTTCAATGAGATCACCTTGTAGTTCTGCGCGCTGAGGTCTTCACCACCTTCTTCTTCAGCAGCTGCGGCCTCTTCTTCGCCTGCGACCGCCTCTTCAGCACCTGCTTCCTCTTCAGGCCCTTGAGGCTCTTCAGGAGCGACCTCTTCCTCTGTGACGTCGCCGCCGATGTCCTCTGGCGCTTCCTCGGGGAGCTCAGGCTCAGCAGTCACTCCCTGCTCTTCATGCGCTACATCCTCGACAACAACATCCTTGCCTGCCTCGGGCTCGGCATCCTTGCCGCATCCAGACAGGACAAGCAGGACAGACAGCAAAACAATAATCCAAACAATATTTGCGGTTTTCATATGCATCGCTTATAAGAAGGCCATTTATATATTTTACTCAAAGAAGTGTGTAATAAGTCTATTGGGGCTGTCCGGTAATCATCTATATGCGGCTTATGCCGCGCTCGCTGTCGCTTCATTGAGTGCTTCTGCCTGCCCATTTCGAACCTGCGGTTCGTTTTTCAGCATAAAAGATGCTGTAAACCTTCGAGCAAAGCTCGAATTAATGACCCGAGCAGAGCTTGGGCCAACTGCAATCATTAGCACTTCTGCAACTGTAAGCTCGCCAGGCGGCATAAGCCGCTCAAATGAGGATGACCGACTATGCGACGCAGACTTATTACATACTCAAAGAAGCAGGTTCATAGCCCACAATCAGCTAAAACGATTCATCCAAGATAAAGCTTGGGAATGTCCTTTGACAATACCTTTCTCAGGTTCCTGCCTACAAACGAACGGGCATTTGACTGTATGGCTTTCCGCCTGATGCGCTTATTGATACTCTTACCTCTCTTCAGGACAGATTTAGTGATCACATCATCAATCCGGGCCTCATAAAGGAACATGCCAGTCATGAAGAACACCTTGACATGATTCTCACAGGCCCCCTGCTCAAGCGCTTCCACTTTAGGGAATGAATAGTATATCCGGCATGATCCAAAAGAGGTTTCCGGGTCGAGCCAGCTAAGCGCTGTGCTGTTTATAAGTCCCTGTCTTATGTCCTCTGGAACAGCGACATCCCTGTCTTTAGCAGGCTTCAGATGGAACGATTTCAGGTCATCTTCGCTGAATCTCAATCTCCTGCTCTTCTCGAAATAGGTCGCTGTGTGGACTGCCTGCACTGTCTCAGGCTGGACCAGTATATCTGAATCATCATTATGCAAAGCATCGACGAGCTGGTCAAGGCTGCACCACCTGACATAAACATCATGGTCCTTTCTCCTCCTGTATACTGCCTTGGACCTATGACCCATCTTCGGGTAAGACTCAAGGTCTGCGGTGCAGAACTGGAGGACGCCTTTCTGGGGCGAAAGATACACGCAAAGCGGGCGGACAGTCCTCCGCACTACAGGTATCCCCTCTTCTGAAGACTCACGATCCAGACAGTCAACTACAGAAGTGTCAAAAGACGTATGGATACCGCCTGCAAGATGGAAATAACCACCTATACTCTTCAGAATTCCATCTGCGGAATCCTCATCATGCTTCTGCAATCTTCCGATAAGGAACTTGCTCTCACCGTCGAATACCTTCTCAACTATGGCTCCAGACCGGACCATACGCAGATTAGAACCATACACCATCTTCTTCTCAGAACTAAGCCTATCAAACCTGTCGCGAAGATACTTCCTCATATTGTTAAACAATGTATGCCCCAGGTAGTTTTTCATATGGTCCCCACAAAACCAAACGACACAATCACGTAAGATTTTTAGTATATGATGCCTATCAGGATGCCGTGCACCTGATTGAACCTGATCTTCTCAGGATCCTGCTGGGCGTTGTTGTCACCCTTGACTATGAAGAATATGCCATTGTCATCAACATCTTTTGATATAACCCTGTGCACTATCAGTCCACCGGTCAATCCTGATTTGTAGGATATGATATCCCCTACCTTGATGTCTGCGGGCGACTGGGGTGCAACCTCTATTGAATTTGATGTCTCATCAAGGAACGGGTCCATCGAGTTCGTGTCTGTGAACTCTGCCCATTGAGCGCCTGTAGCGTCTATGACCACCTTATTGTCATATACATGTATCTGGCTCTCCTTGATGTGATCTGAAGGCGATAACCTCTCAGGACTCTTTAAAAACGGCACAAAGCCGAAAGAAAGCGGTTTTTCGGCGTCATAGTAGATAAAATTGGTCAAAACCGTGTTCAGCATCCATCCTAGGCTGAAAATGGCCAAAATCAGTATCATGCGCCTTATCTTTACCAAATCATTTACCCCCAACTGCAACCGGACAGATTGGAACATTACATTAACTACTATTTAGTAGTTTCCCTATTTAAATGCTTTTCGGTTTT